>JBIIDV010000099.1:0-35477 GCA_044238185.1 Prochlorococcaceae cyanobacterium | reverse complement strand
TACTGCCTTATACGTTGATCCATTACCTATATGTTAGTTCAACTTATACCTCTACTACCTATTTCTATCTATTCATCTTTGAGATTTGAAGTCTAAGTGCTATGATTGCCAAAACTTACCTTTGCTGGTTACCTGGAAAGTACTTTGGGGGTGCCGAGAAATATGCCATTAATCTATCCCTAAGTTTTGCCCAGCGAGGTATAAAAGTATACATTGTCTGTCCCTATTATGAATGTTATCTGCAGCTTTCTGAAATACTTAGTAATGACAACGCAGTTAAAGATCTTCCAATCCACATATGCCATTGCAATGCCCCATCCTCATCAAGACTTTTCAAGATACCTCTGATTAGATCCCTTTATTTACTTTACTGGATCCTTCAATATAAGTCGCTTATTTCATTTATCAATCCCGATAGTATTCACATTAACCTTCCTTTCCCATCCAGGAGCTACGCATTTATTCTTGCTGCAACTAAAACAAAAGTACCGGTTACAATCACATTTCATCTCGTACCTCAATCCCTCAAACTTTCAAATCGCTACTATCGCCTTTATAGACGTATCATTCGCGTAGTTACTTTTACTTCGGTCTCCCATTCTAATCTCACAAACTTGGGCAATGTCCTATCAATTAAACGATCACTAATTAAACTAATACCCAACCGCCCTTCTCCTATTGGCAATCGCATTACCCAGGAGCAATACAATATGCTTTTTGGTGAACTCAACCTTAATACGAACCATTTCATTTGTACTACTGTAGCCGCTTTAGTTCCACGCAAGGGATACGAGGATATTATTAATGCATGTCGTCTCGTTGTTGAAAGAGATCAGACATATCGTTTCCTTTTTATCGGTTCTGGCGCTCACGAGTCTTCTCTACGATCACTTGTAGAATCTCTTGACCTTGCAAAGTATATCCATTTTGTTGGTCAACGATCAGATGTTCACGAACTTCTCCAGCTCTCCAACGTATTTGTTTTCGCATCGTCTTCCGAAGGCTTGAGTTTTGCCCTCATGGAGGCTGTTCAGCACAATATCCCCTTAATTGCCTCAACTAGGTGTGGTGCTGATGAATTTCTCCATCCAGATATCCACTATAAGTCTTATGAAAATGGCAATACAGCTCATTTAGCCCACCTACTTCTTGATATGAAAGAAAATTATGAACTAGCTCTAGCCACAGCTAATCTAGCTGCTAAAGAGCTTGAGAAATACGACTATAACTCAATGTTCTCTGATACTTTAGATGTGCTTTTTCGAACACGTCATTTATCCGATGAGATCTCACCCTAATGTACAGATCTGTTCATTATCCCTGCATTAACTCAACCCATAATCCATACAACTACTTACTCATTAATGCTTTAAACGAGATTGGTTTTACCTCTGTATCCTGTAATTCTATCACGTCTCTCTATCGCTACGTTCTATTTAGGAGTATATCTACAATCCATTTCCATTGGCTTGACCGGGCTGGAGGAAGAGTTAACCTAAGTCCTAGCAAGCTCTTTTGGCAATTTTCTATCATCCTTATTCTCCTTATAGCAAGGCTTTTGCGGATTAAGACCGTTTGGACAGTCCACAATATCAATACACATAATTCATCTTCATCAGTTAATACTTTCTATCGTGTAGTTTCTGCTCTTGTCAGTTCACTCATTACCCATTCCGCTTCTGGAGCCCTAACCATTTCAAATGCTTACCTTGTTTCCAAAAATAAAGTCTACTTCATTCCCCATGGCTGTTACCCATGTGCATTCGATGTAAAACCATTTTTACCAAATAACTTCACACCGTCTTCCCCGTTGAGAATGCTCTATTTTGGGCACGTTTCTCCTTATAAGGGACTAGATCTTCTTTGCTCTGCCTTGCACTCCCTTAGCGAACGGATAGGAGATCTCACTCCAAATGTTACCATTGTTGGCCAGTTTAATAGTAGCAAGTATCCCGTATTAGACCAACAACTTCGGAGCTGTAGTAAAATTAGGCTAGTTCCTGGATTCGTCGACAATCATCAGCTCAATCGTTACCTAGAACTAGCAGACCTTGTTATACTCCCTTTCAGAGATACTTTTACCTCTGGAAGCTTGATTTATGCTCTTAGCGCCGGAAAGCCTGTGCTTATTTCAGATATAGATTCTCTAGCTTTCTATTTATCTCCCTCATTCAGCTTTACATTTGAGGCTGGTAACGTTACTTCACTTATTCATGCTCTTGATAATATATCCATGGCTCACTCCTGTCAATCCCTTCAAATCATGGGCCAGTCTGCGCGCCATTTTGCAAAGACTCTTGATTGGAACGCTATAGCATATAAAACTGTTGATATCTATTCTTCACCGCCCACAGCCTAACCATCGTATTATGATCATAAACTTTGCTACATTCCTATTCCTTGCTTGTTTTCTTGTACAACTTATAATTGACTCATCCTATGAGAATACCGTTTCAGCTTCTATATGCTTCATTTCAGCTTTACTAGGCTTATTTCTTACTTCCAGACTGTCTAGAGGTCCTTCCCTTTCTTCAATTGCCCTCGTTGGCTTCCAGGCATCATATTTCTGGCTTCCAATAGTTGCCCTCACTTTTGACTTACAGCCCATCACACACAACTTAGCATTACCCGTTAATACATTCTCAATTGCATCGATAGCTCTATTTGCTCTAATCCCCGCATATTCATTATCTCTTGACATTGCAAGAGATTCAACCTTCCGTTCTTATTCTATAAAGATTAATACCTTGATAAAGAACAATATTGCACTCACCAAGCAAAGCTTCTTTATTATTATCTTACTTGCACTTCTTGTTCGTCTTCTAACAACAGGCCTTAGAGTCTTTGGCAGGTTAGACTTTGTAACTAAATTTATTGAGCCAGTATCAATCTTTGGTGTCCTTTCATTTGCGTGCCTATTCTATACTCCGGCAACTCCTTACTTGCGAAAATACAGCTATAAGTCATTTCCTTTCTTGGTATTCCTATTAACAATCCTTTTTACGCTTCCCTCGCTTTCACGTTTCAATATACTTATCATAATAGCCAACACCCTTATTCTGTTATCGACAAAGCTTTTTTATCCTCAGGTCTCCTCAGCAGCGCGTAAGCAATCATCCCGAATAGTCATCAACTTTATTCTAGTTGGGCTTCTTGTTTTTCCAGTACTTGACCGCATTGCAAATGCTACAGCTTACGTCCGCTTTAGCGGCATTGCCGGTGGAGGCCCAGTCCAAACCGCTCAAAAAATTGTTAATGCGGCTATTAGTGGAGATAAACATGTTTGGACCTCTACCTATAAAGGCCCCTATCCTTGGGATGACTCTTATACTGAAAGTACTATCTTTAAACGTTTTATAAGTGTCAACTATCTGGACCTCTCATACAGGTTTCACCGTCTACAAGATGAAGATTCACGGTCATTAGTCCGCACTTATGAATACAATCGCATTATTGCACTAGCTCCCGACCCTCTCATCAGTCTCTTTACATCAGACTTTGATAAAAACTCGGTCATTCGTTCTTCATTTGGTGATTACAACTACTATGTTGTTTCTGGTATCGGCCTTGGCGGGTTTAGGACAGGCAATCTTCTTGTATCTCTTATGGCTCTATTTGGATTCATGTGGCCTATAGCACTATTTGTTGTCGCTATAATTGTCTTTACTATTCTTAATCTGGTGTCATTCCCTATTCTCAATCTTACTTACTTGTCACCTAATCTCTATCTCGTAGGTCCGATCACCGTCTGTCTTATGTACGAAGCCTTAACTGTCTTTACTAGTGCGGCAGGAGGAAGTGAGTCCCTATCTAGAATTATAGGACTTCTTATCCGTGTTATACCAGTCATGGCTATTTATTTTTCATTCTTAGCCCGCCCCTCTAGGTACAGAATATCCCTATAGATATTCTTACAATACCACTCTCTTTCTGCCTACTAAAGTCCTTATCTTTCCAATACTTACTTTCATTTCATACTTTTTACGTCTTCATTACTTGTCATTCCTTTTTTGCTAAGTCTAAGTCTTGATTCTATCTGAATCCTGTTTTACTTTCCCAGTTTCATTCTTTCTGTTCTGCTATTCTTAAGATTAACTTTCTATTCTTTAGTACTCCTGTCACTCTTTCAAGGCCTTTTGCCTTACCCTCTTATAATCCCTCTTGCTCTATTATCTGATTTCCGCGATCTGATTGTTTTAGCTTGAATTATTCTAAGTCTACTCTCAGAATGCTGTTTCCTTCCCACCCCCGTTTCAAATCCTTACCTATTCATTGTTCTTGAAATTTATATTGCTGAACCTTTTGCAGGCCCTCGTTGCCCGAGACTTGTATATCTCCTAATCAACTCTACTATTTATTAATCCTATACTTATATTGACTTCTTTTATCTTTTCAATTCACTGATTCTCTTCGAGCAAGTTGCATAGCCTAAGCTACTCTAGATCACATGGTACTTCTGGTGAAATCCTTAAGCTATCTCTTGTGCTGTTCAGCCTGTGACTTGTCTATAGCTTTATCTCTTTTATCACTAAGCCTGATGCTAACTATTATTTGTTTTTACACAAACTCTATTTTCCTTTTATGAATATTGTTACTTTTGGTTCACTCAGACCTGGCTCAACCGTTGCTCATCGCGCTCGCGCCCTACAGAGTCTTGGACATCAGGTCAGTGCTCTCAATTCTGATGACTTTATTGGCCGCCATGGGCGTATCAGCTCTTGGCTTCATTATCGCACAGGTTACCGCCTCCTTCAAAGAAGGCTTTATAAACGTCTCCATGATTACTTTAGCTCTTTAGCTTGTAAACCCGATTTACTGTGGATTGACAGTGGACAGTACGTTGGTCCCACTGTTCTCCGTCGCCTACGATTATTAATCGGTTGTCCAATTATACTCTATTGTAATGATGATCCCACCGGTCCCCGTGACTGGCTCCGCTTCGCCTCACTTCGAGAAGCATTTCCTTACTATGACTTATGTGTGTATAGAAGGGAGATCAATGAACTTGAATGGCTTGCATTGGGAGCTCGTAAGGTGTTACGAGTCTGGATGAGCTATGACGAGGTAGTCCACCAATCTCTGTCTTTGCTAGATAATCCTGTACCAGAGCTGCTTTTTATTGGTACGAATATTTCGACTGAACGTCGTGGTGCATTTCTTGCCTCTTTGGTGCGTTCCCACATCCCCCTTTCCATTTATGGCTCACGGTGGCAGCGCAGCGCTCATTGGCCTGTTCTCCGATCCTTTATCTCAGGCTCTTCACTTGTTGATAACGGCTATGCCCATCGCCTTTCCCTGTCTGCCCTTTCCTTGGGTATGCTATCCACACACAACCGTGATCTCCATACGCGTCGTTCTGTTGAAGTTCCTGCATCTGGAGGAGCACTTATTGCTGAACGCACATCAGAGCATAAGCTTCTCTTTGAGGAATCTGTTGAGGCGCTCTTTTGGGACAATGTTAATGAGTGTATCTCTCTCTGTAAATCCTATTTATCTGACCCAGCAGCTATTTCGAAGATCCGTCACGCAGGCCATGCAAGGACTATATCACTAGGAGTTGGCAATCAAGATATTTGTAAGCAGGTTCTTTCTTTCTTTTCTTCTTGATACCATCATTCTTGCCATTTAAATCTCTTACCTCTTAATCGTTTTTTTCTTTGTTGTTTCATTGAATCATCTTATTTCCTGGCTATCCCTCTACCACTCCTCTGATCCTCGCTAGTACCACTCTTCCTTCTTTGTCTTTCACTCTCTCCATATTGCTCTGTTTTCTTCATGTGATTCTCTATATTACTTGATTTGTATCTAACTACTAAGCTTTGGTTCCACCTTCTTTTGGCCATGTCGATCTTCTTGATCTTATTATATATGCCCTTTCTTGTACTGTCTCCAGTTCTTGCTTGCACTGATAATACAATACCTACTTCGCCCTCCTTTCTTCACCTATATCATTCGCCAGCTTTCGATCTCTTGTCACCTTCTCCTCTTTTTACTCCCTAACTTGTCTCTTTAGTAAAGTAGCTTCTCTTTATATCTTAACTACTCTTTATGTCTGATTGGCTAGGTTTCTTTTCCACCCACTCTTCCTGTAGCCAGATTCCAGGCTACCTTTCTAACACCGGTTTTAATCCTGAGCAATTTAGCTCGACATGTCTTGATAAACGACTCTGGGTTACTTCCCAACCTTCCATCAGCCATTGCGGCAATATATTCCTGTACCTTGCAGGCAAAATCTATAATCACTTGGAAATTCGCCACGGTTTGCGTTTTTCATCCTGGCACAGTGAGTCACAATCCGAAACTATTGTAGAAGGTATCGCTCAAAGAGGACTTTCACTTGTTCTTGACCTTCGCGGTTCATTTGCTTTTGCCGCTTATGACCGTTCAAAATGTCAATTACTCTTAGGACGTGATCGCATTGGTCTTCAACCTCTCTATATCAGTTGGCAGTCAGACGGTCTCTTTTTTTCGTGCGACCAATCTAAACTCTCTCAGTTTCAAGAACAGACTCCTTTCTCTTTCTCTAATCTACTTACATATGGACATATACCACATTCTTTTTCATTTCCAGGACCCGAAACCAAGGGTGTCGCCGCATTTCCCCCTGCTTTCGTTGTTCGTGTCAATTACTCTCGGCCTCACGACCCTATCCGTTATTGGCCCTCACAACCCCGGCCTGACTGGACTCCTCTCCCACTCAAGTCTTTTTCACGGGCTTCTACCTTTCTTCGACATCAACTGGAAGAAGTCATCCTTCTCCAACTCCGTTCTGTTTCAGAACCAGTTTGTTTGCTCAATACTGATCCAGCATCACTCTGCCTTTCAGCTCTTGTCAATAGACTCAATTCTTGTTCTACTCAAAACGTCAGTGTATCGCTCCCTGGTGACTTTTACGACTTCCCCACCCGCGTTCAGTTCTTTTCGAAACCTGGTTCAACTACTCACCATAATGTAAATGTTAGCGAGGATGTTGCTGTAAGCTCATTGCAGCAAGGACTTTTGAGTTCAGACTACCTTACCTTGTTTAACCCCTCGTCGTATCTTCAACGTTGCGCCTTATCCACACTAGGTATTAGCACCTTCTTCAGTTCCTCTGGCGCATCTGACTTGTTCGGTAGTACGTACTTACACCATCATATTCCTCTTATTCGCATTCTTCAATTATTTCCAGTTTCGCTGCGTCGTTTTGTCTATCGTCTTTGCATCGGTTCTCTCGATACTGTTGATTATGACCTCTCCAGTTACGACTCCATCCTTTCCCAAGTTTTTGCTTCTACTGAATCTTATAATTCTCCTATAATTCAGTCGGGATTGCCTCACCCTCATTATCCAGCATTAGATCTTCAGCGTATTACGCAACTATGGGGACGGATCAGCTGGGCATATCTCTTTGGCATAACCGAACCTCTATTACTCCGCAACTTGTCTGATTCTAATATCACCTCCAACCCTGTTACTCTATGTCCATTTCTCGATTCTCTTATTGTTGAACTAGCTTTACGATTACCTCAGTCCTTCCACCGTCCAGGTCAAGGTCTTCTCCTGAAGTCTTGTGAGGATCTTTTATCCCTTAATTCTAATGCTATAGTCTCAGGCCGCTGTTCTCTACCTTTAACCAGTTGGCTCCTTGGTCCACTCCGCTCCATATGCATCTCTCGCCTTTCATTCCTTGAATCTACAGGATGGTTTGATAATTCTTGGTTGCAGTCCCAATGGACCAGTTTCGAATCAGGTCATATCAGCTCAATGTCTATATGGAGGCTTGTCCTTTTAGGTGAGTCAATTCGTCGTCGTCGCTTCTAATCCTTATATACTCTTATATATATGATTACCATATTTACCTTGCCGCCTATTGATAGTCATCTCTACTTGGTTCGTCTTGTTCTGGTCTTCCCGAGATTGCCATTCTTCTTTCTAGCCATATCTGTTAATAAGCTTCTTGACTATTGCGTCATACGTCTGTGTTCACTTTTCATCTGAGCAGATCATTATCATGCTATACCAGTTGCTTAATTCTGATACTACTCCTCTTCAGCGTATCACCCTTGCCTCTTGTTTCCTTATTGCCATGTCCTATTCCCCAACTGTTCAGCTTTCTCTAGTTCTAAGCCTGATGTTCTTACTCCGATGTTCTTCTTTGTGCTTTTAGTTCCTGCTTCCATGTCTTTATTGGCATCATAAATGGCATTGCCAAGCAGTTAAGCCTTATCTCCCTAATTGCTATCCAGATTCTACATTGCCTTTTTATGGCTATTCCCATCTTCCATCAAGAATTCTTGCTTGTCCTTCGCTTCCACCTAGGTTTCTTTTGAACTATGCTCATCATTGACGCTATGTCTTCTCTCACATCGTAGGATCATCTCACTAGCCACAACCTTTTTTTCGTCTTTCTTAGTTGTCACTATTATTGAGACCTATCGGTGTACCTTTTGCTCTCCTTCGAGTCTAATCATTACTTTGTTGTTGAACGTTCTTGACTTTGAATCTGCTGCGTGTTGTCCGTTCACTTGATCCTGCTTGTGGAGGGCCTGTTGAGGGTATTCGTCAAATTTCCCCTCACCTTGCCGCACTTGGTGTCCAGACATCTGTTGTCACCCTTGATCCTCCTGATGTCCCTTGGCTTGCTGATCAACCCTTCGAAGTTATTCCATTAGGACCAGTATTTGGAAACTATGGTTACCGGCCTGGTCTCCCCAAATTGATTTATGATTACGCTCAGCAGAACGACTGTGTGATCGTTCACGATCTTTGGCAGTACAATGCATTCGCTACCTGGCGCGCTCTTCGAGGAACAGGTATACCGTACTATGTCTATACCCATGGCATGCTTGATCCTTGGTTCAAATATAACTATCCATTAAAGCATCTTAAAAAGTGGGCCTATTGGCCATGGGCAAACTATCGAGTCTTACGTGATGCTTCTGCTGTTCTTTTCACTACCGATCAAGAGCGCTTGCTTGCAAGAGATTCATTTTGGCTTTACGATGTTAATGAGTGTGTCGTCGGTTATGGTACTTCATCACCTCCATATGAGCCCGATAAACAACAACAAGTCTTCCTTGATCGATTCCCTGATCTCCGTGATAAACGTATAATTCTTTTTCTCAGCCGTATTCATCCCAAGAAGGGTGTCGACTTACTCATAGAGGCCTTTGCACGAGTCTATATGCTCGATTCCCGTCTCCGATTAGTCATCGCTGGCCCCGATAGCGTCGGTTGGCAGGCTTCTTTGCAGCAGCAGTCAATCAGTCTGGGTGTTGATCAGTTCATTACATGGACGGGGATGCTCCGTGACGACTTGAAATGGGGTTCTTTCCGCTGTGCAGAAGTCTTCTGCCTTCCTTCTCATCAAGAAAACTTTGGTATTGTCGTCGCTGAAGCATTAGCTTGTGGCCTTCCGGTGGCTATCTCTCATCCCGTTAATATATCTTCTGAGATTGCTATAGCCCAATCCGGTATTGTTTTCCCAGATACTTTAGAAGGTGTCTATCAAGCACTCATTAGGTGGCTTGACCTATCAACCCAAGATAAACAAGTGCTTTCTGTTAACGCTTATCAGTTATTCCATAGTCGCTATGATTACAAAACTATTGCAGCTAAGCTGATTCCTATTCTACGCGGTAATTAGTTCCACGCTACATGTCTTTCTTTTTTATTCTCTATCTATCTTATTTTCTTCTAACCTATGTATCAAGATCTTAGTACTTTCAAGCTTCCTGATGGTTTTCGTGGGCGTCCAGCCTGGTTTGTTCAGATTTGGTGGTTTGTTCAGGCAACCTTATTCCGCTGTTCCCCACAGCCTGCCTATGGCTGGCGCTGCTTTCTTCTTCGTATTTTTGGTGCTCAGATCGGTAAACGATCAATTATTAGATCATCTGTAACTATTACTTATCCCTGGAATCTCAGCATAGGTGATCATGTGTGGATTGGTGATCATGCCATTATCTATACTCTTTCCCGTATCTCTATCGGCAATCATACTGTCATTTCCCAATTATGTCACCTTTGTGCTGCCGATCATGATTTTAGTGTCCCAAGCTTTCCCATTCGTGGTAAGCCCATTTCTGTTGGTAGTCAAGTATGGCTTGCTTCTGATGTCTTTGTTGCACCTGGTGTTATTATTGGTGATTGCGCAGTTGTTGGAGCGCGGAGCTCTGTCTTCCGTGATCTACCCTCTAACATGGTTTGTTTTGGTTCTCCTTGTTCTCCAGTCCGCCAGCGTGTCTCCTCGGACTATCACTCTTAGCGGCAATGAATCCTTCCTCCAATAGTTCTCGCACAATCTATTTGTTTTCACCCTTCTTCTACCCAGAAGCTATCTCTACTGGTCGCTATAATACATTCCTAGCAGAATCACTTGTTAAGCGAGGGCATGAAGTACATGTAATCGCTTCTCACCCCATTTTTCCAAATTGGCGTGTTACACATACAGATGCCTCTCTTGAGGGTATGGTTATTCATCGCGGTGGTAGTCGGAATATCTATCCAAAGTCATCCCTTCTGCGAAGGATTATCCTAGAGTCATGGTTTAGTCTTCACTCTCTTTTGTTTTGGTTTAGCCTACTTCTAACCCATCGTCTTAGACGCTCATCATCCGTTGTCTTAGCAATCTTTCCCCCCAGCCTCTTCTTTTCTTTTTTATCACTCTTTATTCCCTCAACTATACGTCGTGTTGGCATTGTTCATGACCTTCAGTCTGTTTATATATCCAGGAAGGGACTGATTCATAGGCTTATTGCTTTTGCGATTCATACTGTTGAAAGTCGCGGTTTCAATTCCTGCCAACATCTGGTTTTCCTTTCTCACTCTATGATGCTTAAGGCTATCGATTGTTACTCTATTGATCCTCGGATATGTACGGTATCCCATCCATTTGTCACTCTGCCGACTACAAACTATCCTTCTCGAGCTGTCGATCTCGCATTAGGTTCTAATTATCATAATGTTATCTACTCAGGTGCACTTGGAGATAAGCAAGAACCGGACAGACTGTTGGCATTCCTTGCTGCTCTTCAACACACAGATCCTCTTATTAAATGTCACATCTTCTCAGCAGGTCCTCATTTTGATCGATTACGACTTGAAGCTACTCGCCTGGATGTCTCTTTTCATGACCTAGTTCC
Source organism: Prochlorococcaceae cyanobacterium (assembly GCA_044238185.1). Classification (GTDB taxonomy): domain Bacteria; phylum Cyanobacteriota; class Cyanobacteriia; order PCC-6307; family Cyanobiaceae; genus NIES-981. The sequence goes on along the minus strand of JBIIDV010000099.1, from coordinate 24,354 downwards.
TTCTAGCGAACTACCTGCTCTGTATGCGCGTTCTTTTGTCCAAATCATACCTCAATCATTTGGTACTGGAGATGGATCTCTTCCATCCAAGCTTCCAAATCTTCTTGCTGCTGGGGTACCTATCTTTGCAATATGTGAGCCAGGGAGTGAGTTAGGTTCTCTAGTATCTACTTTTCGAGCAGGTGCTGTATCACATCATTGGGATCCCCTTACTCTTGTTAGTGATTTCCTAGCTTCTTGGTCTTGCTTTACACACGAGACACATTTTCAGAGACGATCCCGACTTAAAGATCAAGTTAGTACAACCTTTGGCATTGAATCTGTTATTGACCACATCATTTCTAATCCAGCTTAGCTTTTGCGCCCTATGACTCTGCCCAGTGCTTTATCGTCACCTGTTACCATCTTTAAAACTTGTATTCTCTTTGGTGGAACTGGTTTTATTGGCAGTCACTTTGCGTCATTTCTTCTACGCTACAACCTAGCTGATCATGTCATACTTGCTGATATCTGCCCCCTCAGGTCTGCTTTCAAGGTAGCCTTGTCTGATCCTCGTGTTAGCATCTGCCGCATTGATGTTCGGCAGCCTCCTGACACTTGGCCTTTGCCTAAGAGCGGCGTTGACTTAATCGTCAATCTAGCTGCTATTCATCGCGAACCAGGCCATTTGCCTCATGAATATTATGATACCAATCTTCCAGGTGCTGAGCACGTATGTGAGTATTCATCCATCGTAAATTGCCCTAATCTCATTTTCACCAGCAGTATTGCACCTTACGGACCTAGTGAATCGTTAAAGACTGAATCTTCTATTCCAACACCGCAGAGTGCCTACGGTTGTTCTAAGCTAGTAGCAGAAAAGATTCATTCTATTTGGCAGTCTTCCAGCCCTGGTCGCCGACTCGTTATTGTCCGACCCGGAGTCGTTTTTGGTCCTGGTGAACTCGGCAATGTATCAAGGCTAGTTCAGGCTAGCCTTAGAGGTTACTTTGTTTTTATGGGTAATCGTGACACACGCAAAGCAGCCGGTTATGTCAAAGAGCTCGTATTATCCCTTTTGTGGATGTTAAATAAAATCCCCCTTGACGGGGGAGAGATCCTATATAACTTTGGTATGCCAGAACCTCCCTCTGTTCATGACTTTGTTGAGTCGGCATTCTTAGTTGCTGGGCGTCGCCGTTCACTCCTCTCACTACCCTATAGACTTATCCTTTCTATTTCCTATGCAATCGAGCTCGTCTTAGGCCTTTTCCGCGTAAGTCACCCTTTCAGTCCCGTTCGCATTCGCAAACTAGTTAGCAGTAATAACATTCAACCTCATCTTCTTATTAGTATGAACTATCCTTATCAGTACACACTTGCTTCGGCAATGGCTGACTGGAGACATGAATCACCCTCTGAATGGCGTTAGGTTTGCTGGCACGATCTAAGCTTATAACTCGTTTCAGTGTCTTGCCTTGTACGAGTGTCTCATGTCTAACATATTCTTTCCTTTTCTGCCTATGCATTGTTTCACCTTTTGCACAAACCTTCTCCCCCCCGCTTTCAGGAAAGATGTCACCCCTTTCAATTTCACACCCGTGGTCTTGATGGAAAGGATCCATGCGTCCTTACAGCGAGGCCGTCAAGGCTGATGTGAAGAGGCGGATGAGCCCGCCGTAGCGACAGAGCGTGGCCCGGATTTCATAGGAGCTGGGCATCCACGTCGTGACCCTCCACAACCGGATGAAGGCCTGGCGTCTGCAGGGAGAGTTGTTGCCCGCATCCCAGAAGGAGCCAGAAGGCTGGAGCGCTGCCTACAAGTTTACGGTTCTGCACGAGATCGCTGGCCTCAACGACACCGAGCTCGGTGCTTACTGCCGGGAGCGGGGTCTGTTCCCTGAGCAGGTGAGCCGCTGGCGTCAGGCCGCCACCGATGCCAACGCCGCGCCGGTGCTGACGATGGCCGAGCAGAAGGAGCTCGAAAGGTTCCGCGCCCAGGACCAGCGAGAGATCAAGGCCCTCAGGAAGGAGCTGCAGCGCAAAGATAAGGCCCTGGCGGAGGCGGCAGCGCTGCTGTCGCTGCGAAAAAAGTGGGAGGCCTTGTGCTCGGAGGACTCGGAAGACTGACGAGTGCCGCGAACCGGCAGAAGGCGATCGAGTTGATCGGTGAGGCCAAGGCCAGCGGCGCCACCCTCAGCGCCCCCTGCGGGGAGATCGGCATTTCCCTGCGCACCCGCAAGCGCTGGCGCAAGGCCTTCCTGGGTGATGGGAACGGTGAGGACCGGCGTAGAGGCAGCCCCCGCCATGTCTCCCACCGCCTGAGCGAGGAGGAACGCCAGCGGATCCTGCTCACCTGAAGCCACCCGGAGTACGCTTCGCTTCCGCCAGGCCAGATCGTGCCCGCACTGGCCGATCAGGACCTGTTCATCGGCTCCGAGTCCAGCTTTTACCGGGTGCTGCACGCGCATGGTCAGGCCCATCGCCGGGGCCGTGCACGAGCGCCACAGGAACCACGTCCCGTGCCGCGGCTACGAGCGGATCGCCCCAATGCTGTGATGTCGTGGGACATCACCTATCTGCCCACCACGGTGCGGGGTGTGTGGCTGTATCTCTACTTGGTGATCGACGTCTGGAGCCGCAAGGTGGTGGCCTGGGATGTCGCCGAGCGAGAAGACGCACAGTTCGCCGCCGACCTGGTGGGCCCGGCCGGCCTGCGGGAGCGGATCAGCACAAGGGCTGTCGCCAACCGCTGGTTCTGCACGCCGACAACGGCAACGCCATGCGCGCCGCCACGCTCGAGGCCCGGCTGGAAGAGCTGGGGGTGCTGCGTTTGTTCTCCCGGCCACGGGTGTCGAATGACAATCCATACTCGGAATCCCTGTTCCGCACGGTCAAATACCGTCCTGACTACCCAAACAGGCCGTTTACCAGCAAGGCAGAGACCTGTGAGTGGGTGGTGTCGTTCGTGGATTGGTACAACCATCAGCACCGTCACAGCGGCATCAAGTTCGTGACGCCTCACCAGCGTCACAGCGGCCACGCGGTCGAACTCTACCTGCGGCGAGCCCTTGTTTACGAGAAGGCCCGGCAGAAACATTCGCGTCGATGGAGCCGATCCACCCGCTGATGGCGCCAGCCAGAGGTGGTGTGGATCAACAAGCCACCAGAAGAGACGAAGACGGGACTGGCGGTACGATTAGTTCAGGCCGCTTGAAGAGCAGCCCAAGAGTGAGAACTTTCCTGAAAGTCACCGTCGCCGCTGAAGTTGATAGGCCTTGCGCCCGCCCCAACGACCGTGATCGGCGTTGAGCTTGCTGAGACGATGCCTGAGCTTGACCTCCTCCAAGTCCCTGACCTTGCCGCTGTGGCGTTTGCTGCTGCGGTACTGGCCCACCACCAAACGGCAGACCCGACGCTTGGATGCTGTGTAGCGTCGGGTCATGATGACGACTTCCCTTGGGCGACGCCCCGGGCTCAGACGTTTCCCATCACAGCGCAAGCTATGCATCCTGGTGCAATAAGGTTCTTGATTTTTGTCTTCCCAGCATCGCCTCCTCTAGCAGCTGTTTTAGCCCGGCGTGTTCTTTCTCCAGCTGATTCAGGCGCCTGGCTTCTTCGCCTTGCGTCCCCCTTTACTGCTGTCCGCCAGCGATGGTAAGTCGGTTGGCTCACTTCGATGACTTGGCAAGCGTCGGCCACGCTCTTGCCTTGGCCGATCAGCTGCTCTATGGCGTACTGCTTCGCAGAAGCCATTGGTTAGTGCCTGCTGATGATCTATCTCAACCTATACTACAATCTTATGCATGAGTCCTTCTTTGCATGACCTCGTTTGATACTCTCCAGCTCTCATCCCGATACCACTATTACTCTTTGCTGTCACACTAACTCTTTTCTTGATTTATAAACCGTACACTATATGACTTTCGCGCCCTCCTGGTTCGCTACTCGCTTCAACTGCCACTTCCCATGTCCTCTAGACTTATTAAATCCCTATTAATCTTTGTCTTCTTCATATCCTTTTTCTTTAACCTAGTCCTTTTTCGTTCTGCCTTTTACTATTATCGTCTCCTCCTTAGGCTTTCCCTCGACCCTATCGGACTTAAAGCTCAACCATCTCTTAGATCTCAAACGCCTATCGGATCAAAACCCCGTCTTTTTTTCTTAGGTGACTCTCGTTCTAAATCATGGCCACCACCTCGATTTCCTCATGACTATGTCTTCGTTAACCTTGGTGTTAGCGGTCAGACCACCTCTCAGGTACTTGCGCGTTATCGTCATTCTCCTATTCCAGTCTCCAAGCAAGATACCTTTGTTATTCAAGCAGGGATTAATGACTTAAAGGCTATTCCTATTTTCCCTTTATTAAGGAATCAGATTGTCACTTCCTGCATTAATAATATTTCTGAGCTGACTTCATTCATTCAGCAGCAAGGTGCTGACGTCGTACTAACAACCATTTTCCCTCCAGGACATATCCCTCTCCTCAGACGCCCATTCTGGTCAAGTGATGTCGATAAAGCCATTTCTGATTGTAATCTAGGTATCAAGCGACTTGCTTCCAGAAGAGTACATATCCTTGACGCATCTGCTATACTAGCAGACAGATACGGCCGCACACGCTCTGACTATCAGCTTGATTTTCTTCATCTCAATGCGCGCGGATACCACGCACTTAACTCGTCACTTAAAACCATTCTTCGTAATAACTTGCTTTCGAACTAACCCTTGGCACTTTGATCTATGGAAGTCCCCTCCACTCTATCGTGTTCTCTAAGTTACTTTTTCCTCACTCTTGCCAGCCTTGGCTTTGAGCAACCATCCCTTCCTCTACCTGGTTAATCCATTTTCTTGTTCTATCTATCTTGATAGATTCTTTCTATTTGCATCTTCCATTTTATCTTTCTATTGATTACTAACAGTCTTGCTTTCCATTTTCTTCACTTCTTCCTCTTCCTCCCTTTCTCTGCTTCATCCATGTCATTCCATTCATCATGGTTCGACCACGCTACGTTTTAATAGCTTAGTCTTTTCGAGACCTATACCCTTCCTTACTGATTCTCTATGCTATCTACCGGTTCACTTGTTGGTAGTCTTCGTATCCATGCCGGTGACTTAGCTCGCATCCATCGTGTTATTGATCCACTCTGTATTACATTCTTTTATCTCTTAATTGCCAATCCTTTAACCCCAGTATCCATTATATTTCCCCCGTGGTTGTGGATTCTTTCGTTCACTTGTCTTCTTTTGCCTTCCTCGGGCATATATCTAAGTTATCGCCAAAAAAGTCTGTTTACTCTTCTACGGCGTGTTAGCACTGGTTGGCTGCTTGTTCTTACTGCCCTTTTACTTGTTCTTTTTCTTACAAAGACAACAGCTAGCTTTTCACGGTATAATCTTGTTTTGTGGGCATTTGTCTCCTGGCTATATCTATTCTCCTCGCATGTTGGATTCCGCTCTCTCCTCCGTTGGCATCGATCTCATGGAGGCAATAAGCGCTCTTTAGTATATTGGGGCACAGTTGAAGCAGCGAGTTCCTTTGTTTCACAACTTGAGCAATCCTCGTGGATGGGATATTCCCTTCAAGCATGGTTCAGCCCACTTCCCCCTGCTCCCAATAGCCAACCTAGCCACTTACCTCCTTGTAAAGGAGGAATATTAGACCTGCGTCGTTGGCTTGAGCAGAATTCTGTTGACCGAATCGTGTTTAGCCATGTGACACGAGACGGTATAAGCATGGAACAGGTACTACGTCTCTTTGGAGACACTTCTGTACCCATTATATATGCACCTCACTGGGCTCATCCTTCCATGCGTTTTACTGTTGGTTCTATTGGGGAGCAACAATGTATTGAGCTTTGGGGTTCTGAGCGTTCTCTTTTAGACCGCCAATTCAAGCGTATCTTTGACTTATCTCTTTCACTAGTTGCGCTTCTACTTATCAGTCCGATCTTAATTATAGTAGCTATTCTAATCGCTTCCTCTAGTCCTGGTCCTATTCTCTTCGTTCAAGACCGTTATGGTCTTGACTGTAAGCGTTTTCGTATCTATAAGTTTAGAACTATGCATGTATTAGAGTCTGGCGATCAGCCTTGTTTAAAGCAGGCTACTCGTAATGATCCCCGTATAACACCTCTTGGTCGTTTCCTCCGTCGTTGGAGTATTGATGAGCTTCCTCAATTATTTAATGTACTTAAGGGAGAGATGAGCTTAGTGGGTCCAAGACCACATGCGGTTGATCATAATGAACAGTATCGCAAACTTATACCTGGCTATATGCAACGACATGCATTTAAGCCTGGAATCACAGGTCTAGCACAGGTTGAGGGTTGGCGTGGTGAAACTAAGACACTCGAAGAGATGTCTAAAAGAGTCGATGCTGATCTCAGATATCAGCGTGATTGGAGTCTAAAGTTGGACATTAAGATTCTTATAAGGACATTCATTAAACTGAGATCAACTAAAGCATATTAAAAACTTCTTTCAAATCATCTTAACCTCTTAACTCTATTCATTAAGCCAGCTATTTACTTTATTAGCTAATCTTCGCATGTACCCTTTTATATTTCTAGGCGTGGGAACATATCTGCTTAATCTTCTAGACTTAGGATCATCATTACCAAATTCTAGATCATTGTAGTATTTGTAAGCCATTGACGGGTCGTTCGCGTATATCGTATTATGTTTAATCTTGTGTCCATAGGCTCCGTAAGGATAATCCTGCATACTGTAACTAACAGAATTCTGACCTTCACGTCTAAGTTGACGCGAATTAGTTATTATTCCTAATACTGGAGCTCCAGCTTCGCGAATTCTACGAATTGCTAATGCAGGCATATCTCTAGGCACCCTCCGGAGACTCACAACCATAAGCAGTCCATCTACATGTTCTGCAACTAGTGCCGCATCTGATAGGCCTAAAGCCGGTGGAGTGTCTATAATCACAAGATCATAATCACCATTTCGACCGATATCCTCCATCAACTGAGCCATCCTTTTTGAACTTAGAAGCCTTGGTGGATCAGGTGGCTCACGCCCAGCAGTAAGCAAATCCCAGCCCTTATGATTGGTTACTTCCGATATTACTGACTTCCACTCTAATTCTTCGTCAGTAAGCAAGTTGCTTAATCCCAATATATTATCAACCCCCATTCTGTGGTGAATCTGAGGCTTCCTCATATCTGAGTCTATTAACAATACTCTTTGGCCAAGCTCATTTAGGGTCTTGGCTAAAAGTACGGACACTAGGCTCTTCCCTTCCGAAGGTATTGACGAAGACAGAGCTATAGACCTTATTGGCTTGTCGCTATTTAAAAAACGAAGACTTGTTGCAAGGTTTCTAAACGCCTCCTGATACTGAAACTTTTCATACCTAGATATTCTCGCATCTTCACTATCAAGAGCTTCTAGAACAAAACGTTTGTCTGACCGTACACCTTCGAATATACCAATGTACGGTATATGGCCAAGAATACTCTCCTTTAATTCTTCTTCCACTTCCACTGGCGAATGGAAGACATGATCTAATCTCTCTCTGAGAAATGCTGCGCCACATCCTGCAAGTAATCCAAATAACAAGCTTCGTATCAATCCCTGCGGAATCCTAGGTTCAATTGGAGCTGACTCAACTGACGGAGGATTAATTATTCTCCATGGTGGAGTGTTTTGTGCGATCTCAAGTCTAAACTGTTCCCGCGCACGTACGTAACTTTCAAGATTGCCTTCTGCTAGCTTCAACCTTTGTTGCATATTTCCAAATTCGCGCATTAGTCCAGGTTGAACCTGGAATCGCCTTTCTAGGTTTTCTATCTGATTTTGTAGTGATCTAGTTTGATTAGTGAACTGTTCCAAAGCCGCATTGATTGCTTCAAGCTGGGTTGCCTGGATCTTAGGTATTAGTGACGAGCGTGCTTTTTCGAGCTGTATGAGTATTGGATTACCTTTGACAAATCGGGATCTCGCATCTGCTAGCTGTGTATCTAGTCTTTCTAGTTCAGCAAGTTGTGCTTGATCAGGAACTGTTAAAGCTACACTTGTCTGAGATCCTGTGTCGGTTGCTTGGCTTGTAAACCCACTTGTGACCAGTCTACCAGATGCGACATCGCCTTTTAGTTTATTAAGTCTACTAATCTCTGCTTGTTGTTGCACTAATTGATTGCGCAATCCTTCTACTTGAGCTCGTGTTGTAGCTGCATCATCATCTGGCTCAACTAATCGATTCCGCAACCTAAATTCTTCAACTTGCCCTTGTAGTTCACCAGCTTTTGCCTGAAGTTCAGGTGCTTGCTCCCCGAGGAACTCCACTGCTTGTTCAAGACGTTCGCGTCTCTGCTGCAGAGCCCATGCAAGATATGTTTTCTGTGTAGATTCAAGAGCAGAGACAATGATTGATGGATTATTTCCTACTACTTGCACATCAAGAACTCCAGCTGTATTCTCATCTTTACTGTTTCCTCCACCCGATGCTCTTACCAGTATTCTTGGTAGGCGATCTTCTCCCCACTGGCTGATCAGTTTCTTGTAGACAGGTTGTAGTACTACTGGGCTTTCTAGTACCCTTGTTAATGTGGGTAAATCAACCCCAGATCTGTTTAGAGCAACATCGCTGATATTTAGAACTGGATCACTTGTGTTATTTCGACTACCGCTCCCTCCGATTGTTGGGTTTACTGGATCGCTGATTAACATACTAAATTGGCCTTGATATACTGGATTCACAACCCTTTGGTAAGCCAGCCATGCTGTTGATCCGGCTGATACTAAAATAAAACTAAGTAAAAATGTCTTTTTTCTTCTCTGTATAATTCGCAAAAACTTCTGAAAAGAAAACCCCTCTGCCTCACCTTCGACAGGAGCCTGAATTCCAAAATATTGATTTGGTGCTATTGCTACAGTAGCTGTGTTTGATGAATTCGGAATTCCTGTGGGGGGGATGCTTGCCACGTCTCCAGGGTTCTTCATGACAACATCATAACCTGCCTTGGGCCTAAAACGCCATCCCCTCATTGCCTACGACAGCATTTTGATACTCACCCAAATTGTTAAACTCACTAGTCTCTATAGTTCTATTATGGGTATCAACAAAAACCATTATGATCGATTCCCGCAGCTATACATGGCTGCCGTAAGGCCGTTTTACAACCATTATTCTTTCTCATGATCTATTGAGATCTAATTAGAACCATATAGTTAATATTGGTATTGTTGTCCCACCTTTATGTGTTTTCCAATCGCTTAAACTATAAGTATTGTCATGACCCTTCTCAATAAGTAGTCTTTTTTGGTTTGCACCTTGCGTTTGTCCATCGCTTAGATTTGATTGTCTTGGTAGGCCTAATCCATTACCAATATCCTTTACAGCTTCATGGTTAGAACGACTTGCATCCTTCATTGAGATGTACTTGTTTCCATTGCCTAGATTATTACTACCCGTTTTTATGGTTTTGACTGTTTGTGAACTGTAGCTTTCATCCAACTCATTTGGGCTTTTTTGGGTTATTATATTATTCGAATCGTAGATCCGTTGTCCTCTCTTGCTTATTGTTCTCTTCCGAAGGTTTCCAATTAGTCTTGACACCCAGCCTGACCTCTGGTCCATGACTGTCTTTGCTTTTGCCTTATTTTCACTCTCGGATTCTTGAGTTGATATTAATTCGGATTGATCATCTAAATTATCTACGATTATCTCTTGACCAATTGGAACATGCTCCCATACAACAAAGTTGCTTATGTCCTTGGTGGTTTCCACTTCTGTTTCTTTTCTTCCCTCTTCTGTCACTAGCTCCCATCGCGGCTCAAATACAACTCCGCCGGAATAATGTAGACTACTACTATTTATATCGGTACCACTACTTTCTTTCTTGTTGTTAAGTTGCATATCTCTTTTCTTTAGACTATTTTCTTCAGTTATGCCTGTGGTCGTTCCATGTGCAACTGTTTCTGCTTTTGTAACCAATGAATCTTTTGTCTTTTTATTTTGGCTTAAGCGCTCATTTAGTGTAGATTCTTCAGCAGGTACAGTGCTTTCGATATTATCACTTACTTTTTCATCTTCAGCATGGTTCGTGATATTGCGTGCTGATTCATTTTCAACTCCGTCCTCATCTTTTTTTTGTTCTAGCCTGTGGTCCGCATGTGCCGGTTTGTAATCTGGCACTATGCTTTGGCCGCTAGGATATTCGTTTGTCACCAATTCCCATTCAAGAGCTTTGGCAGGCTGTGCAGCGATCAGCACTATTCCTAGTGTGCTTACCAGCAGTCTCTTTTGAGCAGCCATGGCATTTCAGAGACAACTCCCCTTACTGTAGCTCAGCTTGCTGCTGACGACTCTCTTTTTCACCATTCGACTCTTTCCGCAATCCAGTTTTCTCGCTTTTAGCGGTCTTTCAGTTAAAATTCATGCGATCTCCTGAACGTCATGCAGGCCATAAAGCAAAGCTCTCGTTTCGGGCTGGGTCTTCATTCTTCAATCCCATTTGGGACTTCTCACCGTTTTGTATGCGTCTGTGCTGCTGGCCTCGCATTCTTACTTTCTCCGCTTCCATCCCTAAGCCAGCAAGCCTTACCTCTTTCTTTGCCTGGTTCTGTTCAATCCCCCAGTCAAAACGATATATCACCTGCCCTCTTGCAAGATGACGTTTATATTCTTGGTCCTGGTGATGCCCTCAGCCTTCGTTTTTTGATTGAAACAACGTTATCAACTCAAGTAGATATTCTTAATGATGGCACATCCAGTCTCCCATTGTTGGGCAGTGTCCGCCTAAGTGGCCTTACTCTGTCACAGGCAACTCTCTGGCTTCAGTCCCTCTACGCTCGTCAACTCCTCCGGCCCGAGTTTCAACTCTCCGTCTCACGTGCTAGACCACTACGCATTGCCATAGTTGGTGAGGTCGAACGCCAAGGTGTTTATACCATGACCAATACTGAGGCTTCGAAGACTGAAGCTTCAGTTTCAATTTCTGGCCTCCCAACTCTGGTTGATGCTATCCAGAAGGCTGGTGGTGTTACCGACCAAGCTGATCTTACACAGGTCGTTTTGCAACGACGCCTTCCTGGTGATCGCCCACTCTTTAAGAGAACTCGGCTTAATCTACTTAATCTCGTCTTTGAAGGCGATCTCCAGCAGAATCCACTTCTTTTTGATGGAGACACCATTCGAGTTATTAAGGCTGAGGAGCCTTCAGATCTGGCGACTGAGGTATCATCCACCACCCTGGCTCCATCTAGTATTACAGTGAACGTTGTTGGCGAAGTAAAAGGGGCAGGTCGTATCACAGTTCCTGCCAATACCCCTTTGTTGCAAGCTATCCTTGCCGCTGGTGGTCCTGTTCGTTGGAGAGCTAACAGTGATGATGTTGAACTTGTTCGTATTAACCGTAATGGCTCTGTCACTCGTGAAAAGTTCCGTATAGATTACAGCCAAGGCGTTTCAAGTGCTCGGAACCCTCCTCTTCGTGACAGGGACACTGTGATTGTTAACCGGAGTCCCCTCGCTCAAACCAGTGATGCCCTCGGTGCTTTCGCAAATCCTATCAGTAGTGTTGTTAATCTCTGGGCACTTTATGATATTATCGACCGCAGGCGTTGATGTTCCGGCCCAGCTGGGTTCTCCGTAATCAATTGGCGCTAGGTTCTGCGCCGGTTTCCGTTCACCACCTTCAAGAGCTACAATCTAACCGGATAGTTGCGATACTTGCCTTATGTAGCAGTGGCGAAGCTCCACTGCCTTTTGGGCTTACTCATCGTTTTGAATTCCATAGATTTGTGCTTCCTGACCATAAGTCTTGTGTTGTTCTGCCACCTTCACAGATACAAGCTGCCTACCAATTGTTAGTTCCATTAGTTGCTACTGGTTCAGTCTATGTCCATTGTCAAGCAGGAGTGGAACGTTCTCCGCTACTGTGTATGGCATGGCTGATGGTTAATCGTAGTCTTTCATTGCTTGACGCTCTTGCTTATCTTAAGAGCGTTCATCCATCCACCGGTCCCCTTCCAGACCAGTTGGCTAGCCTTCGGAAATGGTATCAGTTATATCATTCAGGCCGCATCCCCTCTTCTTCGCATACCTAGCCTGCCTTGAGCTCTTGCGTTATTTCTTTCATTCCTGTCTTCTTTTTGTGCTGACGCCAATTCCTAGTCCATAACTCCCTGCTTCTCCAGTTCTTCTTTCCATTCGTCGTGCTATCCCCTCCCCTGCCCACCGATCCTTTTGATTCACAAACTTTAAATCCTTTGTTCTTGATGTCTCGATTCTTATGCTTATGTTGCTTTAGTATGTGTTTCGTTCCTTTTTCCTAGCCTTTCTTTTTCTGGTCTTCTTCTCTTGATTTGCTGACCGTTATATTTGTGGTTCTCGACAGATTCTAGCTTTGCCAATATTTCTACTTATATCGTCCAAGTCTGCTTCATTGTGCATGGATGTTCTGGCTCTTCTCTGCTTCAAACGCTTTCTCGTCTTTTGCTTTCCTGGTGTTGCGGGTTGATTTTCTGCTTGTCCGCTACCCCTCCTTTGCTTGCTTTGTTCGACTGCCGTTCATTGCTTCGTATTCGACTGAGGATTACTCTTTCTTTTGCTTTTCTTTGTTTTAATCTTCTACGGTGGTCTGCGTCCTTTGTCGCTTGGTCAGCACCTTCTCTAGATCAGCCTGATTAATCCACTTAGTCTTTTAATGTACCCTCGGCTGAGACTTTCGTTATTGCCTGTCCATCGTATTCCTGATCGTGGGAAGTATTTAGCTTACCTTTCACATAGCTTCTATTCTTCCTTTTGTTTAAGGACCTTGTTCTCACTTCTGAGACGGTTCACGTTTGGCTAGCGCCCCCTTTTCTTCCTTTATGCAATCCATCCTTTACTGTTTTCATCCACGCCATGGCCATTGGTGCGCTGTCGTCCCTGGATAATTCGGGCTTCTTCAATCACCGCTCTGAACCAGCAGTCGTTTCCACTGAGCGGTTTTTTTGCTTTCTTTCTGTCGATCGGTTCTTCAGGATTTTCACCCGCCGCCAGTTTGACGCTAGTGGCACCAGCTACTTGCCAAGCCACATCAATTGGAACGAAACAATACCCACTAGCAACTCCTGGCCCCCTGCTGTTTCCGTTCATCTAGCTTTGCACCACTTCTTGCTACGCACATTGATCTTGCGATCAGATGGCCCAGCCGCAGAGCGATTGGCAGGCCCACGATCAGCTCCAGCGCCTCGCCCGCCTGGTTGATCAAGTCCACTTCGAAACCTCCTTACCCTGCTTCCACTGTGAAGTTGGGCACCCCCCATTTTGCTGTCCATTCCTTAGACCCATTGGTCGAGCCAGCGAATTCCATGAACTCCGCCACGATGAATGTAGTCGTAGGTTACCGCTTCGGCCTGGGCTGCCCATGGTCTGGCGACGCCTTGCTATCCATTTCTTTAGATGGAAGAAGTGGTTGCGTTACAGCTGTTCCATCTCGCTGCACTTCATGGCCAATCTCTGTCGCATGGCACTGGCTACCTCCAGACGGTAGGCCTCCTTCATTTCGATTTCGCTGAGTGTGGCGGGCATGGTCGAGGCGTTGGAGGTCAGCCTGCCAACAGCTGCTGCCCTTCATGTTGTTCATTCCTGCTTCATCCGTCTTTCAGGCGACCCTTGCCAGCTCTACTGCTCTACCTGCTGGATCAGCATCCAACTGCTGTCGCCGCGCGGTCCGTTCGTGGCCCCCCCCTCCCTGCTTTTATCAAGCCTGCATGCCTGCACAGGCTGCCATCCGCGATCGAGTTGTCCTGGTCGGAGACAACACACCCCATCAACCGTGCTTCGCCACCGCTGGTGGTTCCTCCCCAGACCCTGAGGTCATTCATTGACAAGGCTCGTCTCAGCGTCAGGCCTCGCACAGGGGAGCCGCTGCACACCAGAGCGCTGGCCATCATCAACCACTCGCCGTGATCCCCTCACGTGCTGGCTTATCACCTCTCCTAAGGCCGACACCAACACCTGGGCAATCTTGCGCTGGTGCGTTCTGTCCTTCCCTTGAATGGTGTTCGCCACGATTCTTGCTTTGAGCAAGTTCGCCGCTTGGCTGACCCGGACCATGCTTTCGACGGCGAGGGTGGCCGCAATCCAGAGTTGCTGGCTATTCAGCTTCGGCGAGGTGAGGGCGCTCATGATGGAGTCCAGGCGGGGCCCCGCCTGAAATCATTGAGCTGCAGCAACCTGTGAACCTGTTGGCGTTGCTTCTGCCGCTCGGCCCCCCTTGTTTTGTCTGGTTGATCCGCCGTCGTTGGCTTCCATCCATCGATGCCTCCTCGCCTAACCCAAGCGAGTCCATCCCCTTACCGGACCCATGCCGGCACAACTCGCGGGCTTGCATGGCTGGATGACGGAGGGAGGGGGGTGACAGGACCCGGGCTGTGCTTCATGATTTGTCCATGATTCAGCCTTCCCCGGCTACCGCGCCACCAACCGCAGCTGGCCAGTCCCAGGGTCGGGGCCTCAGCGATCATCAGCTGGTGGGCCTCAGTCTGGCGGTGGTGGGTGGCGTGTTGGGCTCCTGGGCTTTGTTCTGGCCGGTGCCCACGGAAGTGGCTGGCACCGGCGTGCTCATTTACCCCGACAATGCCGGCATCCTTGATGCCCGCTCCGGCGGCCAGGTGCGCGACATCCAGGTGAAGGTCGACGAGCGTGTGCGGCGTGGTCAGGTGCTGATGACCCTTTATCTGCCGGTGCTTGAACGCCAGTTGGAGCAGCAGCGTGGCAACCTGCGCCAGCTCGAGCGCCACAACGCCCAGCTGGATGAACGCGATGCCCAGCGCCTCACCACGGAGCAGCGCTCCCTGGAGACATCCCTGGCCAAGTTCGCCAACGATCGCCAGCGCTATGGCCAGCTGCAGGACACCTATGCCGCCAAGCTGCGCAATCTGGACTGGCTCGCGCGCCGCGAGGTGGTGGCACCCCTGTCGTCGGAGGTGGTGGGGGCTGAGCAGGGGCTCACCAGCACGAGCGTGAACCTCGACAACATCCGCATCCAGGAAAAGGAGGTGGTCACCAACTACGAGCAAGTGAAGCTGGAGATCGAAACCCAGGCCCTGCAGCGCCGCTACCAGATCGACGATCTTCGGCGCCAGATCCAGGTCACGGAAGCGAAGATCGCTTACGACGGCAAAGTGCTCGCCGAGCGCGACGGTCGTGTGCTCGACCTGCAGGTGATCCCCGGGCAGACGGTGAGCACCGGCCAGCGGCTGGGCACGATCGGCCGGGCGGACCAGCCTGAAACCGGCGGCCAGCAGCTCAAGGCCGTGGCCTATTTCGCTCCCGCCGATGCCCGCCGCCTGCCTCCGGGCCTGCCGGTGGAAGTGGTGCCCCTCTGGAACCAGCGCGGCCGCTTCGGTGGCATCGTGGGCAAGGTGGGCCAGGTGTTCACCCTGCCCGCCACCGAGGATGACATCTCCACCACGATTGGTAATTCCCAGCTGGCCCAGGAGCTCACCAATAACGGTCCGGTGATGCGTGCCGACATCGAACTGGAGCGCGATCCCAGCAGCGTCGACGGCTTCCGCTGGACGCTTTCGGGCGGCAGTGGCGTGTTCCCGATCCGAGAGGGCCTCACGGTGTCCACCCACGCCTACGTGGAGTGGCGCTCACCGCTCAGCTACGTGATCCCGGGCCTGCGCTCCCTCACTGGCGGCTACCGCACCACCCGCATCGACCGGAGCTGGAACCGGCCATTTCTGCGCCAACCGGGAGCGCTCGAATGACCCGCTATCCGTTGCTGCGGCAGGAACTCCCCTGGCTGGCCAGCGAGGTGGTGCTGCTGGTGATCCTGTTCAATGCCAACCCGCCCGAGCTTTGGTTCTGGCTGGTGGTGCTGGTGGTTGTGCTGCTCTACCGGATCGAGCGCTGGTGGTCCTCGCGGCCGAATGCCTGATCTCAGCCTGATCTCAGATGCTTCAGCTGAGTAGGGCCCGCCAGTGCCGTTCGGTGCTGGCGATGGTCTGACCGATGCGGGCCAGCACCACCAGACGGTCGGCCACCTGCTGCAGCTGCTTGCGGGGCATCTCCTGGAAGGCGGCCTTCGCCCGGGGCGTGCCCAGGCTCTCCAGCGGCAGCCTGGGCAGGGGCTCCTCCCGAGGGGCCTGCAGCTCCAAGGGGCGGCGAAGCAGCGCCTGCCAGCCCAGCAGCCGTGCGGCAACGCCGGCAATGAATACGGTCGCCTCGGCTTGCTGGTGCTCCAGCCCCCAGGCCTGCCACTGGGGATCCGGCAGGCGGCGCAATTCATCGAGATCGAGGATCAGGCATTCACAGGTGTGATCCAGCAACTCCCACAGCTGGGCCAGCGGGTGCCGCGCGGCCAAAGGACCGAGTTCGCGCAGGGCATTGACCCTCTCGCTGCGGAGGTTGAGCAGGTTCTGGCGCAGACCGCGCAGTCGCTGGCCGAGGGTTCGCCGCCGCTCGGCTTCGGGAGCTTGATGGAGGGTCTCCTGCAGGGTCTGGCCCAGATCCACCAACAGCTGCAGCAGGCCCTGGCGCTGCTGCAGCCGGGCTGTCGAGGGCCAGAACAACCGCAGGCTCAGCAGGGCCATGAGGATGCCGAAGGCCGTCCAGAACAGCCGCAGCGGGATCCAGCTGTCGAGCTGCTGATCGTGGCTGAGCCAGCCTGAGATCACCACGAAGCAGCACACCGTGTAACCCACCGTGAGCCGAAGTGAACCGGCGATCAGCCGTGCCACCAGCAGCGCCAGCGGCAGCGCCACCACAACGGGAAGGCTGCCCCAGGCCCGATAAGCGAAGAACACCACGACAGCGCCCACCGCAGTGCCGATCAGGCGTTGGCGGCCCAGCTCGAGTGTGTTGCCGTAGTTGCCCACCGTCACGCTCAGCACGGCCATGGAGGCGTAGAGCGCAAACGCCACGCCGGTGAGCGAGGCGAAGCCGTTCACCACCGCCACCGTGAGGGCCAGGCGCAGGGTGTCGCGCAGCACGGGGCTGCTCATGCCACGCCGCCCTGCTCCCGGTCGATCGCCCGGCGCACCAGGGCGCGACTGCGCAACAGCTGGTGCAGCTGCTCCAGTTGCTTGGCGATGGCCAGGATCAAGGGTGCGGAGGCCTTGTTCCGCCTGGCGACCTGCAACCAGTCGTCGAGCGCTGGCCCGGGGCTCGGCGGGCCAGCCGCCGCCTCAGGCAGCAGCTGGAGCTTGAGGCTGCTCAAGGTGGGGACGAACAGGCTGTCGGCCTGAAGCGGGGTGG
Organism: Prochlorococcaceae cyanobacterium; assembly: GCA_044238185.1. Classification (GTDB taxonomy): domain Bacteria; phylum Cyanobacteriota; class Cyanobacteriia; order PCC-6307; family Cyanobiaceae; genus NIES-981. The sequence goes on along the minus strand of JBIIDV010000099.1, from coordinate 7,160 downwards.
GCAGCTCCAGCAGCAAGGGTTCCAGCAGCAGCCACTGGCGCATCAGCTGGCGCCAGATGAACCCGGTCTGGGCCCAGCGGGAGCTCTGCTGTCGCAGCCGCTTCGGGGTTGGGATGCTCAGGCGCTGATCACGCAGTTGCTGCAGCTCCAGGATCGCCGGCAGCAGCGCCTGGGAGCGCAGGGGCTGGGGCGGGCTGCCGCCCTGGGCCAGCCATCGCTCCATCCCCTGGAGCTGCGCGCTGAGCTGGTGGCAGAGCTCCTGCTCCAGCAGCGGCAACTGCTGCAACGGCCGACGCGGCCAGAAGATCCAGGTGGCCAGCTGGGCCATGGCGATGCCCACCACCGCGCTGAGGGCCAGATCGAAGACCAGAGGGGCGTTGAAATGAATGCCTTCACCCACCACCTCGAGGCCCCAACAGCTCAGGTAGCCCAGGCTCAGTCCCTTGAGCAGTCCAAGGGCGCGCACCAGGATTCCGGTGATCAGCAGGCCGATGGCGGTGACCGCCCAGCCGCTGATCAGGTTGTGCAGCACCACGGCGGTGAGAATGCCGATCACCGATCCAGCCACCATCTGGGCAATGCTGCGCAGGGGCGTGAGGTCGTTGTCGTTGATGAACACCACCACCATCAACAGGCCGAGCAGCATCGCGTTGCCGCGGTCGGCCCAGAGCATGATCCCGATCGTGAGGGTTGCGGCCAGCCAGGTGCGCAGGCTGTTGCGCCAGAGCGGGCTGAGGGTGGGCAGGGCGGTGGGCATCAGGGCAGTCCCGCTCAGGGCCTGGCGTTGCTGGACACCTGCAGCTGCAGCTGCGGCTGAATCGGCTGGGCGGGATCCCGGGGCATCGGCAGCAGCTCCCGCAGGAGACGTGCGTAGCTCACGTTCACGGCCACCGTGGCATTGAGCCGCCGCACCAGGCTGTTGATCAGCTGGTCCTGGGTGAAGGACACATCGATCTCGCTGGAAAGGCCGCTCTGATAGCGCAGCCGCACGTCACGGAACGCCTCCAGGGCCGCGGCCACACCTCTGCGGGCGGAGCTGAGCTTGGCCAGGCTTGCCTCGTGGGTGAAGAAGGCCTGTTCGATCCGCAGGCGGATGTCGTTGCGGGAGGCGGCGTATTGCTGGGCAGCCGCGTCTGCCTGTCTGGCGAGCGCCCTGGCCTGGCCGGCGGTGGTGCCCGCATCGAAGAGCAGCCAGGTGAAGGTGAGCCCCACCGACCAGTCCCAGCCGTTGGCGGTGCTCAGGGGCAGGACCGTGGCACCGCAGCAGCCGCCGCCGCCCACTTCGATGTCGCTGAAGCGGCTCTCGGCTGTGCCGCCGCCGGCATTGGCAAACAGCGAGAGGGTGGGCAGCAGGCCTGCGGCCGTGGCCTGGCTCTGCTGGGCCAGGGCCGTGCGCGTGGCCAGGATCGCCTCCAGCTCAGGATTGCCCCGGTAAGCGGCGAGCAGGCTGGCGTCCAGGTCGAGGGGCCAACGTGGCTGCATCACGATCGGGTCGCTGGCGCTGGGGGTGACGCTGGCGGGCAGGTTGAGCAGCGCGGCCAGCTGGCGGCGGGCCACGGCCCGGTCGGCAAGTGCCTGGATCAGGCTCTCTTCCCCTTCAGCCTGGATGGCCCGGCGTCGCAGCACATCCAGCCGGGGCACCAGCCCGGCTTGCTTGAGGTCGAGGCTCTCCTGCAGCACGATCAGGTCGTTGCGCAGGTTGGCGTCGTAGACGCGCACCAGCTGCTCGCTCTGCTGGAGGCCGTAGTAGGCCTCACTCACCTGCAGCTGCAGGCTGCGCAACTGGTTGGCGTAGCGGTTGCGCTGTTGCTCGAGGGCGGCGCGGGCGGCGCGCACCGTGGGGGTGCGGCTGAAGTCGAGCAGGGCGTAGTTCAGCTCCAGACCTCCTTCCACGGCCGCAACGCCCGTGTTGAACGATGCGCTGCCCCCTTTCGGCACGTAGAAGGGGCCGGCAGTCGGGATAGGCGGACCTCCGGACGGGGAGGGGCGGAGCAGACCGTCGGGTTCGAACAGGGGGCCAAAGCCCAGGTTGTCGTTGCGCTTCCTGGCGGTGGTTGTAAGGCTGCCGCCCCCATAGCCGCCGCTCGCGAAGGCGCTGATGGTGGGCCAGTAGCTGCCCATCGACGCCTGGAACCCGGCCAGGGCAGCGGCCACCCGCTCCCGCTGGGCCTGCAGGCTGGCGCTGTTGGCAAAGCCGATGGCGAGGGCCTGCTCCAGGCTCAGGTTGGCGACGCTGCTCTCCTGGAGCTGCTGGGGTGAGGGCAGATCCAGCGGCGGGCTCGCCACCGTTTGCTCCGGTTGGATCGGACCGGCGGCCGGTTGGTTGGCCCGGATCAGATTGGCCGGCAGTTGGGGTGTGCTCAGCAGGTCGCCCACCGGGGTTTCCGGGTCGTTGGGCAGCAGCTGGTCCAGGGCCCGCAACTCGGCGTCCAGGCGTTGCCAGCTGCGCTCCAGGCGCTGGATGTCCTCGGGCATGCTGCCCGGGGCCGCCAGGACTGGCAGGGGGCCATTCAGTCCAGACACTGCAAGCACCAGCAGGCCCAGGGCGTTGTTGCGAGAGAGCACCTGGCTGCCGTGGAATCGGATTGGCGACTTATCTTCCGCGATCTGCAAAGTCCGCCAGGCGTGCGGTGGGCAGCCCGCATTCTGGGTCAGTCGCTCTGGCTCAGCCGTGAGCGCTCAGCGCCTGTTGAGGATCCCCGCCCAGCTGGCTTCGCCGTCGCGGATGGCCCGCTCGGCCTGGCGGCAGAGCAGCAGGCGCACGGCGATGCGCTCCAGCCGCTCGCTGGCGGCCGTGTTCACGGCGGGATCGCTCAGCTCCTGATTCACCAGCCTCCAGCTCTGCGGCAGCTGGAGCCCCTGGACCGGGGGCTCGGGCAGGCTCTGGCCTGCGCGGTGGCTGAGGCTGTGCCGGCGGATGGCCTGCTCCCACTGCTGCAACTGCTCAGCCATCGCCAAGAGCAGATCCGCCTCGGCCTGGTGCAGTCGCTCCAGCTGGGGCAGATGCTGCGGCCCCGGTGCCGCCTGCTCCATCGCCTTCACCAGGGTCACCAGCCGGGAGGCGGTGCCATCGAGGCTGGCCAGCAGAAGGGTGGCGGGATGGCGCTCGGGCAGCGTGCCCAGCTCCTGCAGCAGGGTGGGCCGCAGGCCGCGCAGGGCCAGCAACTGGTTGCGCAGGGTGGGGTAGTGGGTTGGATGGGGGGGCTGACCGGGGCCGATGCGGCCCGCATCGCTCTCCAGCACGTCCGCCAGCTGCCGCAACGCCACCTGCAGCTGGCTGAGCAGGGCCGCATAGGCGCTGAAGATCCTGTCAAGCGTGCGGGCGGGCCAGAACAGCCGCAGGCTCAGCAGGGTGAGCAGCACGCCGAAGGCGGTCCAGAAGAAGCGCAGCGGCAGCCAGCTGGCCAGGTTGCCTTCATGCACCAGCCAGCCCATCACGATGATCATGCCGCCCACCTTGTAGCCCACCTTCAGCTGCAGCAGGCCGCCGAGCAGGCGCAGGCTGCCGAGGGTGATGGCGAGGCCCACCGGCATGGGCAGCCCCGTCAGCCCTGCGTAACCCACCAGCAGCAGCAGGGCCCCCAACACGCTGCCGAGCAGGCGTTGCCGTCCCAGTTCAAACGCGCCGCCGTAGCTGCCGGTGGCTACCGAGAGCACGGCCAGGGCGGCGTACTGGCTGTCCTGCACTCCGGACAGGCTGGCGAATCCATTGGCCAACCCGGTGGTGATGGCGGTGCGCAGGGCGTTGCGGTCGATCACTGCCGATCGCTCCGACGCAGACCGCCCAGACAGGCGTGCAGCGGCCGCCATTCCTCGGCGAGGGCCAGCAGGGGCAGCAGGGGCAACTGCTGCTGGGCGGCCAGCTGGCGCCACAGCTGCGGTTGCCGCGGCGGGGTGGGCTGGGGATCCCCCAGCAGTTGGTCGCCCAGGCTGAGGACTGTCCGGCGCAGGGGCTCGGCTGCGCGGATCTGCTGCTCCGACAGCTCGGCGAGCAGACGTTCCCACGCCAGCCAATGGAAGTGGGTGCGCTGCCACAGCTGCAGCCGTTGTTCCCAGCGGCCCTGCTTCAGCACGTGGCGGCGGGGTCCTGCCTGCTCCTGCCCCAGCAGTTGCTCCAGGCGCTGCAGATCACTGCTCAGGGGGGCGGGATCGAGGGGCCGGGGCTGGGCGTGGCCCCGCTCCAGCCAGTTCCCGTAGCGCTTCAGCTGGCCGCTGAGCTGCCGGTGCAGGCGCCCCTCCGCCAGTTCCATTTCACCGATGGCGTTGCGCGGCCAGAACAGCAGCCCCACGGCGATCGCCACCAGGCAGCCCACCGCCGTGTCGAGAGCGCGATTGAAGACGTAAGTCCAGTTCAGCGCCACATGGCTGGGGATCATCAGAAACATCAGGCCGGTGATCCCGGCCGTTCCCAGGGCGTTCTGCCAGCCGAGCAACTGCAGTGCCGGCACCATCAGCAGCAGCGACACCAGCACGCCTACCCAGCCGCTCAGCACGGTGTGCACCAGGAAGGTGATCAACCCGCCCAGCACGGTGCCCATCACCCGGCCCGTGGCCGCCTGCACCGTGTGGTCGTCGTTGTCATCGACGACGATCACCACAGCCAGCAGCGGATACCAGAGGAATTCGATCCGCTCGAAGTGAACGGCGATCGCCGCCGTGACCAGGGCCGCCACCGCAAGCTTGAGGCTGTTGCGCACCAGGACGGCATCGATCACGGCTTCAGGTTGCTGGCACGGTCTCAGTACACGTACTGCCCGTCAAAGTCGTCACGGTTGGCGCGGCCCTCGGCTGGATCGGGCCAATGGGCCTCCCAGAAACTGATGCCATCGAGCATGAACGGGTAGCCATCCAGGCGCTCCACATCCAGGCGGGTGGCGCCCATCGCCGTGATCAGCCCCCCCAGCTCCATGGGCCCCAGGTTGGTCTGCACGTCCTTGCCGGCCAGGGCCAGCAGCATCGGCAGGCGCACCAGCTGTTCCGGCCGCGTGAGCTTGCGGAACAGGGCCTGAACAGCCAGCTGCTGGCGCTCGATGCGCCCGATGTCGCCCATCTCGTCGTGGCGGAAGCGCAGGAAGCCCTCCAGATCGCGGCCCTTGAGAGTTTGCACCCCGGGTTGCAGGTCAATCACCAGCCCCTGGGTGTTATCCACATAGTCCATGCGCTTGGGCACGTCCACCTCGATGCCACCAAGGGCGTCGGCAATCCTGCGGATCGCCGCCAGGTTCACCACCACGTAGTGGCTGATTGGGCGACCCAGCTTGCGGGAGAGCTCCCGCTTGACCAATTCCGTGCCGCCGAGGGGGTAGAGGGCATTCACCTTCTGGGGGCCGTAGCCCTCGGGCTCGATGTAGGTGTCGCGAGGGATCTGGGTCACCTTGGTGATGCCACCGTCGATGCGCAGGCTGGCGATGACATCGGTGAGGCCCCCTTCCTCGTCGGTGCCGAGCAACAGGATGTCCTGGTCGGCCACCCGGCTCCAGGCTGCAAACGGGTTGGTGATGCGCGCGTTGTTGCCCAGATCGTGGCTGCTCAGCCACTCCACCAAGGGCACCGCCAGCAACAGCCCACCCCCCAGACCCAGGGCCATGGCCAGCAGCACCGGGGTGCGGCGGCTGCGCCGGCGACGCTCCTGGACCTGGGCTCTGATCATTAGGCCCACGCTATTGCACGGGGCTTGGTTCCCCTTGTGTTCAACAGGACAGTTGGGCGTTTTCATAGGGCCAGCCTTTCGCCTGCTCGCAGGCCGGCCTGCACCCGCCAAAGGTTGGCGTAGGCGCCGTCGGCGGCGATCAACTGGTCATGTCGGCCGCTCTCCACGATCGCCCCACGCTCCATCACCATGATGTGGTCGGCGTGACGCACGGTGGACAGCCGGTGGGCGATCACCAGGGTGGTGCGCTCGGCGGTGATCAGGTCGAGGGAGCGCTGGATCGCCGCCTCGGTTTCGTTGTCCACCGCCGCGGTGGCCTCGTCGAGGATCAGCACCGGCGGGTTTTTGAGGATGGCGCGTGCCAGGGCAATGCGCTGGCGCTGGCCGCCGCTCAGGCGCTGGCCCCGCTCGCCCACCACGGTGTCGTAGCCCTGGGGCAGCCCCTCGATGAAGACCGCCGCCTCGGCCAGCTGGGCGGCCCGTTCGATGGCCGCGCGAGGAGCCTCGAAGCTGCCGTAGGCGATGTTTTCGGCCACCGTGCCGTGGAACAGGAACACCTCCTGGCTCACCAGACCGATGGCGCGGCGCAGGTCGTCGAGGCGCAGCTCGTTAATCGGGATGCCGTCGAGCCGGATGGTGCCAGCCTGGATCTCGTAGAGCCGTAGCACCAGCTTCACGAGCGTGCTCTTGCCCGAGCCGGTGGACCCCACGATGCCGATCGTGCTGCCGGCGCTCACCTGGAGGTTGAAGTGACGCAGCAGGGGGTCGCGGCCGGCATAGGCGAAGGTCACGTCCTCAAAGCTGAGCACACCCTTGACCTCGCTCAGGGGCAGTGGGCGCTGCCCACTGGGGATGGCGATCGGGGTGGCCAGCAGGTCCAGCACCCGGTTGGTGGAGGCCATGGCCCGCTGGTAGTCGTCGAGGGTGCGGCCCAGGGTGGTGAGCGGCCACAGCAGTCGCTGGGTGATGAACACCAGGAAGGCGTAGCTGCCAGTGGCGATCTCGCCGCGCCAGGCCTGCAGACCGCCGATCACCAGGATGGCGATGAAGGCGAACAGGATCGCGTAGCGGATCAGCGGCACGAAGGCAGCCGATAGGCGGATGGCGCGGCGGTTGGCGAGCCTGTAGGCCTGGCTCTCTTCGCCCAGCCGCTCCAGCTCCCAGCCTTCGGCGGTGTAACTCTTGATCGTGAGCATGCCGCCGAGGTTGTTGCTCAGGCGGTTGGCCAGATCGCCGGCCTGTTCGCGCACGGCGGCATAGCGCGGTGCCAGACGCTTCTGGAAGCGCAGCGAGCCCCACAGGATCACGGGGATCGGTAGGAACGACACCCCGGCCACTCCGGGCGAGAGCACCACCATGGCCCCGCCCACCGCCAGCACGGTGGTGAGCAGTTGCAGGATCTCGTTGGCGCCGTGGTCGAGGAAGCGCTCCAGCTGGTTGATGTCGTCGTTGAGCACGGCCATCAGCCGGCCGCTGCTGCTGGATTCAAAGAAGCCCATCTCCAGCTTCT
>JBIIDV010000020.1:0-35615 GCA_044238185.1 Prochlorococcaceae cyanobacterium | reverse complement strand
CGGGGGTGAGGCGTTAAAGGTCGTTCAGGCGGTTCGTCCGTCGTTGTGCGCACCCCCTTCATGAGCTGGGAATTCACCGAAGATGCGGCCTTTCTGGCCCTCTGCGACGCCTACAAGGAAAGTGGCGAGCCTTCCGCGATGGAATTCCTGGCCCATGGCGAGGGAGCGTTCCATTTTCAGGAGCTCAGCCAGAACGCCGCAGGGGAAGGCATCGACCTGAGCGACTCGTCCGACCTGGAGGAGTTTCAGCAGGAGGTGATCGACGCCCTTGAGGAGATGTGCAGCTGATGAGGAGACGTGCAGCTGGGCCCGTTCAGCTGTAGAAAAAGGCGATCTCCTTCTCCTTGAGACCTTCCCAACCTGCCTGCTTCAGCCGGGCATCGAGCGTGGCCTGATCGAAGTGTTTCGCACCTGTCTTGACGATCCTGTTGCGCATCGACTTCTTCACACCGCTGCGGGCCCGCTTGCTTTCCAGCTCCATCACGTCGTTGTAGAGCGCGAGCATTTCGGCGGGGATCGGCGTGCCGTCGAGGTCGAGGCCGGCACTGATGGCCGCGTCCACGCCGTCGGGGCCTGCAATCGCCATGGGGGTTTTGTTGTCGGGCGTGTTCAGGCTAGGCGCTGAAATAGCGGGCCTGGCTGTGCAGGGCCACCAGGGCGGTGGTGCTCTGCTCCGGGTGCAGCTGCTCGCTCTCATCCATGCTCAGGCCGATGCGCTCGGCACCGAGCCAGGCGAGCTGCTGACGGGAATCACCCACATTCGGGCAGGCCGGATAGCCAAAGGAGTAGCGGCTGCCGCGATAGCGCTGGGCGAGCACCTCGCGCAGGGGCATGGCGGCGGGATCGGGATGGCCGAGCTCGCGGCGGATGCGGGCATGGGTCCACTCGGCCAGGGCCTCGGCCATCTGCACCGCCAGGCCATGGAAGTAGAGGTAGTCGCTGTACTGGTCGGCGGCAAACAACTGTTGGGCGAATGCAGAGGCCTGCTCGCCCATGGTCACGGCCTGCATCGGCAGCACGTCCGAGGGGCGACTGGAGCCGTCGGAGCCCTGCTCCAGGTCGCGGTAGAAGTCGGCGATGCAGTAGCGGTTGCCTGAGCGCTGGCGGGGCAGAACAAAACGACCCAGCTCGGCACCTGCGGCAGCCGGATTGGCGCCGGCCTCCATGCCGGCGGGATCAAACAGCACCACGGCGTTACCGCTGCGGCCGCAGGGGAAATAGCCGTAGGCCACTCTGGCCTTGAGCAGGCCCCCATCGAGGCAGCGGCCGAGCCACTCCTGCAGCACCGGTTCGGCCTTCTCCGTGAGCATCGCCTCATAGTCGGCCCGGTCCTGCTGCTGGCTCTTGCGCAGCTGCCACTGGCCGGCGAACAGGGCGTTGCGATCGAGATACGCGAACACCTCCTGGAGGTCGATCTCGTCTTCGGTGAGCACCTGGCTGCCCCAGAAGGGGGGCGTGAGCGCCGGCTGTTCGGGCACGGCCGCGGAGCGGGTGTCGTTGGGCTCGGCGACCGCCGGTAGGGCGGCATCGGCATCCGCTGCACCAGGGCCGTCGGAACCGGCTGGGGATGCGTCGCCGGCATCAGCCCCGGTGGTTGGGTCGACGTCGCTGGGGCTGCTGATCCCCAGACCCTCGGGGACTCCATCGAGAAAACCCTGGTGGTCGTCCCAGTTACCGGCACCTTTGGCTTCGATCAGGGCATCCATGAAGCGCAGGTCGGCGAAGGCATCGCGGCCGTAGACCACCTGGCCCCTGTAGGCGGCGCGGCAGTCGCCGTGGACAAAGCGGGGGGTGAGAGCTGCGCCGCCGAGGATCACGGGTACTGAAATACCAGCCTCATTGAAGGCTTCAAGATTGTCCTTCATGAAGGCGGTGGACTTCACCAGCAGGCCGCTCATGGCGATGCAATCAGCCCGGTACCGTTGCTGGGCTTCGATGATCGCCTCGCAGCTCTGTTTGATGCCGAGGTTGATCACTTCATAGCCGTTGTTGGTGAGAATGATGTCCACGAGATTCTTGCCGATGTCATGCACATCGCCCTTCACTGTGGCGATCAGAAACTTGCCCTTGGCCGAGCTCTCCCCCTCCACCTTTTCCATGTGGGGCTCGAGGTGCGCCACGGCCGCCTTCATGGTCTCGGCGCTCTGCAGCACAAATGGCAACTGCATCTGGCCGCTGCCGAACAGTTCGCCCACCACCTTCATGCCATCGAGCAGGAAGGTGTTGATGATCTGGAGAGGTGGATAGCTCTGCAATGCCTCATCGAGGGCAGGCTCCAGCCCGATGCGCTCGCCGTCGATGATGTGTTGCTTGAGCCGCTCCTCCACAGGTAGATCAGCCAGCGAGGGACCAGAGGCCCTGGCTTCTTTCGCACTCACCCCTTCAAACAAGGTGGTGAGGGCGGTGAGCGGGTCGTAGGTGCAGATGGCGCCGGGCGCATCGCTCTCAAAGCGGCGCCGGTCGTAGATCAGATCGAGACACACCTGCTGGTGCTCTTCACTGATCTTTGCCAGGGGCAGGATCTTGGCTGGGCTCACGATCGCCGCATCCATGCCGGCCTGACAGCACTCGTGCAGGAATACCGAATTGAGCACAATCCGCGCCGCAGGCGAGAGGCCAAAGCTCACATTGCTCACCCCCAGCACCACATGCGCTCCTGGCAGACGCTCGCGGATCATGCGAATCGCCTCCACGGTGGCGGCGCCGTTGGCGCGGTCTTCTTCGATGCCGGTGGAGATCGGCAGGGCCAGGGGGTCGTAAAAGAGTTCGCGGGCCGGAATGCCGTATTCGAGGGCGTCGCGATAGGCCCGCTGGGCAATGGCGAATTTCTTCTCGGCCGTGCGGGCCATGCCCTCTTCATCGATCGTGCCGATCACCACACCGGCGCCGTAATCTCTGGCCAGCTCCAGCACCTTGAAGAAGCGCTCGGGCCCGTCCTCGTAGTTGGTGGAATTCAGCAGGCATTTGCCGCCGGCCACCTTGAGGCCCGCCTCCATTTTCTGCCACTCGGTGGAGTCGAGCATCAGCGGCAGGTTCACGTTGGTGACCAGCCGGCTCACCAGCTCGTGCATGTCACGCTCGCCATCGCGGCCCACGTAGTCGACGTTCACGTCGAGCACATGGGCGTTCTCTTTCACCTGGCCGCGGGCCACGGCCACCAGGCCATCCCAGTCTTCCTCGGCCAGCAGTTCGCGCACCTTCTTGGAGCCACTGGCGTTGAGCCGCTCGCCAATGATCAGGAAGGAATTGTCCTGCAGGTAGGGCGTGGTGCCGTAGATCGAGGCGGCAGCCGGCTCCATGTTCAGACTGGGGCGTGGATCAGGCAGATAGGCTGCAGCAGAGGCCTCGGTAGCTGCTTCAGCACCGCGCACGGGCCTGGCCGCAGGCTTCATCTCCGCCGCCAATTCCGCCAGGGCACCGATGTGCGCAGGGGTGGTGCCGCAGCAGCCACCGATCACCTGCACACCCAGGTCTTCCACGAAGTGCAGCAGCTGCATCTTCATCTCCACCGGCGTGAGCCGGTAGTGGGCCACACCGCCGACGTTTTCCGGCAGGCCGGCGTTGGGGATGCAGCTCACCACAAAGGGGCTGTGGGCGCTCAGGTAGCGGATGTGCTCCTTCATCTGCTCCGGCCCGGTGGCGCAGTTGAGGCCGAGCACATCGATCGGGAAGGGCTCCAGGATCGCCAGCGCGGCGGCGATGTCCGAGCCCACCAGCATCGTGCCGGTGGTCTCCATGGTGATGCTCACCATCATTGGCCGGCGCTGGCCTGTCTTCGTGAAAGCCGCCTCGATCCCCTGCAGAGCCGCCTTGATCTGCAGCACGTCCTGGCAGGTCTCGACGATGAACAGGTCCACATCGCCAGCCAGCAGGCCCTCCGCCTGCTCGGCGAAGGAGGCCTTCATCGTGTCGAAATTCACGTGGCCCAAGGTGGGCAACTTGGTGGTGGGCCCCATCGAGCCGGCCACAAACCGCGGCTTGTCAGGCGTGGAGTAGGCGTCGGCCATCTCCCGGGCGAGTTCAGCCGCCTTCTTGTTGATGGCGAAGGCCTGGTCAGCGATGTCGTATTCGGCCAGCACAAGCGACGTGGCGCCGAAGGTATCGGTCTCGATCACATCGGCGCCCACCTCCAGGAACTGGCGGTGCACGGCCTGCACTGCATCCGGACGTGTGAACACCAGAACCTCATTGCAGCCTTCCAGGGCCGCACCGCCGAAATCCTCGGCCGTGAGGTCCATCTGCTGCAGGGAGGTGCCGGTGGCGCCGTCGAACACCAGCACCGGCTTGTCAGGGGCATGCAGCCGCTCGAGAAAGCCGATACGCGCGGTGGCTGGTGCGGCCTGATCGATCCCGGAGCTGGTCACCACCATCAGCCGTCGATGCGCACGCGCGACACCCAGTGGTCATAGGCGGGATCGCGCCCTTCCGTGATCGCCGTTAGACGCTCTCGGATCCGCTCCATCACTGGACGGGCCGCTGGCAGCTCGGTGGTCTCCACCCGGCGCACCGGCGTCACTTTGGCGGCCGTGCCGCTGAGGAACACTTCGTCGGCCACGAACAGCTCGCTCTTGTCCACGGCCCGTTCGATCACCTCGATGCCCATCGCCTTGGCCAGTTCGATCACGCTGGCCCGGGTGATGCCCTCCAGGATGTCCTGCTCCACGCCGGGCGTGATCAGCACGCCATCGCGCACCATGAACAGGTTCATGCCGCTGGCCTCACTCACCTTGCCGCGGCTGTTGAGCAGCAGCGCCTCATCGAAGCCGCTCTTCACCGCTTCAGTCTTGGCGAGAGAACTGGTGATGTAGGCGCCGCTGATCTTGCCCCGCAGGGGCAGGGAGCGGTCCTCCTGGCGGGTCCAGGAACTGATCCGGCAGCTCACCCCTTCCGGCGAGAGGTAGTCGCCCAGCTCCAGCCCGTAGATCAGAAAATCGGTCTCGATGTTGTGCAAGCGGGGGGCGATGCCCAGGTCGCTGGTGTAAACGAACGGCCGCAGATACACCGGACAGGTGGGCTTGTTGGCCCTTAGGAATTCGCCGATGGCGTCGTGGATCGTCTGCTCCGGCAGCTCGGTGAGCAGCAGCCGGGCGCTCTGGCTGAGACGGCGGGCATGGCGGTCGGCCCGGAACAGCAGAATCTCCCCCGGATCACCGGGGTTGGGCAGGGCCCGCATTCCCCCAAAGGCACCAGTGCCGTAGTGCAGGGCGTGGGTGGCCACCGACAGGGTGGCCTCGGCGAAGGGCACGCACTTACCACCGAACCAGGCGTAGGGGAGGAACTGGTGCATGGCTGCGGGACGGGGGCGGAGCGCCGGAGGTGACCCCGATCTTCTCACCGCAGCCAGCAGGATGGGGGCATGCACAGGCTCGCAGCGATCCCGGGAGCGCCAGAGGAGGAGGGCCTGGCCTTCATTGAGCAGGCCCCTGCGCCGGTGCTGCTGCTCACCAGCGCCGATACCGACCTGCTCTGCCTGGAACCCCTGCTGCAGGCCGACCCACAGCTGTTGGGCGGGGAGCTCAGGGGCCTGAACCTGGGGGCCCTGGCCCATCCAGCGCTGGTGGACCACTACCTGGCCAGCACGGCGGTGGCGGCGCGGATCGTGGTGGTGCGCCTGCTGGGCGGCCGCGGGCACTGGAGTTATGGCCTGGAGCAGTTACGCCAGTGGGCACAGGCCATCCCCGGGCGCCAGCTGCTGGTGCTCGCGGGCACCACCGAGGAGGAGTGGGCCCTGGCAGAGCTCGGCACGGGGGATCCACACCTGGCCGTGGCCCTGGCCCGCTGCCTGCGGGTGGGCGGCCCGGCCAATGGCCGGGCGGTGCTGGCCGCCTTGGGGGGACTGCTGCGCGGGGAGGTGCTGGTGCCGCCCGAGGCGCAGCCCCTGGCCGATCCCCTGCCCCACGACTGGCGCCAGGAGCCGGGTGAGCGCATCGGCGTGATCGCCTACCGAGCCCTCTGGCAGGCGGGAGATCTGGAGTTGATGGACGCCCTGCTGGAGCAGTTGCGCCAGCGGGGCCTCTGCCCGCGGCCCCTGTGGGTGAGCGGGCTGAGGGACGGGGCTGTGCAGCGGGGCGTGGAGCAGTTGCTGGGCCGGGAGCGGGTGCAGGCGGTTCTCTGCTGCACCTCGTTCGCCTCGGTGCAGTTTGACCAGGCCAGTCTGGGGGCGCCGCTGTGGGAAGCCTTGGACGTGCCGGTGCTGCAGCTGCTCAGCAGCAGCCAGCCACGGCAGCGCTGGCTGGCCAGCAGCATCGGCCTGGCCCCCACCGATCTCAGCCTGCAGGTGGCCCTGCCCGAGCTCGATGGGCGGATCACCACCCGCATCGGAGCCTTCAAGGAGTGTGTGGGGGCGGCCGATCAGCTTGGGGCGGCGTTGCAGCGCTACAAACCCGACATGGAACGGTTGGGTTGGGTGAGCGACCTGGCTGCCAACTGGATCCGGCTGCGGCGCACCCCTGCTGGCGCGCGGCGGGTGGCCCTGGTGCTGGCCAACTACCCCACCCGCAACAGCCGGCTGGCCAACGGCGTGGGCCTGGACACGCCGGCCTCGGCCGCCGCGATGTTGCACTGGCTGCGGCAGGCGGGCTATGGGCTGGCCGGCAAGCTGCCCGGCGATGGCCAGGCCCTGATCGAAGCGCTGCTGGCCGGCCGCAGCAACGACCCGGAGAGCGGCCACCGGCCGGCCCTGGAGCATCTGCCCCTGGCCGTCTACCGCAGCTGGTTCGACCAGCTGCCTGAAGAGGCCCGCCAGCGCCTGGAGGCGGTTTGGGGGCCGCCCGAGAGGGATGCAGGCCTGGAGCGCCTGCCCGATGGGGGCCAGGGCTTCCCGGTGCGCGGCCTGCGCTTTGGCCAGGTGTGCCTGCTGATCCAGCCTGAGCGCGGCTACGACCGCGACCCAAGCCTCAGCTACCACTCGCCCGACCTGCCGCCAACCCACGCCTACCTGGCCCAGTACCTCTGGCTGCGGCAGACGTTTGCTGCCCATGCCGTGGTGCACGTGGGCAAGCACGGCAACCTGGAGTGGCTGCCTGGCAAGGGGCTGGGGCTCTCCAATCAGTGCTTCCCGGAATGGGCCCTGGGCCCCCTTCCCCATCTCTATCCATTCATCGTCAATGACCCAGGCGAGGGCTCCCAGGCCAAGCGCCGCAGTCAGGCGGTGATCCTCGACCACCTCACCCCTCCCCTGGGCCGGGCGGGCCTGCACGGCGAATTGCAGCAGCTGGAGGCCCTGCTGGATGAGTACTGGGACGCCAGCCAGGTGGGCAGCAACGAGCGGGCGACCCTGCTGCGCCGGCAGCTGGATGTGCGGCTGGCTGCCCTTGAACTCCCCCTCGGCAACGACGTTGACCTGGAGGCCCGCCTGGACGCCGCCGATGGCTATCTCTGCGAGCTCAAGGAGGCCCAGATCCGGCTGGGCCTGCACCGCTACGGCCAGCTGCCGGAGTCCGCAGAGCTGGCGGAGCTGTTGCTCTGCCTGGCGCGCCCTCCCCAGGCGGGCCTGGGCGGACTCACCCAGGCGCTGGCGCGGGATCAGGGGCTGGATTTCGATCCCTGGGCCGACCCGGAGGAGCAGCCCCTCAACGACGCCGATCAACGGGCCCTGGCGCCGGCGCGGCGCGTGGGGGATGGGGTGGAGCGTTTGGAGCAGCAGGCCCTGGAGCTGTGCCGCTGGGCTCTGGATGGGGCCCACGGGCAGCCGCCGAGGGTGATCGGTCCCAACGCGATCCCTGTGCTGGAGCACCTCCGCCAGGTGCTTCTGCCGCGGCTCCTGGCCTGCGGCGAGCAGGAGCGCCTGGCCCTGCTGGCCGGGCTTGAGGGGCGCCGGATCGCCGCCGGCCCCTCCGGCGCCCCCACCCGCGGCCGACCCGACCTGCTGCCCACGGGTCGGAACTTCTATTCCGTGGATCTGCGCGGCCTGCCCACTGAAGCCGCCTGGGACCTGGGCCGCCGCAGCGCTGAACTGCTGCTGGAGCTGCACCTGCAGGAGGAGGGCGAGCACCTGCAGAGCCTGGCCCTGTCGGTGTGGGGCACCAGCACGATGCGCAATGGCGGTGAGGACATCGCCCAGGCCCTGGCCCTGCTGGGGGTGCGGCCGGTGTGGGATGGACCGACCCGGCGGATGGTGGATCTGGAGGCGATCCCGCTGGTCCTGCTGGGGCGGCCGCGGGTGGATGTCACCCTGCGGATCTCCGGCCTGTTTCGCGACGCCTTCCCCCAGCTGGTGACCTGGATGAACCGGGCCACGGCCCTGGTGGCAGCCCTGGAGGAGCCGGAGGCCGATAACCCCCTGGCGGCAGCGGCGCGGCGCGAGGGCTCAGCGGCGCGGGTGTACGGCTCGGCGCCGGGGGCCTACGGGGCAGGCCTGCAGGGGCTGATCGACAGCGGCCAGTGGGAGACGCGGGCCGATCTGGCCGAGGCCTTTCTCAACTGGAGCAGCTGGCGCTATGGCGCTGCCTCGGGCGACCCTTCAGGCCCAGGGGCCGGGATCGAGGCGGCGGCTGATCGCCAGGGGCTGGAGCAGCGGCTGCGCAACGTGCAGGTGGTGCTGCACAACCAGGACAACCGGGAGCACGACCTGCTCGACTCCGACGACTACTACCAGTTCCAGGGGGGCCTGAGTGCCGCCGCGGAAACCCTGCAGGGCCAGGCGCCGGCGGTCTGGTTCGGCGACCACTCCCGCGCAGCCCGGCCCCGCCTGCACCGGCTGGAGAAGGAGTTCGATAAGGTGTTGCGCTCGCGCCTGCTCAACCCGCGCTGGATCCAGGGCATGCAGCGGCACGGTTACAAGGGCGGCTTTGAGATGGCCGCCAGCCTCGACTACCTGTTCGCCTACGACGCCAGCACCGGCCGGGTGCCTGACTGGAGCTATGGCGCCGTGGCCGAGAGCTGGCTGGCTGATCCGGCCGTACGGGCATTTCTGGAGCAGAACAATCCCTGGGCCCTGCGGGACATGGCCGAGCGGTTGCTGGAGGCCCACCACCGCGGACTGTGGAGCGGTGCCGCCGAGAACCAGCTGGCCGACTTGCGCCAACTGGTTCTGGAGGCGGAGGCCCTGGTGGAGAAGCGCTGACCTGCTAGGGCGCAAAAGACAGGGCGTGCCGGGAGAGCTCGGGAGCTGCCCACCATGGTCACCAGCTGAGGTTGGCCCTCAGCTGGTGAGGTCCTTGACCATCTGCTTGAACGGATCGATAGCGCCTGGTTTGGCCGTGTTCAGGGCGCTCACCTGAGCGCTGCTGCTGGCGGCAGCAGCCTGCTCGTCCTTCTCTTTCTTCATGGCAGCCGGACCACCGGGCACATTCACACCGAGGGCAGAACCCCGCTTGCGCTGGTCGAGTTCGGCTTGAGACATCGTCTGGGCGAAGGTCTTTTTCACCGGCTTGGGCACCCCGTCGGAGAGGCTCACGGGCCCGGATTCGCCGGCGGCACCGGGCAGGCCTTCGGACACCTTCTCCAGCTTGGCCTCCATTGAGGCCACCTCGGCCACCATCTCCTTGTTCCCAGGGCTGTCAGCGGTGCCAGGGAAGGTGCGGCGGATGGTGTTGGAGCGACGCATGAAATTCACATCGCCCAGACTGCTCGACTGATCGGCGTCGAGATAGACGGTTTCAGCCGGTTTGCGGGCTTTGGGACCGCTCGGGGCGCTGTTCGCGCTGGAGCCGGAGGAGAACAGGCGATCAAACAGACCCATTGGCGGGCAAGGGTAAAGCGTCAGCAAACCCTAGCGGCCATGGAGGGCCAGGCCATGGGTATCCGTACCACAACTCTGCAAAAGACCACGGCGGTCGATGTCGCGGGCGATCGCCTCACACACCAGGGGCGTGGGCTGCCAGCGGGGCTGCATGGCGTAGTCGTACCAGGTTTCGGCGCCATCGAAGCCCAGCTCGGCCGCCGCGGCGATCAGGGTGGAGAAGGGCAGGCGGTAGCGAGCCGGGTGGGCCAGCAGGGCGAGGCCGTTGGCCTCACGAATGGCAGCCAACACGGCCTCTGCCCGCAGGGCCTCGCCCACCACGCTGCAGCCCTGCAGGTAGGGGTGGAGGCTGGGGTGATCGTTGGCAAAGCCAAGGGCGAGGACGTGCACCAGACAACCCTCCAGCAGGCAGCTGATCTCCACCCCCCGCCAGAGGGTGGGCACCACCTGGCCGCGACCGCGGGCCTTGGCCAGGGCGGCAGCAACCCGGCTGCTGCCCTTCATCGCGTGGTGGTCGGTCACGGCCAGGTGCTCCAGGCCGATGGCGATCGCCTGTTCGGCGAGCTCTTCGGGTTGGAGACTGCCGTCGCTGCACACGGTGTGGCAGTGGAAGTTGAGCCGGGTCGGGCAGCAGCCCGGCGTGACCCCGGCCAACACCTCGGCCAGGGGGTGGCTACGGGCAGGGGCCATCTCAGGCAACGCTGGCCTGCTCGGCGGCCTGCCGCTCGGCCCGCAGGCGGCGCCAACGGGCATAGAACTGGATTGAGGCGGCCATCGCAACCACCAGGGCCACAAGGAACCAGGTGGCGGCGCCGGTGGGGAACTCGTTCTTGAACACCACCAGCATCACCACGATCACCAGCAGCAGGGTGGGCAATTCATTGAGGGCCCGCAGCTGGCGGCCGCTCCACTGGCACTGCCCCTGGCGCAGGCGGCCCATCAGCCAGTAGCAGAAAGCGTGGTAGCCCAGCAGGGCGAGCACGAAAGCCAGCTTGGCGTGCATCCAGCCCTGCTGCAGCCAGCTGGGGTTCACGCTCAGCAGGCCCACGGCACATGCCACAGCCACCACCATCCCGGGGGTGGTGATGATGTTGGCCAGCCGCCGCTCCATCAGGGCGTATTGGTCTTCGAAGGCCTGGCGCAGGGGGGGCTCCAGCTCGGCCGCCTCGCGGTGGTAGATGAACAGGCGCACCAGGTAGAAGAGCCCCGCGAACCACACCACCACCCCCACGATGTGCAAAGTCTTGAACCAGAGGTAGGCCTCGGGCGGCCAGGCAAAGGCAAGCACCATGCCGGTGAGTGGGACAGTCGCAGCGACCACGCTAGAGCTGCCCAGGAGGATCTCCTGCAAGCCACGGCACCCACTGCGGCAGCACGTCGGCGCTGCCGTACCAGCGCTCGGCAAACCAGCCGCCGTGGCCGACACCCTTCAGCACCAGCGGCTCGGCACCGGCCAGCAGGGCGGAGCTGAGGGGCACCAGGCCGTCGCCGCGGCTGCTGGGATCGTTGTTGATGGCGCTGTACGAGCGGGACGTGAGGCGGCGGGCGCGGGGCCGCAGTTGCTCCGGCGCGATCGTGCCCGCCACCGCCAGGTAGGCGAGCTGATCGGAGAAGAACGCACCGGGGTAACGCTGATCCACCAGCTGACGCAACGCCGTGGCGCGGATTGCCTGGTGGGGGCTGCCCAGGCTCACCAGGCTCTGCACCCGCTGCCTGTGGCCGTAAATCCGGCCGGCGAAGGGCTCATCGCCCAGCAGCAGCCGCAGCATCGCGCCGCCGGAGCTGTGGCCCACCAGGTTCACCCTGCCTGTCGGGGAGGCCGCCGCCAGCTCCAGCAACAGCGCCTGGACGCGATCCAGCAGACGGGTCCAGCCCAAGCTCCAGCTGGTGAGCAGCCAATCGCCGCGGCTGGCCGGCACCACCACCACCCGCTGGCCAGTGGCTGCTGCAATCGCCACCGCCATGGGGCCGTAGGCCTCAGGCGTGATCAGGAAGCCCCCCAGGATCAGGGTGGGCGCAGGCTGCAAGCCGTTCATTCGCGGAACACCGCCAGGGCCGCCAGTACCCCACCGGCAAAGCCGCTCAGGTGGCCGATCCAGCTCACGCCCGCTGGCGAGAACAATGGAATCAGGCTGGGAAGCACACCGCCGTAGGCCACCAGCGCAAGCAGCGACAGCCCGATCGACAGGGGGCGTTTCTCCAACCAGCCGATCACCAGCAGGTAGCCCAGCAGGCCGTACACCACGCCGGAGAGACCGTGGCTGCCCACGGGCCACCACAGCCACACAGGAATGGCAGCCACATACACCCCCAGCCACACCGCCAGGTAGTCGCGCCGGCCCCGCAGTAGCACCAGCCACGACAGGGGCAGGAACACCATGCTGTTGCCGAGCAGGTGATTGAAGCCGCTATGGCTGAACGGGGCCGTGAGCAGGCCGACAAACGAACCACCGGGCAGCATCGGCAGGTTGCAGCGGCCGCCGAACACCAGCTGGTCCACGAGCTCCTGGCTCCAGGCCACGGCGAGCAGAGCCAGGGGAATCACCAGGTTGCCCCCCAGGCGGGCCAGGCCCTGGTCGAGGCGGCGCGCCAGGGACAACGACTCGTCAGCCATGCAGCAGGTTGATGCGATACAGCACATCTTCGAGGGCGTCGGCCGCCTGCAGGGCGGCGTAGCGCTGCGGATTCTCCCCATCGATGCAACTGGCCAGCGGGCTGAGCACGGTGGAGGGCGTGGGGTGGCAGAACTGCACCACGCTCAGGCGGCTGCCCCTGCAGCCCTCAGGTGCCACAACACGGTGCCAACCGCTGGGAATGCGGCCGTTGCTGAGCCGCTCCAGCATCAGGCCGCTGTTGAGGATCACCTGTCCTTCCGGTGCCACCGCATCCACCCACGCCCCATCGATCAGCACCTGCAGGCCTGGCGCCGTGGCCCGGGGCAAGGCCGTTATCAGGTTGATGTCCCCATGGGCAGCAGCCCACAGGTGGCCGCCAGCCGGGGCCGCCGCCATCGGCGGGTAGTGGATCGCCCGGGTGAGGGTGGGGGCGTCGCGCACCACGGCATCGAAGAAGTCGACGTGCACCCCGAGGCCGGTGGCGATCACCCGCAGAAAGCGGCGCTGCAACGCGGCCACGGTGGCATGGAAGCGCTGTAGCACCGCCGTGATTCCAGGCACGGCCGCCTCCGGCAGCAGTTGTTCGGGATAGAGCAGCGGAAAGCGGCGGCGCAGGGGGTGGTGCGCCGGCAACGGCCCCGCCCAGTTGAGCATCTCTTTCCAGTCGGCCCGGCTCTCGCCCGCCGCCGTTTCCACGAGCGTGCCGGTGTAGCCCGTCTGGCCGCAGGCCTCGGGGCGCTGGAAAGCCCGTTTGCGCTGCTCATCCAGGGAGAAGAACGCCCCCAGCAGGCCATAGGCCTCATCCAGCAGGGCGGCGGGCAAATCGCAGCGGGTCACCACAAAGCCGGTGCCCAGGCTGCGCATCACTCCATCCACCACGGCCAACTGCTGGCCTGTGGTGCCCTGCTCGAAGGCAAGCAGATCCACGTCCAGGATGGCTTGGGCCATCCGCCCCCCGCAACTGCAGCAGGGTCTACCGCAGGCCGCGGCTTACTGCACAGGGGCGTGCAGCACCTCCATCAGGGCCAGCAGGGGTGCGCTTTCGGCCTCTGGCAGCTCAAGGGTGGCCGCCAGCGTGCTGAGGATGTTCTGCTCATCGGCCTGCAGGGGGCCGTCGGAGCGCATGATCTCAGCGGCGCTGGCAAAGGCCGTGCGCCGTAGCTCCGGGGTGAGGCCGGCCGCTGCCCGCAGCATCAACTGCTGGGCCCCCTGGCTGCGCAACCGCCCCAGCAGGCCGTCGATCATCAGGGCCACATCCTGGTCGGCCAGGTCCACGTAGGGGTGGCGGTAGTCGATGGCGTGGCGCAGGGCGCGGGTGCCGGCGGGGCTCAACACCCCATCCCACGACACGGCAGAAAGGGCGATGGCCAGGAAGGCTTCGGCGGCCGCCATGGGTGCCTCGGGGCTGGCTGCAGACGGGCTGGTCTGCCCTGGGCCAGTGGGGTCGGTCATGACCTGCATCTCAAGGGTGCCGGTGAGCATCGGGACGAACACGATTGCTTTCAGTTGAAACAACTGGCGGGGGCAATTCCGTGCTCTGGATCACCGAATGAGCCGATTGAGTGCTTGTGCTCAGTTGGGCATGGTCACGAATTCCTCCGCCACCGAGGGATGGAGGGCCATGGTGCGGTCGAAGTCGGCCTTGGTGGCACCCATGCCGATGGCGATCGCGGCCATCTGGATGATCTCGGCGGCGTGCTCGCCCACCATGTGGCACCCCAGCACCTTGCCGGTGCTGCGCTTCACGACCAGCTTGAGCAGCACCCGGGGGCCGCTGGCGGGCAGGGCCTGGCTCATCGGCCGGAAGCGGGCCCGGTGCACCCGGATTGCTTCGCTGCCATGGCGCTCCACCGCCTGCTCCTCGGTGAGCCCCACGCCGGAGAGTTCCGGCTGGCTGAACACCGCACTGGCGATCAGGTCGTGATCCACCTGGCGCGGCCGATTGCCATACACCGTGTCGGCAAAGGCGCGCCCCTCGTCCACCGCCACCGGCGTGAGATTCACCCGGTCGGTGACATCGCCCACGGCGTAGATGCCGGGCAGATTGGTGCGCTGGTCGGCGTCCACCGGGATGCGGTGGCCCTCCACCGCCACCCCGGCGGCCTCCAGGTTGAGCCCCTCCAGAAAGGGGCGGCGGCCGGTGGCCAGCAGCACCCCACCGCAGGCCAGCTGCTCACCGCTCTGGGTGGTGAGGGTGAGGTTGCCGGCCATGCCGCTGATGGCGGCGGGGGAGTGGGCGAAACGGATCTCGATGCCGTCGGCCTGCATCGCCTCGGCCACCGCGTCGCTGGCCTCCCGGTCGAAGCCGCGTAGCAGGTGGTCGCCGCGCACCAGCTGGGTCACCCGCACCCCCAGGCCGTTGAGGATGCAGGCGAATTCGCAGGCGATGAAGCCGGCGCCCACCACCACCACCGCCTGGGGCAGGCTCTCCAACAGGAACATGTCGTCGCTCACCCAGCCCAGCTCGGCACCGGGGAACGATGGCCGGTGGGGCCGCCCTCCCACGGCGATCAGGGTACGCTCCCCTTTCAGCAGCCGCTCGCTGCCGTCGCTGGCCCGCACCACCACCTCGGTGGGCGACTGCAAACGGCCCCAGCCGCTCACCAGCTTCACGCCCGCCTTCTCCAGCAGGCCGATATGCAGGGTGTTGAGGCGGTCCACCTCGGCCCGCACATTGGCCAACAGCCGAGCCGGGTCGCGGCGCACCCCGCCCAGATCCCAGCCGTGGCTGGGGGCGGCCTCCAGCAGGTGGCGATAGGCCGAGCCGTACACCAACAGCTTCTTGGGCACGCAGCCGCGGATCACGCAGGTGCCGCCCACCCGGTCGCCCTCCACGATCGCCACCCGGGCGCCGTAGTAGGCCGCCCGCTTGGCGGCGGCCAGGCCACCGGAGCCGGCACCGAGCACGATCAGGTCGAAGCAATCAGCCATGGGGAGGATGGAAGCGGGAATGGGGGGCGGAAACCGGGCAGTCCGGTTTGGGGCTGGATCAGCCCTCGAACTCGCGGCGTGGGGCGGTAACCCCGGCGGGCTCGGTGCCCTTCAGGTAGGCCAGCATCGTGTCGGCATCCGATACCTCGAAGGGGTCGATCGGGCAGTTGTCGTCGAACTCGGGCTCGCGGAAGAGTTTCACGATCCGGCCGTCATCCACCAGCATCGAATAGCGCCAGGAGCGCATGCCGAAGCCCAGGTTCGACTTGTCGACCAGCATGCCCATCTTGCGGCTGAACTCGCCGTTGCCATCGGGCAACAGGAACACATTTTTGGCACCGACTGCCTTGCCCCACTGGAACATCACGAAGGCATCGTTCACCGACAGGCAGATGATCTGGTCCACACCGTGGGCGCGGAACTCCTCGTAGAGCTCCTCGTAGCGAGGCAGGTGGTTTGAGGAACAGGTGGGGGTGAAGGCACCGGGCAGGGCGAACAGCACCACCTTGCGGCCCTTGAAGATCGCGTCGCTGGTGAGGTCCTGCCAGCGGTAGGGGTTGGGGCCGGGCACCGACTCATCCCGCACGCGGGTCTGGAAGGTGACGCTGGGAACACGCTCGAGCATGGCTCCGTGCGGGGTTGAGGAACAGGGTTTTCGGTGCCGACCGGCGGAACCGACAGGCATTCAGCGGGATGGCTGGCCAGCAACTGCCAGCAGCCTCACCGTCGCTTGAGCCAGATCGTAACCCATAGCCTGTCCGCATAAGCTCTTTTGCGCATAGCATTGTCTGCATCCATGCGCTCAGGTGGCAAGTGCCAGGTGTATGGTGAATCTGGAACTAGGTTGAACCCAGCCACTGAGTCGACAGGCCACCCCGGGTGCTGACGGGCGGTCCCTGCACTCGGTCCAGAGCCAAAGCCAGCTCTCAGCTGAGAACTCAGCTCAGTCCTCAGCTCAGCAGTCAGCTGCAGCCGGCACTGCGGATCATCGCCAGCTCACCTGGCCTCCGGATGGCAACGCTGGGCGTGGCGGCTGTGAGCTGCCAACCCGTTCCTTTCCGTCCACTCGCGTCTCGGCCCTAGCCCTGACCAGAGCACCCATATCGCAACTCTTGAGCTCCAGACGAACCATGAACAGACCCTCGAATTCCAAAGGCACCAGCAACCGTCCTGTCACTCCAGTGCACGCCATCCTCAAGCCATCAGCAGCCAAGCCGGTCTCCAGCAGGCCTTGCCTGGCCCAACCGGCGCCCACCTGGGTTGAACTGCTGGGCGAGCGCTGACAGCCAACCCAGCAGCAACCCCACTCAGCGAGCACCCCGCCAGACGCCGTCCGCCAGCAAGGGGCAGCCGCCCACCTGGCTGGGCCGGCCCAGGTACACCCACACCTGGCGTCCGTCCACCAGCGACCAGCGCTGGCGCTCGTACTCCCGGGGGTGGTCTTCCAGCACATCCAGCTGGGCCAGCACCGCCGCCGAGACGGCATAGAGCTCCGCTGCCACCGTGGCTGCCGGATCGGCGTAGGCCACGGCCATCGGATAGGGCCCCAGGTTGTAGAGACGCAACCGGCTGAGCAGCACAGGGCCAAGACAGGGGCACAGCAGCAGCAAGCGGTGGTTGCACTGCCCCCGCTTGAGCGTGCCGTACACCGCCACCAGCTGTGCCTGGTTGGTCGTCATGGCGCTGCTTCCGCCACCCCCACCACCAGCCGAGAGCCTCGCTCCGTGGCCACTACCTCAATGCCGCTGCGGATGCGCTCGCGCAACCCAGCCACATGGCTGATCAGGCCGATCAACCGTCCCCCCTCCCGCAGGCGGTCGAGTTCATCCATCGCCAGCTGCAGGCTGTCCGGGTCGAGGCTGCCGAACCCCTCATCGATGAACAGGGCATCGAGGCGCACACCGCCGCTGTGGGCCTGCACCGTGTCGGCCACCCCCAGGGCCAGGGCGAGGGAGGCCTGAAAGGTCTCACCACCCGAAAGGCTGGACACATCCCGTTGCTCGCCGGTGAAGGCATCCAACACCCTCAGCCCCAGGCCCGCCTTGCTCCCCCGCCGCTGGCCGCTCTCGTCGCTGAGCAGCAGCTGGTAGCGGCCGGCAGTCATCAGATCCAGCCGCTGGTTGGCGAAGCTGCAGATCTCCTCCAGGTAGGCCGAGAGCACCCAGCGCTGCAGGGAGATGTGCGGACTGCTGCGCCCCAGGCAGCGGTCGGCCACGGCGTGCAGCTGGTCGGCCTGCTGCTGCAGGCGGCCCACCTCCTGGCTGGCGCTGTGCTGACGCGCCACCAGCTCCGCCATGGAGCTGAGGGCGGCCCTCAGCTGGGCATGGCGCTGCAGCAGGTCGTCGCGGCGCCCCTGGCTCTGGCGCAGTTGTTCCGCCAGGTTGGCCAGATCCGGGCGGTCGCCGGGGAGGTCCTGCAAATCCGGGTCAGCCAGCAGCTGCTGGTCGCGCTGCAAAGCCTGGTCGTGGACGCGGATGTGCTCCTGCCAGCGTTGGCGCTGATGGCTTGAGGCCAGGGCCGCAAGCAGCGCCTGGCCGTCGGCGAAACCGGCTGTTTCCAGGTCGGCCGCGAGCCGGCTGGCCAGCTCAGCGGCGCGGCTGGCCTCCTGGTTGCGCTGCTGCAGGTTGTCGGCCAACTGGGTGAGCTGCTCCTGCAGGTGTTGCTGCTGGCTGAGGACCTCGGCAGGGTTGGCTTGGCTGTGGGCCCCCAGGGCCTGCGCCAGCCGCGCCTGCAGCTCCGCCAGCTGGGTTTGCTGACCCCGCAGCCGTTCTTCCTGCTCGCTCCGCTGCAGCCGCCGCTGCTGCAGGCGCTCCTGATAGGCCTCCAGGCGCTGCTGCAGTTGCAGCAGCTCGCGCTCCAGCTCCGGCAGCTGCCCAGCCTGAGCACGGGCCTGCTCCAGCTCCAGCTGGGCCTGGGCCGCCGCGGCATGCACCACCTGGGGATCGCTGAGGCCCAGGGGCCAGCGGCTGCCGAGCGACTGCAGCTCGGCCGTCAGAGCACTGCTGAGGCCCAGGGCCTCCTGCACGGCCTGCTCCGCCCGTTGCTGCTCCTGTTCCGCCTGTTGCAGCGCACTGTCGCTCACCGCGTTCTCGCCCACCTGGGCCGGCTGGGGATGCTGGCTGGAACCGCACACCGGACAGGCTTGCCCCGGCCGCAGGCCGACGGCCAGCCGGGCCGCCATTCCCTCCAGCTGTCGCTGGCGCAGCTCCAGCAGCTGGGCGCGGCCCTGCTGCTGGAGCTGCTGCTGGGCCAGCAGGGCCTCCTTGGCCGCAGACTCCTGCCGGGCAACGGCCTGCAGCTGGGCCAGGCCAGCCAGTTGCTCCTGGCCGCGCTGGTGGGCCTGCTCCAGTCCCGCCAGCCGGTCGTGGGCGCTGCGGGCCTGCTGCAGGCGTAGCTGGCCCTGGGGCAGCAGGGCCTGGGTCTGGGCCAGCAGCTGCTCGCCCCTCTGCACCTGCTCCCCCAGCTGGGCGAGCTGGGCCGTGAACGCCGCGATCGTCTGCAGCGTGTGCTCGCGCTCAGCCCACAGGCCCACCAGAGCCTGCAACTCGGCGCCCCGGGCGGCCAGGGCGCCGATGCAACGGGTGAGCTGGCCAGGGTCGGGGAGGTGGCCGAGCTCCAGCGCCGTGAGCTCGGCGGGCAACAGCGCCAGGCCCTCCCGCCGCCGGGCCAGGCTCGCCAGGGCCTCGGCCAGCAGGCGGTCGCGGTTCTGCAGCTGGTCTGCGGCCTGGCGTTCCTTGTCCTGGGCTGGCCGCAGCTGCTCTGCCCGTTCGGCCCGGGCCAGCTGCAGGCGCAACTGGTCAATCGCCTCCTGGCGCCCGGCGGCCTCCTGGAGCCCGCGCTCGGCGGCTTTGCGCCGCTCCCAGCGCTCCAGCAGCCGTTCCTGCTGGGTCAGTTGCTGGCGTAGGGCTGTGCCCTCGGCCTCGGCCTGCTGCAGGGCAGTTCCCAGCTGGCTGAGCAGGTCAGCCAGCTGCTGGTGCAGGTCCACCAGCCACTGGGAATCAGTGAGTTCAGCTGGCTCGGATTGCAGCTGTGCTCCAGCCCACGGCGACCCGATGGCCAGGGCCTGCTCCGCCAGCGACTGCAGCCGGCGCCGCCCCTCGCTCAGGGCTGCGTAGGCCTCGCGGGAGCGGTCGTCGAGCCAGCGGCTCACCCGCTCGTAGAGCACCGTGTTGAAGAGGGTTTTGAGCAGCGCTTCCCGCTGGTCGGCACCGGCCCGCAACACCTCGGCGAAGCGGCCCTGGGGCAGCAGGATCACCTGGCGGAACTGGGCGGCATCCAGACCCAGCAGCCGCTCCACCTCCCGGCGCACCTCGCTGACATTGCCCGCAACCGGTTCTTCCCCTGTCCTGTCAAGCCGCCACAGGGCCGCCTTGGCCGGCTTTGTGGTGGTGCCGTCTCCGCGGCTGCGCGGCACCTCACAGGCCGGTTGACGCTGCACCCGCCAGCGGCCGCCACCGGCGGAGAACTCGAGCACCACCCGCGGCAGCTGGCCAGGGGCGGCGTGGTCGGAGCGCAGACCCTTCACGCTGCGCTCACCGGAGACCTCGCCATAGAGGGCGAAGCAGAGGGCATCGAGCAGATAGGTCTTGCCCGCGCCGGTGCTGCCGTGGATCAGGAACAGGCCGTCGCGGGCCAGGGGGTCGAAATCCACCTCCACGGCATCGGCATAGGGACCGAAGGCCTCCAGTTCCAGGCGGTGGGGGCGCATCAGCTCTCCCCCTGGCCGGCCTGGCTGAGGGCCTGGCGCAGCAGCTGGGTCTCCGCCGGGCTGGGCTCGCGGCCCTGCTGGTCGCTGTAGAAGGCCAGGATCCGCTCCAGCGGCCCCCGGGCCGCCCGGATCTGCTGGGTGCGGGCGCTGGTGGCCATCGCCTCCTGGCGCAGCGGCCGGTGGCGCAGCTCCACTGCGTGGGGGAAGCGCTGGCGCAGGCGGGCCATCGCCTGGCGGGGCAGGTCATCGTCGGTCAGGACCGCCCGCACCCAACAGCACCGCGCCTCCTCCAGCTGGGGATCCAGAAGCAGGCCCTCCAGTGGTCCCTCCAGGCTGCGCAGCTCACGGCCCACCTGCAGCGGGATCACCTGGACGGCGGCCAGCCCCTGGTCGTTGATCTCCAGCAGGCGCACGCTCTTCTGCTGGCCTTCCTCGGAGAAGGAGTAGGGCAGCGGACTGCCGGAGTAGGCCAGCCGCGCCCCATCCAGCTCCTGGGCGGCGTGCAAGTGACCAAGGGCCACCACGTCGAAGCCCGCAAAGCTGGGCACGGCCACCACGTCGAGGTTGCCCACCGACAACTCCCGCTCCGATTCCGAGCTGCGGCCACCGGCCACGAAGGCGTGGGCCACCAGCAGGGAGCGCTGGCCCGGACGGGTGGCCAGGTCGGTACGGATGCGGGCCAGGGCCAGGTCGATCACCAGCTGATGGCGCCAGCGGCCCGCGCTGAGCTCGCCCTCGGCCAGCCCCGCCTCGCGGGCGAGCGCCGGCCCATCCAGCAAGGGCTCCAGGAAGGGCAGGGGGTACACCGCCAGGGGCGAGCCCCCCCGGCGTGGCGGCACCAGCAGCGGCTCGTGGCAGCGGCGCCAGTCCCCCCGCACCGTGACGCCCAGGGCCGTGAGCAGCTCGTCGTACACGGCCACCCGCACGTGGCTGTCGTGGTTGCCGGCAATGGCCACCACCACGGCGCCATCGGCCCTCAGGCGGCGCACCGTGTCGGTGAACAGGGCCACCGCGGCAGCAGGAGGAATCGCCCGGTCGTAGAGGTCGCCGGCGATCACCACCAGGTCCACCGCCTCCTGACGGCAGATCTCCACAATGCGGTCCAGGGCCGCCTCTTGCTGGTCGAGCAGGGATTCGCCGTGGAAGCTGCGGCCCAGATGCCAGTCGGAGGTGTGCAGCAACCGCACCGCCATCAGTCCCAGCGTGTGGGGTCCTGGCTTGGCTGAAAACGGCCGAAATCCAACTGCCGTTGCATCAGGTCGGCTGTGATCGTGCTGCAGAGGCTATTGAGGGGCAGGGAGAAACAGCTGCCGTCGCGGTCGAAGGGACCCTCCACATAGGAGCCGATCCGCTCCGCCACCAAGAAGCCGAGGAAGAGCACCGCGCCGGTGGCCAGTGGCCCTTCCGCCTTCAATTGCAGCAGCAGTTGCAGGCCGTACAGCCAGGTGATCAGCCGCACGAACACGTCATAGGAAGCGGGAATCGGGGTGTTGCGGATGCGCTGCAGGCCACCGATCGAATCCAGGCAGCGGTTGGCCACCTCCACCAGCTGATACCGGCCCCAGTCATCCACCCAGCCGTCCTGGAGCAGATCATGGATGGCCAGGGCGCGGCGCCGGCAGAGCTCCTGCAGGGTGAGATCCCGGGGCAGGTTCAAATCGCCCAGCAGGTCCTCCACCGTGCGGCGCACGTCAGCCCGCCAGAAGTTGCGCAGCTCAAAGTTGAGCAGCCACACCTGGGCCACCTGAAGCTCCAACAGCCGCCGTCCCCGCGCGGTGCGCAGCCGCTGGGCGCCCACGTGGGCAAGCAGGGTGTCGCGCCACTGGCGGCTCTGGTTCACGATCGCCCCCCAGAGGCTGCGCGCCTCCCACCAGCGGCCGATCGCCTGGGTGTTGCGAAAGGCGATGAAGATCGACACGGCGATCCCGAACACCGACAGGGCCAGCGGCGTGATCTGCCAGGGCAAGGCTCGGGGCCCCCGCAGCCAGGCAGTGGTGCAGAACAGGAGCCAGAGAAGCAGGTCGTAGCGCATCCGCCAGAGGAGCTGCATCAGCACCAGGCCGTAGTCGAGACGCTGGGTGCGGGGTGGATCGCCGTGCTGACCGGTCTGGATCTCAGCAGACGTCATCGGGGTGGAGCGTGGGCGACGCCCCACCCCTAGCGCACGGCGCTCACCTAGCCGGTGGTGGCGGCTGCATAGCGCTGGTTCAGTTCGTCCCAGTTCAGCAGCGACCACCAGGCCTCGATGTAGTCGGGCCGGCGGTTTTGGTAGTTGAGGTAGTAGGCGTGCTCCCACACGTCCAGACCGACCAGGGGGATGCCGCGCTCACTGCCCCGCAGGCCCATCAGCGGATTGTCTTGGTTGGCGCTGCTGGTGATGGCCAGCTGCCCATTGGGCTTGAGGATCAGCCAGGCCCAACCGGAGCCGAAGCGACTGGCTGCTGCCGCACTGAACTGCTCCCGCAGCGCGGCCAGCGAGCCGAAGCTGGCCGCGATCGCGCCCATGAGGGCCTCGGACGGCTCGCCACCCTGGCCCACCGGGGCCATGGCCGTCCAGAACTGGCTGTGGTTCCAGTGGCCACCGGCGTTGTTGCGCACCACCTCGGGCAAACGGGCCCCCCGCGCCAGGAGTTGATCCAAAGGCAGCTCGGCCAGAGCCGGATCGGCGGCCACTGCGGCATTGAGAGCCTTGACGTAGCCGGCGTGGTGGCGGTCGTGGTGGATGGTCATCGTGCGGGCGTCGATGGCCGGCTCCAGGGCATCGGCGGCATAGGGCAGCGGGGGCAGTTGAAACGCCCACACCGGCTGCACGCCGGCGAGCAGCACCAGCAAGGCGACCAGCAGGGCCCGCGCGCGGCTCCAGGACAGGAGACGGTTCCGAGACATCACAACCATCACATCAGGACTGCGGTTCTAACGCGCCACTGGCTGCGCCAGCTTCGCCGCTCCGGCGGAGGGCCTGGGCTGTGGCCCGCACCCTCGCCAGTTCTTCTGCCGGCAGGTTGTCGAGCTGCTTGATCACCAGGGCCATGCGGGGATTGCGGCGCAGCTGGTCGCCATGGCGGGCGAGGAAATCCCAGTAGAGGGCGTTGAAGGGGCAGGCCTCGGGGCCGGTGCGCTGCTTGGGGCTGAAACGGCAGCCCTTGCAGTAGCTGCTCATCCGGTTGATGTAGTTGCCGCTGGCGGCATAGGGCTTGCTGGCCAGCAGGCCGCCATCGGCGAACAGCCCCATGCCGAGCACGTTGGTCTGCATCACCCAGTCGTAACCGTCGATGAACATGCGGTGGAACCAGGCGGTGAAGGCCTGGGGATCGAGGCCGGCGATCAGCCCGTAGTTGGCCAGCACCATCAGCCGCTGGATGTGGTGGGCATAGCCGGTTTCAGCCAGCTCGCCCAGCACCGTGTCCATGCAGGCCATCCCGCTGCCGCCCAGATGCTCCAGCCAGGTGGGGAGGGGCTGCTTGGCAGCGAAATGGTTGCGTTGGCAATAGTCGGCCCCGAACCACCAGTAGAGGCCATGGGTGTATTCACGCCAGCCCAGGATCTGGCGGATCACCCCTTCCAGTGAGGCCAGAGGCGTGCCCCGCTCCAGGCCGGCCTGCTCCAGCCGGCGGATCACCTCCAGGGGATGGAGCAGACCCAGGTTGAGGTAGGGGGAGAGCAGCGCGTGCCAGAGGGTGGGCTGGCCGCCCACCATGGCGTCCTGGTAGGGACCAAAGCCATCGAGGCGGGTGGCGATGAAGTGCTCCAGCACGGCTGCAGCCTGCTCCCGGGTCACCGCCCAGCCGAAGGGCTCGCTGTGGCCTGGGAGGCCGCCCTCACCCTGCGCGTCCAGCTCAGCACCCAGCTCCTCCACCCTGGCAATCACCGCCTTGGTGATGGCGTCGGGTTCAAACCACAGGGGCGCTGGGCCGGCCAGACCCTTGGGCGGAGCCTTGCGGTTGGCACTGTCGTAGTTCCACTGGCCCCCGAGGGGCTGGGAGCCTGATGGCTTGCTGGCCGGATCCATCAGCACCCCGAAGCGTCTGCGCCCCTCCCGGTAGAAGAGCTCCATGCGCAGCTGCCGGTAGGGCCGGGCCCAGGCGGCAAAGTCGTCCCGGCTCCACAGAAATGCATTGGAGGGGTGCCAGTGCAAGGGCACCGGCAGGTCGAGGCGCTCGATGGCCTGGCGGAACGGTCGCTCGGCCGGCTCCATCACCTGCAGGGAGCTGATGCCATGGGCGGCGATCCAGATGCTGAGGGCCTCCGAGAAACTG
Organism: Prochlorococcaceae cyanobacterium; assembly: GCA_044238185.1. Taxonomy (GTDB): domain Bacteria; phylum Cyanobacteriota; class Cyanobacteriia; order PCC-6307; family Cyanobiaceae; genus NIES-981. The sequence goes on along the minus strand of JBIIDV010000020.1, from coordinate 11,423 downwards.
CCGGCCGTGGTGTGGTCCACGGTCCAGCCGGCGGCCCGCAGGGCGATGGCGAAGTGACGCATGGCACTCCACACCAGCACCAGCTTCTGGCGGTGATAGCGCCTGCTGACCAGCACCGATCTGCTTTCGATCAGCAGCAGCCGGCAACCAGCGCGGGCTGCCTCTGCGCCCCACTCCCGTTCCAGGGCAGCCAGAGCGGGGTGATCGACGGAGAGCTGGTCGCCCAGGATCCAGATGCCGGTGGTCATCGCTGGCTGAACGACGCGAGGAAAGGAGTTCTGCCACCAGCATCCACCCCTGTACCCACTGCCTAGCCTTCAGCTTCAACTCTTCCTGCCGCCAGGTGACTGCGCCGCCACTGGGTGATCCACCGCAGGGCTCGCCCCTGCTGAAACGCCTCGATCAGTCCCTCTTCGATGGAGTGGCCGCGGAGGCTCGCCAGGCGACCCGTCTGCGCCGCAACCACAACCTGCACAGGGAGAGCGATGCGGTGCAGCGCTTCCTGAACGTGTTGCAGCCAGGCACCTACGTGAGGCCCCACCGTCACCTCCGCGATCAGCCGGGTACGGGCTTTGAGTGCTTCCTGGTGCTGCAGGGGGAGATCGGCCTGGTGCTGCTGCATGACGACGGCAGCGTGATCGAAACCCTGCGCCTGCAGTCCCAGGGCCCCCTGCGGGGCATTGAGCTGGCGGAGGGCCAGTTCCACACCCTGGTTGCCCTCAGCCCGGACGCCGTGCTGTTCGAACTCAAACAGGGGCCCTACCAGCCCAGCCGCGACAAGGATTTTCTCACCGAGTTCCCTGCCGAGGGCACGGCCAGCGCCGTCGATCAGGAGCGCAACTGGCGGGCCCTGTTCGATGGAGCTGCCTGAGCCAGGCCAAAGCGCTCGCGGCCTCGCAGCGGTTCCAGCCAGATCAGCACCGCCAGCCAGTGGATCAACACCGGGGGCCAGAGGGAGCCGGTAGCCACAAAGGCCAGGGAACAGGCCAGTCCCAGCAGGGTGGCCTGCAGCAGGAACTGAGGCCGGTCAAACAATGGGCGGGCCTGGGGGTACCAGAGCCGAGCGGCCACGGGGTGATAAGCAACGAAAAGGCTGAGACTGAGTGCGACCCAGCCCACCTGGGACCGCCAGGGGAAGCCCTCGATTGGGTGGGGGATCAGACACACCCGGAATAGCAGCTCCTCCACGAGGGCCGGCATCAGCAGCAGCCCGGCCGCGCGGGGCAGCACCTCTGCGATGGGGGGCCAGCTCCAGGGCAGGCTGAGGAAGCCAGTGGCGAAGCCGAGACCCAGAGCCAGAGCCCCGTAGACCGCCACAATCGCCAGGCTGAGGAACAGATCCCCGGGCTGGAGGGGCGGCAGCAGGCTGGCCAGCACCCGGTTCACCAGGGTGCCCACCACCGGCAGATGACCCAGCAGCGCAGTGGGAGCCACCGGCAGCATCCGGGGGGCGGCCGAGGGGATCTGGTTGGTGCGAATCAACCACAGAGGCAGGCCGGCACGGGCGATGTCGGCGGCCATGGCGTCGTGGGCCCGGCGGGGCAGCATCGAGTTCCAGCTGAGCAGTACGTCCCCCAGCTTCTGGCTGCTCTCAAAGCCACCGCTGCCCCCCTCCAGGCTGCGGGCGGCATTGTGCCGCCAGTCGGGGCGGGGCCGGCCGAAGGGGGTGAGCCACCGGTCGAGGGCCCTGCCCAGCTTGGCCAGCCGCCCCTGGTCGGCAGGGGTGAGATCGACGAACACCACACCTTGGCGAAGCTGCTGGAGGGCGATCCACAGGGCCTGACTGGAATCCTGCACACAGGAGGTGGCTGCCGTGACCATGGCCACGCCGCCGCCATCACCACTGCGGTAGCGGGCGGCCAGGATCTCGGCCTGCAGGGCGAGGGCATCAAGCACCCGCGGTTCCATTGGCACAAGCACGTCTGAGAAGGGCCTGGAACCCAGCCAGCCACGCTGCAGATTGCCCGCGTAGGCACTCCAGTGCTGGCTGCCGGCCACAATCCCATTGGGGTTGTTGGCGTAGATCTGGTGGTAGCGAATGGCCAGGCGCGCTTCTCCGCTGATGGCATCACGCACCACCTCGGCCTCACCGAAGGCGAAGTGGCCGGTGGTCGTCCAGGCAGGACTGGGCTCGGCCTCCGTGCCACCGATGCCGCCGAACAGATGGATCAACAGAGCCCGCTCCCCCACTGACCATCCGGGGGGCACTGCTCCATCGGGCACAAGAGCGGTGGTGTGCAGGCTGCCGGGCATGCTTTCGGCCGGACTCCAGTTGGCCACTCGGATGTGGTTGAGGCTGGCTGCCGTGCCGTCCCGCTGCCTCTGGGGGGTGAGCGCCGTGAGCTGACGGGGCTGCAGCGCCTGCACGGTGAACACCCCATCGCTGGCCGGCGCCCCCTGGATCTGCCAGCCCTGCTGATTCAGGGGGGAATCCACGAGGGCGGGCAGGTTGAAGGCCTGGCGACCGAAGCGGTCCGGGGGCAGATGGGGAAAACGGATGCGCTCCTCCGGCCCATCAAACCGTCCGGTGGCCGGATCCACATGGCGCACCAGCACCAGATCGCTGGCCGTGTGGCCCGCGGCCGCCGGTGCCTCCAGCAGCTGCACCAGGCCCTGCCAGCGGCCGGTGATCTGCACTGGCGGGCGGCCGATGCGCAGATCACCTCCCTCCAGATCCACGGCCTCCAGGGCCACGGTCAGGTCATCCGCGGGCCTGGCCCCAGCCAGCGACTGCAAGGGGCCCACCTGCTGACGGCCGTCGAGCCGGCTGGGCACCACGTTGAACCCGTCCTCCACTTTGCGGGCGTTCTCGCCGAAGCGGACATCCACCGTCACGGCTTTGACGATCCTCTGCAGCTCTGGGTTCTCGGCCCAGCGCAGGCGGCGGCGGCTACCAATCAACGCCTGCTGGTCCAGGGGGGCCTGCTCCAGTTCGATCCACACCCAGTCGCCCGGGGTGGCAGAGGTTTCGGCGGCGCTGGGCAGGATCAGCCGGCCCAGCCATTCGGCACTGGGGCGGTAGCGGTCGGCGGCCGGTCGCTGGGAGAGGGGATAGGTCCCAGGTTGATTCCAGATGGACTCGCGGGCCAGGGCGTCGCTGCTCAGCGGCAGGGGATTGCGGGGCGTGCCCACGGTGCTGGCCCGCAGCGGAGGTGTTGGCAACAAGCCAAGCAGCACAGCCAGGCTCATCAGCCAGATGAACCAGCGGCGAGGGCCCCTGGATGGCAGGCAATGGGTCACGCTTCAGACCTCCCCGGCCAGGCGACAGGCCCGCCGCGCCATGGCAGCGGCATAGCCCCGGTCCACCGGACCGGCCAGCGGACTGAGCACGCCGTTGCGGCAGTCCACCACCAGTCGCTCCCGGTGCCCTCGCTGGTCGTTGGCCCGCAGGCGCAGTTGCCAGTGGTGCTTGGCGCTGCGGGTGATCTCATCGCCGCAGACAGGGCCCACACACAGGCCGGGGGAGGCCAGGGCGGCTCCCCGCAGGGGCAGGGGGGCCAGCAGCAGCGCCACCAACAGGCCCAGTATCAGGCTGCTCCAGAGCAGGGCGCGCAGCAGGGGCCTCAACTGGCCAGCTCCAGGGGGATGGGGTCAACGCCATTCTCCCCCGGCAGCTCTCCAGCGGCAGCGGCAGCCGCGGGATGGAAGTACTCCCACACCTGCTGGGCCAGGGCTGGGCCCAGGCCAGGGGCCGCCGCCAGCGTCTCCACGCTCGCCAGCTGGATGGCATCGATCGAACGGAAGTGGGCGAGGAGCTCCTTGATCCGCTTGGGGCCCAGGCCGGGGATATCCGACAGGCGCGATCGCGTCATGCGCTCCCCGCGCTGCTGGCGGTGGAAGCTCACCGCGAAGCGGTGAGCTTCGTCACGCAGGCGGCGCAGCAGCTGCACACCCAGCTGGTCGGGCTCACTCTCCAGCGGACCCTTTGCCCCAGGCAGAAACACCTCCTCCCGCTGCTTGGCCAGGGAACACACCACCAGCTCTTCGTGCAGGTTGAGCTCCCGCAGGGCCTCCATCACCGCCGAGAGCTGACCCTTGCCGCCGTCGATCATCACCACATCGGGCCAGTCGTTCATGCCGGCGGTGTGCAGGGCCGTACCGGCAGCGCGGCGCAGCTCGCCCAGGTCGGCGCCCTCGGCCTTGGCCTGGGCCCAGCGACGGAAGCGGCGGCGGATCACCTCCGCCATGCTCATGAAGTCGTCGGAGTGGCCGGCGCGAACGGCGGCGCTGCGGATCTTGTATTTGCGGTAGTGCTGCTTGGCCGGCAGCCCGTCGAGGAACACCACCTGGGAGGCCACCGCATCACTCCCTTGGATATGGCTGATGTCGTAGCCCTCGATCCGCCGGGGGGCAGCCGCCAGATCGAGCAGCTGGGCCAGGTCTTCGGTGGCCAGCAGGTTCTGCTCACTGGCCCGCTGGGCCCGCTGCAGCTCATAGCTGGCGTTGCGCACCACCAGCTCGATCAGGTCGGCCTTCTGCTGGCGCTGGGGCACCGCCAGCTTCACCTTGCGGCCCCGCAATTCCGTGAGCCACTCCTCAATCAGGGGCTGCTGGGGCAAGGGATGTTGCACCAGCAGCTCGGGGGGAATCTCCACCCCCTCCACCTGGCTGTAGTGCTCCTCGATCACGGTCTGCAGGATCCGCCCCAGGGCCGCGCGGCGCTCGGGCGAGGGGGGCGTATCGCTGGCTTCCTGCCCCTCGAGCACTGCAGCAAGAGCAGGCGTACCCAGGGCGTCGGCCGTGTAACCGAGCCGCCCCACCAGCTTGCCGGCCCGCATCTGGAACAGCTGCACGGCCGCCACCCGTTCATCTGCCGCCAGGGCAAGCACATCGCGGCTCACTGAGCTGTCGCCCAGGCTCATCTTCTGGTCGGCGGTGAGGGTGTCCAGGCCCTGCAGCTGGTCGCGCACCCTGGCGGCACTCTCGAAATCGAGCCGCTCGGCATAGCGATCCATCTGCTCCTGCAGCAGCTCCAGCAGCTCCTCGTTGCGCCCCTGGAACACCATCGCCACCTGACGCAGGGTGCGGTGGTAATCCTCAGAGCTGATCTTTTCCTGGCACACCCCCGGGCAGCGGCCGATGTCGTAGTTGAGGCAGGTGCGCTCCTTGTAGAGGGGCTGGGGGCGCTGGCGCAGCGGAAACACCCGCTTCACCAGGCCCAGGGTGCGGCGCAGCAGGCCCACATCCACGTAGGGGCCATAGAAGCGATCCAGGGGTGAGCGAAACCTGCGCCTCCTGGTGATGAAGATGCGCGGGTAGGCCTCACTCCAGGTGATGCAGAGGTAGGGATATTTCTTGTCGTCCTTGAGCAGCACATTGAAGTGCGGCTGGTTCTGTTTGATCAGATTGGCCTCGAGCGCCAGGGCCTCGGCTTCGCTGTCGGTGACGATGAACTCGATCTCGCACACCTGCCGCACCATCAGCCGGATGCGGGGGCTGTGGCCATGGCCGCTGCCGCTCTGGAAGTAGCTGCGCACCCGGTTGCGCAGCACCTTGGCCTTGCCGATGTAGAGGATGCGATCCTCGGCGTCGCGCATCAGATAGCAGCCCGGCTCGGAGGGCACCTCCTGGAGCCGGGTCTTGAGGCGATCCGGGTGCAGCAGCAGGGGCTGGCTCAACCGCCGTACTGCCAGCCGGTGCCGGCGAGTTCCAGGGCGGGGCCATCAGCCAGCAGGGTGGCGGTCTTCACCTCCCCCACGAACACGGTGTGATCGCCATGGGCCACCTGGCCCACCAGTTCGCATTCCACAGCACCCACCGCGTCGTTGAGGATCGGCAGGCCCAGTTCACCCAGGCTGAAGGGGGCGGCGTCGAAGCGGCCGCCCACCCCCTTCTGGGGCTTGAAGAACACGGCGGCCAGGTCCTTCTGGTCGGCCTTGAGCACGTTGAGGCTGAACCTGCCGGTGCGCTGGATCATGCCGTTGCTGGTGCTGTCGGCCCGCACCGCCATCACCACCAAGGGCGGCTCAAAGCTGCCCTGGGTCACCCAGCTGGCGGTGAAGCCGTTCACCTCCTCGCCTTCCGCCACGCCGCAGATGAACACGCCGTGGGGAATCTTGCGCAGCAGGGTTTTCTTGGCATCAGCGTTCAGGGTGGGAGCCATGGCGGGCAGGGAAGCGCGGAGGCGCGGAACACATGCTGAACTCTAGAAACGGGAGGGTTCGCCATAGGCTGGGTCAATGCGTGCCCTGTATCCCGGCAGCTTCGACCCGCTCACCCTCGGTCACCTCGACCTGATCAAGCGGGCCTCCCGTCTGTTTGATGGCGTGATTGTGGCTGTCTTGCAGAACCCTGGCAAAACACCGGCCTTCAGCCTGGAGCAACGTCTGCTGCAGATCGGCCGCGCCACGGACCACCTGCAGGGTGTGGAGGTGGGGAGTTTCGACGGGCTCACCGTGGAGTTCGCCCGCCGCAGCGGGGCTGGCGTGATTCTGCGGGGACTGCGGGCCATGAGTGATTTCGAGTTCGAACTGCAGATCGCCCACACGAACCACAGCCTGGCCCCAGGTGTGGAAACCCTGTTCCTGGCTACCGCCGTGCAGCACAGCTTTCTGAGCAGCTCCGTAGTGAAGGAAGTGGCCCGTTTCGGGGGAGATGTCGGCCATCTGGTGCCCCCAGGTGTGGCGGAAGACCTGACGAGGCTTTTTAATCAGAGCGATTCACCCCGGGGCATCAATGGCTGAGGCCAGCATCACCGTCCTTGATCAGCTCGACCAGCTCGAGGAGGTCGTGCTGGAGGGCACCCGCGTTCCTTTCAGCGGCGGCCGTCTGGTCAATGAACAGGACGCCATTGAGGTGATGGATGCGGTGCGGGAGGCCCTGCCGGCCCAGATCACCCAGGCGGCTGAGCTGATTCGCCAGCGCGAGGAGTTCATCGCCCAGGCCCGTCGCCAGGCCGATGAGATCGTGGCCACTGCCCAGCGCGAGCGGGAGCAGCTGATCAACGCCGCTTCCATCCGCCAGGAGGCGGAGCGCCAGGTGTCGGACCTGCGCGAACAGGCCCGCCAGCAATGTGAGCAGCTGCTGTTGCAGGGCAGACAGCAGGCCGCCACCGCTGAACAGGAGCACCAGGGCCGCCTGGCCCAGATGGAACAGCAATTCGCCAGCCGCCGCCAGCAGTTGGAGCAGGAAGCGGCCGAGCGCAACCGGCTTCTTCTGGAGCAACATGAGCGCAACCGCCAGCAGGCCATGGCCGAGCTGGAGCAGATCCGCCAGGAAGGTCTGCGGATCCAGCGGGAGAGTCAGGCTGAAGCCGAGCGTCTGCAGAATGACGCCCTTCAGTTCCGCCAGCAGACCCAACAGCAGTGCGACCAGCTGGTTGGTCGTACGCGCCAGGAAGCGGCCGGCATCAGCGAGGGAGCCAACCGCTATGCCGAGCAGGTGCTCGGTGAGCTGGAAGGGCGTCTCAAGGAACTGGGCCAGGTGGTCGCCGCCGGGCGCAATGAGCTGGTGCGCCTTCAGGTGTCTGAAGGACCCACGCCGGCAGAGGCCAGCAGTCGAGTTGCTGGTGCTGGTGCTCCAGGTTCCGGCCGTGCCTCGTCCACCAGCAAGCGCCGGCGCGTGGTGAACACCCTGCGCCAGATGGCCGGCTGACGGTCTGGCTCAGATCGGGCAGATGCTGGTGTCCTGCACTGTTCGCAGCACCTGTCCGATCACCGTGTTCGGATTGCTCGCACCGATGCCGATGCTGCTCACATAACGCGGGCCGTCGTTGGTCAGCAGAATGCCGCTGATCGAGCGCACGCCGGTGAGGGTGCCGGTCTTGCCGTAGAAGCGCCCCTGGAGGCTGGTGCCGTTGTACAGGTTGCGCAGACTGCCACGCTGACCCGCCACAGCCATCGAGGCCAGGTAGTTGCGGCCATAGGGATGCTGATCCATCCGCAACAGCAGGGCCGTGAGGAAGCGGCTGGTGAGTCGGTTGGCCCGATCGAGTCCGCTGCCGTCGGCAATCTGCACCCCCTGCATCGGCAGCGACTGGGCCAGCAGCCACTGGTTGGTGCGGATCTGGGCCTGGCGCAGATCCCAACTACCCGCTGCCTGGCGCATCAGCACCTCAGACGTGAAGTTGTGACTGTCGCTGTTGGCCAGGCTGAGCAGGTTGTGCATGGGTGCCGACAATTCCTCATGCAGCAGCACCGCATCTCCCGGCAGGGAGCTGCGGGCGGAGACCATGGCGATCTGAACCCTGCCACCCTGCTGCTCCATCGAACGCTGCAGCAGCGCCTGAAGCCGGGACGGGGGATTGGTCACGGCGTCGTGAATGGCGTTGCTGGTCACCGCCAACCGGGTGATCGGCGCGCCGTAGGCGTAGGTGCGATCACCGGGATGCCAGCCGCTCGGCCACCACTCCTGACGGGGTTCCTCGGCCAGTTCCAGCCGCACGGCACTGCTGCCACTGCCGCTGCTGCCACCGGTGCCCAGGGCGAGCATGGCAAAACGCTGCAGCTGGGGCAGAGCAAGGTCGGGATCCCCTTCGCCAGTCAGCCGGAGGCTGCCATCGGGCAATTGCCAGAGCCGGGTGGAGAGGCGGTAGTCGGGGCCGAGCCGGTCGAGGGCAAAAGCGGTGCTGACAAGCTTCTGGTTGGAGGCCGGCACCCGCGGAACGGTGCCGTTGTAGTCGGCGAGCAGCCTGCCCCGCGAGTCTGCGACCGTGACACTCCAGGAACCACTGGCTGCAGCGAGCGTTCCCTGCAGCCGTTGCTGAAGGGCGCCACAGGAGGGCTGGTTCTGGAGGGTGGGGAGGCCGATGGCCGCGGGTGGTGGCGGCAGGTTGGCGAGGATCGCCGGTTCGAACGTGGAGCGATCAGCGGGCGGGATGCTCACCTGGGCCATCGCCGCACCGGGTTGGAGAGCGGGAATGGCCAGCAGCAGCGCCAGAGAGCGCCTGCGCATGGTCCGGGAGAGGTCTTGAACTGTCATTGCTTCAACCCTCGCCAATCGCAATGCCGGTCACGGAGCCATTCACCCGAAAGCCCTGGCCTTCGATCTCCACAGGAGCTCCCACCTTGATGTTCTGGTTGCCGAACACCACACCCCCGCCAACCTTGCGGCCCTGACCCACCAGTTGAAAGCGGGCGTCGAGGGTGCTGAAGGTGGCCTGGTTGGGATCGGCTGCCGTGACCACGGTGCCATTGGGCTGCAACGAAATCAGGCGGCGGGGCATGGGATCGATCGCGGCGATCTTCACGGTGCCGTGCGGCTGATTGCGAATCACGATTGAGAGCTGACCCTCCTCTCGGGCCGCGTCGATGAGGGCCGCAGGATCAGCCACAGGAACCGAGCGCACGTCCACGGTCACGGTGACCGGCACCATGGCGCCGGTGGCCTGGGCCACGGCTCCAGAGAGCTTGGGGCTCCAGATCACACCGCCGGCGGCCAGCACCACAGCGGCTGCGGCGCCGAGATCAACCAGGCTCCAACGCCGTGGAGATCCCTGGGTCGAATCAGCTGCCATGGCGTACCGGAAAAGCTGGGCCAGTGTACGGAGATCGCCGGCGGCAGGCCAGGGCCACTCAGTTGCGCAGACCCTCCACGAACGCATCCAGAGCCCGCAGATTGCCGGCCAGCCCAGGCCCGTCCTCCCCGGCGAGAGCAGCCATCTGCATCTCCAGATCCGGGCGCTGCTCAAATGTGGCGGCCAGGCGGAAACCATCCGGGTCCTGGCGATAGAGCTCCCAGGGCCCGGGGAAGGCGAAGCGCAGCGCCGCCCCCTCCAGGGGCTGCAGCCCGTAGGCCGGCTGCCACTGGGAGAGGAAGCCACGCCGGCGCTCACGGGCCACGCTGCCGATGCCCACCGCGGCATCCTCCAGGCTGCCGTTGAGCATCACCACCGGGCCGGCATGGGCTGCACAGAGCTGCTCGAAGTCGGCATAGTCCGGTGGTGACGGTGCCACCGCCAGCAACAGCGGCGGCGCATCCTCCCCGGTGACCTGCTCAACGGTCTGGCTCATCTGTCCCCGGAAATCAGCGATCTGGGCAGCCAGGTCAGGAGCATCGCGGCGGGCCAGGGCGGCAGCGCCGGCATCGGCGAAGATCAGCCGGAGTGGCTGGCCTGCCCCCTGCAGCGCTGCAGCCAGGCGAAGGGCCACCGGCAGCAGGCGCAGCCCTTCAAAGCGCCAGTCCACGCTCCAGCGGCCGCGAGCCTGGCTGGGCAAGGCGGCCAGCACGGCCTCCAGGGCCTGGGCCTCGGCGCTGCGCAGATCGGCGGGAAGCATGGCCATGTGCCAACTGGCGCGACCCTACGGGGTCAGTGTGAGCCTGTGACGTGCCCGTTCCAGGGCGGCCGGCACGCCGCTGAGGTCGTCGGGGCTGAGCCAGGGGCCAAGGCTCAGGCGCAGGCCGCTGGCAGCGGTCGCCTGGTCGTATCCCATGGCCCGCAGCACGGCACTGCCCCCCGACCCCGTACTGCTGCAGGCCGAGCCGCTGCTCACGGCATAGCCCTCCCGCCAGAGTTCCCGCACCAGCGCCCGACCGCTCAGGGGCTGGCCATCGACGTCCGCCACCAGCAGGCTGAGGTGGTGGGGCAGGCGCTGGCCGGGATGGCGGCGGGGGTCGGGACCACTCAGGCGCACACCGTTCAGTTCCAGCAGATCGTGCAACAGGCCATCCCGCAGCCGGGTCAGGGCGGCGCCATCGGCCTCCCGGGCCAGCTCCAGGGCCCGGGCCAGGCCCCCAGCCAACGCCACCGCTTCCGTGCCACCCCGTCGGCCTCCCTCCTGGCCGCCACCGCCGAGCAGGGGCTGGAGGTCGATCCCCTGCCGCACCAACAGGGCGCCAATGCCCTTGGGTCCCTGCAGCTTGTGGCCCGCCAGGCTGAGCAGATCAATGGGCAGCTCTGCGAACCGAAGGGGCAGATGACCCACCACCTGCACGGCGTCCACATGCAGGGGTACCCCGGCCAGACGGCAGAGCCGGCCGATACGCTCCAGATCCTGGATGGTGCCCACTTCGCTCTGGCCCCAGATCAGCGACACCAGCCGGGTTGGGGGCTCCAGGGCCGCTTCCAGGGCCTCGAGATTGAGCCGGCCCTGGCGATCCACCGGCAGTCGTCGCACCTGCCAACCCCGGTGCCGCAGCCGGCTGGCTGCTGCCTCGCTGGCCGGATGTTCCACGGCGGAGATCAGCAGCCGTCCAGGAGCAACTGTGCCGGCATGGCCGAGCAGGGCGAGATGAATGGCTTCTGTGCCCCCGGCGGTGAACACCAGTTCCTGGGGGCTACAGCCGAGCACATCAGCGCAGCGCCAGCGGGCCAGCTCCAGGGCTTCAGCGGCCGCGAGGCCGAAACCGTGCAGGCTGGAGGGGTTGGCCCAGGCCCGGGCCTGCAGTTCGGCCATGTCCGCCAGCACCTCAACCGCGGGTGGCGTGGTGGGGGGGGGCGGGGGGGAGGTGCCCGCCCCCCGGGGGGGGGGGGGGCTCGGTCCACC
>JBIIDV010000080.1:0-8744 GCA_044238185.1 Prochlorococcaceae cyanobacterium | reverse complement strand
GACCGGGGCCTGCTGGGCTTCGATGAGCCCTTCCAGCGGCTGCTCACCCAGGGCATGGTGCAGGGGATCACCTACAAGAATCCCCACACAGGCAAATACATTCCGCCGGCGGATGTGGCCGACCCCAGTGATCCCCGCGATCCCATCAGTGGCGAGGTGCTGGAGGTGTTCTACGAGAAGATGTCGAAGTCGAAATACAACGGCGTTGATCCCGCTGTGGTGATCGACAGGTATGGCGCTGACACCGCCCGCATGTTCATCCTGTTCAAGGCGCCACCGGAAAAGGATCTCGAGTGGGACGACGCCGATGTGGAGGGCCAGTTCCGCTTCCTGCAGCGCCTCTGGCGCCTGGTGGATGGGGCGGTGGAGCGCGGCCTGAGCCTGGCGACCCGAGCGAATGACGCTGGGCCAGCCGGGCAACACCTGGTCGGTATCGATCCTGCCGTTCTCACACCGGCGGAACAGGACCTGCGCCGGGCTGTACACACCGCCATTGCCGCCGTCAGCGACGACCTGGAAGGGGAGCTGCAGTTCAACACGGCCGTGGCGGAGTTGATGAAACTCAGCAATGCCATGGGCGAGCACCTGCCTGGGGCCAGCGAGCCGGTGGCCCGCGAGGCTCTCCGCGCCCTGCTTCTCCTGCTGGCTCCATTCGCGCCTCACCTGGCTGAGGAGCTCTGGAGTCGGCTGGGTGGCAGCCCCAGTGTGCATCGCCAGGGCTGGCCGGTGACAGACCCGTCCGCGCTTGTGCGCGACACCGTCCCCCTGGTGATCCAGGTGAAGGGCAAGGTGCGCGGCAACCTGGAGGTGCCAGCCGATGCGGATCAAGCCACGTTGGAAAAGCTGGCCCTGGAAAGCGAGGTGGCGGCGAAGTGGCTAGAGGGCAAGCCGCCCAGCAGGGTGATCGTGGTGCCAGGCAAGCTTGTGAATCTGGTGCCCTGACTCCACCCTGGCTGGCGCACCTTCAAGTTCAGTGCTCTGGGTCTGACCAAGGGCTCCGGGTCTGACAAACGGCTCTGCGGCGTAACTTGAGCAAACCTTGCCAGCGCCCGCATGCATGCCGTGCAGCTCCATCTCGATGCCGGCAGCGACCTGCACCACAGCCTGCAGGCCTTCGCGGCGGAGCAGGCCAGCCCTGGCTTCGTGCTGAGCGTGGTGGGCAATCTCAGCCAGGCCGCCTTCCAATGTCCGGGCCAGAACCAACCCACTGTGCTGCGCGGTGATCTGGAGCTGATCACCCTGCAGGGAACCCTGGGGCCTGGAGGCATCCATCTGCATCTTTGTGTGTCCGATGGCACCTGCCAGGTGTGGGGCGGTCATCTGGAGCCTGGCACCCTGGTGCAGAAGGGTGTGGATCTGCTGGTCGGCCTGGTTGGCGCCGTTGCCCCCAGCCAGACGGCCCCCCAGCCCCTGGCCACTCCTGAACCGGCAAGTCGGGTGCAGATCCTGGTGCGCCAGGGGTGCCCGTGGTGCCGGCGAGCCCTGCGGCTGCTGCACAGCCAAGGGATTGACCACCAGATCAGCGAAGCCAGCGAAGCCGGACCGGTCCCCCGAATCTGGATCGATGGGGAGTTGATCGGTGGGTATGACGCCCTGATGGACCTGCAAGCCAGCGGCCGGCTGCACCAGCTGCGCACCCGCTGACCCGCGGCAATGGCAGCGAAACAGCAGATGGTCCAGCTCACGACCGCGTCCGGCTGCAGCCTGGCTATCGGTCCATTCCCCCGATTCAGCTACGACGCCAGGGGCGGGGGTGGCAGCGGCCTGTTGCTGCCGCTCGACGCCGAGGGCCGCCGCCCCCTCCATTTTTCAGCCGGAGAGCTGCGAATTCCGCCCCTGACCGGACGCACCGGCCGTTGTCTCGGCCTGCCTCTGCCGCCTGGATTGCAGATCCGCATCCTGCCTGAGCGTTTGCAGGGCTGGCTGGATCCAGCCTCGGGCTCCGTGCAGCTGCACTTTCAGGCTCGTTTTCTGTTCAGCGCCGGACGCTTCTACCAGGCGCCACCGCTCTGGGTGGACACCATGCTCACCAGCGCAACACCTGCATGCCCTGTGCCGGTGCGCTGGGGCGAAGTCGAAGGCCAGGCCCGCGAACCGGACGGCGCCCTCACCCTGGTGGGGGTGGCGCCGGTGGCCCCGTCGGGCGACCGCTGGTTCGACAGCTTTCTGGGGTTGCCGAGCGAGGCCCTGGCCCTGCTGCGCTGCCAGCTCACCTGGGGGGCGTGAGCGGGGCGCAACCTATATCCGCGCCACCGTGAGGCTGGCCGGTTGGCCCCAGCTGCCCTGCACCGCATAGGCGGCATCGTTGGCGCACAGGTGGCGCAGGATCCAGAACACCGGTTCGGGACTGTCGGTGCCCAGCTGCTCGGCCAGCTGGTCCAGGGAGCGCGACTGCCCATCAGCGAGCAGGGCTTCAATCCGCCCCTGGAGCTCCAGCACGGCAGCGGCGGCCAGCTTGCCGGCCTCCACCCCAGGCTGGTCGTAGGCATTCACGTCCACCAGTTCGGCGTACAGGCCCACGGCCCGCTCGAACAGGGCCACCAGGGCACCCAGCCGCCGTTCATCGAAGCCGGCGAGGGTAATGGTCATGCTCTGCCGGCCGCCTTCCAGCAGGGCCGACCGGGTGCCCTGCAGGAAGCCATCGAGCACATCCCCGGGCCTTTCGCCCTGCAGGGCGGGGATGCCACTGGGATCGGCCAGCACCTCGATGAAGGTCACAAAAAAGTTGTCCACCCCATCGCGCAGTTGCTGCACGTAGGCGTGCTGATCAGTGGAGCCCTTGTTGCCGTACACGGCAATGCCCTGGTTCACCACCCTGCCCTGCCGGTCGCTGTGCTTGCCGAGGCTCTCCATCACCAGTTGCTGCAGGTAGCGGCTGAACAGCTCCAGGCGATCGCGGTAGGGGAGCACCACCATGTCGCGCTGGCCCCGACCCTCTCCGGCCGCATACCAGGAGGCGGCCATCAGCGCTGCCGGGTTGCGCCGCAGATCTGCCACCCGCGTGGCGGCATCCATGGCGGCAGCACCATCGAGAAAGGCATGGATGTCGGCACCCACAAGGGCGCCGGGCAAAAGCCCCACCGCGCTGGTGATGCTGGTGCGGCCGCCCACCCAGTCGAACATGTCGAAGCGGGCCAGCCAGCCCTCCTGCTCGGCCAGCCGGTCGAGCCGGCTGCCCAGCATGGTCACCGCCACAGCCTGCTCCTGCCAGGTGCCGCCCAGGCTCTCCAGGCGTGCCCGCACCTGTTCCATGCCGATGCGGGGCTCGGGTGTGCCCCCCGACTTGCTCACCACCACCACCAGCGTCTGACGCAGTCGATCGCCGAGCTGATCGAGGGTGTGACTGATCCCCTCAGGGTCGACGTTGTCGATGAAGTGGAACGGCAGGCCGCCAGTCACGCCTCCCAGCGCCCGCACCATCAGCAACGGACCGAGACCGGAGCCGCCGATGCCGATCCAGAGCACGTCGCTGAAACGGCCGCCAGCCAGCAGCTCGCGGCCGAACTGGTCGATCCGGTCGACTTCCGACCGGACATGCTCCGCGGTGGCCGCAGTCGGCGCGAGTTCCGGGGTGCGCAGCCAGTAGTGGCCCACCATGCGCTGCTCGGAAGCATTGGCAATGGCGCCGGCCTCGAGGGCCTCCATGGCCGCAAACGCGGCTCTGAAGCGCGGTTCCAACTGCTCCAGATCTGCATCATTGAGAGCCATCCGGCTCACGTCAAGCCAGATCTGCAGGCCGGCATCAAACCAGAGCCGGTCGCAGAAACGTTGCCATTGGCTGGCGGGATTGGTCCGATCGAGGTCGGCGGTCATGTCCAGGCAGCGGCAGCAGGAACGGTGTAGGAAACCTAGTGCTGAACCAGGTAATGGCGGTCCAGGGGCTGGGTCAGCAGACCCTTTCAGGCCGACTGCAGCGTTGCATAGGGTCCTTAAGATTGGTTGATGGAACTTCAGGTTTTCCAGGTCGCTGTCCAGCCGCGCCAACCCGATTCCTGCCCGGTGATCACGGCCGATCCATCCAGTCCTTTGCACCTTTCGATCGGCGGCCTGGTCCCGTGATTCCTTACACCGCAGTGGTCACAGCCCGGCGGCTGATCCACCAGCAGCATCAGCCCGGCCGCCCCAGGCTCCAGGTATCCCCCAGGTGGAAGCGCAGCCGGCGCTTGCTGCGGCTGGTGGGCTGCACCCTGGCCCTCAGTGGTCTGGTGCCCTTCAGCGCTCCAGCGCCCCGCCCCTGGATCGGTGATCCACTGGTGGTCGATTCCGAGCACACCTGGACCGACCCCTTGGCCTTCAGCGCCGAGGAACTGCAGGAACTGCAACGGCGTTTCGGAGTTCATGGACCGCAGCCACGCCTGAGCCAGTTGTTCAGCGAGGGCGTGGACCAGTTCCAGCCCCTGCGAAACCATGCCCTCAGTCGGCTCGAGGACTTGAGGCCTGTGATTCTCAGCCTGTGCCGGGAGCACCACATCAACCCGATGCTGGTCACAGCGGTGCTGTTCGATGAAATGCGTCATGCCAAACCAGGGGAAAATCACCCGATCGCTGCCCATTCCGGGCTGTTCAGCACCCACGGCCTCGCCCAGCTCGGAATCGGCGAGATGCAGCATCAGGGTCTGTTATCCGCCGAGCCCACAGCCGAGGAGGTGAGCTGGGCGAGGGAGCAGCTGCTGGATCCCCACCGCAACATTGAATTGCTCGTTGGCAAATTCGCTCGGCTGAAGAAGGCATTGAATGTCCCCGAGAAGCGCTTGCTCCAGGCCAGCGGCAGTGTCAAGGACGCCAAGATCCTGGCCACCCTCGCCTACCTGCACAACGGCAAACTCGACTATCCCCGCCGGATCCTGAGCTCGATGCAGGATCCTGTCCTGCACGTGTTGCTCTACGGGCAACGCAAGATGGCTGTCTCGCCCCTGATCTGAGCTGGCTTCACCAGGTGGCTGGGCAATCAGCAGAGCAGGCCGAGCTGCCCGAGTCGACTTTGCAATGCCGGCCAATCGAAGCTGCGGGGGTCAGCCCGCTCTCCGCCCAGATCCACGGCCCGGTGGGTGGTGATCTGATCGGCTGGTATCGGGAAAGCCTGCATCCAGAGGGCTAGAAGGGCTGCCAGACCGTCGTACTGGGCCGCTGTGTAGCCACTGTGGCTTGGGCCTCCGTTCTCCCCATCCGAGGGGCTTTCCAGGCTGACATGGAGGGCGAAATTGTTCACTGATCCGCCCACACTGGGATTGGTGATGGCCCATTGGCCGCGGAAAGCGGAATTCCCTGCCCCGAAGGCCCGTTTGCGGGGATCGAGCAGAAACACCACCTCACCATCGCGACCCACCAGGGCGTGGTAGCTCACCTGATCTTCATCCCGGGGATGGGGGGTGCGGAAGGTGCTGATGGCGGAGCCCATGCTGTACACGGTCTCGTGCAGCACCACCAGCCGGGGCGTGGGATCCAGGGGATTGCCGAAGGCATCGCGGCTGAAGCGCTCTCCGTAATTGGTGGGGTCAATGCTCACCTGGCGGGGCGTGGTGCGCAGCTGGTTCACCAGGCCAAGCAGGCGCTGGCGCTGAGCTGTCTCGGGGGCAGTGCACAACTGGCCAAGAGGGGACTGCCAGGTGGGATGCGCCGGCGGCGGCGCCGTTGTGGTGCCAGGTGATGGAGGAACCCCCTCGGAGGGTTTGCCAATGTCCTCCAGCAGGTCGTGCAGTGAGAGGCGTCCGCGCTCACCGGCCTGACTGCTGAGATCTCGTGCCATCCAGCCGATGCTGCCAAGACCGGTGACCACTGCGGCCAGGCTGGCGAGAAGCAGGGGCTGGGTGCGCAGGGTCAAGGTGCCTCCAGGGCAAGCCAGCGTCCACGGCGCTGGAGCAGGGTGTCTGATGCCTCAGGCAGAGGTTCCAGACTCCATCGCTCAACCTGGGGAGCACCAGGTTCGAGGTTGGTGCTGAGCAGCCTGCCATCACGAACGAAATGTAATGAAAGTGGTGTTCCACTTTTCTGAGCCGCCTGCACGGTGGGGATGTCATCCGGGCGGCGAAGCCTCTGGCCCGCCAAGGCAATCAGCTCATCGCCCACCATCAACCCGGACCTTTCAGCAGGGCCGCCCCGCTGCACCCGCTGCACCAGCAGGGCCGATGGGGTGAGCTCGAGCTGCCAGCCCAGCCAGGGACTGCTGGCCTGGTGTGGTCGGAGCACCAGGCCCACATCGGCAAGATAGGCGTCCAGATCCGGGTCGTTCGTGTCCTGCAGCCAGCGGGGCAGGAGTTGGTCGAGATCAGGGGATGCGGCCGTGAAGGCTGCCAGCAGGTCGCCTGTCCGGTAACCCCGGCGCCAGTGCCCGTGACTCCGCCACAGTTGGCGCAGCACGGCCGGCAGACAGTTGCCGTTGCGCCTCAAGTGCAGGTCCAGCACCAGGGCCACCACGGCTCCTTTGAGGTAGTAGCTCACCTGGTTGTTGACCGAATAGGCGTCGGGTTTGTAGAGCTTCACCCAGGCCTCTTCGCTGCTCTGGCGAAGACTCTGCACCTGGCGACCCGGACTGAGCAGGTAGCGGCTGAGGTCACTGCCCAGATCAAGCAGCACATCGTCCTGGCCGCAGATACCGGCGGCGTGGGGCAGCAGTTGGTCCACATAGCTGGTCACCCCCTCGGCGAACCAGAGGCTGGGCACCACCACCGGCTGGTTGTAGTCGTAGGGAACGAGCTCGGCGGGCCGCAACCGGCGAACGTTCCACTGGTGCAGGTATTCGTGGGCCACCAGCTGCAGAAACTTGCGCCGGCCCTCGGCTTCCGCCAGCTGCCGGCGGCCGTACTGGAGCACGCTGCTGGAGTCGTGCTCAAGGCCGCCATAGCCGGATTCACTGAGATGCAGCACGAACAGATAGTCGTCCGCAGCGGGCCGTTCCACCCCCATCAGCCGGCAGCAGGCCAGACACACCCGCTCCACGTCGGCCAGCAGCTGGCCATCGGCGTCCACGGGATCCTCTCCACTGAGGGTGGTGCCCCAGGTGACCCAGCGATGGGGAATGCCCGCCACCGCAAAGCGGTGCTCTCCAAAGGGTCCCGACTCAACAGGACTGTCCACCAGCTGGTCGAAATCGCTGGCGATCCAGGGTCCATCGGCGGTCTGGGGCAGGGGCAGATGGGCTCTCCAGCCCGGTGGCAGCCTGAGGCGCAGCTCGTGGGGCTGCCAGCGCAGGCCCTCCACCGCCACCACCACCGCAGCCAGGCAGAGAAAGCCGTGCTCGCTGGTGAGATGGCAGGTGCGCACCGTGAGCTCGGTGGCCATCAGCCGGTAGTGCAGGGTCACGGGCTCCAGGCTGGGCAGGTCCGCCTGCCAGGCCGCCACGCCGCTGCGCACCGAGGGGATCGCCACTCCCGCCTGGCTCAGCTCCATCCCCTCCAGCTGACGCACGTAGTCGCGGATCAGATAGGACCCCGGCGTCCAGCTGGGTAAGGCCCAGCGGAGGAGGGATCGCTGCGGCTGAACAGTGAGTTCCACCTCCACCAGGTGGGACTGGTTCGACCGCAGATCAATGTTGAAGGACGCTGCTGGAACTGCGCTCACCGCCGGCTGTCAATCAGGCGCCCAGGCTCACCTGGGCTGCTGGGACATGGAGCTGGGCATCGGCCAGGGCCCGGCTGGCGGCATAGCGGCGGGTGATGCGCGCCAGCAGCTGCTGCACGTTCTGGCTGCGACTGAGGCGCTGCAGGTCACCCACCAGGGCCAGGGAGCCGTCGGCCTGACGCTGCCAACCGAGGCGGTGGCCCGCTTCGCAGCGCACCTGAAGCAGCACCGGCTCCATCTCCCCGGCGAACCCTTCGAGATGCCCCCCCCACCGGGGCTGCAGACCGAGGGCCTCCAGGCTGGCCGCCAGCACGTCGGCGTCGTGCAGCACGGTGGGCAGGATAGAGAGATGGGACATGGACTGATGCCCGCTTTTCCAGACCCTAGCCACCCTGACTGCTGCGTCCAGTGGCCGTTGCCACAGCCTGGGAACCCCGGCGACGGAGACCAACAGCTGCGTCTGGCGGTGATGGCCTCGGGCAATGGCAGCAATTTCGAGGCCCTGGTACAGGCCTGCAGGGCCGGCAGTCCCCGGGCGGAGGTGGCCCTGCTGGTGGTGAACAATCCCGGCTGCGCCGCGATTGACCGGGCGGAGCGGCTGGGGGTGCCCTGGCAGTTGCTGGATCACCGCTGCCACAACGGCAGGGAGGATCTCGACCGGGCATTGATCCACCTCTTCCGGCAGCAGGCCATTGATCTGGTGGTGATGGCCGGCTGGATGCGGGTGGTCACTCCCCTGCTGATCGCCGCCTTCCCGGAGCGACTGGTGAACATCCATCCGTCACTGCTGCCCAGCTTCCGGGGAATGAATGCGGCGGCCCAGGCCCTGGAAGCCGGGGTCACCCTGGCCGGCTGCACTGCCCATCTGGTGAGCGCGGAGGTGGACGCAGGCCGGATTCTGGTGCAGGCGGCGGTGCCGGTGCTGGCCGACGACGACCTGGCCAGCCTCAGCCAGCGGATCCAGGGGCAGGAACACCGCATCCTGCCGCTGGCGGTGCAGCTGGCGGCCGAGAGGCTGGGGCTGCCCTCTCAGGGGTAGAAGGGCAGCAGGGGCAGCCCCGTGGTGGCCTCCAGGCCGGCCATCAGGTTGAGGCACTGCACTCCCTGGCCGGCCTGGCCCTTCACCAGATTGTCCACAGCCCCCATCACGATCAGTTGGCCGGTGCGTGGATCCACCTGCACCGAGT
>JBIIDV010000019.1:0-37848 GCA_044238185.1 Prochlorococcaceae cyanobacterium | reverse complement strand
GTCTGCCGATCCACATCACCGAGACGCTGAACAAGCTGAAGAAAGGTCAGCGTGAGCTGAGCCAACTGCTGGGCCGCACGCCGACGGTGACGGAACTAGCGGAGGCGGTGGAGCTACCGGAGGAGGAGGTGAAGGACCTGCTGTGCCGTGCGCGTCAGCCGGTGAGCCTGGAGACGAAGGTGGGTGACGGGGAGGACACGGAGCTGCTGGATCTGTTGGCGGGGGATGGGGAGCTGCCGGATGAGCGTCTGGATGGGGAGTGCCTGAAGGGTGACCTGCGGGCATTGCTGGAGCAGCTGCCGGAGCTGCAGGGGCGGGTGCTGAAGATGCGCTACGGCATCGACCACGACGGCAGTGGCCTGCAGGAGCCGATGAGCCTCAGCTCGATCGCCAAGACCCTGGGCATGAGCCGCGACAAGACCCGCAACCTGGAGCGCAAGGCCCTCGACGGCATCCGCTCCCAGTCGCGTCGGCTGGATGGCTATCTGGCTGCCTAAAAAAACTGGTCGAAGTTGTCGAAGTCCACGGCACTGAAGGTGCCGTCCTGCACCTGACCCATCAGCCGCTCGAGCTGAACCCAGAGGGCACCGGCCGTGGCCACCGACAGGACGAAGCTCACCAGCAGGGCGGCGCCGCTGGAGAAGCCGAACACCTGGAGGCTGCCGCCGATGAACAGGGTGATGCCGATCACCACGCCGATGTAGGGCAGGGTGGTGGCGTTGCCCAGGGGCAGCAGAGCCAGCCGGTCCTGTTTCCAGCCATCGAGCCGGTTCTGGATCAGCTTGGCGAAGGTGAGCCCGCAGAGCACCCCGATCGCCAGCCCCACCCCGGCCACCAGATAGGGCGGCTGGTTGATCGGCGCGTACTCCAGCAGAAACTCAGCCAGATCCAGGTCGCCGAAGTCGCCGCTGGCCAGGTCGCTGGCCGCCTCGCTCAGGTTCACGGGGGCGGGGAAGGGCTCGGGGGGCACGGCGGGGGAAACAGTCAGGCGGTGACCCTAGCCAGGTTGGGCCTCACGGCTCCCAGCGCTGGGCCCCCAGGAAGGTGAGGTCGGTGTAGCTGCTGGCCTCCCGGTCCCCCTTGCCCAGGGCCAGCGTGAAGCCGCCCAGGTCGAGCTGCTGGATTGATTCCAGCCCCTGCACCAGCTGCTCCCGGCTGGGATCAGGTCCGGCCCGGCGGAGGCCCTCGGTGATCAGCCGGGCAGCCAGAAATCCCTCCAGGCTGGTGAAGCCGAGGCTGGCCTGGGGCGACTGGCGTCGCATCAGCCGCTGGTAGTCGGCCACCACCGGCAGGCGCCGGTTCCAGGGGAAGGGCACCACCTGGGCGATGCCGATGCCGCTGGCGTGTCCCCCGGGCAGGGAGTCCTGCAGGCCGCGGGTGCCCACGAACGACACATTCATCAGCTGGGCCCTGCTGCCGCGACGACGCAGCTCCCGGCTGAAGGCTGCTGAACTGGGGTAGGCCGTGATGATCACCACGGCATTGGGGTTGGCGGCAGTGATCTGGGCCACAGCGCTGCCCACCTGAGAGGAGTTGCGCTCCACCGTGGCTGTGGCAACCGGGCGCAGGCCATGGCGCCGCAGGGCCCGCTCGCTGGCCGCCAGCCCGTCCTCACCGAAGGCATCGGCCTGATAGAGCAAGGCGATGCGGTGCCGGGCATCGCGCACCAGATCGTCCACCATCCGATCGATCTCTGCCTGGTAGCTGGCCCGCAGGTTGAACACCGTGGGGCGCTGGGGCTCACGCAGGATCCGGGCTCCGGAGAGGGGGGCCACGAAGGGGATGCGCTCCCGCTCCACCAGCGGCAGCACCGCCTTGCTGGTGGGCGTGCCCACATAGCCGAACAGGGCCAGGACCCGGTTCTGCTCCAGCAGCTGGCGCGTGTTGCGCAGGGTGAGCTCGGGCTCGTAGCGGTCATCCAGGCTCACCAGACGGATCGACCGGCCATGGATGCCGCCGCTGCGGTTCACCTCGGCAAACCAGGCCTCCGCCCCGTCCCGGTACTCCTGGCCCAGCTGGCCCGAGGGGCCGGAGAAGGGGGCCGACTGACCCAGCAGCAGGGCCTTGCCGGTGGCTGTTGACGGCGGAGGGGAACTGGCCAGCTGGCTGCCGCGCTCAGGAGGACGGCTGAGACCCATCAGGGCGGGCAGGGCCAGCAGCAGACAGGCACTGACCCTTCCCACCTGTTTGTTTAGGGTCAGTCCAACTGGCTTGGGTCCTTTGGCCACGCGCAAACAAAAGCGCTGGAACATCCTGGCCGCCGTCTCTGTTGTTCTGGCCACCATTCTGGCTGTGATGGGTTTGGCCCAGATCGATGTGGTGCCCATGCAGAGCCGGGACACCCTGCGGCTCAGCTCAGCCTCACGTGCCCTCACCACCGACCCCGAGCGCCTGCTCTCAGGGGGCTGGACCTCCCTGCGGGGTGAGCGGCTCAGCGAGGCCGAGCAGGCCGAGGATCAGCAGGCCCTGGAGCGGGCCAGGCACCACCTGCAGGTGGGGGTCTATGCCACCAGCACCTACGACCTCGATCTCAGCATCCCCAGCTTCTCTTCCAACGGCTACGTGTGGCTGCGCTGGGATCAACCGCTGCAGGACATCCTTGAGGCCAGTGACGCCGGGATCGATGCGCGCATCAACCTGCTCAACGGTCTGGTGTCCGATGCCGATCCGGTGCTGCATCCCTTCTCCGACAGTCCTGAGCGGCTGGCCGATGGCAGCTACTACCAGCTGTTTGGCTATCTCGGCCGCTTCTACATCGACCGCGCCAGCTTCCGCCATTACCCCTTCACCACCGTGAGCCTGCCCCTGGTGCTGGAGGTGGACGACGTGGACGGCGGTCTTGATTACGTCAACCTGCGCATGGAGCCCGACATCCAGAACAGTGGCATGGGTCTCTATGCCGGCATCATCGGCTGGCTGAACCGGGGCTGGTCGATCGCCGAATACCGCCACCATTACGCCACCAACTTCGGTTTGGGGGGGCCGGAGAGTGACTACAGCCAGGTGGTGTTCGACATCTCCTATGGCACCTCGGCCTGGGCGGCGTTCTGGCGTCTGCTGCTGCCCCTGGCTGTGCTGATGGCCATGGTGCTGCTGGTGTTCAAGGTGCGGCCCGACGAGCAGGATGCCCGCGCCAGCATCCCGGTTACGGTGTTGCTCACCCTGGTGTTCCTGCAGCAGACCTACCGCTCGGAACTGCCCCAGCTGCCGTTTCTCACTTTTCTCGACCAGGTGTATGTGGTGGCCTATGTGGTCACCCTGGTGGCCTTTGTGCTGGTGATCTGGATCGGCCGTCGCTATGCGGCCATGGAGGTGATGCCGGAAGGGCTCGAGCGTGACCAGATGGAGCGACACCTCTACCGGCTCGATGAACTCTGGCCCCTGGCGGTGGTGGTGTTCAGCTCGTTCAGCATCCTGCTGTGCTGGCTCACCATTCCTGCCGGCAGCTGATGGGAGGGCCTGGATGGACTGAGTGAGCCGGCTGGGGCTGGCCTCCTTGAATTTGGCGTCCTTGAATTCGGTGTTAATGATCAAAAATAGTGCCTCTGATCGAAAAATAGTGTTGACGGATCTGTAGGTGTTAGAATCGAACATACTTGGTGCAAATTCTTTGCTCCTAGCTGATAAAAAGTCCCTAATTCAATGCTCCGGTTGACCAGTCTCATGCATCGCGTTAACTCCGGTTTTTCTGCTTCCAGCTGCTCCCGCGAGGGCGCTTCCGCTGACCGTTCACCCCGGAGCTTGGCCCTCAATGCACTCCCTCTCCGGGCTCTGGGCGGTATCGGCGTTGGCCTGGCGCTCAACGTCAGCTTGGTTGAGATGAAGCCCGCCGAGGCATTCACTCTGTTCAGCGGCGTTGATTTCAACACCAGTGGCAATAACACGCCACTCACCAGTTTTCCCAACTCCGATCAGGCCCGTGATCTGTTCTTCGGCCGGCTGACCAGCGTTGGTACAGAAACCTTTGAAGGGTTCACCGGTTCTGCCGGCGGCACTGCTCCTCCTTCTCCCTTTTCCATTGGATTTGCTGTTCCGGGAGGCACGCTTGATGCCACCATCGTTGATGAAGGTGATTCGGCGAAGATCTACGACAGGCCAGATGGGAATGGGGCTTATGCCATCAGCGGTACGAACTATGTTCGCTTCACGGTTCCAAGGGGAGGTGCCGGTACAAGTTTTCTGATCAATTTGAGTCAGCCTGCTGGTGCTTTTGGTTTTTATACAACCGATCTCAACCCTCGTAGTGGGCTCGTTCTGGAGGTCAGCAACAGCGATGGACTTCTTTCGACGCTGACAGCATTCTTGAAAGATGATAATCGCGAATCTGGCTCAGCAACCTATTTTGGTTTTCTGGCGGAATCACCACTGGAGCAGTTCACACAAGTGCGCTTCGTTGTGGATGGCACGAATGATGTGATCGGCTTTGATGATTTCAGCGTTGGCTCCCTGGAGCAGGTGCAACCTGTGCCTGGTCCTTTGCCCTTGCTCGGGGTTGGCGCGGCTTTTGGCTGGAGTCGCAAAATGCGTCAGCGCCTGCGTGCCCAGCGCTGATCGGCCAACTGAAGCTGGGCTGATTCCAAGGGAAACGTTCCGAGGATTCCCAGTCATTCATTGATCCATGTGCCGGCTCCAACCACTGTCGGCGTCAGGCTGCAGACGCCAGGGGGTTGAGCCGAGCCAGCATGCCGCTGGCCAGGCGGCGTGGGGAGAACGTGCGCCGCAGCAGGCCGGCCAGGGCGCGCAGGTCGTCGGTATGCAGATGATCGCCCTGCACCAGGGTGAGCAGCAGCCGCTGGCGCAGGCTGCCGCCATCGGGGCCCAGCAGCAGCCGCAGGCCTGAGCCCATCACCGGCAGCAGGTCGGGGCCTGGGCCCTCGCCCTCCACCACCGCCAGCAGACTCTCCAGCCGCTCCACCCGCAGCCGGCCCTGTGGATCGAACAGCACCTCCAGCAGCTTCTCGCGCATCTCGGCTGTATCCCCTGCCAGCAGCCTTCGGGCCACGTAGGGATAGGCCACCTGCAGGATCCGGAACGAGGGATCGAGCCGCATCGCCAACCCCTCCTGGCTCACCACGGCGCGGATGATCAGGGCGAAGCGGGCTGGCACCCGGAAGGGGTAGTCGTACATCAGCTCCGAGAAGCGATCGGTGACCGCCTTGAAGTTGAAGTCGCCCACGTTCTCGCTGATCGCCCCACCAAGCACCTCCTCCAGGGCCGGGATGATTGGCTCCAGATCGGCATTGGGATTGAGGAATCCCAGGGTCACAAAGTCGTTCGCAAGAGCGCGGAAATCCCGGTTGATCAGATGCACCACCGCGCCGGTGAGGGTGAGGCGGTCGGCGTCGCTGATCGAATCCATCATGCCGAAGTCCACATAGCCCACATGGCCCATGGCCCCGGTGCGGCCGCTCAGGGCGAACAGGTTGCCGGGATGGGGATCGGCGTGGAAATAACCGAATTCCAACAGCTGGCGCAGGCCGGAAATCACGCAGGTGCGGATCAGGGCAGAGGGATCCAGCTGCTGGGCCTCCAGCGTCTGCCGTTCCTGCAGCTTGGTGCCATGCAGCCAGGTGGTGGTGAGTACCTTCTGGGCACTCAGGTGCCGTTCCACCGCCGGCACCGTGACCTCTGGATGGGCCGCGAACAGGGTGGCGAAGCGCTCGGCGTTGTCGGCCTCGCGGCGGTAGTCGATCTCCTCGAACAGGGAGCGGCCGAACTCATCGATGATCTCCCCGAGCCCGAAGCCGAGGTTGAGCGGCAGGAACGGTGCGGCCACCCTGCCCAGCAGGCTGATCAGCACCAGGTCGCGGCGCAGGATCCACTCGAGATTCGGCCGCTGCACCTTCACCGCCACCCAGTGGCCATCGGCCAGCCGGGCCCGATACACCTGGCCCAGGCTGGCGGCCGCCACCGGGTGGTCCGGGAACTCGACAAACAGCTGGTCGGCCGGTGCCCCCAGCTCCTGCACGATCGT
Organism: Prochlorococcaceae cyanobacterium; assembly: GCA_044238185.1. Taxonomy (GTDB): domain Bacteria; phylum Cyanobacteriota; class Cyanobacteriia; order PCC-6307; family Cyanobiaceae; genus NIES-981. The sequence goes on along the minus strand of JBIIDV010000019.1, from coordinate 31,874 downwards.
GGCCAGGGCCACATCGTGGGGAAAGGGGGGCAGGTTGTCCTGAAGCTGGGTGAGCTGCTCCAACCAGTCGCGCCGCACCAGGTCGGGCCTGGTGGAGAGGGCCTGCCCCACCTTGATGAAACAGGGACCCAGCTGGGTGAGGGTGCGCAGGATGCGCTGGCCCAGACGGCGCTGGGTCGCGGCATCGCTGCTGGTGCCCTGCACCAAGAGGGCCACCACCAGGCTGCCGAGCTGCCAGAGCACCGTCACCAGCCGGGCGATCAGCAGCCAGGGCCGCAGCAGCAGCCAGCGCAGGTCGGCGCCTGGCCTGTAGCCGGCAGAGGCGCAGGAGATCCCCGCGGTGGCCGGGGCGGGCGCGACGGTCAAGGGCGTTGCCGGCCGAAAGCGGCGGCGAACTAGGTGTTCAGACTCTAGAAACTGCAGCCCGCCCGGGTGATGCGCCCGCTTTTGCCCCATCTGCTGCTGCGCCGCCCCTGGCTGCAGGCGCCACCCCTGGCCCTCCACCTGCCTGCCCATGGCAGGGGCCGCGGCCTGGCGCCGCCCCTGGCCCGGCTGTTGCGCCAGCCCCCCGGCCGCTGGGACCTGCCGGAACTGCCGGAGATCGGCGGCCCCCTGGAGCCGGAGGGGGGCGTGGCCGAGGCCCAGCGCCGCTGTGCCGCCCTGCTCGGCGCCGACCATTGCTGGTTCGGGGTGAATGGCGCCTCCGGGCTGCTCCAGGCGGCCCTGCTGGCCTTGGCGCCGCCTGGCAGCCGGGTGCTGCTGCCGCGCCAGCTGCACCGCTCGCTGCTGCACGGCTGCCTGCTGGGACAGCTGCGGCCGGTGCTGTTCGACCTGCCCTTCGATCCGGCCAGCGGCCTCTGGCTGCCGCCGGATGCTGCCTGGCTGGAGCGGGTGCTGGGGGCGGCTCGGGCGGCTGGTCCATTGGCCGCGGCGGTGCTGGTGTCGCCCAGCTACCAGGGCCTGGCGGCCGACCTGCCGGCCCTGGTGGCGTTGCTGCAGGCGGCGGGGTTGCCGGTGCTGGTGGACCAGGCCCATGGCCGCGGCGAGGCCCTGGCCGCCGGCGCCGACCTGGTGGTGCTCTCCTGCCAGAAGGCAGGTGGTGGCCTGGCCCAGAGCGCGGTGCTGCTGGCCCAGGGCCATCGGGTTCCCCGCGCTGCCCTGGATCGGGCCCTGCTCTGGCTGCAGACCTCCAGTCCCAGTGCGCTGCTGCTGGCCTCGGCCGAGGCGTCCCTGCTGGCGGCCGCCAACCCCGCCGGCCAGCGCCGCCGCCGCCGCGCCGCGGCCCGGGCCGTTCACCTGCGCCAGCGCTGCCAGCTGATGGGCCTGCCGCTGCTGGCCAACCAGGATCCTCTGCGGCTGGTGCTGCACACCGCCGCCCTCGGTATCAACGGGCTGGAGGCCGATGCCTGGCTGTTGCAGCGGCGGGTGTTGGCCGAACTGCCGGAACCGGGCACACTCACCTTCTGCCTGGGGGAGCGGCCCCCCGCCGGGGTGGAGTGGCGTCTGCCGCGGGCGCTGCTGGCCCTGAAGGCGGCCCTGGGGGCGGCACCGCTGCCCCCCTTCAGCCGTCCGCCCCTGCCCCTGGTCGGCGAACCGGAGTTGCCCCTGGGTCAGGCCTGGCGCGCCGCCAGCCAGGCCGTGCCCTTGGCCGCCGGCGCCGGCCGGATCGCGGCGGAACCCATCTGTCCCTACCCCCCGGGCATCCCCCTGTTGATTCCCGGTGAGCGGATCGATGGGGCCAGGGCGGCCTGGCTGGTGGAGCAGGCCCGGCGCTGGCCTGGCCAGATCGCTGATACGGTGAGGGTTGTGGCCGATTGAGCCAGCGCCTGAGCCGTGGCCGGATCCCCACCCCCTTTCCACTGGGACTTCGTGACGCCGGGCCTGCCGGACGCCGCTTTCGCCGATGCCCCCGGATTCAGCCCCACGCCGATGGAGCTGCGGGTGATGCTGCTGGCCCACCTGCGTCCCCAGAGCCATTCGCTCGTGTGGGATGTGGGCGGCGGCACCGGCGCCCTGGCCCTGGAGATTGCCCGGCTGATGCCCCATGGCGCCGTGCACACCTTGGAGCGCGATCCGGAGGCGATCGCCCTGCTGGAGCAGAACCGGCGCCGGTTCGGCATCAGCAACCTGCACATCCATGCCGGAGCGGCACCGGATGGCCTGGCGTTGCTTCCACCCCGGCCTGACCGGGTGCTGCTGGAGGTGGGCCGGCCCCTGGGCGATGTGCTGCAGGCGGTGTGGCAGGCGCTGCAGCCCGGGGGACGACTGGTGATCAGCACCGCCAGCCTGGAGGGCCTGGTGGATGCCACCGATACCCTGGGCCAGCTGGCCGCCATCGACCTGCAGGTGGTGCAGGCCACCGTGCACCGCATGCAACGGCGCGGCAGCCAGGCCAAGCTGGCAGCGGCCGAGCCGCTGTTCCTGATTGCAGCCGAGCGCCCCTGAACCCCACTCCCTGCGCCCGTTTGTCCACCGAGATCCAACCCCGCCAGGCCACGTCCCTGGCCCGGCTGCTCAGCGGCTGGGCGGCCGGTGGGATCGGCTTTGTGGTGGTGTGGCTGGGGGGCTGGTGGTTCACGGTGGCGGTGGGCCTGATCGTGCACCTCGGCCTGCTGGAGTACTTCCGCATGGCCCAGTTCAAGGGCATCCGGCCGGCCACCAAGACCACCCTCGTGGCGGTGCAGCTGCTGCTGTTCAGCACCCAGGCCGCCAGCCAGGCAGGCAGCGGCTGGCTGGCCGGGGATGTGGCGGCGGCCGTGTTGCCGGCCTCGGGGGCGGTGATCTGTGGCTGGCTGCTGCTGCAGCCGGTCACCGGCACCATCGCCGACATCGCTGCCTCGGTGTTCGGCCTCTTCTATCTCGGCTTCCTCCCCAGCCATTGGATCAAGCTGCGGGCCCTGGCCGATGGCGGCCTGGCGCTCACCCTGCTGGCCTGCTTCCTGATCGTGGCCACCGACATCGGCTCCTACGTGATCGGCCGCCGCCTGGGGCGTCGACCGCTGTCGCCGATTTCCCCGGGCAAGACGGTGGAGGGGGCCCTGGGCGGGGTGGCCTGTGCCATGGCGGTGGGCGTGATCGGCGCTACCTGGATCGGCTGGCCCTGGGGCTGGCTGATCGGCGCCCTGCTGGGGGCGGTGGTGGCCCTGTTCGCCCTGGTGGGGGATCTCACCGAATCGATGATGAAGCGGGATGCCGGCCTGAAGGATTCCGGTGATGCGATCCCCGGCCACGGCGGCATCCTCGACCGGATCGACAGCTACCTGTTCGTGCCAGCGGTGGTGTATTCCCTGGTGACCCTGGTATTGCCGCTGCTTCAGCGCTGACCGGCGGCCCATCAGGTGGTGACGGTGGCGTTGCCCTCCAGCACCAGCAAGCCCGCCTCAATTGCTGCCCGCTGCACGGTGATCGTGGGGTCCATCGGCAACAGGGTGTCGAGGCCTCCAGCAGCAGTGCTGATCCTCACACTGCCGGCCTCGGCGCAGACCCTGGTCTCCAGTTCCAGCGGGGTGCTGCTGCCCACCCCCTGGGCCTGGAAGACCAGCCGGTCGCCGCGCACCTGCAGTCCCACCAGCGGGGTCACCCCCAGCAGTTGCTCGGCCAGATCGTCGGCCAGGGTCTGCCACTGGGGCTGCAGCAGGGAACGGCTCAGGGCCTCCGGAGTGAAGCTCACCAGGCCGGTGATCGGGATCTGCTGCGGCAACTGCAGCTGGCCCCGCCACAGCCGGCCCAGCTGCAGTTGCAGTTCACCCACCTGCAGATCAACCAGTGCCAGCTCGAGCTGCCGGTAGCTCACACCGGAGGCCTGCACCCGCACCCCTGCCAGCCGGCCGCGCAGCAGCTCCCGGCTGGAGCCCTGCAGCTCGATCTCCAGGCTCTGCACGTCGTCGCACTGCTGGCGTAGCCAAAGCTGCAGGGCCCTGGCCAGAAGCCTTAGCAGTGGAGGGTGGTTGGCTGGGTCGTCTGTGCTCAGTGGGGAGCGATGTTCAGCCATGGCGGCAGGGGAGGGCAGCCAGCCAGCGTTCGGCCACGAGCTGCGGCTGGTCGATGTGGGGCAGGTGGCCGCAGCTCTCGAGGTCTTCGACCCTCTCCCCCAGCAGCGCCTTGGCTGCAAGCTTCTGGGGGGCCCGCAGGATGCGGTCCTGGTTACCCCACAGCACCTGCAGGGGCTGGGGAGGCAGGGGATCGCCGCAGCCGGCGAAGCCCCCGGAGCGAGCGAAGGCAGCCAGGGCCGGAGCCCAGCGGGGGGCCTGCAGGTGGAGCGAGGCGATCTCCAGCTCGGCCGGTCCCACGTCGCGGTCTGGATTGGCGAAGGCACTGCGGCAGAGGCCGCGGCGCACGCCCGGCAGGGCCAGAAAGCGCACGCCCAGCCCATCCAGCAGGGGCGGCAGGGGCATCGGCCGGCCGGTGAGTCCGGCGGGGGCCAGCAGCAGCAGCCGTCCAATGCGCCCGCCCTGGCGCCGGGCCAGTTCCACGGCCACCGAGCCGCCCATCGAGGCACCGATCAGCCCCAGGGGTTCGTCGCTGCACCCCGTGCCGGAGCGCTCGCCGATCGCCTCCAGCAGCAGCCCCAGGTGGGCCAGCACGCCCGCCGGGTTGAACGGACCATCGCTGGGGCGTGGGCTGAAACCGAAGCCGTAGAGGTCGGGGATGAACAGCTGGCAATGGCCCGCCAGCAGAGGGGCCAGCCGCCTGAATTCCAGGAACGAACTGTCGAAGCCATGGAGCAGCAGCAGGGGCGGCCCCTCGCCCAACACGGCCACGGGCCAGCGGCCAGGCAGCCCCGGCAGCGACCACCACTGCACGGCAGCGGCCAAGTCCCTTCCCTGGGGGTCGAGCAGGCCAGCCGCCGCCTGCTGCACCAGCTCCTCGCAGCGCTGCTGGTCGACGTCGGCCATCACGCGGGCTGCCGCTCGCCGCTGGTGGTGCTTACAAGGGCCGCCAGCAGGTCGGCCGGAGCGACGGCGAAGGGCAGGTGGTGGAGATCAGAGTCGGGGGCGCAGGCGAAGGCGCACACCTGCTCGAGTTCCGCCAGTCTGGCCTGGCCGAGCTGCAGCTCGGCCAGGGTGCAGGGGATGCCCAGGTGCTGGAACAGCGGCAGCAATTGGCGCCTTGCCTGGGCGGCCAGCTGGGAGCCGCCGAGCAGTTCCTCCAGCCGGAGTTGCACCAGGATGCCGAAGCCCACCTTCTCGCCGTGCAGCACGCCGTGGCAGGCCTGCAGCTGGGTGAGGCCGTTGTGCACGGCGTGGGCGGCCACGGTGCGGCAGCGGGCACCGCCGATGCCACCGATCAGGCCCGCGGTGAGGCCGCAGGCCTCGGCTACCCTCACCCAGGCCTCGCTGCCGGGATCCTGCAGAGCCGCCTCGGCCTCCAGCAGCAGCTGGTCACGCAGCACGCGCGCCATCTGCACCGCCTGCTGGATTAACCCGTCGCTGCTGGCACCGCTGCTCACCGAGGCCTCGTACCACTTGGCCATGGCGTCAGCGATGCCGCTGGCCAGGGTGCGCGCCGGGGCCAGGGCCACCAGCTCGTGGTCGAACACCAGCAGATCCGGGCAGCGCTGGAGGGCCACATCCCCCTCGAAGGCGCCATGGGGGGAGTAGAGGTTGGCCAGGGCCGTCCAGCCAGCGCAGGTGGCGGCACTGGTGGGCACCGTGACGCAGGGGAGTTGCAGGCGATGGGCCAGCAGCTTGCCCGCATCGAGCACCTTGCCGCCACCCGCGGCCAGCACCAGCTGGGCGCCGGCGGTGCGGGTCAGCTGGGCCAGGCTCTGCAGGTCGGCTTCGCAGCAGTCATGCTGGAGCAGCCCAGGGGTCACTTGCAGCCCAGCGGATTCCAGGTCGGCCTGGAGCTGGTGGCGCAGGCTGGCGGTGGCCTGGCTACGGCCAAGCAACAACACGTGCTGCCCGAGCTGGGGAACCAGGGGCAGGGCCTCAGCCCAGGCTCCGGGTCCCCGCAGCACCTGGGCGGGGGCAATGGCGTGACTGGTGGTGCTGATGGCCGGTTTGGGGTGAACAGTGTTCATTCAACAACCGGACGAAGCACAGCGCGATCGAGCTGGCTCAGGCGCTGGCGCCGGCCAGCTCGGGAAGGGCCGGAGTGGTGTTGCCCTTGCGGATCACCACCTGCTTGTCGCTGTTCACATCCACCACGGCGCTGTCGCCCTCACCGATGCGGCCACTGAGGAATTCCTCCGCCAGGGAATCTTCCAGCAGGCGCATCACGGCGCGCCGCAGCGGCCTGGCGCCATAGGAGGGGTTATAGCCCTCCTCCACCAGTCGCTCCTTGAAGGCATCAGTCACTGACAGGTGAATTCCCTTTTCCTCCATGCGGTTGAACACCTCCTTGAGCATGATCTCGGCGATCTCCTTCACCTCGTCACGGCTGAGCTGACGGAAGACGATGATCTCGTCGAGACGGTTGAGGAACTCGGGGCGGAAGTACTGCTTGAGCTCTTCGTTGACCAGCGAGCGGATGCGGTTGTACTGGGTGTCTTCCACCGCTTCTCCGGAGAACTCGAAGCCGAGTCCGCCACCGCCCTTCTCGATCACCTTCGAGCCGATGTTCGAGGTCATGATGATCAAGGTGTTCTTGAAATCCACTGTGCGGCCCTTGGAGTCGGTCAGGCGGCCGTCCTCCAGCAGCTGCAGCAGCAGGTTGAACACGTCGGGGTGGGCCTTCTCGATCTCGTCGAACAGCACCACGGTGTAGGGCCGGCGCCGCACAGCCTCGGTGAGCTGGCCGCCCTCGTTGAAGCCCACATACCCCGGAGGCGAGCCGATCAGCTTGCTGACCGTGTGGCGCTCCATGAATTCCGACATGTCGAGGCGGATCATCGCCTCTTCGCTGCCGAAGAAGTAGGCGGCCAGGGCCTTGGTGAGCTCGGTCTTGCCCACGCCGGTGGGGCCGGAGAAGATGAAGCTGGCGATCGGCCGGTTGGGGTTCTTCAGTCCCACGCGAGCGCGGCGGATGGCGCGGGACACAGCCTTGACCGCTTCGTCCTGGCCAATCAGGCGCTGGTGGAGGGTCTCCTCCATGTTCAGCAGCTTGGCCGACTCGCTCTCGGTGAGCTTCTGCACGGGCACGCCGGTCCAGGAGGCCACGATGTGGGCGATGTCCTCCTCGGTAACCATTGGCGCCCGGTCGATGTCGGGCCCGGGGAGGGCGGCGACCGCCGTGGCCGCTGGGCCCTCGCCCTCGGCTGAGGCGGCAGTTTCCGGTTCGTCTTTGCGAGCTTGCAGGATCGTGCGGATCTGCTCGCGCAGCTCCACTTCTTTGTCACGCAGCTCACCGGCCTTGGTGAAGTCCTGCTCGCGCACGGCGTCTTCCTTCTGCTTCTGCACGGCACGCAATTCCCGGTCCACCTCTTTGGCGGCCGGAGGCAGCTTGGAGTTCATCAGCCGCACGCGGCTGCCGGCCTCGTCGATCAGGTCGATCGCCTTGTCGGGCAGGAAGCGGTCGGAGATGTAGCGATCGCCAAGGGTTGCCGCAGCGATCAGGGCTTCGTCGGCGATGGTGAGCCTGTGGTGTTCCTCGTAGCGCTCCTTGAGGCCGCGCAGGATTTCGATGGTGTCCTCCACCGAGGGCTCCCCGACCATCACTGGCTGGAAGCGGCGCTCCAGGGCGGCATCGCGCTCGATGTGCTTGCGGTACTCGTCGAGGGTGGTGGCGCCGATGCACTGCAGCTCACCGCGGGCCAGGGCCGGCTTGAGGATGTTCGCGGCATCGATGGCCCCTTCGGCAGCACCGGCACCGATCAAGGTGTGCACTTCGTCGATCACCAGGATCACGTTGCCGGCGCTCCGGATCTCCTCCATGATTTTCTTGAGGCGTTCCTCGAACTCGCCGCGGTACTTGGTGCCTGCCACCAGCAGGCCGATGTCGAGGGTGAGCACCCTCTTGTCCTCGAGGATGTCGGGGATATCACCGGAGTTGATCCGCTGGGCCAGGCCCTCGGCGATGGCGGTCTTGCCCACACCGGGTTCGCCGATCAGCACCGGGTTGTTCTTGGTGCGGCGGCCCAGGATCTGGATCACCCGCTCAATCTCGTTCTGGCGGCCCACCACCGGGTCGAGCTTGCCGTCGGCGGCCTGCTGGGTGAGGTTGCTGCCGAATTCATCCAGGGTGGGCGTCTTGGTGGAACCCTTGCCGCTGCCACCGCCGGAGGCCACCTCAGCCGTCTCACCGAGCATGCGGATCACCTGGGTGCGCACCTTGGCCAGATCGACACCGAGGTTTTCCAGCACTCGGGCGGCGACGCCCTCCCCCTCGCGGATCAGGCCGAGCAGCAGGTGCTCGGTGCCGATGTAGTTGTGGCCCAACTGGCGGGCCTCCTCAAGGGAGAGCTCCAGCACGCGCTTGGCCCGGGGGGTGAAGGGGATCTCCACAGCCACAAAGCCGGAGCCGCGGCCGATGATCTTCTCCACCTCAACGCGGGCATCCTTGAGGTTTACCCCCATTGACTTGAGCACCTTGGCAGCCACGCCGGTGCCCTCACCGATCAACCCCAGCAGGATCTGCTCGGTGCCCACGAAGTTGTGCCCAAGGCGGCGAGCCTCCTCTTGGGCCAGCATGATCACCTTGATGGCCTTCTCGGTAAACCGCTCGAACATGGGGCGGGGCCTGTTGCACGTTGGTTCCAACCTATCAGGGTTGAGCGGTGGGGTGTGAATGGCAGGTTGAACAGGCAAGATGCGCTGCCGCAGCGGGATCGCAGCGCTGTTTCGATACAACCAACTGGGGCTTATTTCACTGAGAGCACGATAAGAAAACCGGTTATCCGCACCTCACGCAGCCCAGTCTGATTGGGCTGATTTGCCACTTGCTGGAACGGCCTCAGCTGATCCAGGCCAGATCGAGCCATTGGATCAGGGCGTCCTCGCCATTGCTGTAGTAGCCGCGACGGACACCCGTTGTCTGGAAACCCAGGGCCTGGTAGAGCGCCAGGGCGGCCCGATTGCCGCTGCCCACCTCCAGGGTGGCCCTCGCCGCCCCCAGCTGGTGGCTGCGCAGCAGCAGGGCGCCTAGCAGACCCTGGGCCAGGCCCAGGCGGCGCTGGGTGGGGTCCACTGCCACGAGGGTGATGTGCAGCTCATCGAGGATCAACCAGGCGCAGGCCATCGCCACCAGTCGCCCGTCCTGCCACAGCCCCAGGCCAGGCCGTTGTGGGTCGGCCAGTTCGCTGCACCAGTGTTGTCGGCTCCACAATCCGCTGAAGCAGCGCTGGTCGAGATCCAGACAGTCCTCCAGCTGGTCAACATCCAGTGGAGCCGCGATCAGGGCTTCGAACCGGGCAAGCGTGCTGCCGGATTCCGTACATTCATTGATTCCCGCACCGTCTGCCCCGGCCATGGTGATCTCCAGCCAGCTCCCCAGCCTGGGCAGCCTGTGTCCATTTGAGCCCAGCGTCGACCTGGCCAGTCCCAACCGCAACCTGGCGCCGATCAGCACCGCTCTGGATGGCGAGGGTCGCTTGCAGGTGGGCGGCTGCACGCTGAGTGAGCTGGCCCGCACCTACGGCACACCGTTGTATGTGCTGGATGAGGCCTCCCTGCGGGCCAGCTGCCGTGCTTACCGCGAGGCCCTGCAGCGCCACTACCCGGGTCCATCCCTAGCCCTCTACGCCTCCAAGGCCAACAGTTCCCTGGCCATCACCGCCCTGGTGGCTGAGGAGGGTCTGGGGCTGGATGCGGTATCGGCTGGGGAACTGCTCACCGCCCTGCGCGGCGGGATGCCGGCCGAGCGGATCGTGCTGCATGGCAACAACAAGAGCGCCGAGGAGCTGGCCCTGGCCGCCAGCCATGGCGTCACGGTGGTGCTGGACAACGGGCGCGACATCGAGCTGCTCAGCCAGCTGGCCCCAAGCCTGAGCGAGCCTGTGCGGCTGATGCTGCGCTTCACGCCGGGCATCGAGTGCCACACCCACGAGTACATCCGCACCGGTCACCTCGACAGCAAGTTCGGCTTCGACCCCGACCAGCTGGAGCAGGTGCTCCAGCAGCTGGCGGGCTGCAGCTGGGGCAGGCTCACCGGCCTGCACGCCCACATCGGCTCCCAGATCTTCGAGATCCAGCCCCATCGCGACCTCGCCGCCGTGATGGCTGATGCCCTTCAGCTCGCCCGTGCCCTGGGCCACCCCGTGACCGATTTGAATGTGGGCGGTGGCCTGGGCATCCGCTACGTGGCCAGCGACGATCCGCCGTCGATCGATGCCTGGGTTGCAGCAGTCGCCAGCTCTGTGGCTGCCGCCTGCGAGGAGCGGGGCCTGGAGCTGCCCCGGCTGCTGTGCGAGCCCGGCCGCTCCCTGGTGGCCACCGCCGGTGTGACCCTCTACGAGATCGGCAGCCGCAAGCAGATCCCCGGCATCCGCACCTACCTTTCGGTGGATGGCGGCATGAGCGACAACCCGCGGCCGATCACCTATCAGTCGCAGTACACCGCAGTCCTCGCGGATCGCCCCGCCGCGGAGGCCAGTGAAACCGTGACCGTTGCTGGCAAGCACTGCGAGTCGGGCGATGTGCTGCTCAAGGACGTGGCCCTGCCGCCCGCCACCAGTGGCGAGATCCTGGCGGTGCTGGCCACCGGCGCCTACAACGCCTCGATGGGCTCCAATTACAACCGCATTCCCCGGCCGGCGGCGGTGCTGGTGCACGACGGTCAAGCCGACCTGGTGCAGCGGCGCGAGCAGCCGGACGAGCTACTGCGCTACGACGTGCTGCCTGCGCGGCTGATGCCGGTACCGTGATCCCAGGGTCTGGTTATAGGTGTGGGTGGCTCCTGGCTCGGTTCTCTGCTGGGGCTGGCTGACCTGCGCCTGATTCTCGATCTGGCTCTGGCGGCCGGCCTGGGTTGGTTGTTGCTGGGCCGGGTCAGCGAGCCACGCACCCTGTGGCTGTTGCGGGGCTACCTGCTGCTGGTGACCCTGGCCTGGGCAGTGCAGCGCTACGCCAATCTGCCGCTCACCACCACCCTGCTCGATGCGTTGGTGCTGGCCTGCAGCCTGGCCTTGGCCATCCTCTGGCAAGGCGAATTGCGGCGGCTGATGGAGCTGCTGGGCACTGGCCGCCTGGGTGCATTATTCGGTAATCGAAACGGTGATCAGCTGGCCTCCGGAGCCGTTGGGCAGATCAGCGAGGCTGCGGGCCGCCTCTCCCAGATGCGCCGCGGGGCATTGATTGTGGTGGATCTGGGCAGCGACCTGCGCCCGGAGGACTTCCTCAACCCTGGCCTGGCCATCGATGCCCAGCTCTCGGTGGACCTGCTGCTGAACCTGTTCGCTGCCGACACCCCACTCCACGACGGGGCTGTGTTGGTGCGGGGCAACCGGATCCTGGCGGCCGGGGTGATCTTGCCCCTGTCGCGGCAGGGCAGCAACCGCTACGGCACCCGCCATCTGGCTGCCCTGGGGCTCACCGAGCGCTTCGATGGTTGCCTGGCGATTGTGGTTTCCGAGGAGACAGGTACGCTGTCTCTGGCCTGCCAGGGGCGATTGGAACGTCCGATCACCAGCAGCCGCCTCCACGATCTTCTCAGCGCGGCCCTGGCCCGACCGGCCGGGCGTAGCGTGGGTAAGGATTCGCCGGAGGCACGCGGATGAGTCGCGTCCTGGCGACCGACACAGATAGGGGACCCGACAGAGGTTCCGAATCAGACTTGACCGGTTCCGATCTCACCAGCCCAGACCACACCAGCACGGGGCTGAATGGTTCGATGTTGTCCAGTACCGGGTTGCCCAGCTCGGCTGGTCCATGCGCACGCCTTCTCCCCGCTGGCCTCGACCCCACCAGGTTGCCCGGCCATGTGGCCCTGATCATGGACGGCAACGGACGCTGGGCGCGCAGTCGTGGTCTTCCGCGGGTGATGGGTCACCGCCAGGGTGTGGAGGCGCTCAAACGCACCCTGCGGCTGTGTAGCGACTGGGGCATCGGTACGCTCACGGCCTACGCCTTCTCCACCGAGAACTGGAACCGTCCCGGCGAGGAGGTGAGTTTCCTGATGACCTTGTTCGAGCGGGTTCTGGAGCGGGAGCTGCAAGGGCTGGAGCGCGAGCGGGTGCGGATCCGCTTCCTCGGCGATCTCAGCCCCCTGCCCTCCGGGCTGCAACGCCTGATCGCCGATGCCACCGCACGCACGGCCGGCAACACCGGCATCCGCTTCAACGTGTGCACCAACTACGGCGGGCGGGCTGAGCTGGTGGGGGCGGCGCGACGCTTGGCAGAGCTGGTGGCCCGTGGTGAGCTGGATCCGGCTGCCATTGATGAGCATCATTTTGCAGCTCAGCTGCATACCGCCGGCGAGGCTGATCCCGACCTGCTGATCCGCACCAGTGGCGAGCAGAGGCTCAGTAATTTCCTCCTCTGGCAGTTGGCCTACGCCGAACTGCACATCACCGATGTGCTCTGGCCCGACTTCGACGAGTCAGCCCTGCGCACGGCCCTTCTCGACTTCCAGAGTCGCCAGCGCCGTTTCGGCGGGGTTGAACCTCTGTCTTGATCGGCCTCCCGTGGGCTCACCCTGCACATCTGCTCATCTCAACTCCCCTGTCCGTGACCTGCAGCACCGCCACCGGCAACCCAGCGGTTGGCCCCACCTCCACGCCCACCCGTCACGACTGGAGCCGCGCCGAGATTCAGGCACTGCTGGAGCTCCCCCTGCTGGAGCTGCTCTGGCGGGCCCAGGCGGTGCACCGCGAGGCCAATCCCGGCTACCGGGTGCAGCTGGCCTCCCTGTTGAGCGTGAAGACCGGCGGCTGTGAGGAGGACTGCGCCTACTGCCCCCAGTCGATGCACCACAGCAGTGATGTGGCGGGGCGGCCGGAGCTCGATGTGGAGCCTGTGCTGGCCCGGGCGCGGGCGGCGAAGGAGGCCGGTGCCCACCGCTTCTGCATGGGCTGGGCCTGGCGCGAGATCCGCGATGGCGCGCCCTTCGAGGCGATGCTGCAGATGGTGCAGGGGGTGCGCGCCCTGGGGCTAGAGGCCTGCGTGACCGCCGGCATGCTTACCGACCGGCAGGCCGAGCGCCTGGCTGAGGCTGGCCTCACCAGCTACAACCACAACCTCGACACCAGCCCCGAGCACTACGATCGGATCATCACCACCCGCACCTACCAGGAGCGGCTGGAAACGCTGCAACGGGTGCGCAGGGCCGGCATCTCGATGTGCTGCGGCGGCATCATCGGCATGGGCGAGGGGCCGGAGGATCGGGCCAGCCTCCTGCAGGTGCTCGCCAACTTGGAGCCCCACCCCGAGAGCGTGCCGATCAACGCCCTGGTGGCGGTGGAGGGCACGCCCCTGGAGGAGCAGCCGCCGGTGGATCCGCTCGAGCTGGTGCGAATGGTGGCCACCGCCCGGATCCTGATGCCCCATTCCCGCGTGCGGCTGAGTGCCGGCCGCGAGCAGCTCAGCCGTGAGGCCCAGATCCTCTGCCTGCTGGCCGGGGCCGACTCGATCTTCTACGGCGACACCTTGCTGACCACCGGCAACCCGGATGTGGAAGCCGACCGGGAGCTGCTGGCCGCTGCTGGGGTGCAGGCCTGGCAGGAGCCGCTTGCGGCATCCTGCCTGTGAGCACGATGGTTGAAGCGGTTGCGGCCGAGGGCCAGCCGACTGTTCTGGTCGCAGCCTTTTATCGCTTTGCCGCCCTCGACCGGCTGACGCTGCTTCGGGCAGAGCTCCAGGCCCTGGCTGCAGATCAGGGAATACGCGGCACCATTCTGCTGGCGGGCGAGGGGGTCAACGGCACGATCGCCGGGGTCGACGCTGGCGTGGAGGCTGTGCTGTCCAGACTGCGGCAGGTGACGGGCCTGGAGCGGCTGGAGGCGAAGTGCAGCCGGGCGAAGTCCCAGCCCTTCCATCGGTTGAAGGTGCGGCTCAAGCGCGAGATCGTCACGCTCGGCCGACCTGATGTGGCCCCTTACCTGGCTTCCAGGGTTGGCACCCACGTCCCACCCGAGCAGTGGGATGGGCTGATCGCTGACCCAGACACTCTGGTGATTGACACCCGGAATGCCTATGAGGTGGCGATTGGTACGTTCGAGCGGGCAATCGATCCAGGCACTGCAAGCTTCCGCGAGTTTCCCGACTGGGTGGAGCGGGAACTCCGCCCCTTGGTGGCTGCGCGCCAGCCCAAGGCCATTGCCATGTTCTGTACCGGCGGTATCCGCTGCGAGAAGGCCACCGCCTATCTGCAGCAGCAGGGGTTCACCGGGGTGCACCACCTGCAAGGGGGGATCCTTCGCTACCTGGAGGAGATCCCCCCTGAACGCAGCAGCTGGAGCGGCGAGTGCTTTGTGTTCGACCAACGGGTGGCGGTGAACCACCGGCTTGAGCCCGGTGAGCACAGCCTTTGTTACGCCTGCGGCCTGCCGCTCTCGCCGCAGGATTGCCAGCTGGCCAGCTACAGGCCTGGGGTGAGCTGCCGCCACTGCATCGATCGCTTCAGCGATGCCGATCGGATCCGATTCGCTGAGCGCCAGCGCCAGATCGAGAGGTCTCAGACACGAGGAAACCGGCACCTTGGGGGTGCCGGTTTGGATACCTGAGTTGTGCTCGCGTCGATTCTCTGGTGGCTGATGCGAGCTAAAGATCAGCTCACGCGGCTTTTGAAGCTTTGATGGAACTGATCTTGCGGCGAATGCGGCGGGACCACCCGAATGCGCCACCGATTCCCAGGATGGGTAGTGGGCCCGGCACGATTGCATTGGCGGTGGCACCACCCAGATCCCGGTAGCCAGGAGAACTGGAGAACAGCAGGCTGTCAGAGCCGAACTGACGGAATTCCTGATAATCGTCGAAATTCATGACCTCAAAGAACAAGCCATCACCCGCTTGAGCTGTGAACGTCGGGCTGTCGTAGCCCGAACAGTTCGAAGCTGCATTGCAGAAGCGAGTTCCATACAGCTTGGTGTAATCGGCATTGAAGGAGAGTTGCAAGCCTGATGCGACAAAGCCTGTGCCGGTCTCGTCCAGGGTTTGGGTCGCGCCCAGTGATTCGTAAATATTGGCCTCTGGATTGCCGAGCTGATTGAGGTCGATTTTGTAGTAATTTCCGTTCACCTGGCTTCCATAAAGAAACCCTGTGAGGACATTGATGGCGATGTCTCCATATCCGCCGCTCGGGTAGGTGGGCTCAGTAAAACCGCTCAGGTCGTAGGTGTTTAGAGAGGTCGACAGGATCTGATCTTGATCTGCATTGTATTGGAGGGATAGTTTGTTGAGACTGCGGGTTGTTGTCCCTCCGTCGAAATACCACAAAGCATTGTCATAATAGGCTGCATTGGCTGGAATGTTGGTGCCGCTTGCCCAGGGAACGATGCTCAGGGAAGAAGGTCCGAATGATTTCCTGTTCCAAAAGCGCAGGTCCCAGGGTTGGGCGGCACCGGTGCCAGAGTTGTTGTAAAAGAAAAAGAGGTGATTTCTGCCCGTGTCAAAAGCGATTCCGTTGGAGCCAGAGCTCACGTTTAGGCAGCCATCTGTGGTGTCACAGTTGGGGATGGTGCGGCCGACTTCGTTAATTAAGACGTTGAACTTCTGGATTGGGTCAACCTCCCAAATATTGTTATCATTGTCGACTCCGTAAAAGGTCGTATTTGCGGCTCTCGCTGGCTCAGGACTGACTACTGCAGTGCATGTGATGCCTGCGGCCAAGGCAATGGCCGTTGTGATGCGCTGAAGTGTAATGGTCATTATTCGGGGGGCTGAAAAAAGTTTTTAGTGCAATAGAATTCTTCTAATTGGGGTTGGTCACTGTGTCAAGCGGCGATTGGCGCCCAGGGGAAAGCTCAAGCGTCTGTTCTCGATTTTTACGCGTTCAGTCGAAAACCTCTGGTTGTCTTCCTGGCTGCCTCGGCGGTTTGTGTTGGCGTCGGGGATTCCGCCTCTCGCGTTTGGCTCTCTGTCGTCCGGCGGTGTGACTCCTGCTCAACTGTTCAGCTTCCGCCGTTGCCCCTATGCGATCCGGGCCCGCCTGGCCCTGGCCGCGGCGGCCCTGCGGCCAGGCCAGGATCTGGAGGTGCGCGAGGTGTGCCTGAGGGCCAAGCCGCCCGAGCTGCTGGCGGCGTCCGCCAAGGCCACGGTGCCGGTGCTGGTTGGGCCGGACGATGGGTCAGGCCAGCCCTGGCTGCTCGATGAGAGCCTGGCGATCATGCACTGGGCTCTGGAGCGTGCCGACCACCCAGGCTGGCTGGTGGGCTGGAGCGCTGCCCAGCGCTGCCAGATTGCTGCGTTGATCGCGGACAACGACGGCCCTTTCAAGCATCACCTTGATCGCTTCAAGTACCCCGAGCGCTTCCCGGCCGTCATGAGCCGTCTTCAGCATCGGCAGGCTGCCATCACCATCCTCCAGAGCTGGAGCGCTCGGCTGCAGCGGGGCGGCTGGCTGCTCGGTGAGCGATCCTCCCTGGCCGACTGGGCGCTGTTGCCCTTCGTGCGCCAGTTCCGCCAGGCCGATCCTGAGGGCTTTGACGCGGAGCCTGGGCTGGAGCCGCTGCAGGCCTGGCTGGCGCGCTTCCTGGCCGGACCGGAGCTGGCGGCGGTGATGGCTGAACCCTGGGCCGCCCGCAGTGCCTGGCGCTCACCCAGCTGGCTCTATCACCTGGCCCTGCGCCCGGAGTGGCAGGCAGCCCGGCTCGAGGGCGTCTATCGGCGCTCCACGCGAGGGCGCTCGCTGGAGGAGGTGGGCTTCATCCATCTCAGCGCCGCCGATCAACTGGCCGCCACCGCAGAATGCTTCTATGCCGACCTGCGCGCCGGCGAGCTGCTGCTGCTCACCTTGGATCCCCAGCGCCTGGCCGCCGCCGGCGTGGAGGTGCGCCTGGAGCCGGCCCCACCCCATGGCGAGCTCTTCCCCCACCTCTACGGCCCGCTGCCGCTGCAGGCGGTGCTGCTGGCCGAGCCGTTTGTGCTGGCATCGCCTGGCTATGAAAACAAGTCTTGATCAACATGGGGGCCCGACGGCCCCACGATGCTGAGTCCTTCCCGCGGACCGGAACGGCTGGTGCGCCTGGGCCAGTGGCTGATCGCCCTGCTGTTCGCCTACTTCCTGATCCAGGTGGGCGGCTCGCTGATCGCCGATCTGCCCCTGCTCTCCCGCCGTCCCCCCCAGGAGCGCTTCCTCGACGCGGAGCGCGTCGGCCAACTGGAGCGGCAGCTGCAACCGCTGCAGCAGCGCCGCGACCAGCTGCAGGGCGAGATCGATCGGCTCGCGGAGCGCCAGCAGCAGGCGGGGGAGGCCACCGCCCGCGAGCAGACCAGCTTCGACAACTGGCGCTCGGCCCGCTCGGCCACTGAGCAGTCGGAGCAGAACCCCGAGGTGATCGCCCGGGCCCGCCAGCTCGACCAACTGCTGCGGCAGCAGCAGCAGCTCAGCGCGGAGCGCAGCCAGTTGCAGGGGCAGTTGCAACTGGCCCAGGTCGATCTGGCCGCCCCCCAGCAGCAGCTGGAGCAGCTGCGCAGCCAGGCTCGCCATTGGGCGGAGCTGTTGGCCTTCGGGATCAGGCTGATGTTTGTGGGGCCTCTGCTGGCCCTGGCCCTGTGGCAGTTCCGCCGTTACCGGGGCAGCGACCAGTGGCCCTTTGTGTGGGGCTTTCTGCTGTTCGGCCTGTTTGCCTTCTTCGTGGAGCTGGTGCCCTACCTGCCCAGCTTCGGCGCGTATATCCGCTACGGCGTGGGTGCCCTGCTCACCCTGATGGTGGGCCGCTCCTTGATTCGCTGGCTGAATGCCTACCTGCTGCGCAAGCAGCTGGAGCAGGCCGCGCCCCAGGAACAGCGCCAGCGCCAGATCCGTTACGAGAAGGCCCTGCAGGCGCTGGCGCGCCACCAGTGCCCCAGCTGTGAGCGCAACCTGCCGCGCCAGGAGGGTTCCCTGCCCAACTACTGCATGCACTGCGGGCTGCAGCTGCAGCGCCACTGCGGGGGGTGCGGCAGCCAGCACCTGGCCTGCTTCCCCTTCTGCCCCAGTTGCGGGCAAGCGGCAGAGGCGTCCTCGCCCCCATGATGACGATTCGCTGGGTCCCCCCCGGCGGGGAGTCCGCCCCCCACCCGGAGGTGGCCTGGGGCGCCCGGCGCGTCTTTCCAGCCGAGGGAACCAAGGTCTGGGAGCGCATTGACATCTTGTGGATCACGCGCCGGCTGGAGGATGCCGCCTGGCCTGATCGCTGGGGGGCCGCCTCTGCAGCTGCCGGGGCCGGTTGATCGGCTTTCGACCCATCCCCTCCCGCCCCGGATCGCTGGCCGTTCAAGACTGGCTGCCGCCTTTGCTGCCCGCTGATGTCCAGCTCCGCCGCCCTGGCGTCGTGCCCCAGCCTGCAGCAGCTGGAGGCGGAGGCCAGCCGGCGGGGGCTGCTGCTGCGCCTGCAGGTGAGCCGCCCGGCGGCTCTGGCCTGGGGGTTGCGGGTGGGGGTAGCCCGGCGGCTTGATCCAGCAGATCCCGCTGCGCCGCTGCTGTTGCTAGGGGAACTGAAGGGCTGGGCCCTGCCCACCACCGGCGGCCTGCGGCTCGACACCCTGCGGGTGCAGGGGCCGGCCACGGCGGCGGTGGGCCCGCTGATCTGGGCGGCCACCTTTGCCTGGGCCCTTGAGGCCACCCCCTGCCGCCAGGCCACCCTGCTGGCGATCCGCGACCAGGAGGCCCAGCACCGGCGCCTTGTGCGCTACTTCCGCCAGCTGGGCTTCACCCCCCTGCGGGAGCTGGGCGGTGGTGCGGCCGACCTGCTGCCCCGGCTGGTCTGGGGCGGTGCCGGCCTGTTGATGCGCGGCCCGTGCGCCGAGGGGCTGGCCCGCAGCGCCCGCCGCTTGGCTGGGGTGATTGAAGCCGATCCCCCATGGTGTGAGCATGGGCGCTGAGGATGGGCTGTGCCGCAAGCAGAGGAGGGGTGGGCCGTGCCCGTCTAGTGCTGCCCCTGTGCGCCCAACCTGCTCCTGGAACACCCCTGAGCTGGGAGGGCCTTGCCCTGGTGGCCGCTGCTGGAGCTGCGCCATGGGAGCCCCTATAACGTTCTGGGCATCCCCCTCTATCCGACTCCGGATCCCCGCCCGCGCTACGTGTCTGATCCGTCCGTGAACGCCAGCCGCCGCACCCGCGGCACCGATGCGGCACACCAGGATGCACGCGGCATCCCTGCTGAGCCCGCCGCCAATGCCCGCCGGTTGCGGACCGTGATGGAGCGCCGCGGCTTCCAGGCCTTTGTGACCGAACACTGGCTTTTCGACTGGCCTACCTGGCAGGCCCTGCCCGTGGTGCGCTGAACCGATGGGCTTCGATCCCCGCAGTCGCGGCCGCCAGCCCTCCCGCAGCGTGGTTACCAGCAATGTGGACACCCTGCTGGCCGAGAACGATGCCCTGCGCCGCGAGGTGACCCGCCTGCGGCTGCTGTTGCAGGAGCAACAGATCGACCGCGCCCAGCAGGGCCGAGCGGTGACTGGTGGCGGCAACCATGGGATCACGGCCGAGCAGGTGGAGCGCTGGGGCATGGCCATGGCCCGTCATCCCCGCTGGCAGGAGTTGCGCATCGGGCCGCCCGGGGGCCTGCGCGGGCTGGTGGAGGAGCGCAGGCGGCGCAGCTGGAATCCCCAGCTCAGCCTGGAGGAGGAGCTGGAGCGCCGCTGTCCAGGCCTGGGGGCTGAGCTGGCGGAGGCCCTGCGCGGCCCCCACAGCCGGGTGCGCTGGGCCGTGCGTGCCGCCTTTGCTCTTTACGGTCAGCGGGCGCCGGAGTGGCTCAGCGACGCTCCGCTGCGGCTGGTGGACGATCTGCTGCGCCTCGCCCCCAGCCCCCGGCGCAGCGGCACCCGCACCGAAAATCACAGCCAGGGCAGCTCCCGGCCAACCGGCAACGCCGGCGCTGAAACCAGCGATCCCCGCAGTGCGGCCCTGCGCCTGTTGGGGCTGGAGCCTGGGGCCTCGCTCGCCGCGATCAAGCGGGCCTACCGGCGCCTGGCCAAGGCCCACCATCCCGATGTGGGTGGGGATGTGGCCGCCTTCCATCGTCTCGATGCCGCTTACCGGCTGCTGATCGATTCAGAACGACAGGTTTAAGCCCAGGCCGGTGGCCAGGATCGGCTCGGTGTTGCGTCCATCGGGGTGCAGGATCAGCTGCAGCACGGGCTGCAGGCTGAGCCGCTGGTTCACCTGCCAGCTGTAGTTCACCTCCAGCACCGCCTCATAGGGGCTGTTCTGCCTGTTCTCGGCAGACCACAGCTGAGGATTCAGGCGGCTGCGGCCGTAGGCGATGGCCAGCACATCCCGGGAGCGGCCGGGCAGCAGCCCCTGGTTCAGCCAGCCCCCGGCCAGGAACAGGGGCACCGCGTTGTCGCTGCGCTCCTGGCCGGCGTTCACCCCCAGCCACAGCCGGTTGTCGAGCCCCACCGGCAGAGGGGGGGCAAGGGTGACGGTGCCCGTCAGCGCACCGGTGCGCCCACCCTCCTGACCAGAGCCGCCCACCATCAGCCCGCCCAACTGCAGCAGGGGGGGTGGCAGCTGGCGGGGCACCGGGCCGTTGGGATGGGCCAGCGGCGTCTGGGCCTCTTGCCAACCCGGCAGGCGCCCGTAGCGCCACTGCAGCAGCTGGGCACTGCCCCGGGAGGGCGGCAGCCCGGGATTCACCCCGAACAGCCCGGCCAGCTCATTCACCGGATCGAGCCAGAACCCGCCCAGCTGCCAGGTGCCCCACTGCCCTTTGGCGCCGGGCGTCCAGTTCACCTGCACCCCTGGGGCGACGGCCGGATTGAGCGGCACCCCCTCCACATTGAGGTTGAGTGTGTTGTCGAGGGCCGAGTGCACGTAGGCATTCAGTACGGGCGCCGTGACCCAGTCAGGGTCGAGGCTGAACAGCCCGACCTTCAGCCCCAGGCTGCCCGTGCCGGGGCGGCGCTCCACGCTCGCTTCGGAGAGCCAGAGGCCAATGGCGCTGGCGGTGGCCTGCAGGGGGACGGCAGCCCCGATTCGCTGGAACCAGTTGGGCTGACCGCTCACCAGGGTGAGCTCCAGGTGGCCGCGCCAGTGGTCACTCTCCAACCACTCTGCCGGAGGCTTCTTGAGGCCAGGACCCAGCTCCAGATCGAGAATCAGCTGCTGCATCCAGCTGGCGCTCTGTTCCAGGCCGCCGCTGGGGTTGGCCAGGGGCTGGGCCTGCAGCTTCAGAACCTGGCTCCACCAGCCTTGGCCCGCCTTGGGCTCAGGTTCAGGTTCGGGTGTCGCCGTTTGCGCGGCCGCCGGGGCCAGCAGCAACAGGGGGCCCAGGCCGAGCAGCACCGCCAGCAGGCTGCGGATCGCTCTCGGCGTGGTAACTGCTGCGCACCAGCGGGCCGCTGCGCACCTGGCGGAAACCCAGCTCGCGGGCGATGGCGCCGAGGCGGTCAAAGTCGTCCGGGCTCCAGTAGCGGGCCACGGGGATGTGGGCCAGTGACGGCCGCAAGTATTGCCCGAGGGTAAGCCGCTGGCAATCCACCGCCCGCAGGTCGCCCATCGTCTGCACCACCTCCTCCTCACTCTCCCCCAGCCCGAGCATCAGGCCGCTTTTGGTGGGGATGGCGGGGGCCAGCTCGCGGGCTGCAGCCAGCAGGGCCAGGGAGCGGCGGTAAGTGGCGCCCCGGCGCACCTCCGCCTGCAGCCGCTCCACCGTTTCCAGGTTGTGGTTGAAGCAAACCGGCGCGGCCTTTAGCACCGTGGCCAGCCGCTGGCGCTGGGCGGCAACGCCGGCCCGTTCCTCGCGGTGGCCGCCCCAGAAGTCGGGGGTGAGCACTTCGATTGCCACGGCCGGCCTGCGGCTTCGGATGGCGGCCATGGCGGACGTGAACAGGCCTGCGCCGTGGTCGGCCAGGTCGTCGCGGGCCACGGCGGTGAGCACCACGTAGGAGAGGCCCAGCACGGCCACCGCCTCGGCCACCCGCTCGGCTTCGGCACCATCGAGGGGCATCGGCGCCTGGCCCTTGTCCACCTGGCAGAAGGCGCAGCTGCGGGTGCAGATCGAACCCCCAAGCAGGAAGGTGGCCGTGCCTGCGGCGTAGCACTCGGCCCGGTTGGGGCAGCGGCCCTCTTCGCAGATCGTGTGCAGCCGCTGCTGCTTCACCACCGCTTGCACGGTCGCCAGTTCGGAGGCGTTGCCCACCGGCCGCCGCAGCCAGGCCGGCAGCCGTTCGGCCGGGGCGATCGCGCGGTAGCGGCTGAGGCGGGACATGCAGAAGTTTGTTGGCTGGGTTTGCTGGCTCTGGGCGACTACTCCACGGGGCGCCGGCCCTCCAAGGCGCGGGCGAGGGTGATCTCGTCGGCGTATTCCAGCTCGCTGCCCATCGGCAGTCCGTAGGCAATGCGACTCACCGGCGCGAAGGGTCGCAGCAGGCGTGCCAGGTAAAGGCTGGTGGTGTCGCCCTCCACGCTGGGGGTGAGGGCCAGAATCACCTCCTCCACCGGCACGCCCGAGTCACCGGGGTCAGCGGCCACCCGTTGCACCAGCGACTGGATCTGCAGAAGCTCAGGGCCGATGCCGTCCATCGGCGAGATCAGTCCGCCCAGGACGTGGTAGCGGCCCTTGAATTCGCGGGTGCGCTCCATGGCAAGCAGGTCGCGGGAGTCGGCCACCACGCAGATCTGGCCTGTGTGACGCTCGGGGTTGCGGCAGATCTCGCAGAGGGGCTCGGCTGAGAGGTGGAAGCAGCGCTGGCACTGGCCCACCTGGCTGCGGGCGGCCAGCAGGGCATCGGCGAAACTGCGGATCTGCTCCTCCGGTTGACGCAGCAGGTGCAGCGCCAGGCGTTGGGCCGTGCGCGGGCCGATGCCGGGCAGCCGCTCGAATTGCTCGATCAAACGAGCCAGGGGACGGGTGTAGCCGCTCAGGGGCTTGCCGCTGCTGGCGGGAATGTAGGCGCGGCGCCCAGCAGAATGGGCGCCATCGTCCTGCCCGCCACGCCCGTGACCGCCACGTCCCCGCATCCCCTTGTGCCGGCTGCCCTGTTGCGAGGGGTTGTCGCCGTGGCGTTGGCCCTGCTGGTCACGGCCTGCAGTGGCACGACGGCTGGGCTCAACGGCTTCCAGAGTCCGGACGGCCGCTACGCCTTTC
The DNA here is from genome assembly GCA_044238185.1 of Prochlorococcaceae cyanobacterium. Lineage (GTDB taxonomy): Bacteria > Cyanobacteriota > Cyanobacteriia > PCC-6307 > Cyanobiaceae > NIES-981. The sequence goes on along the minus strand of JBIIDV010000019.1, from coordinate 8,830 downwards.
TCTACCCCACCGGCTGGATCCGCGCCCAGGTGAGCGGCGGCCCCTCGGTGGTGTTCCACGACCTCATCAACAGCGATGAAACCCTCAGCCTGGTGATCTCCGAGGTGACCGCCGAGAGCGATCTCACCAGCCTGGGCAGCGCGGTGGCTGTGGGCGAGGCCCTGCGCCGCAATGTGATTGCCCCGGAGGGCAGTGGCCGCCTGGCTGAGCTGGTGCAGGCCAATGAGCGTGAGCAGGCCGGCCGCACCTTCTACGACCTGGAATACGCCGTTCACCTCCCTGACCGCGATCGCCACGAGCTGGCCACGGTGGTGGTGGATCGGGGTCGCCTCTACACCTTTGCCGCCAGCACCAACGAGATCCGCTGGCCGAAGGTGAAGGATCTGTTTCAGCAGGTGGTGACCTCCTTCAACCTGCTGGTGTGAGTTGAGCCATCCCCCGCGCTGCATCGGGCTGTGGCGATGGCGTTGATACCGGACGTAGCGGTCGTGGGCGGCGGCCTAGCCGGTGCCCTTTTGGCTCTGGAGCTCGCCTGCCTAGACCAGCGTGTACTGCTTTTGGATGATCTGGCCCAGTCTCATCTCTGTGCCAGCCAATGGAGCTACGGGGCTATTGCTCCCCTGGCTGGCCAGCGTTGGCAGCAACTACAGCGTCAACACGGCGACCTGGGCTGGCGACGCGCGTGGTTTCGACCCCTTGGGCCAGGAGCCTTTCTCGGCGGCTGTCTGCCTTTGCCTTGCAGTCGGGTTCGAGCAGATATTTTGCAGTTGCAGCTGCCACTTGCCTTGGAGCGTGCTGGGGTGGAACGGCTTCCCGTACGGGTGGATCGGCTCATCCCGCCAGCTGGCGACCAGCGCCCCTGGCGTCTGCAGCTGCGCCACCAGGCCGAACCCCTCGTGGTCAGGCAAGTGGTGTTGGCTGCAGGCGCGGGCTGCCGGGCTCTGTGGCCTGAATTGCCCACCAGCCTGCGGGTGAGCTGGGCTGGGGTGCTGCTCCTCCAACCCCAGCCTGGGGGCTGGCCATGGGAAGGCCCCGCGGCGATGCGGCTGCCGGGATTGTTTACCAGGCTTGACCTGGAGGCAAGGGCCGCTTCCCTGAGCCAGGAGGCCTGGCAAGTGGATCCGGGCATGCTGCCCTGGGGGCAGCGCTGGTTGGCTGGCCAGATCAGTCTGGTGCGGCCTGGGCTGGTTGCCGGTGCCCCCCCAGACGCTGGCCTTCAAGAGCGACGTTTGCGCCAGGCTCTGACACCGATATACCCTGATATGGCTCACTGGCCTGCCGACTTTCAGCAGGTGCCGGTGAGCTTCTGCACCGATGGCCAGCCGCTCGTCGGGCCGGTCACTGGTGTGACAGGACTTTGGGTTTTCGCAGGCTTCAGCTCAGCTTTCACGGCTATACCGGTCATTGCACCGGTGATGGCTCAGGCCATTGCTCAAAGACAGGCTTAGTCGAGGGCTAGCCAGGCAAAAGTTGGCAAATGGCGTACGCCGCGATACCTTGGGGTTGGCTGCATGTGGGGGATGCCTTGCAATCAAGCATGCTTCCTAGGCCATGGTCCATGGCCCAGAAGCGATCTCCAAGCAAGATCTTTGAAAGGAATTGCTTTTGATGCTGCTAAAATCGACTGGAGTTTTGGAATGCTAAGTCGACCACTTTTTTCAGTTGATCCGCTCACCCTACGACCGCATCCAGATCTTTAAAGGTTAATACAACCTTTCTGACCCGGTTTCTTATTTTTCACTGATTCATTTTCCCGGGTGGCGCCCATCTGCCCAGCCGGACCTAGGCCTATCAGGCCGCGTGACGTGGTCGTGACGACGACATCTGCTCTGTTGTCCCTGCGCGCGAGTACTGGGGTGGGTTGGTTTCAGCCCCTGCCGGTGCCCACCCGCCAATCGTATGCCTAGATTTAGCCTTTCATCGTTGTAGACTGATTTGGAAATAACTATCATTCAATCCACTTTCTCCGCGAACAGGCTTTCTCACTAAACACATGGCTTGCCTAGGCCATCCAGCTTGGGTAAACCTCTAATGCGTTTTACAGTGATGTCTCTGGAATTAATCACCGGTCTATTACGCTATTGGTGTTTGCGCGCCAAGGTTCCGTAAATGAATAATTTTGATCAGAGCATTGCTCTCTCCAAGGCAGAAGCTTTTTTGACATCGGTCTAGGTTGTACTGCTGCTCTTTAAAGAGATCAGCTTCTACGTGTGCGTATCTATGCTTAATTCTATAGCCGTTAACCCTCGCATCGGTGAAACAAATCCACTTCTGGGTTTGCAAAATGCGCTTTTGCTTTAGAACAGCTATCTTAATCCGACTAAATGCTGGCGACAAGTTCTTGCTTGATAAGGTTTTGAAAGACTATTAAGAATAAGTCAATGTGTCAGAGCATGCCTTTTGGTGATTCACTTTGTGAGTCTCTCAATAGACAATCGTCATCTGCTGAAATTTAGTTGTTTGCATATCCTTAATTTGAAGCACTTGGTAAAGCCTTCACTTAATGAAGATATGCTCGATTGGCGATCGCGTTTATTTCACCAGTTGAAGGTTCATCGCGGTAATCGCCGTTCCTTATGGCTTTTGATTGCGGCACTACTTTTCTGCTGGACGACTCTGCAGATAAGTTGGGCAAGTCTTTCCCCGAATGTCCAGGTCCTGAATCTGATGATCTGGTTCGGCGTTGTGATTTCCCTAGAGGACCAGCTTCCATGTCTCTGGCCAAGACCTTCCAGGTTATCGCTTTTATGCGGAGGAATTCTGTTGGTAGCTGTCCTTGTACGAGGGAGCTTCATCACCAGTATTCATGATCGATTTACTCTTGTATTCCTTCCGCTGCAAGTTCTGGCCTTGGCGCTATTAAACCAGTCAGGAAAGCGCCTGCGTCTGTTTATTGTGCCCATGCTGATCAGCATTCTGTTCCCACTTGGTCAGCGCTTGCTACACTTAGCAGATCATCTACAGGGAATTACCGCTTTCCTGAGTTGGTTGATTCTAATGGCTCTTGGATTTAATCCTTTAATTCGTGGAAATGAAGTAATTCTTGAAACTGGAGCTGTATCAATCACTGGCTATTGCACAGGTGTTGATCAGCTTATGATCTGCCTTGTTGTTGCCATAATCTTTCTTTTGGTATTTCCCTTACGCTTGGTAGAGCATCGTATCATAGCGCTTCTGGTGGCTACATTATCTGCCTTGCTTGTCAATGCAATTAGGATTGCAATTCTAGCGTTATTAGTATCAGTACCTGAACGAGGTGGAATGTCTGCTTTCGACTTCCTACATGACTCCTACGGGGGACTTGTCTTTTCTCTAATAGCTGTTGGTATTCTTGGTTGGATTTACACCATGCTTGTGGATCGTGAGATTGAATTGTTTTTAACGAATGAAACAGAAGCGAATGGTAGCGATTAAACTTTAAGCAACCGCCACTCATTGACAAAGCCTTTTCTCTTTAAGATTATATAAAAATCACGCTAATACCCCTAATGTATTTTCTTGTGCAGGCATCTCGGCATTTACAACGCCGTCTATTTATTGGTCTTATTGGTCTTTGCCTCTGGTCAATTGTGCAGCCTTTGCTCTGGCCTCAGCAACCACCTCTACCCGTGCTGCCAGCCATTGAGCAACTTCCGGGCGAATGGAGATCGGATATGGAGGCTGTGCCATCGCAACCACTCGTTTTCGTTCATTCCCGTCGATTTCATCCCCTTGGTTCTTCAGCTGCCTTAGGACCTACTCGAACGCTGGTTCGCCCCAATGGGGACTGGCTTCGTCTTACACCGATTAGCAGCTGGACAAGATCTGGTTTTTCAATTGAATCAGCAACCAAAGGGATCCCAAACTTAACAAATCAGCCCTATCAAGCTTGTCTGACCCGAACTGGCGAGATCGGCAATAAGAATCTATCTGACCTAATTGGTGTGTCTGATAAGATGGTAAGCAGGCCACGACGACTCTGGCACATATTGATGCCCGTTCGGAATCGTAGTTACTCATGCCTGTTAATTACAAGCAATACTAGTGATACTCTAGATAGATCATCAAGTTCTGGTAAAACACTAGACTATCTTAGGGAGTTAATCAGTTGGCCCGATCCCCCTGCTCTCTCAAAGCCTGGAACTAGATCGCGAGTTAATTAGCACAAGAAAGACAACGTGATTGAATAAGAATATGTCAAGCAATATGCCTTGGTCAATTGAGAACAAAGTATCCCCTTGAATGGGTTCTGGGTTCATTTATGGTACATTAGCAGTGCCAAGAGAATTGTGGTATTCTATGATTGCTCGTAAGTAGCTACTGTCAACAACCTGTATCGTATAGGTGCTTATATATTGCAGAAGGGAATTAGTTCACTCAATCAAACGATGAAAATCTGGGCCGGAAAAAAAGAGCTCAAACCAAGAATAAGCTCTCTAAAAACTATAGAGATCAGCTAACTAAGCATAAAAGGATGCCAACAATGATAGATGAGCTTCTAGTTGGACAATAGTTCCAGTGTCTTTATTTAAACCCCTTACGAAAACTGTGACGCGTTATGAAATCTGAGATCATGGGACGCCTTAAAAGGACAATTGCTAACCGAATTCGTAGTATCTTAGGGCGATATACAGTCACAGGTTGCCTTGAAAATCTTATCATTGCCTCGAATGTAAAAATAGAACCGGGAGCCGTTATCGAGCTTGGCCATGAGAAAGGAAAGGGAGTAGTTTATATTGGATCAAAGACATTAATTCGGCGATTCGCTTTGATTTCGTGTCATGGTGGTGACATCCACATTGGTTCCAATTGCAGTGTCCAGTGTTTTTCTGCTGTCTATGGACTAGGAGGTCTACGAATAGGTGACTGGACTCGTATAGCGGCGCATACACTAATTATTCCAGGAAATCACCAGTTTACTGATCCTAGCATTGAAATTAAAAAACAAGGGCTAAGTAAAAAAGGAATCAAAGTAGGAAGAGATGTCTGGATAGCATCCAACTGTCTTATCTTAGATGGAGTCAATATTGGCGATGGTGCGGTTATTGGTGGTGGCAGTGTGGTCACAAAAAATATTCCACCTTCAGCAGTTGCAGTAGGAAATCCTGCCCGTGTAATTAAGTATCGAGGAGCCGAGGACTCATCATTACCAGTTTCCAAAAACAATACATTAGGAAACTAAAAAAATGATAATAATCTTGCGCTGAAAGAATACATAGAAATAGTGGTACTAGTTCATCTCGCCAGCTGCTACTCAAAACAAGCTATTTCCATGGGCACGCGCTTACATTCTCACATTGTGTATATAGCCCATCTTGAATCCATTGTTAGCGATGAATCTACATTCAACAAAAAAACAACTAAATCTTCTCATCAGAGACCTTGAATTTTATTGTGTAGATTATCCCTCTCGCGAATCTCGCATAGAATATCTAGCCTGGCTCGCTAATAAATTTATAAGAGGTCTATTCTTGTCTAGAGACTTTAGACTAAATGTCTTGGTAAGACTCTCGCATGCAAAGATTCTCGTCGTGAGTCGTATTGCGGATTCTCTGATATTCTATCTATATGGATCATGGATTCCTCCAGGTTCACGTTTGAATTGCCGAATAAGGTTTTGTCACGCAAGATCAGTTATAATAGGAAATAGAGTTGAGATGACAGGCGAGTTTGCATACATATTTAATAACGTTACAATTGGAAAGTTGATACCAGGATCAAAAAAATATCCTGATGATATGCCTCGATTTGAAGGTTCAACGGTCTTTGGAGTAGGCTCAGTAGTCGTTGGTCGCCTTACTGCCAAACATAATGTCGTTTTCTCAGCTAATTGCTTTTGTAGTCAATTAGATCGCCAAAGGGATGTAACTGTAACTGGCCATAATATAGAGAGAGATGGAGTGTACTTTACTAAAGAGGAGTATCGGCATGTTAATTTTCCATTTATTGCGCCGAGATGGGCTCAATTAAGGGTTCCGATACCTGAAGCTTTAGGCAATAAGGCAACATAGAAGACATCCTTCAATAGACTTGTCTAGCCAACTGACTCCGAATCTAGTTGATCTTGTTTGATTTTACTGCTCAAGTGCGAATTACAATTTTCTTTTCAAGCTTTGATTAATATTAACTATTGGCATGTCCGGGCCTACAAGGATGCATTGAATTCAAGATTACGATCACTATAGGTTATATAAAGATTCATGATTATGCAAATTAAGCACTAGTCTATGCAAAGGTCTCTATCCAATATGATAAGAGGGTCTTTCTTTGAGCTGTCTCGAGTAGACCTTTAGTGTAAGTGTAAGCAACTGCCAGCTTTTGGATGACAAAGTTTAGAAGACAGTCTATCTGCTGACTAATCTTGAGTCTCCAACAATTATTGCAAGAGCTTTTTCATCTTAGCAAGTTATTGTCTCAAGAGGGTTACCTGTGACGTCTAAACGCATATCAATACTTTTGGTCAACCCTAGTTCTGAAACTGCTGGCTGCAGGTTGCGATGGTTAAACATCAAGGATCTTCGTAGTCAAGATAATAAATATACTGTTCACACTGTCCATCTTCCAGATGCAGCTGAATTAATAAGCGCTAATGGGTCATTCTTGTCTCGGTTACCTTACATTAATAACGTTATTAGAAAGATATCGTATAAAATACGGTCTTTGCTTGCTGTTGTTAAGATTGCTAGGGCAGGCGTTGTTGTATTTGGCAAGCCCTACAACCATGGCCATATTCAAGCCATGCGAACTGCACGTAGATTTAATGCTAAAATCATCTCCGATTTCTGCGACTTTCATTCGTCATCTTTTTCCGCGTTCCACGTTGCTGCAGGCCTGTCAGATGTCATTTCCGCACCTACAATGCTGCTCTCGACACGCATAACATCGGAAACCGGTAAGCAAGTAGATGTAATCCCGGATTATATCGACTATCAAATCTTAGCTTTATGCCATGATCTGCCCAATACCTCCAATACCTCCAATGTTGACCCAAGGAAACAGTCAATCTTATGGTTTGGGCTAGGCTTCTCCAGTGGTAAGCCTACTCGATCATTTGAGTTGTTTTGTCGTTTAATTTCGGCATCGGCTGATGTGTTGAGTAGGTGTAATATATCCATTGAGATTCTTTCAGAGAATGTACTTCTGGCGGCATCTTATCTAAAAGCTTCGATGGTTGATTGTAAGCATCTTGACTGCAAATCAGTCCAATGGAGCCCCGCCGCAATGGCTAATGCTCTCCGCTCTCCAGGTTTTGCCATCATTCCATATCCCGAGCCTGTTATTGCATGTGAGAAAAGTCCCAATCGAATTGAGCTTGCCCTTTATGAGGGAAAGGTTGTAATCTCAAATGGCAAGCACTTACCAAGCCTTGATCCCGAACTTGCTTCCTATGTCAGGGATTTGCCCATGCACTCTCTTTCCCCGAATGATCTTTTATTTTTAGAAGATAGGCAAGAACATCAAATCGTCCAAACAAGGCGTTATTTAAATGCTAAGCAATTCGCCATAAATGATTGCTGGACTGATCTCATTGACCGATTAGTCTGACTACAGATATTTCTTGTTTCAGTCGCGTCCTAAGTTCTTGTCTGGTTGCTTGGAATACAATCCTCCTTTGCAATCGGATCACTCGCCTTTGAAAGTTATTCCTGGATTTAGCTATTAAGAAAAGTAGTCTTGTTTCCTGGCCATGTTAACTGATCTTTCTATCAGTTAGTTTGCCGGCATGATTCTTGTGCTGGTGGCCTCAAGCTTAGGGCCTGAGTCTCTAGTAGTCTTTTTATCTTCCTTCTTGGGTCCTATGGTTTCAATGACCAACTGGATATCACTTGACCTCATTATTCCAGATGTTTATGATAGCTCTTTCTGGCAATTTCCCTTTTGAGGCTTGTCCAAAATTTTGCAGGCCTCGGACTGTTAGTCAACCAATCTTTTAGTAACTCCTTCTTTCTCAGGCTAAATTTACGTCATGACATCACCGATTCCAATCTTTATTGGCTGTGACCCTAGGGAGCGAGCTGCTACCAATGTGCTCATTGATAGTCTCGTTCAGTTCAGTTCTGTACCTTTGGCGATTTCGCCTCTCATCACACCACAGCTAGAGTCTCAAGGTATTTACTGGCGTGAGCCAAATCCTAAGCAGAGTACGGCTTTCTCGTTTACTCGCTTTTTGGTGCCGTATCTGATGGGTTTCAAAGGATGGGCAATCTTTATGGATTGTGACATGCTTTGTCGTGCTGACATTGTTGAACTATGGAATCAGCAAGATGATTCTTACTCTCTTCTTTGTGTACAGCACGAACATCTGCCCGCTCAGACCCGAAAGTTTCTAGGTGAAGTGCAGAGCGCATATCCCAAGAAAAATTGGAGTTCTTTGATGCTTATGAATTGCAGTCGTTGTACTTCCCTTACGCCTGAGTATGTAAATAGTGCATCGGGACTGGATCTTCATCGTTTTCACTGGCTGTCGGGAGACCATCAAATCGGTGCTATTCATGGAGGTTGGAACCATCTTGTGGATGTTCAGGACGCTCATCTTGCTGATACCTCACCACTTCTTCATTGGACACTTGGCGGACCTTGGTTCCGTGAACAGCGGACAATGGGTCAGGGACTGGCGGCCGAGTGGTTTGCGGCCCGTGATGATGCTTTTCGTTTGTGGGATTAAAATCTATAATTCTCTTCTGTCTGTTCGCAAACGAGTTCATACCCTTTTTCTTTCTAGCCCTAGAGCTGATGGAGCGGAACCCACGGAAGCCAATTTCAGTGCTGGCGGTGTTGGGAGAGGAAGGAGGAGAGATGGTTGGATTGTTGCGTCTGCACGACCTGGTGCAGGCAGGTTTCAGCCGAACGG
>JBIIDV010000073.1:0-12737 GCA_044238185.1 Prochlorococcaceae cyanobacterium | reverse complement strand
GGGCTTCCACAAACAGCGGCAGGGTGATCTCGCCCTCATCCAGCACCTTGAAGTCGGCCTGGGCCAGCTCCGGGGCGTCCGGGGTGGAGCTGGCGAAGGGACCACCCACCGCCACCGGCAGACCGCGAGCCTTGGCCCGGGCGATCTGCTCGGCCATGTCGGCCTTCTGCACGATCATTCCCGAGATCACCACGAGCTCGGCCCAGGCCCACTCCTCCTCGCGCACCTCCCGCACGTTGCGGTCCACGAGCTTCATTTCCCAGCTCTGGGGAAGCAGCGCCGCCACTGTTACCAGCCCCAGGGGCGGCAGCAGCACCTTGCGGTCGATCAGTTCAAGAATCTTCTCGTAACTCCAGAAGGTCTTCGGGAATTCGGGATAGATGAACAGGGTGCGCACGTGCTGCCTCGGTTGGAAGGCGACCAGAACGCTTGCGCGGCCTCTGGGGTGACCTGTGGGCACCAACTTAGGCCCGCCTTCGAGTCGCTGGGTCCGCGGGGCCCTGGTTCTGCTGTAATGGCCTCACCCTTGAACAGCAGCAGCCATGGGCGCAGCGATCTATCTCGGTCTGGTGGGCGGCGGCCTGGTGGCTGCCCTGGCCGCATCCCTGGTGCTCCGCGGCATCAAGCTGATCTGATTGCGTTCAGCGCATCGCTCACCATGGCCTGCGCTCCCACCACCTCGCCGATTAGGTCGTAGGTGTCAGCGCCTGTGATGCGCACGGGTACCAACGTGCCCGGCGCAGCGCAGAGTCCGCCAACACCGGGCTTCACCAGCACCTCGCCATCCACGTCAGGGGCAAAGCGGGCGCAGCGTCCCAGCATCTCGCCGGTGCTGGGATTCTCCTGTTCGATCAGCACATCCACGATCTGTCCCACCCAGGCGGCGTTGCGGGAGGCGGCGATCGGCTGTTGCAGGGCCATCAGGCGGTCTTTGCGCTCCTGGGCCACCTCGGCAGGAACCTGGTTGGGCAGGTCGGCGGCCGGCGTGCCCTCCTCCGGCGAGAAGGTGAACACGCCCACGTGGTCGAACTGCTGCTCGGCCACGAAATTGAGCAGGTGTTGGAAGTGCTCCTCGGTTTCGCCCGGGAAGCCCACGATGAAGGTGGTGCGCAGCACCGCCTCAGGCAGCTGTTCGCGGATGCGCTTCAGCAGGCCGCCAGTCACGTCGGCCTGCCAGGGGCGGTTCATCGCCCTCAGTACCTCAGGGTGGCTGTGCTGCAGCGGCAGATCCAGATAGGGCAGCACGTTCGGCACCTCCCGATAGGCGGCCAGCACCTCGGGGGTGAGCCCGGTGGGATAGGCGTAGTGCACCCGGACCCAGGGGATTTCCACCTCCCCCAGGGCCCGTAGGAGCTCGGCTAGCTTTGGTTTGCCGTAGAGGTCAAGGCCGTAGTTGGTGGTGATCTGGCTGATCAGCACCAACTCCTGCACCCCCTGGGCGGCAAGGCTGTTGGCCTCAGCCACGATGCTCTCGATCGGGCGGGAGCGCTGGTCGCCGCGCAGGTGGGGAATGATGCAAAAAGCGCAGCGGTAGTCGCAGCCCTCCGCCACCTTCAGGTAAGCCACTGCCTCACTGGTGGTGCGGTAGCGGGGCAGGTGCTCATCGCCCACGAAGGTGGGGTTGGCACTCACCTGGTTCACCCGCTCGCCGGCCTCCACCCGCTCCAGCACGCTCACGATGTGCTGGTAGTCGCCGGTGCCCACGATCGCCTTGGCCTCCGGCAGGCTCTCCAGCAGCTCCTCCTGGAAGTGCTGGGCGAGGCAGCCGGCAATGATCAGCTCCTTGCCCTGCTCCGCCAGCTCCACCAGGGTGCGCACCGACTCCTGCCGAGCGTCCTGGATGAAGCTGCAGGTGTTCACCACCACCACCTTGGCGTCGGCTTCATCGGCGCTCACGCCGTAGCCGGCCTCCGCCAGCAGGCCGAGCATGTGTTCGGTGTCCACCCGGTTCTTCTCGCAGCCCAGGTGGGCGAAGGCCACGGTTGGTTTCGTCATCGTCAGCAGGCGGAGTCAGCAGGCAGAGGGGCACGGCCGGCCCGACTCTCCACCCTATGGGGCAGGCGCCCAGGCGGAGTGGCTGCGAGAATGCAGCGGTCGCCTGTTTTCTGTGACGTCTAGCCGCCTCAGCGATCGCCTCACTGCCAGCCGCCGCCGCAACGACAGCGGCAACCGCTGGCTGCGCGTGCTGATGGCGGTGCTCGCCACGATCGGAGCGATCGACACCGGCTCGATCACCCTCAAGCGCTGGGGGGTCCTGGGCTCCCTCACCTGCCCCGGGGGGGGCGATGGCTGCGACCAGGTGCTTGGCAGTGCCTGGGGCACGGTTCTGGGCCAGCCCCTCTCCCTGTTTGGCTGTCTGGCCTACCTGGCGGTGCTGCTCCTGGCCCTGTTGCCGCTGGTGCTGCGCGGAGAGTCCCGTTCTCGACTGGCCTCGTTGAGCAGCTGGGGGTTGCTGCTGTTCAGCACGGGCATGGCGGTGTTCAGCCTGGTGCTGATGGGCGTGATGGTGCTGAAGATCCAGGCGTTCTGTTTCTTCTGCGTGCTTTCGGCTGTTCTCAGCCTGGCCCTTTTTGTGCTGAGCCTGATCAGTGGCGAGTGGCCTGATCGCGGGCAGCTCCTGTTTCGCCTGGTGCTGGTTGCCCTGGTGGTGGGGCTGGCCGGGCTCGGCTGGGCGGCGGCGGTTGACCGTCCTGCAGGAGAGCTCGGAGGCCGCGGCGTTCCGCCGGCTGTGACCAGCACCAGCACCCCCGAGGCCATGGCCCTGGCGGAGCATCTCACCAGCACTGGAGCCGTGATGTACTCCGCGTGGTGGTGCCCCCACTGCAACGACCAGAAGCAACTGTTCGGCAAGGAGGCGGTTGATCGGCTCACCATCGTGGAATGTGCTGCTGATGGACGCGACAGTCAGACCGAGCGCTGCTCCTCTAAGGGCATCCAGGGCTTCCCCAGCTGGGAGATCGGCGGCAAGCTGGACTCCGGGGTGAAATCCCTCCAGAAGCTGGCCGAACTGAGTGGGTTCCGCCGCTAGGAGCAGAGCTGGCTGATGACCTGTCCCTAGCCCCGCACAGCCCTGGTCTGGATTGATCGGGCCTTCCCCTGGCTGCTATGCCGCCGCCATTGGGGCTGGGCTGCGGGGGCATCACTGCGGAAGTGGCCACCGCGGCTTTCCCGCCGGAACAGGGCGGCCTCCACCAGGAGTTCCGTGAGGGTCAACCGCTGATGCCATTCCTGGAGGGCTGCAAACGCTTCTCCCTCCTGACGGCTGAGCAGCAGCAGCTCGGTCACTGGCAGGGCGCTGGTCTGCAGCCAGGCCGGCTGGGCTTCCAGTAGCTGGCGATCCCGACGCAACTCCGCCAGGGCCACGCCCAAGCCGTGGCCCTGGCGCTCTACCCCGGCCACCTGCCAACAGCGTTCGCGCAGGCTGCTGATCTCTTCCAGGAGCTGCTGGCGGTCTGGCAGGTGTTCGATCAGCAGCTGCTGGCGTCGCTCGGCCTGGCAGGGTTGGGCGTCAGGCTGGGGGGGGAGCTGGATCGCGCCCAGCTGCCGGGCAAACACCAGGCATTCCATCAGGGAGTTGCTGGCCAGCCGGTTGGCCCCATGCACGCCAGTGCACGCCACCTCTCCTACGGCATAGAGCCCTGGAATCGTGGTGGCTGCGTTGAGATCCGTTGCTACGCCCCCCATCCAGTAATGGGCCGCAGGGGCTACGGGCAGCGGTTCGTGGATGGGGTCCAGTCCCAGCTGGCGACAGCGCCCCACAATCGTTGGGAACTGCCGCAGCAGGCGCTCCTCGCCCACCGGGCGCAGGTCCAGCCAGACGTGGTTCACGTGCTGGTCCTGCATGTGGCGGGCCAGGGCTCGGCTCACCTGATCCCGCGGTGCCAGGTCCGCGCCAGCCAGGTGCTCCACGGGGCTCTGGCCGCTGTGGTCCCGCAGCCGAGCACCTTCGCCGCGGACCGCTTCCGAGATCAGGAAGTGGGGCGCATTGGGCAGCATCAGCGCGGTGGGGTGAAACTGCACGAACTCCAGATCCTGCAGTTCGGCTCCCGCCTGCCAGGCCATGGCCAGGCCGTCGCCGCTCGCCTGGGCCGGGTTGGTGGTGTGGGCGAACAGATGCCCGCCGCCGCCCGTTGCCAGCACCACGGCGCGGGCACCCAGCCAGCCGACCACGCCGTCGGCCAGCAGTTGCAGGCCGCGGCAGCGTCCCGCCTCCACCCAGAGGCGCAGCACCACCACGCTCTGGCGCTGCACCAGTCCAGGCCGCCGGCGCACCTCCCGCTCCAGGGCATCCACCAGCGCTCCACCGGTGCGGTCCTGGGCATGGAGAACGCGCCGGTGGCTGTGGGCCGCCTCCAACGTGGTGCTCAGGCCGGCCCCATCCCGGTCAAAGGCCATGCCGAGCTCGAGCAGCCTCTGCACGCAGGCCGGCGCCTGGTGCACCAGCAGCTCCACGGCATCCCGGTTGCAGAGTCCGGCCCCGGCCTTGAGGGTGTCCTCAATGTGGCTGGCGAAGCTGTCGTCCACCGCGGTCACCGCCGCAATTCCTCCCTGGGCCCAGCGGCTGGCCGAGCGGGGCTTGCGCTCCTTGCTGAGCAGCAGCACGCGCAGGTGGGCCGGCAACTCCAGGCAGGCCATCAGGCCGGCGGCACCGCCGCCCACCACCACCACGTCCCAGGACTGGTTGAACAGCGGATCCCAGCCCTGCGCCTCGTGGTCGATGTCAGCTGCCATGGCTGCCGGTTCCTTCCGGCCGTGCCGGCATCAAAAAAGCCGCCGGAGGCCCGACGGCTTTCAACGGCTCGGAGAGCTTAGGGACCAGGGTTCAGCGGTATTGGCCGTCGTTGATGCGATCGAAACCCTCATTCAGGGCGATCTCCGGCGGGGTCACCGTGAAGTTGTCCTTGTACTTGTTGAACAGCTCGCGCTGGCGGTCGGTGAGATCCAGGGCGAGAACGTCATCGACCGAGCTGTAGGGACCACCCAGCACGATCTTGCCGGCCAGGGTGGGGTACATCCCGGGGAAGCTCTGGAAGCGACGCACGGAACAGTTGTTCAGGTCCACCTTGTCGCCTCGCGCGGCGATCTTGTCGTCGGCGAGGTTGCGGAGTTCAGCGGCATGCACAACAGGCGGCAGGACCAAGCCCATCAGCAGGCCAGCCAGCAGAACCCCGCTCATCAGCCAGGCAACCAGCCGTTTCATCGCAACACCTCTTGGAAGGATGGGAGATCAGGTGGATACACCACCGACCGCCAACGCTACAGAACGCCCTGTAGGCAATCGCCTGGCCTGGGGCTGGCGGTAGCAGATCTTCAGATCAGCCCGCTCAGGCGTGGGGCGAGCAAGGCCAGAGCCAGGAAGAGGGCATCCACCAGCAGGGTGGTGGCCAGGGCTGTAGCGGCGATGCGGGCGACGGGGCCCCGGCTCCAGAGCCAGCGACTGAACTGGGCCAGGCCAAGGCCAAAAGCACTCACCAGCAGCATGGGGGCGGGATGGAGCAAGGTGCGGGCCGCGTGGCTCAGCAGTTCAGGGGCTGCGGCTGGTTCAGCTCCCACGGCCAGCGGCCAGAGGGGCATCAGGCCGGTGGCTGCGATGGCGGCGTCGGTGGCTGCAGTGCCCAGCAGGGAACCCAGATAGAAGCCGCAGGCCAGTCGCCAGCGACTGCCCAGACCGGTCAGGGCCAGGGGCAGGGCCAGGGCTTCCAGGGGCAGATGGCAGATCGGGAATTGGCGGGCCCAGCCCCAGAAGAGCGCTCCGGCTAGCCAGCTGCCGCTGAAGCCCACTAGCACCTCGCCGCTGCGGCGCAGGTTTGGACGCTGGCTGTGGGCCATCCCCAGACCCAGTGCCACGAACACCGCGGTGAACAGCACGGCGCTGAACGGGGCATGGCGCACCCAGGGCGCTTCCACAAACACCGGCAGGGCCACCAGCAGGCTGCTGAGCACGACAGCAGGCCACGCCTTCGAGGCCTGCGAGGACAAGGGCTGGGGTTGCCAGCTCACAGGGGCTGACCGCACAGCCGGAATGGAAGGCCAGGGAGGAGCCCCGGCCCCAGCGGCTGCTCCGGCGATTGCTGGTGCGGCGCTGGCTGGCATTGCGCTCGGCGTAACCCCGATCACCCGGCTTGTGAAGAAAGTTGTGCAACCTTAAAGGCTTCAGGCGACCTTGCCGCCATAGCGTCAGTTGGCTTTGAGCCTTGCCGCCGTCGTGCCAAGCCCGCTGGTCGCCTTTTCGCTCCCCTTCGGTACCGGGATGGCTGCACCTATGACCGCAGATGGTGGCGTGGGTCTGCTGGAAGCCTGTTGGCGTGCCCTGGTGCTGGGGGTGGTGCAGGGTCTCACAGAATTTCTGCCGATCAGCAGCACCGCCCACCTCAAGGTGGTGCCAGTGTTGCTGGGCTGGGGAGATCCAGGCGTGTCGGTGACCGCCGTGATCCAGTTGGGCAGCATCGCCGCCGTGCTGGCCTTTTTCCGCAGCGATCTGCTGGAGGTGGGTCGGGGCATGGCCCGGGCCTTCCGCCACGGCCAGTGGGCTGATCCAGCGGCGCGCCTCGGTCTGGCCATGGCCCTGGGCACTGTGCCGATCGTGCTGGCCGGTGTGGCCCTCAAGCTCTTGGTGCCCGACTACGACAACGCCCCTGTGCGCAGCATGGGCTCGATTGCGATCGTCTCGATCGTGATGGCCCTGCTGCTGGCGCTGGCTGAGGTGGTCGGCAAGCGCCGCCGCACCCTTGAGGGGGTGCGGCCGATCGACGGCGTGCTGGTGGGTCTGGCCCAGGCCCTGGCTCTGGTGCCGGGGGTTTCGCGCTCGGGCAGCACCCTCACCGCTTCTCTGTTTGACGGCTGGGAGCGGGCCGCGGCGGCGCGCTTCTCGTTTCTGTTGGGCCTGCCGGCGATCACCCTGGCCGGCCTGGTGGAGCTCAAGGGGGCCCTGGAGGCCCCCGCCAATGGCGGGCCGATTCCCCTGGCAGTGGGCATCCTGTCGGCGGCAGTGGTGTCCTGGCTGGCGATCGCCTGGCTGCTGCGCTTCTTGCAGCGCCACAGCACCTGGATCTTTGTGGCTTACCGCCTGGCCTTCGGTGTGGCCATCCTGCTCTGGCTGCGCGCCACAGTGGGGAGGTAGAGCTCCTGGGCAGCGGCGCCGCTGATGTGGAACGAACCCTCCGCCGGGATTGCCATTGCTGCTGATCAAGCAGCCAGCGCCAACGGCGCCTCCCCACGCCTGCCCCAGCCGGCGGTGGTGGCCACGGTGGAACCGGGCTCGATCGGCGAGGAGCTGGGCTTCCAGCCCGGCGACAGGCTGCTGAGCATCAACGGCCAGCGCCCCCGCGACCTGATCGACCTGCAGTTTTTGGTGGGCGACGAGGAGCTGGTGCTGGAGGTGGAGGACCCCGATGGCACCCGCCACACGGTGGAGCTGGAGAAGGATCTCGATGAGGGCCTGGGCCTGGGCTTCACCGAGGCCCTGTTCGATGGCCTCAAGCAGTGCAACAACGCCTGCCCCTTCTGCTTCATCGACCAGCAGCCGCCGGGCAAACGCCGCAGCCTCTACCTCAAGGACGACGACTACCGCCTCAGCTTTCTCTACGGCTCCTACCTCACCCTCACCAACCTCAGCGAGGTCGACTGGCGCCGGATCGAGACCCAGCGTCTCTCGCCCCTGTTCGTGTCGGTGCATGCCACCGAGCCGGAGCTGCGCAGCCGCCTGCTGGTCAACTCCCGCGCCGGCCTGCTGCTGGAGCAGTTGGGGTGGTTCCAGCAGCGCGATCTGCAGATCCACGCCCAGGTGGTGGTGTGCCCCGGCCTCAACGACGGCGCTGCCCTGGAGCGCACCCTGCGTGATCTGGCGGGCTTTGCCGGCGGCGATTGGCCCGCTGTGCTGTCGGCGGCGGTGGTGCCGGTGGGCCTCACCCGCTTCCGGCCGCCCGGCGACGGCCTGGTGCCGGTGGACCGGGCGGCGGCCCGGGCGGTGATTGCCCTGGTGGAGCCGCTGCAGGCGGAGTTCCAGCAGCGGCTGGGAAGCCGCTTCGCCTGGCTTTCCGATGAGTGGTACTTGATCGCGGGGCTGCCCCTGCCGCCGCGCGCCAGCTACGAGGACCTGCCCCAGCAGGAAAACGGCGTGGGCTCCATCCGCGCCTTCCTCGAGGACCTGGATCGCGCCACGGCTGAGTTGCCGCCGCGGCTTGAGCAGCCCAGGCGCCTCAGCTGGGTGGTGGGACGGCTGGTGGCTGAAGCTCTGCAACCGGTGGTACGCCGCCTCAACGCCATCGAAGGGCTCGAGCTGATCCTGCATGGCCTGCCCAGTCCCTACTGGGGGCAGGACCAGGTGGTCACCGGTCTGCTCACCGGCGCGGATCTCCTGGAGGGGCTTAGCGGCCGGGATCTCGGCCAGGGTGTGCTCTTGCCAGCTGTCACCCTGCGCCAGGGCGAGCCCGTGTTCCTGGATGACATGCCCCTAGCCGAGCTGGAGCGTGCCCTTGACCTGCCGATTCATCTCGTGAGTGGTGCGGCTGACCTGGTGGCTGTTTGTTCCGCATCCTTCAAATCGCCGGAAGATCCTTAAACTCGCCGCAAAAGCTTGAGCTAGGCGTGCCCATTTCCGCTACCCGACTGGCCCTGGTCAGCCTGCTGGGTCTGCCCCTGCTCCCCTCGCTTGTCCTGGCCCAACCGGCAGAGCCGGCCGTCTCTGCTCCAGATGGCAGCCCAGCCCCGTCCAACCAGCAATCTCAGCCCCAGCCGCTGCCTCTGGCCCCCGACGTCAAGGGCGAGAGGCCTCGTGTGAACCCCAAGCTTGTTCCTCCGGCCGCAACCGAACTGCCTCAGCCGCTGAGGCCTTACGCGGCTCCTGCCCCTCTAGCGCTGCCGGTCCGCCCCGAGCAGGTCACGATCCAGGAGCTCCGGCCCCTCACCCTGGCCCAGGTGGAAACGTTGGCTGAGGTCAACAACCCCAATCTCAAGGCGATCGCCAGCCAGGTGGACCAGGCCCAAAGCCAATTGAGGGCCGCGATTGCCCAGTGGTATCCGACCATCGATCTGGATGCGGGTTCCGCGTTGCCTCGCTACAGCTATGGATCCTCGAGGCAGACGATTCGCACCAGGACGACCAACGAGGATGGCACCATCTCGACGGGCAGAGAAACCAATACGGTCAACGGAGATCGCTGGGATGCAGGAGCTGTGCTCTCAGCACGCTGGGGGCTGATCGATCCCCGGCGGAACCCCACGATCGCGGCGGCTCGTGATCGGTTCGAGGTTGCCAAGTATCAATATGTCATCGCTCTGCGGGATCTCCGGCTGCAGGCGGCCCAGGCCTATTTCGATCTCCAGCAGGCCGATGATGAGGTGCGAATCGGTCAGGAATCCGTTCGTGCCTCTCTGGTGAGCCTGCGGGATTCCCGGGCCCGCTTCCAGGCCGGTGTTGCCACCAAGCTCGAGGTGCTGGAAGCTGAAACTCAGCTCGCTCGTGATCAGCAGCTGCTCACCAATGCCCTGGCATCTCAGTCTGTGGCGCGACGCGAGCTGGCCGCCCTGCTCGATCTTCCCCAGACGGTCACCCCCACAGCCCAGGATCCCTCCAGGGTTCTGGGCATCTGGCAGCCGAG
This sequence comes from Prochlorococcaceae cyanobacterium, assembly GCA_044238185.1. Classification (GTDB taxonomy): domain Bacteria; phylum Cyanobacteriota; class Cyanobacteriia; order PCC-6307; family Cyanobiaceae; genus NIES-981. Next base: position 3,138 of record JBIIDV010000073.1, on the reverse strand, counting down.
CCTGCAGGAAAGCATTGTTGCCGCCTATGCCTTCCGCGAGGAGCTCGATCAGGTGGTGTTGAATATTTCCATCGCCAACAGCGAAGCCAATGCTGCCCTCGCCACAGTACAGCCATTTCTGAACGTTTTTACAGCTTTTGGGGCAAATTGGGCTGATGGCGATACCTTTAGTGATCAGATCATCTCCCGTGGAAATCTCGATTTCAGTGTGGGTATGGGTCTGAACTGGCGTCTGTTCGACGGTGGCGCTGCGGCGGCCGAGTCTCGCAGGAATCGACAGGTTGCTGAGGAAAATACCTTTGAATTTGCCCGCCGCCGGGATGCTATTCGCCTTGACGTGGAAGAAAGCTTCTACGAACTCGAGAAGAACAACCGCAACATCACCACCACAGCAAGGGAGGTGATTTCAGCCAGAGAATCCCTGCGCTTGGCCCGCCTGCGCTTCCAGGCGGGCGTTACCACCCAGCGCGAGGTGGTGGACAACCAGCGCGACCTCACCCAGGCCGAAGTGCGCTTTTCCAACGCCATCACCGACTACAACAAGCGCCTGGCGGAATTGCGCCGCCGTACCGGTCTTGATCAGATTCTCAGCTGTCCGCCTCGAACATTGCCGGCGGTGAAGCCCGTTGGTGCTTCCGACATCCCAGTGGAACCAGCACGCCTGCTCCCTGCTTGCGATGCGGCCAACCCAGGGACCCTCTGATCCTGACCCCAGGATCCAAGCCTGGTCGGCTTAGCCCTTGTCCCCCCGCACGGAACTCCTTTGCCCAGCCCCCTGCCAACCGCTGGTTCAGCATCAGGCCTAGGGCTCGCTGCCACGTTCCGGCTCGGCCTGTTTCAGGGATGTCTGGGCTGCCTGGCCGTCGTGTTCGCCGGCTTGATGAATCGGGTGATGATCAGCGAACTGGGCTTCCCGGCTCTGCTGGTGGGCCTCGCCTTGGCCTTTGAGCAGTTCGTCTCCCCCAGTCGGGTGCTGTTCGGCCAGTTGTCCGATGCCGTCCCCATCGCCGGTCGTCATCGCCTGCCCTACATCTGGCTGGGCGCAAGCCTGTTCTGCGGCCTGGCCGTTCTCTCGGTGCCACTCATCTTTCAGGTGGGCCGTCTGTTGGAGGGGGATCGTCCCGGTCTGCTCTGGGCCGGCATCGCTGCCCTCTGTGGCCTCTTCTCCCTCTATGGCCTGGCGGTGTCGATGGCCAGCACCCCCTACCTGGCCCTCGTGATTGACCGGACTAACGAGCAGGAACGCTCCAAGGCCGTGGGCATCATCTGGTGTCTGCTCACGGTTGGGATTGTGGTGGGGGCCATTGCCACGGCTATTGCCCTGCGAGGCCTGGATGGGGTCACCGACCCGGCGGTGCTGGAGCCCGTTCTGCTGAGGTTCATGGTGGGGGTTGTCTCCACGGTGCTGCTCCTCACCGTGATCGCCACCTTCGGCATGGAGCGCTCCAGGCACGGTGGTCGGCGCTCGGCTACCTCCGGAGAGGCACCCAGGGAGGATGCCATCACCCTCAAGCAAGCCTGGGCGCTAGTCACCTCCAGCCGGCAGGTGCTTGTGTTTTTTCTGTTCCTCGTGCTGTTCACCTTGGGCCTGTTTCTCCAGGACCCGATCCTGGAGAGCTACGGAGCGGAGGTGTTTGGCATGCCGATCGCCGCTACTGCCTCCCTGAATGCCATCTGGGGAATCGGCACGTTGCTCGGACTCGTGCTGGCCGGGGTGTGGATTGTTCCCCGCTTCGGCAAGTTGGCAACCGCCCGCCTGGGTTGTCAGCTGATTGCTGCCAGTCTGCTGCTGCTGTTGCTGGCGGGCTTCACAGCTCAGGTCACCTTGCTGCAGGTGGTGATGCTGTTGTTCGGGGTTTCGGCCGGCATCGGCACAAACAGTGCGCTGGTGTTGATGCTTGACCTCACCCTGCCGGAGGCGGCCGGCACCTTTGTTGGCGTCTGGGGCCTGGCCCAGGCCATGTCGCGAGCCCTCGGCAAGGTGTTCGGCGGCGGCCTACTCGATCTGGGGCGCTGGCTGGCCGAACGGATTGGCATGGGTGCGTCACCCTTTCCTGCCTATGCCCTTGTGCTGAGCGTTGAGGTGTTGGTTGCTCTCGGAGCTCTCCTGGCCCTGAGCAGGGTCAACCTGCGCCAGTTCAGGGAAGATACGGGACGAAGCCTCACCAGGGTGTTGTCCCTCGAGCTCGGATGACTGTGGCCCACTCCCCTGCCGATCTGAATCCGGGTCTGATGGCTCTGCTCGATCGGGTCGGTGAGCGCCAACGGCGGGATTTTGGTCACATGGTGTCTGATGTGAAGGCCGATGGCAGCCTGATCACCGCCTGCGACCGCTGGAGCGATGCCGCCCTGGTGGGCGGGTTGGCCGAGCTCTTCCCCGGGGAGGGCGTGCTCAGCGAGGAGGGCGACCGTCGCGTGCCCGGATCATCCAGCTATTGGGTGGTCGATCCCCTGGACGGCACCACCAACTTCGCCGCGGGAATTCCTTACTGGGCCATTTCCCTGGCCCGCTTCCAGGACGGACAGCCCCAGATGGCGGTTCTTGATGTGCCCCCCCTGCGTCAACGCATTGTGGCGCTGCGCGGCCAGGGGGCCTGGCGCAATGGCAAAGCCCTTGCTCCGCCTTCACTCCAGACGCATCCTGCCGGCTGTGCCTCGCTCTGTAGTCGGTCGATCGGTGTGTTGCAGAAGCTTCCCCATCAGCGCTTCCCCGGCAAGATCCGGCTCCTGGGAGTGGCAAGCCTCAACCTGGTGAGCGTGGCCATGGGCCAGACCGTTGCCGCCCTGGAGGCCACACCCAAGATCTGGGATCTGGCTGCCGCCTGGCTGGTGCTCACGGAGCTCGACTGTTCACTCCGCTGGCTGGCCCGCTCTCCCGAGCACCTGATTCCTGGATCGGACCTCAGCGAGGCTGACTTCCCCGTGCTGGCTGCCGATCAACCGGAGACCCTCAACCGTTTTCTCCCCTGGGGAGAGGCACTAGTGGCCTGATGACCAAGGCCTGGTCTTATCCCGTGTTATGGTTTTGGACTGCGCGGGACCGGAAGGTCTTGTGCGGCTTACGGAACTGAGGGGCGAGAGCCTGCGGTGATGTAAGTTTTCTGAGTCGCCGAGAGGCGGCGAGCTGGTGAGAGCCCT
>JBIIDV010000101.1:0-36919 GCA_044238185.1 Prochlorococcaceae cyanobacterium | reverse complement strand
GTGCGCCGTCGCCGTGACGGCAGCAGTCCTCAGTTCGGCAGTGCTCGCTCCAAAGCCAGGGCCCGCCGGCAGCGGAGTGCCTACCGCCATTGGCTGTAAGGCCCGGCCACCAACCGGCAGCCGGGCCCGAGCCCCCAGGCTCAGCAGACCGAGACGGTGCAGCCGGGGATGCCCTGCAGCTTGCGGGCAAAGGCGAACGCCTTCTCGGCAGGGATCAGCCGCATCTTCTTGACGGGCTTGCCGCGGCGGCCCAAGAACTCGACCTCACAGGGGGTGGTGCCGAGCTTCTGGACTCCTGGCTGATAGCGGTGAACAACAAGCAGGCGGACTTCACAGACTGGGCCTTGGGGATTGGCCATGGCTGGGGTGGAGCGGAGAACACCGGCCAGACGCCCCGCAGGTGAGCACTGGCCAGGGGCGAGCACCGCGAGCCTTGCGTCAGCCCTGACCAGTGCGAGCCGCAGGGGCATGCTGCGGAGGGGTTTCGCACCGCCCGGCCAGCCAGCCCCCAGTGGCAACGGTGCAAGTGCCGTGCTGCTTCCTCACCGCGCCCGGTGACCAGAGCTGCTGGCTCTCCTGCAATCGAGGACTGGCCAATTGTTCCCGTCAGGACTGATGCGGCCTGTCGCGAGCGACTCCCTGATTGGCTGCTCGGCAGCACCCCGGCCAGCGTTCGATCTGATGTCTCCCGGCCCGCCTGGTGGCTTGGTCTGCGGCAGGCCAGAGCTGCGCAGCCAGAGCAGGCGCGAGAGGCGGAGCGGCGCCGGCCGGTAGTAGCCCAAGGTCCGCCACGGCGGCGGCCCCCTTTCAACATTCAGCAGATGGCACCCAGCTCACGGCCTTGCTGCTCACCGCGGCGCAGCAGTGCCTCAGCCTCCACCATCTGGCGATAACTCAGCTCGGCTTCTGCTTCCAGGGCGCTATCGATCTCATCAACCCGCGCCAGGCACTGCTGGATCGCCGGCAGCACTTCTTCCTCCAGCCGGGAGATCTCCTCTTCCCCTTAGGGCCGATCAATCCAGGTGCGCCGCAGCGGCCGCCCGCATGACCCCTGAGTATCGATTCAATTGCCTTCCCGAAGTACTCCAGCAGCAGGAACGGATCCTCCTCAGGCCTGCAGAACGGAAAGGCGGCAGCGGAATTGCCCGCAGAGAGCGTTGCCATGACGATCGGCGCCAGGGTGTGGCGCAGTGGCGGGACCGATCCCGCGGAGGCATGGCCGCATGACGGGCCTCAGGCTGGAGAGGGCCCAGAGTGAAGTGGGCCAGAAGGTGAAGCAGCAACTCTGAATATCTATGTGCTGCTTCGGCTCCCACCATGATTGGCATACACCTCTGACTCGCATCCGTGCAAGAATATTGTATTTATTCGCCTGATCTACGGGCAGAAGCGAGTGGGCCTTCTCGGACTTCGTCAAAACGAAGATCCCATTCCCTTGGCGTGTCTTAAAAGTTGTTGCGTGCTTGCCCCCAAAGCCCCAATGGGTTAAACAATAAAAAGAGTCCGCTACCGGATCGCAGCAGCTATGGCCAACCTGGCCCTGCTGGACCTCGTTCTTCCGTACGTCTTCCGCGGCGAGAACATCGGGGCCCTCCATGCTGTGATGACGGCGCTTCGTGTGGTCGCCTTCGAGCAGTCCGCCGACGACCTCGGGGTCACGCTTCGCGGGCACTGCCAGGTGAACGGTCGGATGCAGCTCAACCCCGCCACCGGGGTGCTCAGCGCAGAGGTCGACGAGGCGACCCCCGCCCACGACCCGTCTCGGTCCGAGCCCATCTTGGACCTCGCCGACACGACCGTCGACTTCGAGCTGTTCGTGCCACGGGCCGGGTCGGCGATCGTCCAGGCCGCCGAGTCGGGCTTCGACGCCGACAGTGCCGGCGTGGCCCAGCTCTTCGGCGACTGGCGGGCGGCGGCGCTCCGGGACGATCCCTCGACCGGCTTCGACTTCGACTTCATCTTCAACGCCCCGCGGCTGCGGCCACCCTTCCTGCACCCGGCCAAAGTGAGCTCCATCGGGGTATTGGAGCCCGACCCGTCGTTCACGGAGGTGGCACTGACGTTGCCGCGCCTGCGGTTCCGGGTCACGCACGGCAACGACAACCCCAGCCAGCTCGTGCTGTCGCTCGTGTCGGCGGGAGTGTCCGGTCTCGACGACCCCGGCTCGACCGAGGTCTCGGAGTTCATCTCCATGGAGCCGCCCTACGCATATGCGGGAGGTGGCGACGACCGCGTGTTCGGCTTCGGCTTCCGCAGCGCCACCCTCGACCTGGACCGCGACTACACACCGCCGGCGCTCGCGCAGAAGACCGGGATCGGTGACGACTGGACCGGGCTGTACCTGCCCGAGGCGCGAATCTTCATCTCCCCCAACGGCCTGCGCAACCTCGCCTTCGAGTGCGGCGCGCAGGAGCTGCTCATCGGCGTCGGACCCTCGGCCGGCCTGTGGGGGGACTTTGAGGCGGCGCTCGTGCAACAGGGGAACGGCGAGCTCGTCCTCAACCCCCGCTTCGACGGCAACGGCCGCTCCTACCGGGTGGAGCGGAGCGGCGAGAGCCTCGGTGTCATCCAGGCGACCGCACAGGTGCCCGAGACCTCGACGCTCATCATCGACGTGAGCGGCGGACGGATCCCCTACACCCGCACCTGCACCATCAACGGCGCGGCCCAGCCGGCCAACCACACGATGTACGACGTCGACCTCTCCGGCGGCGACCACACCGCGGAGATCGACATCACCGTGAGCTCTGCGGGTCCGGGGACCGACCCCGTCCGGATGCACATCATCGTCACCCGTCTCGTCGACCGCCCCACCTTGACGGTCCCCGGCCAACCGACGGTGACGGACTCGGCCGCGGAGGTTACCGCCCAGGCCGGTGACCTCACCTTCGCCCTCACCCAAGGGTCCGGCGACTCGGTGACGATCCGGACCGTGCCGCCCGACGCGACACGGACCTGGAAGGAGGGCGCGACCGTGCTGGCCACGGCCGCCACCCTGACCACGACGGTGGTCGCGCAGCAGACGCGCACCTTTGTCGTGGAGCGGGCCGGCGCATCGGGTCCGGTCACCCGGGCCTTCTACTTCCACTTCGACTCCCCCGGGACCTCGGGGACCGCGAGCATGTCGTCGACCCCGGCGGTCAGCAAGCTCAGCCAGAACTGGGAGGCGGGCGGGTCCAACCCGGTGACCACCGCATACCGGGCCGATCTCGAGGCGCTCCCGAACGGGGCGACGATCGTCATCCAGGGAGATGCGTCCTTCGAGGGCGACCTGAACAAGCTGGAGTACAACACCAAGCTCGCCTACCGTCGGGCGCAGGCGGCCCGCGCCGCGATCGCGAGCGCGTACTCCGCCAAGGGCTTCGACTTCGACGTCCGACCCGAGCTCGAGGACCCGCAGGCTCCGACGACCGCCGAGCAGAACGCGTGGTCGGCCGCGGTCGGCTGGCCGGGCAACGGCGCACCGAACGACCGACAGCACTGGGCCGCCCACGTCACGTTCACTGCGGCAACGCCCGGGCGCAGCGCGACGGTGACGGTCAACCGACCCGCCCCCACCTCCACGCCGACCACGGTCACGGTTCCGCCCGCCGACCCTCCGGTGCCCGAGGTCTCTCCCCCGCCGGACTGGTTCCGCAGCGTCCGCGCCAAGGTGCGGGTCGTCGACAGCCAGCTGATCGCCGGCCAGCTCGACCTCGAGGTCGACTTCCAGACCATGGCCGAGGACAAGCTCGCCGGCAACATGGGCTCGGCCGCCGGCGCCCAGCTGCCCCGCGGGCGGACGCTGGAGGGCGGAACCCCCGTCGGACCGGACAACCCCGCCGACGGCATCACCCTGTTCCGCGCCCTGCTGCAGACCGACCCGTCCACCGGGCGAGTCGACTTCCTGCTCTCCGCCGGCGCCGACCCCGCCGACAAGGACGGCCTGTTCGCGTTCGGCTGGCTGCCCCAGATCGACCCGATGCCGGCGAACAAGGATGTGGCGCTCACCGTCCTCGGCTCCTACCTCAGCTTCTGGCCACTCCTGGCAGCCGCGCCACCTGTCGACGCGGTCCGCGACGCGGTCGAGGGCCGCGACGGGGCGGTGGTCGGCGCCGTCCTGGCCGGCGCAGCGCTGGCGCTGCCCGGCGCGGTCGCCGCACTGCCATGGTTCCGCATCGAGCGCGTCATCCTCTTCGGCGCGGAGTATCTGCAGACAACCCGCAACGGCGCTTACACCGGGACGGTCCTCGTCGACGTCGAGATGGACTGGTCGATGGACATCCTCGGCATCGTCAGGGTCGCCAGGGACAAGCCGCTCAAGGTCAGGTACAAGGCCATCGGCGTCCGACTCACCAACCGGGACATCCCGGCCGGTGCATCGGACGACTACATCGCCACCGAGCGCTGGGACCTGCTGCCGGTGTTCGACTCCTCCCGTGGGTACACGATCGATATCGCCGGGGGCGGGGGCGGCCTGGAGATCGGCGAGCCGCTCGGGCAGATCCTCCGGATCGCCGGGGCCCGCCTGTCCCAGTCGAACCCGCTGACCCTCGAGGTCGACATCGCTCTCGGGGTGGACCTGGGCGTCGTCTCGGTCGACCAGGCCTCGGTGCGCGCATACCTCGACGGCTCGCGGCCGCCCGAGCTCACCGCATTGGCGGCGTCGGTCGACATCCCGGGCGCGCTCGTTGGCTCGGGTTACATGCGGATCGGGGAGTCGGCCGGGCAGAAGGTCATCGGCGGACAGATCGACCTCACCATCCGGCCGGTGAGTGTGCGGATTGCCGCAGCCGTGGAGATCGCCAACATCACGGACGGCGCGAGGACCGCGACCGGTGTGTATGTCGGACTCAACGTCGTTCTCCCCGCCGGGATCCCGCTGGGCTCGACGGGCATCGGCATCTTCGGCTTCCGAGGCATTTTCGGCATGCACTACCGGCGGGCCGAGCTCGCCCACCCCCAGACAAACGTGCCGGCTCTCGCCTGGCTCAAGCATGCCGAGGGACAGCCGCACCTGCTCAAAGCGCCCGGCAGCGGTCCCGTGTTGTGGGAGCCAAAAATCGACTATTGGGCCTTTGGGCTCGGCATCCTCATCGGCACGATGGAGGGTGGTGTCATCCTCAACCTGGACGGCACATTCCTGCTCGAGCTGCCCGGTCCGCGCGTCCTCATTATGATGAACGCGCGAATCATCTCTCTGCCGCCCAGTGTCGGCGAGCTCGGGATGAAGGGCGGGGTGCTGGCCGTCATCGAGATCACGCCCGACCACTTCATGGTCGGCATCCTCGTGTCGTGGGAGATCGAAAAGCTCGTCAAGATCGTCATTCCGATCGAGGCGGTCTTCCCGTTCGGCTCGAACGCTCACGACTGGCACATCTACCTCGGCGCGCGCGCGGGGTACGGTTCGCCGGTCGAGGTCGACGTGCTCGGAATCGTCAAGGGCACCGGATACCTGATGTTCCGCGGCAACGGCATCAGCAAGTTCAACAACGGTCACGGAGAGCTGCCCTCCATCACCGGCTTCGCGATCGCCATGGGGGTCGCAGCCGGGTTCGAGTGGGGCGACCGGTCCTCCGGGCTCTACCTCACCCTCGGCGGCGGGATGGACGCCGTCCTCGGCTTCTCCCCGTTCACCCTCGCCGGCAACATCTGGGTCGCCGGCGAGCTGCGGCTGTGGATCGTCTCGATCGGCGCGAACGCCAGCCTCACCGTCATCGTCTCGGAACAGCAACCGTCGGGCGACCTTGCGCTCTATGTCCACGGCAAGGCGTGCGGGCACGTCGACTTCTTCTTTTTCTCGGTCTCCGGATGTGTCGAGATCACGATCTCCGGACCGAAGCTGCCGGCGCCCATCCCGGACCTCGTCGAGAAGGTGTCCCTGCAGTCGCGGTCACCGGCCCTCGTGCAGGGCTCCGGCGTCGACCGCGGGATCGACACCTCGCTGGGCGTCGCCGTCGAGGCCTCCGCATACCCCGGCAACGACAGCCAGGTCCCCGTCGTCCCGATCGACTCGATTCCGGTCATCTCGTTCCTCCTGCCCGCCTCGCCGGACGGGTCGGTGACCATCGAAGGGCTCGGCGGCGCGCTCGAGCCGGCCAACGGGGTCGACGTCGACGGCTATGCGGAGCGGTCCGCCGACCTCTACGCCTACAGGATCAGCCGCGTCGCTCTCGAGCGCGTCCGCGCCAACGGCACGGTCGACCCGGTGACCCTCGCCGGCGGCACCGCCCCGGCGACCTGGTGGACGATCGGCAGCGCCACCGAGGCCAGCCCTGCTGCCCAGCTCGCGCTGCTCACCTGGCAGGTCGACCCGGCGACCAAGGCCCTGGAGTGGACCGAGCGCCGCACCGAGATGATCACCAAGCGGTGGGGCGCGGTCTGTGACCCGGCCGCCCCTCCGGCCGAGGTCCTCTGGACCTTCAAGCTCGAGCCGATCGGCACCTCGCAGACCGGCTGGGACGTCGAAGGCATCGCCTGGGCGGACCCGGACGATTCGCAGCGCTCGAGCGCCCCGCAGACGACCCTGCGGGTCTGCGAGCCCTGGCGCACCGGCGACCCGCAGCTGGACATGCTGCGCGGTGTCATCCCCGCCTTCGTCCTCGGCGGAGTCGTCGAGTGCTCACGCCGCAAGCCGTCGCAGGACAGGCTGCGGCTGCTCCGGGACATCCGGACCGAGGTCGGCGAGCTGCCGGTCCTCGTCCGGGGAGGGTTCGGACGGCTCACCCCCGGCCACGGCGAGCTGCTCGCCGACACCGACCCGGTCCGGTCCGTGCTGATGCGGGACCCCGAGTCCCGGCCGCTGCGGATCAGCGAGGCGCTGCACACCAAGGCCACCGAGGCGCTGCCGGGTCTGCTCGACCTGACCGCTCACGGGGGCACGCTCGACCTCGACCGGCTCCGGGGCGACCAGGTCGCCGGCGTCCCCCTGCTCCGCGACACCGTCAACGCCGCGGTCGTGGGGGCGTTCCACGACCGCGTCACCCAGCCCTCGGACAAGGACCGGGAGAAAGAGGTCCCGGGCACACCCTGTCCCGTCAAGGTGCTCATCTCCCCCGACTTCGACTTCGGCCGGGCGACGAACTTCGCCGACGACGCGGCGCAGACGGCCATGCACCAGGCGAAGGTCGCCGACGAGCACCGCAAGTACGCGAACCTGATCCGCCTCGAGACCCCCGGCGGCTTCCGGGACCTGAGCATCCTGCTCATCGTCCCCCGGCTCCGCCAGCGCATCTTCTCCCCCGTCACCGCACGCGTGCTCGACGCGCATCTCAACGAGATCGACTCCGTCACCCTCACGGCGAGCGACTTCCTCGACTCCGGCGGGACGCTGCCCGGCCGCTGGGCCGACCTCGCCGGCCCGTGGGGGTCCGACATCGACGACCTCGTGCGCTTCGCCGCGGTCATGAACCAGTCCCCCGCGATCCTGCACGTTCCGGACAACGACACCGCCGCATACGTCGATCTCGGCCAGCCGTTCGACCAGGACCACGTCTGGGAGCAGCTCGGCGACGGCGAGGAGATCAAGGGGGTGGACCGGTTCGCGCTCGCGGCCGTGTCGATGGTGACCGGCGCCGAGATCCTGCGCTCGGAGTGGGACGAGAAGCAGATCGAGGAGGAGAAGGAGCGGCTGGTCAAGGCCACCGGGCCGGACGCCAGCTCCGTCGCGTTGCTCAAGCCCGACTCGCGATACCGGATCACCGTGCAGTGGAGCGCCGACCGCAAGCAGAAGAGCGACAACGCGGCGACCGGCACCGGCAGCGGCTCGCAGACGTTCTGGTTCCGCACCGACCGGATCGGCAACGACCCGACCGACCCCACGGCGCGGGTCTTCCTCGACCGGACCGGCACCCCGGTCCAGGACGAGCCGGTCGCGGTGCGACTCGACTCGTGGCTGCTGATGACCCTGCCCGAGGACACCGAGAAGGCCGTGTTCGGCGGCGAGCCGCTGCGGCTGGTGTTCAACACCGCGGACGTCGACCGGATCTTCGCCGAGCACGGCAAGGAGCTGCGGATGCGGCTCGAGGCCGCGAACGGGATGCACCCCCAGGACGACCCGGACAGCCCGATCGAGATGCCGCTCGCCCTGGTCAGCGGAGTCGGCGGCTCGATCACCGCGGAGCCCGCCACCGTCCTCTCGCCATGGCTGAGCGGCCTGCTCGAGATGCAGGAGCTCGGTCCGATCGCGGGCGAGAAGCCGGCCGCGCCCTGCATCGAGGTGGACGGCAACGCCGAGTCCCACGGCGTCGTCGACGTCGCCCTGCCGCTCCACCCGAGCATGGACTACCTGCTCGACGTCGAGATGGTCGACGTCGGCGCCTCGGCGGACACCCGCGGCCCGCGCGTGCTTCGGAGGCACTTCACCACCGGGCGCTACTCGACGCTCCAGGGCCTGGCGTCCTCGGTCATGGGCGCGCTGCCGACGGCCCAGTTCTGCGAGGCGGGCACGTTCTCCTCGATGCTGGCCGATCTCGGCCCCAAGCCGACCGGCGCCCAGATCGACGACCACCTGCGGGCTCACGGTCTGGAGCCGTGGAGCGTGCCAAATGAGCCGCGCGTGGTCGCGTTCTGGGAGCAGACCGGAGCCGCCTTGCCGCAGCCCGTTGCCGTCCTCGTCGACGCCGGAGAGCCGCTGTCCCGGTTCCGCGACTACCCGAAGCTGCTCACCGACACCTCCGGCGACGAGACCGCCAAGCGATGGATCCTTGCCCAGCGTGAGTGGCTGACCGTGCAGACCGGCGGCGACGCGGGCATCGTCTCGGGGATCGTGTATGCGCCCGGGTGCCAGCGAGCGGTCATCGTGCTCCAGCCCGGCGCTCGGGGCAAGCACCTGACGGCGAACCTCGTCGCGCTCGAGATGAGCGACCTGCCGTTCGTCGGGCACACCCAGCGACAGGCGACTCTCGTCGACCTGACCTTCAGCAGGGCCCCCTGGGAGGAACAGCCATGAGCTTCGTCGTCGATCCGCAGGTCTTCGACGCCAAGGGCGGCCTGATCGACTGGGTCAGCGTGTCGCGGCTGCGGCAGAAGGCCCAGCGACCCGAGGAGATCGCCGCGAAGCGCGAGCTCTCCGGGACCTGGTCGATCCAGCTCCGTTGGGGGTTCGACCCCGCTCTCGGATACCCCATCGAGGCCTTCATCGTATGGGCCAAGCCGCAGGGCGAGTCCGAGGCCCGGGTCGGATACCTGAGCACCCCGTTCGGCGTGGTCCTGCACGAGCCGCGCGACGAGGTCGTCCTCGAGGTGAGCGCTCACGGTGGCGGGACGATCATGGCCTACCCCAGCATGCCGCTGGTGGCCACTCCCGTCGCCGTAGTGTCCGTCCCCGCCGGCGCCACGAGCCTGCGCGTCACCGGCAGCGCCATCCGCACCCTCGTGGTCCCCGCCTCGATCTCCATCCTGGGCATCACGACCCCCGTCGACCCCGCCGACGACCCCAACTGGCAGGCCATCGAGCACGTCGGCCTGCCGTCCCACAAACTGACGTCGGTCCACACCAACCTGCTGGCGGACCAGGGGCTGCTGGCCACGGGTCTGGTCTCGCCCCCCGACGCCGCGCTCGACCGGTTCCGCCGAGGGGCGCCGTTCTACGGGTGGCTCGACCAGATCGCCGGGGTCCCGGTGACGCCGTGGCAGCTCGCCGACCCGCACGCCATGGTGGACGTCTTCAACGACGAGATGCTGCCCGACTTCGTCGACATGGCCGACCAGGTGTTCGGCAGCGGGCAGATGCACCTCGAGTACCGGCGGCCCCTGCAGGTCCCCACCGGCACCCAGACCGCGGAGGCGACGTTCAACCCGCTGCGGTCGGTGCTCTACAGCGGACTGTCCGACCCGCTCGCCGCACTGGTGCTGGGACTGGGAACCGCATACCCCTGGAACTGGGACTACTCGCCGGACCTGGTCGAGGTCTCCAAGGGGGCCGTCCCGGACTTCATGGTCACCGGCACCTTCCTCGACGACGGCGGCAACAAGGTGGAGCGAGCCTGCTTCGTCCTCGGACCGCGGCCCCTGTCGCCGCCTCCGGCGCCGGGCGGCCTGACCGCGACGAGCCCCGGGGTGCAGTCGCCTGCCGGCCTGGACGGGGCGTACCGATCGGTCGTCACCACCACCTGGAACCACCTGCCCCCGGTGCTCGACTTCGCCGTCGGCAGCCACGCGTTCGCCCGCTGGGGACTGAGTCCCGCGCGACCGACGCAGATGCTCCTGGAGCCGCGGGTCAGGGACACCGCGCTCCAGCCCGTCGGTGCCGCGCAGAACGAGAACACACCGCACCTGCGCAGCCTCTCGGACACCTCGTGGGAGATCGACCCGACCGTCACGCCCAACTCGCTGCGCTACGCCGTTGCCCACCAGGACGTCTTCGGGCTCTGGTCCGGCTGGGCACAGACGGGCGCCGCCGTCACCGTGCCGCCGCTGAGCCGGGTCGCCCTGACCGCCGCCCGGCTGGACTGCCCGCGGTCGGGCATTCCCGTTCCGCAGGGCCCGGTGCCGGCAGCGCTCCAGTTCGACCTCGCCTGGGACTGGACGAGCCGCAGCCCGAGGACCATCACCGTCGTCGGGCGGCGCTACCCGCAGGCGAAGGCCTCGGACCCGCCGGGGGGGACCACGACGCCGACGACGACCGACACCTTCGGGGCCACCGGAGCGGGCACCCTGCTCACCCTGGAGTTCAACCAGGCCGGTGCGATCACGACCGTCACGCCCGGCACCGGGCTCACCGCCACCGCGGCGCACCTCACCGTCGACGGGCAGCAGACCTCGTCGTTGCCGCTGCAGGACCGGGCGACCCGGCGCTACCGGATCTCGCTGCACGGCTTCAGTCTCGACTTCGCTGGGGTCTCACGGTGGGGGCTGGCGCTGTGGGCGAGGGGTCAGGAGCGGGTGGCGCCGCAGCGGACCACGGCGTGGAACACCCTCACCGTGCTGTCGGCCGCCGACCCGCGGCCCCCGGTGCTCACGACCGTCTACGACAACGTCACGCTGGCCTCGATGCGGGACGGGCAGGGCCTGCACCACGCGCGGCTGTCGTGGAGCGCGATGGGCGGAGCCGTCGCCTACCAGGTCTATACGGCGTCGGAGGCGACGCTGCGGGCGTACTACGGACTGCCCGAACCGCGGCCGTCCCACACCCTCACGCAGCGTCTGGCCGCACTCCAGGCCGAGTTCGGCGCCGACCCCGACCGACGCTGCTGGACCCGGACCAGCAAGGACCCGGTGAACGGCACCTCGACGCCGGTGGTGCTGCCCCGCGGGACCAAGGAGATCCACTGCTACCTCGTCATCGGGGTCAGCGCCGGCAACGTCGAGTCGGAGTGGCCGACGACCGCCGACCCGCAGTGCGGCAAGAGGTTCGTCGGGTTCGCGGCACCGGTCGTCGTGACCCCGCCCGCTCCGTCACTCGAGGTGAGCCAGGACGTGGACCGTGCGGTCGACCCGGCGTCCTACTTCGCCAGGCTGCGGGTCGGGTGCGACAGCGGTGCGCGGGTCGCCCGCGTCGACCTCTACCGCACCAGGGTCGCCGATGCCGCCGTGCAGGTGGAGACGATGGGACCACCGCATACCAGCATCACCACCAGCGGTACCGGATATTCCGTCCAGGGCGACGCCGACCACCCGATCCTGCGGGTCACCGGCGCCGACACCGTGGACCAGGGGTCGTGGAAGCCGGTGTTCTACCGCGCCGTCGCCTGGACCGAGGACGACCCGACCCGCGGGCAGTACGCGGGCCGGTCCGCGCCGAGCGTCCCCCGGTCTGTCGTCGTGCCGCCGGCCGGTCCGCCGCCGCTGCAGCCGCTCGTCGCGGTGTCCCCGACGGTCGGGTCACCGCTGGTGCGCGTCGACTTCGGGACGACTGCGCCGGTCGCCGACACCGAGCTCGGGGCGCACGTCATCGGCGCCACCGCCCAGCTCGTCGCCGCCGACGGGACTCTGACGCCGGTCGAGGTGACGCCCGTGTCCGGTCCGCTCAGCGCGCTCCCGCTCGCCCAGCCGGGAGCGGGCACGTCCGGGCTGTGGCGGGACGAGACGGCGGCCGGCTCAACCGGCCTGCACCTGCTCGTGCGCCGAACGGACCCCAGCCACCGCATACGGGTCCGGGTCCGCCTCACCGACCCGCTCGGGCGGATGACCGAGCGGTCGGTCGAGGTGCCGCCGGTGCCACCGGCCGCGCCACCGGACATCACCGGTCCCCAGATCGACGCCGTCTCAGGCGGCTGGGTGCTCACCTTCACGACGAGGGCACCCAACCAGAACGCGGACGGGCCGTTTGTGCTCCAGGTCCAGCTCAAGCGCCCGAGGGTCGCCAGACCCGAGTCGCTGACGGTCGACCTCGGCGACATCCCCCGGCCACCCCGGCCGCCGAGGACCCTGCTCACCGGCTCGCGAGCACCGATGCCCGTCGCTGCGACCAGTCGAGGCCGCGGCGATCGCACCATCGGTATCGGCTTCCGCCACGCGGGCAAGGCCACCGTCCGGCTCATTGCGCCCGATGGGACCACGACCACCCTCACACGATCGATCGGGACGCTATGACCATCGCCTCGCAGCAGGTGCTAACACCGGCCGATGTCAGCGAGCAGGTGAACGAGCACGGGCTCGACGTGCTCGGCATCACCGTGCCCGCGTTGTCGATGACATGGCAGTCGAGCACGCCGGCCGCCCCGGACGACACCAGCCTGCGGATGACGCTGGCCAACATTCCGGTCGCACCGTTCACTGGCACCTACGAGGTCGTCGCCTCACCCGCGCGGTTCTCGTCGACCTCAGGGGACCCGGTCACGACATCCGCCGGGATCCTGAGCCTGCACCCGGAGGCGATCCACCGGCTGGAGACCCTGGTGCGCACCCGGCTGGGTTCGCTGGACCGGCCGGTGCCCGTCACCATGCTCGTGCACGGGGCGAGCCCGCCGGCTCAGCCGCTGATGCACTGGTTCCGTGCCGGCGAGCCGATCCCCGACGCCGGGCAGGTCTCGTTCCACGACAGGCGTGGGCTCATCATCGACCCCGTGGCCGTGGCGGCCCTGTTCGCCGAGCTGCTCACGTGGCGCCCCGCGCTCAGCCCGACCGCCTTCTCGGCGGCGACGATGGCCGGCGCCGGCGGGGTGGGGGCGATCGCGGCGCTCGCGGGGAGCGTCACGACACGGGTGCATGTCGTCACGCCCCACGGAGCGGCCTACCGGCCGAGGCGGGTCGGAGCGAACGCAGCCGACACCGCGCTGAAGGTGATCGACGCCGCCGACGCGGTGCTGCGAGACGTCCCCTCCAGCGGTGTCGTCGACCTCGCCGCGGGTGAGCGGCTCGGGTATCCCGTCGCCCCGGCGGCGGCCGGTGACCCACCCCCGCCACCGCCGCCGATCCTGTGGGGTCAGGCGCCGGGAGGAACCCTCGACACCGCGGCCTGGACGCCGCCGACCTTGCCGGCGGGCGTGACGCTGGCGCGCCAGTTCCTGCGGGTCATGGCCGTCGACGTCGACTGGCACGTGCTCGGCAACCGCGCCCTCGCCCCCGGGGACGCCGACGTCCCGGGCGAGGAGGACATGCCGGCCAACGCTCCACTGCCGGTGGTGCGCCGGACGCTGGCGGACCTGGGTCTGCTCATCGACGGCAACGACGTGCTCGGAGCGATGGGTGCGGCGCTGGCGGCCTGGCCGGTCGTGGGTGATCGGATCGGGCTCGTCGCCTCACCGGCGATCGACACGACGCTGCGGCTGCCGCCTTCGGCGGGTCAGGCGGCACACTGGCCGGCTCTGCCGGGGACGCCTGCCGCGCCCGCGGGCGCAGCCGCTGCGATCTCGTCGTTCGACCCGGACTCGGCCGGGCTGACCGCGACCTGGCGCGTTCCTGCAGCAGGGGCACCGCAGTGGGACGTGATCGTCACGTTCCCGGCCGGCTCGGTGCCCGTGGGCACGTTCGTGCGGGCCTACCCCCGCACCTTCCAGCTGATCCGCGAGATCGGGGAGGACCCGAGCTTCGTTCGCGGCGACGGCGGGTCGGCGGTCGTGCAGGCGAGCGGTGACACCTCTGTGCTGCTGCGCAACCCGTTCGGGTTCGTGACCGGAGACTCGCCGGGCGAACCGGTGCTGCGGATCGACGTCCTGCTGCTGGGCCAGGACGGCACGCGCCGGCTCGCGTCGGCCATCGAGCTGCCGATCGGCGCCGCGCAGCCGTGGACGGACAACACGGCGACCTTCGGCGGTGCCGTCGCGCCCCTAGTCGCCGCCTTCGTCGCCGGACAGGGGCTGTCGTCGATCGCCCCCTCGACGGTGTTCGGCATCCCGGAGCTCACCCCGACGTCGTCACCGCCGTCCGACCTGGCCGGGTTCGTACGGTTCTTCTCCAACGAGGGCACCTGGCCACGCGTCGGTCCTCGGCTGCCCTCGCAGACGCGCTTCGAGACCGTCCTGGCGCTCGGCGCCCAGCTCGCGACGGACGCGCCGTACGTCTGGAACGCGGTGCTCACCGGCGGTCGCTACACGTGGGAGTCACGCAGTGCCGCACCGGAGCTCGGCTCGCCGGGCAACCCGGCCGGCCCGGACGCTCACGTCTCCGGGCTGCGCGTCGGCGGACAGCTGGCCTACGACCTGGCCTTCCACGCCCTCAAGCGCTGCCAGTCGGTGGTGCCCACCGGTAGCTCGTCGCCAGGGTGGCTGGTGCAGAGCGCCGGCGACAACTGGAACGTGCCACCGGCGGACGCCGCACCCGCCGCGGGCGCGCCGCACCTGGCCGGCGCGATGCTCGAGACGATCTCCGCCGTGACCGACTCACCGGAGCTCTCCCTGCTGCCGGTGCCCGCCGACACCGACACGATCCAGTCACTGGCCGACGCGATCGTGGGCGCCCTTGGGCTGCCGTCCGGCTCGCTCACGGTCACCCTCGACAACGAGGACCGGCTGCGGCGCCAGCTCCAGCGGGAGATCGCGACCGCCAAGCGCGGGCAGCGGGATGCGATGTGGTCGGTGGCCCGGGCGGTCTCCGAGGCCCGCGAGTATGTGTGGGTCGAGTCCCCGAACTTCCTCCAGACCGCGTACGGCACGGGAGCGAGCGCGGATGAGGACCTCGTCGACCTGACGGCGCTGCTCAAGGCCCGGCTGGCGGCCAACCCCCTGCTCAAGGTGATGATCTGCGTGCCCCGGCAGCCGGACTTCGCCCCGGGCAAGCCGCCCTTCGTCCGAGCCGCGTACCGCGACCGCAAGGCCGCGCTGGAGGACCTCATCTCGGCCGACCCTGACCGCGTTGCAGCCTTCCACCCCATCGGGTTCCCGGGCCGGGACAGCGTCGGTCGCTCGTCGATCGTGCTGGTCGACGACGGGTATGCGCTGGTCGGCACCTCCCACTGGCGCCGCCGTGGCATGACGTTCGACGGCGGGTGCGACGTGGCGATGCTGGACCGCCGGCTGAACGACCGCGGCGCTGGAGTGACGCTGTCGCAGTTCCGCCAGTCGCTCATGGCGGCTCGGCTCGGAATTCCGGCAGCGACCACGCCCGCCAACGCCTCAGCGCTGTGGACCCGGCTGGCGGAGCCGGAGTCCGCGTTCGACCTCGTGCGCGACCTGCTCCAGCAGGGCGGCCTCGGTCGCTGCACCCCGGTCTACGCGGGCCCAACGGACACCTCCGTCATCCCCGAGGCGACCGACAAGACGGATCCGAACGGCCTTGCCGGCCCGGGGCTGATGGCCCTTCTCGGGGGGCTTATTCCAGGCTGAGGTGGGGCTGACTACCCGGTATTGACGAGATTGTCAGAAGAACGGTGAATCTCGGGGGGCGCCATGTCGCTCGCCTGCTCCAAGGAGGCGGCCTTCGAAGGTGATCGCGAAGGCGTTGAGTCCTGGCTTCCGTGGGTTCATCCCTTTCCTCCCCGACAACTACTGACCCCGGCCCATCTCATGGAAGGCCTGCCCCGCAGGGCCGGCCAGGGCGCCGTAGGCGCCACCAGCTGCCCGGCGAGCTGTGCCCGCCCCTCGCCCCGCAGCTCACATCCATCCGGGCCTCCAGCTCCTGCTGCTGCTTTTGAAGCTCCTGATCGATTGCCTCCACCCGCATCAGCATCTGGGCCAGGAGGGGCAGCACCTCCTCCTTGAGCAAGGTGATCTCCTCCTCGCCGTAGGGCACATCGATCCAGGAGCGGCGGATCGGCTGGCCCTGGCGGGAGTGGAACTGAAGGATCCAAACCAGGGCTTTTTGGCACGACTCCAGCAGGGAGAAGGGATAATTGGGGGGCGTAATGAACCCCGGTGGTGACCATCGGGGCTCAGGCCTGCCGGCGTGGCGACGGGACCGATCCCAGCGGAGGCCCGACGACAGGAGGGCCTCAGACTGGAGAGGCCCGGAGCAAGCCCCCCGCTCGCTTCTAGGCGTTACCGGTCCATTCGCGACAGCGCTGCTCCACCCAGCAGCGCCAGTAGCAGCTTGAGGGTGGAATCAAAGCCGCCCTGCAGCTGCTCCAGCGTGCCGGGGCAGATCTGCCCGATCGATCGCCCCTCCAGCGCCCGCTGGCCGCAGACCCCGGCAGCCAGCGAATAGATCAGCAGCTGGGTGCCGATCACCACCGCCAGGATCTTGAAGACGAACCGCTCGCGGTCAAACGGCGGCTTGGGCGGCCGGGGCGCTGGGTTCGCTTGCATCGCTACTCCTCCCGTTGATCAGGCACCAGCAGGAGGCAGCACCACCGCACCGCTCTGCAGCAGCTGCCAGACCCTCAGAGCCTCCGCCTCCCGACGCTCGAGGTGGGGCGTGCCAGGCCTGAAGTAGCCCTGAGCCTCTGCAGCCGAACCGGTCCAGTAGGCCGCTGCCGCTGCTGGATCCATGCCGTGAGGCCGCTCCTCAAAGACGCGGGTCCAGCCGATCAGCGAGCCCTCGGGCGGATCGTGCAAGCCGGAGTACTCCTCCGCGAAGTACTGCTCCTGCCAGCTGTTGCTGTTGGGGTCGATCCCGTCGCTGATGGCCTGGCTGCGGGCAGCGTCGTAGGCGGTGCGGCGCACTCCGGTGTACTGCATGGCCCCGCGGCCCGCGCCGCTGCCGGCCTCCACGACATCGAGGTTCTCCAGCTCCGGCTCACCGGTCTCGACCACCATGCAACCGAGGAAGCCGCAGGCTTCTTTAGGGGTGAGGGGCTGGATCACCCCCAGGCTGGCCTCAGTGACGGCGCTGCTGCAGAAGAAGTCCAGCCAGTGCTGCAGGTTGGCGTGGGCCAGGGATGGCTTCCCAGAGGTGCATCCCCCCGGGGCCTGGCCCGACGTCACTTTTTTTCCTGGAACACCCCCACATACACCGTGCCCTGGCGGTAGAGGGGCAGCACCTTGTCGCGCAGGTCAGCGTTGTGCAGGCGGAGGCAACCCAAGGTGGGATGCAGAGGCTGCTGCGGTGCCCAAGCCATGGGCCAGCCACAGGCCGAGCCGCCGCCGTGGAGCATGATCCCGCCCCGGCCCACGGCCACCTCCTGGCCCTCCAGCTCCTCCATGTCGAACGAGTACCAGCCGTAGGCGATGGCCGTATCGCTGCAGGGGGGATTGGGGTTCTGCTCGTAGTCCGCGTAGAGCCTTCCGAGCTTGTAGAGCCCTTGCGGGGTGTCGGTGTTGGTGTGGCTCCAGTCGGTATCGGCGCCTTGGCCGCGGGCTAGACAAGGCACCTTCCAGAGGATCCGGCCGGTGTGGTCGTAGGCCTCCATGTCCTGGTCCCAGTCGTTTACCAGCAGGTAGGAGTCGCCGGGTTGGACCGGGGCCGGCTTCTGCGGGCCGACCATGCCGACCTCCTCTGAACCACGGGGATCGAGGCCGCCAGCAGGGGCCGGAGGCTGCTCGCTGCAGGTGAGCGCCCAGGGGGCCTGCTCATCGAGGAGCGCGCTGCCCTGGTTGCTCTGCTGCTGATTGCGGCATAGAGCTGCAGAACGCCGCGCTGCTGCTGGGCCTGGCCGTTGAAATAACGGAAGCGATCGGCAAATCGCTCGGCGCTCATCGGGGTGGTCATGGACACAGGTGCTGACCACGGCCTTTGCCACCTCAACAAGAGCACCAGCGGACCACTGCTTATTGCCTGCCCCACGTTGTCGGCTGCGCGAGCCAGGCTTCTGGAAGAGGCGATGCTCGGCTTCCCGAGGCTGAACGTCGCCGGTTCGAATCCGGTCACCCGCTTCTAGTCCAGGACTGAAACTTGTTGTTCTTCAAGCGATCATCTCGCTTGGCATGTGCTGGCAGCAGGCCAGAGGTTGACTGGAGATGAAAGGTGATGCCAGCGATTGTTGAAACCTTCTCAGGCTGCCCCACAATCAGCGCGGCAACAGCGTGACCGTCTGGCCGCTGCGTGACGACTCCACGATCGCTTCGGCGATGCGCAGACCATCGATCGCCTGGTTCAGGGAAGCCGTGGCCGATGGGATGCCCGAGCGGGCTGCGGTCACGAAATCGCCCAGTTCCACCTGCAGGGCGCCCAGCACCTGGCCCTGGCGCTGGGGCCAGAGCAGCCCGTCGGGGCAGCTTTGCCCCTGCTCGCCCCAGATCTGGAGGGGGCCATCCAGCAGGCGCAGCTGGGCGGTCCGGTGCGTTCCCACCACAGCCAACTCAGCATCGATCGTGCCCTGCCACGTGTCTGTAGTCACGTTGGCCGGAGCCTGGGCAGGCACGAACCAGCTGGTCTCAGCGATCCCCACGCAGCCGCTGGCGAACTGAATGAGAGCGAAGCAGCCTTCGGGCGAGAGATGGCTGCCGAAGCGCCGCTCCATCGCCATCACGCGCGTGGCCTGGCTGCCGCTGAACCAGAGCAGCAGATCGATGTCGTGGATCAGAGTCTCGAACACGATGTGGGCCCGATCGGCCACGCCCTCGAACCAGGCAGCGCTGCAGTTGCGCTTCACCCGCATCGAGACCAGCTCCCCGAAGTTCCCCGCTGCCACCTCCTCGTGCAGCAGCCCATGCTGCAGCTCGTAGCGCAGGATCAGTCCCGTCTGCAGCAGGCTGCCGGAGGCCGCGGCGGCCCGTCGCAGTTGTTCGGCCTCCTGCCAGGAGGCCGCCAGGGGTTTTTCGATGAACACCGGCCGGCCTGTGGCTACGGCCTGAAGACCCTGGCTGGCGTGCAGTTCATCGGGTGTGACGAGCACGAAGGCCTCGAGGCTGGGATCGGCGAACAGCTCCTCCGCCGAGGCATAGCGGGCGGCGACAGCGTGCCGATCGCCCACCTGGTTCCGCCGTTCGGCGCTGGCATCGGCGATGGCCGCCAGTTGCACCGCTGGCAGGGCGGCCAACACCGCCGCGTGGAGCTGGCCGAAACGGCCGACACCGATCAGTCCGACCCGCAAGGGCGCAGAGGTGTCCATCGCAGGGAGCCGCGGAGATCCGGTGCCATCCTCATGGCGGATTGGCAGAGCTCCTTGGCCGTCTGGGCCTCGGCGAGATCCGCTTTGAACCTGGGCACAACGCGCAACACCTTGACGGTGAAGGGTGACCCAGGGGTGATGCTGGCTACGGTTAAGCGTGCACTCACGATTGAACGCGCCCTGGGCGAGCGAACGGGCGGGGGCCGCACTCCCAGGAACTGCCATGAAGATGGCGCGAATCGGAGTGCTCGAGGTCTGAGGGTGCCCCTGTCGCCTCAGGGTGCGGAGACTGGAACGATATCGACCACTAGAGCCCGGGCTGGGGTGGTGCCCTCGTTCCGCCACCAGTGGCTGACGCCGGTGGCTTCGAAGACAGCCTCTCCGGGACCGATCACCCTGGGGGTGAACCCGGGGCCACGCCATTCCGTCATCTGGCCATCGAGGATGTAGGCAACCCCGGGTCGCTGGTCATGGCGGTGCAGGGTGATGCTGCCTCCGGGGGCAATGGTCAGTTCCCGCAGCCGCAGCTCCCTCCCCTGCAGGGCGCGGAAGTCTTGATCGAGCGGCTGGCCGCCGAGGCGCCTGACCACCACCCCCACCTGGGCGGTCGGAGCTCCCAGCGCCGGGGCAAGCTGTTCGTGGCTGGGAGCCACAGCGGGTAGCTGCTGGCTGAGGGCCGGAGCGCCGCTGACGACCGTGGCTGCAGCCGGCAGGATCACAGCGAGGACGCCGAGCGGGCAGGCAGGGTGGATCATCGAAACTTGCTCCAGGTGACGATCGTAAGGTCCCTAATGCTTGGGCCCGTAAGTCTCTGGACGCCGGCGGCTCCGCGGGCTGCGGGGGCCATGACCACGGCAGGGACGCTTCAGCTCTGATGGAAGCTGGGAGCCAGGCCGTACACAGGCGTGTCAAGGCCGGCGAGGCGCGCCTTGAGCTGCAGCGCCAAGTAGAGAGAGTAGTGGCGGCACTGGTGCAGGTTGCCGCCGTGGATCCAGAGGTTCTCCACCTGGGTGGGCTTCCACATGTTGCGCAGCTCCCCCTCCCACGGGCCCGGATCCTTGGGGGTATCGGAGCCCAACCCCCACACCTTGCCCAGCCTGTCGGCCACCTCCGGTGAGATCAGTTCGGCCACATAGCGATTCATCGAGCCATAGCCGGTGGCATACACCACCAGATCGGCCTCCAGTTCACTGCCGTTGCTGAGCACCACCGTGTGGGCCGTGAGCCGCTCGATCTGCACGCCGCTGCGCAGCTTGATGCGTCCATCGGCCACCAGCTCGGCGGCTCCCACATCGAGGTAGTAGCCCGAGCCCCGCCGCAGGAACTTCATGAACACACCGGAATCATCGGCACCGAAATCGAGCAGGAAGCCCGCCTGCTCTAATCGCGCATAGAGATCGGCGTATTCGACGCGCATTGCGTCGTAGATCGGCTTCTGCCACTGCGGCAGCAACTTGTAGGGAATTGAGGCGATCGTCAGATCCGAATGTTCGGGCGTGATGCCCCGCTGCAGCGCCTGCTCCGAATAGGACCCGGCGAAGGCCAGCTTCTCCAGCGCCGGCATCGGCGCCACCAGGGTGGAACTGCGCTGGAGCATGGTCACCTCGGCGGCGCCCGTTTCCCAGAGGGCGGCCGCGATGTCGTGGGCGGAGTTGTTGGAGCCCACAACCACGCAGCGCTTGCCCCGGTAGGCATCGGGGCCCGGATGGGCACTGGAATGGTGCTGATCCCCAACGAAGCTCTCCGCCCCTGGCAGGCTCGGCATCAGCGGATAGCCCGAAACGCCCATGGCGAACACCAGATGGCGCGGCCGCAGGACCTTGCTCTGACCCTCCCGCTCCACGGTCACCTCCCAGCGCCCCGCAGCGGCATCAAAATGGGCCCCGCTCAGCGGACAGGATCCCCAGATGGTCAGGCCCATCACGTTGGCGTAGGCCTCCATCCAGTCGGCCAGCTGGTCCTTGGGGGTGTAAAGGGGCCAGCCCTCAGGGAAAGGCAGATAGGGCAAGTGGCAGTAGTGAACCGGATCGTGCAGGCAGAGGCTCTTGTAGCGGCGGCGCCAGTGATCGCCCGGGCGGGGCAGCTTCTCCACGATCAGGGCGGACACCTCCAGGTGCCTGAGCCGCGCGGCGAGGCTCAGGCCCGCCTGGCCTCCGCCCACGATCACCACATCCGGCTCCTGGGTGACCCCAAGGGCCAGCTGCTCCGCCTGGCGCCGCTCTGCCCACGACTTCCGCCCCGGATGAACGCCGTGCTCGGCACCGGCCGGCCGACGCTCGCGCACCCGCTCCTCATGGCCCTTCAGTTCATCCAGGGCAGTGAACAGGGTCCACGCTTTTCCATCGCGAAGGCGCACGTGGCCACTGCAACGCCCGACACGGGTTTCGAAGCCAAACCAGGCCTCTACGTGCCCATCACCCTCGCTGGGCTCACCGCGCAGCACAAACGCCGTGGGAGCCACATCCTCCAGGCGGGCTTTGAGCATTGCGGCGATGGCCTCGCTTCCCTCCTCGGTGCGCAGGTTCCAGGTGAAGGCCACCAGATCGCGCCAGAAGCACTCCGGGCCGAAGAGGGCAAGCACAGCTGCTAGCTGACGCGATTCAAGGGCGGCTGCGAACGCAAACAGCCAGGCCTTGGCGGCGGCCATGGAGGAAGACGTAGGCGCCATCGGCAGGGGGTATCTGGTACCTATCAAGGCTGAACCTCCAGGCGGGCCTTCTCACGATCCGCAACTGTTCATCACAGACAAGGACCCATTTGAAAGGCCTGCTCCAACCCCCCGGTGTTCGCTGAGGCGCCAGACATTGATGCAGCATGACAATTCGGGTAACCCAGACGGTGATACAAAGCGCCGGTCAATTTGATTGACACGGGACGCCTGGGTGTCACGTTGATCGACCGCTACAACCTCACCATCCTCCGCGAGCTCAGTGCTCGTATTTCCGGAGGAATGCCTCCAAATGCGCTCCATAGACCACGGGGCTCTCAAGTAGGGCATGGTGAGCCACTCCCGGAAACACCACCAGGCGCTGATTCGCGAGTTGTTGCCATCCCTGCATCGAACGGGGGGTGACAAAGTCGTATTCCGCCGCGAGAAGCAGCACGGGCGTGGTGAAGGAAGCCAGGCTCCCCTCATGTACACACCAATCAGCAATCACATCCACACCGCGCCAATGGCTGCCTGGGTTCCCCGGGGCGTAGGCCGCAAGCAGGGCAGCTGGTCGTGGCGACGTTCGACAGACATGGGTTGAATCAAAACGGGAACTGTCGCCGCCAAGATCGGCCAGCAGGGCCGCCACATCCTCCAGCAGAAAGGATACCGAGCTGGGCACGTTCGAAAGGGTCAACGAGCGCGGCAGCGGTGGACCACTGGCAGCGGTGAGGGTCTCAAAAGCCAGGATGCCCCCGAACGACTGCCCGTAGAGGTGATAGGCCGGGCGCCCATCCCGCAGCGGGATCCACTCGTTGGCCACCAGTGCTTCGATCACTTCTACAAGGTCCTGCACGGAGGCAGCGATTGAGTACTCCTGATCCTCAGGATCAGGCCGGTCACTGCGCCCACATCCCAGTTGGTCGAAAAAGATCACGGGTCGGTGCAATTCCCCTACCAAGGGAAACAGATAGTCGCTCGGTATGCCTGGTCCGCCATGACAGACGAGCAATGGCAATGAATCCGTAGATGATGTTGGGAGGTGATGGCCAGCCCACAGGCGAAAAGTACCGCCGCGCACCGGCAGCATCCACGACCGCAACCCAGTTGGCATGGCTGGCTGCTCAACGGCTGGCCTATCAGTGCCAATTCCTGTGGGCCGGGGGATTGAAGGCTGATTCATTGTTGGCTTCAGTTCACCGAGGCTCGTCTAGAGAAGTTGGCGATGGTGGGAACCCACGTCCGCTCAGAGGTTGTCGAGCGTCCTGAGATCGTCCGCGTGCCATCCAGCGGCATCGAGGTTCGCTGATCTCTGCCGGAACGGGAAGTCCACCTGCCCCCGGCTCAAGGTATCGCCTTCAGCTGGGGAGCCGACGGGCAAGGCGACGAGGTCACGATGGTTACCTGAGCCGCCCTATTCACCAGGGCATCGGCATGGGCACTGTTCAGGTTCAGCCGATACACACGCGGTGACTTGGATCCATCCAGCAGGGCCAGGAGGCTTAATCTGCGTCGTGAACGGCTGCCGGGCGCGGTACCGATTCTCGATCGACCGACTCCCTTGCAAGTGTTTGCCATGCCCACCACGCTGCCTGACGCCGCTGACGCTTTCTACGCAGCGGGCAACCAGCTGCTGGCGGGGAATGTAGCACCTTATTTGGAGATCTGGTCCGCAGGCGACGATATCAGCCACCTCGGCCCCACCGGTAATCTCTCCACGGGGCGGATAGCGGTGTTTGAACAATTCGCCAGGGAATCGGCCATGGGCTTCAAGGGCACCCTGGTAGCCGACGACCGTCGCTTCGTTGAAAGCGCTGAGATGGGCTTCATGGTGTGCGTGGAACGGACCAGTGGCATGACCAAAGCCGGAGAGGCGATCAAGGTGGACATTCGCGCCACCACGATCTTCCGCAAGGAGGCTGGCCACTGGCGGGTGGTGCATCAACACACGGATCGCTTCTAAGCACCGAAGCTGACGACAGATTCAGCTCTGACCTGTGAAGGTCAGCAGCTGGTCGGCCGTGTGCGGGTCGATCGGCAACCCAGCAGGATCAAGCAGGCCCAACTGGACTAGCAGTCCCGCTTGATCCCAGTAGATGTGCTCGTAGGCCACCTTTTCATCGCGCACGCCGACAATGACCACCAAGGCCATCTCCACGCGGCGGCCCGTGGGAGCCACCCCCGGCAACAGGTGGCCGATTGGCTGGGTGTGGGTGAAGCGGATCACCAGTTCATCCACCAACCGCTCTCCATCCACCGTGCGAGAGATCGGGATGAACTCCACATCTGGCGGAAAGAACTGGCCAATCAAGAGGGTGGTATAGAAAGTCCTTACGCCATCGGCGCCCTGGCCACCGGTTCCTGAGCCCAGATTGATGAGATGAGGGTCGTCCACCATCGTGGCCATGGTGGTTTCGAGATCGGCGTTGATCTCTGCTTGCATGTGCGCCTCAAACAGGGCGGCAGCTGGGGAGGCTATGGCAGTCATGGGAGGTACAGGGAGGTCAACCACCCTAAGAGTTTGCTGAAAAACCCCGACCACATCACTGGAAGGGGTCTGTGAGCAGCTAAAGGACCAAATTAGATGCAGTCTCATAGTCCTTCTTGTCAAGAACGACTATGACGACCTTGGGGCTTGGGAGCCCGATACAAACCCCTGGTATCTGATTAAACAACTTTGGCGCTACATCCACGTCGAGTGGCATTCCTTTCTGTTTCATGTTGAGGGTATGGGCAGGGCCCTCAGAGGTCAGACACATGAGGATATCGGCGCAGTGTGGAGAGCGAAATGGATTCGCAAATCTAAAGAACTAACTGAACGTCGTGAAACATTCCAAGCCGTCAAGGATGACCCCAAGCCTTGGCAGAGGGAATGTTCTGCTTCGATCAGTCTCGATGAACAGATCTTCGGTCTCGCCCATAATGTGGGCTGGCATCGCCTCCTAGATCTGATCGAGATCTTTCAGTGGGCCCTGGCTTCCCCCCGGGGACAAAGAGCGGCCGAACTCGCCCGTGACCAGATAGAAGATGATCCCTGCAACTCATGGCAGGAACCCTACGAACTGGTTCACATGATTCTGCCTAAGCTGATCGCGCATTCCCACGCCATGCTCATTGAGCAGGCAAAAGGCCTTAATTATTCACACGAATCAACCGATGCTCTCGATGCGAACCTATCAGCCTTGATTGAGGCAGATAGGAGCGACGACTACAGCCTAAAGCCCTGAGCTAAATGGCTTCAAGCATTAAGAAAGAGTGCTTGAGAACCGGGTACCCTTTATCAAATCCGGTCTAATCGCATCTCACCTACCGGCGAGTTCAAGGTGTTCAGAGCGCTCACAGCGCGTCTCAGCAGCAGCTGAGAATCGTTCAACCTGGGACAGCGTTGCTGATCAACGGGGGGACGGGCTGGGCTGAAAGAAAGCTGGGACGTGCGGTGAATGCGCGCTTAGCCCGATCCATTCAATGCAGCGGGAGGCCTTGAGAGAGGCGCTGCCTACCTCGGCAACACTCCACTTCTACCCAGCCTGGGCAGCCGCTGACTGTCCCTGGATGGGGACAAATCCGGGGCAGCGAGCTCCAGCCGACAGGCCCGCAGCTGCCTGCTCAGAGCACGATCACCCGGGCGGCTGAACCCCAGATCAGCTGCTGATTGTGCGCCAGCAGCAGGGCCTGCTCACGCGGCAGCCAGTGGGGATCGGCGCAGATCTGACCCTCGCCATCGAGGAACAGCCGCCGCGACTGCGCCTTCCCTTTGGCAAGGAGCCGGAAGCAGACAAGGCGGATCGGGCAGGCCGGGGCAACAGGAGTGGTGGCCATGGCGGCGTGGTGCGCAGGACGCGACCACCGCGCCCCGGTGTGGTCTCGGCCCCTGGGACGGGCTGCACTGGGGCAACCTGCGGAGCAACTGCTCAACCGCCGCCGGCTCTGCCACCCACGGTGGATGGGGCCAGCCCAGGCCGGAAGGGTTCAGCGCTCCGCGTTGGCCTGGGGGCGAATCTCCACCCAGGGTTCACCGCTGCGCAAGAGCTCCAGGACCTGCTCAAGGGTGGCGGCGAGCACCTGCTGGAGCGCCGCATTGCTGCTGTTCCCCAGCCGCAGCCAGATCACCTGGGGCGGGGGACCCTGCTCATCCAGCAGGCGAATGAAGTACCGGTCCTTGGTCATGACCACCGCCTCAGCCGCCCGTGCCTGCCGGAAGATCTCCCGATCGCTGGCATCCCGCAGGCCGATCTCCCGCACAGGGACGGCATCCACTCCCCATGGCTGCTCACCGATCCAGCAGGAGAGGGCTGGTGGCAGCCGGGCATCCGGCCACAGCGTCATCCCATCAGCACCGGATGGTCGATCTCACGGGCTGCGTAATCCAGTGCTGCGCTGAGGTCCTCCGGTTCCAGATCCGGGTAGTCCGCCAGGATCTGCTCACTGCTCAGCCCCGCGGCATAGAGCTCCAGGACATCCCGCACGCGGATGCGCATGCCGCGGATGCAGGGCTTACCGCCGCACTGCTCCGGGTTGTGGGTGATGCGGGATGGCGCCATGGGCTCAGGCTAAGCGCCCTCCCTGGCTGCTGATCACACCACCAGCCAGCAAGCCTGGCCCGTGCTGCCGCCCCCTGCTCAGCCCCGCGGGTTGATCTGCAGGGTCGCGCTGCGCAGCTCAAAGAGTTAAGGCCCGGCCACCAGCGGAAGGGACGCAGCTGGTTCTCCTGCAGCACCAGCCCGCTCACCCGCTTGGTGACGCTGTCCCAGCGCCAGTCCACCAGGGCCGCACCGGCAGCGGTGTGCAGCGGCAGGATCTGCTCCAGCCGCCGGCGCAGGAACGAGGGCCGCAGCCGGTCGCAGCACTGCCCCATCAGCTGAGGATGGCTTTTGCCTTGCCGCTTGCGCCGGCGGCGCCGGCCGGCAATGGAAATGACCACGTCTGCCGTTCCCTCAGGCGCGGGCGATCGGCTGCACAGCGGCCCAACCGTCGCGCTGGAACAGACCGTCGAGGTAGTGACGGCTCACGGCCCGGTCGTTGCAGCCGTGCTGAAACAGGAAGCCGGCCACCGCCACCTGCAGCAGGCGGTACTGATCCCAGTTGGGACGGCTGCTGATGAACTCCCGCATCGCCTCATAGAGGTCTTCTGGGAACTCGTTGACGATGCTCACGTGGGCCGGGAGATGGTCGGGGATCTGGCTCATGCACGGCTCGCGTTGACCCCTCCATCCAGTCATGGCAAACCCATCCCCGTCAAAGCGGCGGAATGACTCCGTGATCTGTGCGTCTCACTGTTGGAATTCATGGCTGGTGTTGCTTTTCGGCCTGTGCTGGGCCTGCAGGCGTTGCAACGGGCGGCCGCTTGGAGCGTGGTCAAGGGGAGGGTGGTTTTCCCCACGTCCTGAGGCACTGGCGGCATCCGCCGCTGGGTCTCAGCCCATCAACCTGTGGAAAAGGCCCAGATTTTCGTGGGAAAACGCTGATTTTCGGGGAAAACGTTTTCGCTCAGCACTGCTGATCGGTGCTCTGCTCCGCTGCAGCAATGCCTATCGCCTGCCACGGTTCAGCCGCAGCACTGCAGCACCGGTGCGCGATTGAACGCATGGCCCCCGGCCAGCGATCGACGCACCCTCGAGCGCCAACATGCAAGGCAGAGAACTCGCCGTGGTCGCAGCCGTGCTCCTCGCGATTGGCTGCAGGCTGGAGACCGCTGCGCCACCGCCACCCCCCTGCTGGCCCTGGTGCACCCCCACCGCAGCCTGCTGGCAGACCTGCGCAGCCCGGAACGGGTGCGTCTGGAGTCGGCTGATCGCTTCCGCCGGTGTGACCACATTCGCCTACGAGGCCCGAATTGAGCGGCCCGACAGTACCGATCCGGGATCGCATCCGCCTGGGCCTGCGCGTTGCAGGCGCTGCCGGTGGACACCTATCCCCTGCTCAACCCCAGCCCCTACTGCGCCACCGCCGCCCTGATGGTCTTTGCCTGGAACACATTCGCCGTAGTGCCCGCCGGTTGGGGACGGGTGCAGGCCATCTGCGACTGGGTGAACGAACACATCCGCTTTGACTACGGCGCGGTGGCGCCGGAGAAGACCGCCAGCGACACCCTGCACGATCGCGCCGGCTTGTGCCGCGATTTCGCCCACCTCGCCATCAGCCTCTGCCGCTGCCTCAACATCCCCGCCCGCTACTGCACCGGCTACCTCGGCTACACCGGCATCCCGCTGCTGGCCTGAACCGCAGGGGCTGAGCTGTTGGGGGCTCAGCCACTCAGCTCAGAATCACTCCAACACCGCCTCTTGCTTGCTGTTCACCCGCGCCTCGGGCGTGCTGCGCTGGAACTCCAGCCGGATCGAGCGCTCCTGCTCGCCATCGGCAGCAACCGCCCGGATCGGATACACCTGCTGGCCGTCGCGGAAGGGCACCTGCACCCGGAAGGTGCCATCAACCTCCAGGGGAACTTGCTGATCGCCGATGAACAGGCTGGCGCTGGGCTCTGTGGCCCCGTACACGATCAGTTCGGCATCGGCCACCAGCCAGAAGGAGCGGGGCTGGGCCAGGCCAGCCCCCGATTCACTGCGGCCACTGGCCCACAGCCCCGCCCCGGACGCCGAGCCCAGCTGCTGATCCCCCAGATCTTCTGCATCACCCTGCTCGTGCCACACCTCCGAACCCAGGCGCAGGCGGCGCGGGCTGGCCGCGATGGCCTGCCGGTACATCCTCTCGTGCTCCACACCGCCGCCGCCTTTGGCTGGCGCCATCGTGGCCAGCACTTGAGGCAGCACGTCGAGGGAGAAGGGAACGAACAGATCGGCCACCACGTCGCTCGGACCGCTGGCCGGCATCCGCGCCACCGAGGAAAAGGCCAGATGCAGCCAGCCACCGGAGAGCAGGCGATAGCCCAGTTCCACGCGGTAGTCGCGATCGCTCAGCGGCAGGGCCAGGTACCACTCGCTGCTGTGGGCATCGACCATTACCTCCTGCAGGGCGTGGGGATGGCTGGCGCCAGCTGGCAGCCCGGTCACATCGCTCACCCGCAGGCAGAGCTGGCAGGCACCGGCGGTGGCGGCGCGCTGCTGATCGGCGCTGCCCAGCTCCCAGAACACATAGGCCCATTGGGGATCCCGGGGCAGGAAGGTCACCTGGCTGCCGCCTGTGGTGCTGGCAGCCACCGTTACAGGTTCCTGATCCTCAACGGTTGGATTCTGCTCAGGGAGATGTTCTTGCAGGGCGTCGATCAACTGCGAGCGGCTAAGCCGGCTGTAGACGCCGGCGAGCGGTGTGTGGCGGGCCAACTCGCGCAGCTGGGCCATGGTGCGGCCGGCCAGGGACAACAACGGGTTGGCAGCAGCAGTACCCATGGCAGCGCAAAAACTCTCAATTCATGCTCGCCTGATCCGAGCCTCAAACCGTCTTCCTGTCAGCGGATGGGGACGAACTGGGAGCAGGCTGTCGCCCCAGTTGGCAGCTATACCAAGGGCTGGCAGTCTCCAGCATCCGGAAGGCCCGTCGCTTGGGTCCAATCCCTGTCAGTGGACACAGACCATTGCCACAATCCAGGAGAGGGCCAGCTCGTCGTTTCCCGTGAAGGCTTGTGTGCTGTCTGCCAGCACGGGGACCCGTCAATCGTTGGATGGTCGTTATCTCCCCATTGCGGCGAGCGGATGAGCGACGGTGCCCTGAGTGTGGGGGAACTGGAAGGCCAGTACCCCCTCTGTTGCAAGGCCCTGCGCATCCTGGTGCGCGATGGGGTGACTCTCAACCAGGCACGCCGCACCGTCTGCTGGCAGCGGCTGGATCTGCTGCACCGCTCCCTGCCGCGGCAGTACCGCGATCCGGAACAGCTCTATCTCCACCTCAAGCGTGATCCGGCGCTGATGGCTCAGGCCCCATCCCGCATCTGATCAGTTGACAGGCCACAACACTTCCTTCAACGCAACACCCCTGATGGAGACCTCTGATCCCAGGTCTGTGCAATGGCAGCTGCCGGCGGCACTGCTCGACGCCCTTGAACATCAGGCCGGCACCGAGGGGTTGCCGGCAGAGCGGATCGCCGCCCGGGTGCTGGAGGCAGGATTGATCGAGCTGGGCTTGATGCCCAACGGGCGCTGCTCCGTGCGAACTGGCCTCTGCGGCAGTGGACCGGTTCCCCTACCGGTGCAGCAGAGCAGCGGGGCCAGCGCCGTCACCTGAACCGCCCGATCAGGCGACCTGTTGTCCCAGTCTCAGGTCCTCGTCCTGCTGCACGCGGACCAGGGCTGGTGCGAACAGAAAGGTCTCCGCATCGATCCGGTGCACCTGGCCGCCGATCGCCTCCATGCCTCCGCAGGCGAAGTCGATCAGCCGCTGGGCCTCACCATCGCCGGCTTCGGCGGTATGGAGCACGACGGCACGGTTCTCGCGCACGCTGAGGAGGATCTGCTCCGCATCCCGCAGCTCGCGCGGACGGAAAACCAGCAGCTCCTGCCCTCCGGCAGCCATGGGGATGTTCATGGCTCCACCCTGGGAGAGACCCGCAGAATTGCGCAATCGTTTGCTGATTTTCTTCCGTTGCTGATGGTCTGCCCGCCGCCCTCGCTCAGGCCAGGCGCTGGTCGCTGCGCTCCAGCACCTCCAGCTCCGGCAGCGTCTTCTGCAGGGCATCCAGCAACTGCGAAAAGCTGCGCCGGGTCAACGGTGCTCCGCAGGCCATCGCTTCACGGCTCTGCAGCTCCAGCAGCAGGGCCATCACGCCCGCTGCTCCAGCTGCCTGCCCCCAGCTCAGCACCAGCTTCTGGTCACAGGGATCGCGGCGATCGCTGGCCTGGGCGGTGAGGCCGGTGGGACCGCAGTAGGCCACCGCAAGCTGAGCCGCCTGAACGGAGGCCATCAACCGCTCCCCCAGCTGCTGAGCTGCCGCTTGGCCATCCCGCGAGGCAGCAGGCATCCGGAGTTGGGCGCTGAAACGGGCCATGGCGCTTCTGCCTGTCTGGCCGTCTGGGATCTTCCACAACCTACGCACTCTGGGCGGTGGTGCTCTTGGCTCTTGCGCAGCTGGCAACAGCTGCTGTTGTCACTGGGGCCAGGCCCCGGGAGAGTGCCCTTGGGCCTGACCTTGATCGAGGCGCAGAAATACGCCCGCCGTGCTGAGCAGCTGGCGGTGCTCAAGACCTTTGCGGAGGGGGAGCTGCTGCGTCGCCTGCCGTTCCGCAACCTCGTGGGCGGCTCGCTGAGCTTCCCGGCCGAAACCAAGCTGCCCCGCGTCGGTTTTCGGGCTGTGAACGAGGGCTACCGGCAGAGCTATGGGGTGATCAACTCCGATTCGGAGTTCGTGCACCTGTTTGGCGGCGACCTGGATGTGGACCGCTCGATCGTGGACCTGCAGGGCCCCGAGGCCCGCGCCGCCCAGACCGAGATGAAGGTGCGCTCGATGCGGCTGACGCTGGAGGCGGCGATCATCAATGGCGACGACACCTTTGACCCGCGGGCCTTCAACGGGCTGAGCAAGCGCCTGGTGCCAGGCGACGACCAGACGATCGACAACGGCGGCAGCACCCTCAACCTGCTGGCCCTGGAAGCCCTGACCGACAGCGTGATCGGCTACGGCGGCGACAAGGTGCTGATCGCCAGCAAGGCGGCCCGCCGCCAGATCAGCACCGCCTCCCGCCAGGCCGGCGGCGACCTCTATGAGGTGATCGACGGTCGCCACTACTTCGAGGGGGTGGAGATCCTGCTGGTGGAGGAGGACGCCGAGGGCCATGCGGTGCTCGGTTACGACGAACCCGGAGACACCACTTCGATCTACTGCTGCGTGCTCGGTGACGCGGCGATCTGCGGCCTGCAGGGCCCGTTTGAGGGTCGCTACGGCATTTCGGTGCGGGATTTCGGGGAGGTGCACGACGCGCCGGTGTTCCGCACGCGGGTGGATTGGTACGTGGGCTTTGCCGTGTGCAACCGCAAGGCCGCTGCCCGTCTCTACAACGTGGCGCCCATGCCGCTGGTGCTGCCCTGAACGCCAGCCCCAAGCCAGGAGAACTGCCCAGAACCACTTATCGATTTCCCCCAGGAGCTCCATCCATGACCTCTCAAGCCACCCGGCTGCTCGACGCCCAGACGGTGCTCGTCGGCTGGATCAACCACTCGGCCACCGACTGCTACGAGCACAGCCGTAGCAGCGGTGATGTCGTCAACCTCGGCACCGACCTCGATGCCACATCTTCGTTTGTTCTGGTGGCCTCCCACCCCGGCCACAGCGAGGCAGTAACGGTGACCCTGGAGCTCGCTCCCCTGCTGGATGACGGTACTGCCGGCAGCTGGATCACGGCCGCTGCCGTCGCCATCCCCGCTGCCGGCGGCAAGGTGGAGGCGATCATCAGCGGCGCTGCCCTGCTGATCAACCCGGCCGACAGCGAGCTGATCACCCCGCCCTGCCTGCGCCTGGCCCGCGCTGTCGTCTCCCCGGCCTCGCCAGTGGGGATGACGGTGGCGCTCACCGCCAACCAGGGGCTGTGAGGTGACTGCCATGGACAACACCCTCGACACCCTCACCACAGCAGTCGCCGGAGCTGAGGCCCTGCCGCTGGAGTTGCTGCAGCCCCTCGACAGCAGCAACCCCGTCTCGACACCCGTGCGTCTCTTCGGCCCGGAGCAGCGTCTCACCGCCACCCCCGATCCAGGCGTGATGGGCGGAGACAGCGATAGTGCCTGGCTGCCGCCCAGTCAGCTGCTGATCGGTAAGAACGGTGTAACCCGCTCGATCTGGCCGGTGCACCTGGCCGGCTGGCAGGCCCTGGGCTGGGAGCTGCTCAGCTCAACCAGCGGCAGCGATGACCCGCCCCCTCTTGATGGCAGCGAGGACGAGCCAGAGTCGCCTGAGCAGGAGCAGCCGGAGACAGAGCCAGCGCCTGTGGATCTGCTGGAGCTCGATCCAGTGCCACCAGAGATGACGGAGCCCGAATCTCCAAGCGCTGAGCCCACGTCCACGCTCACCGGCGAACCGACTGACACCAGCAGTGCTGCCGGCGAGGCCCTGCTGGCCTCTGAGCCCACCGACTTCCAGGCGATGACCAAGGCCCAGATCGTGGAGTTCTGCTCCAGCGTCTACGGGGTGGAGCTCGATGGCAGCCAGACCAAGGCGGAACTGGTGGAACAGGCCATGGCGCTGGAAGCCCAGGCCAGTGGCAGCGAGGGCAGCAGCGATGCGGCGGATCTCGCGGCCCAGGAGCTGGGGGATGCCCTGCTCTGATCCCAGCCGCCAGCCCTGCCCCAGCCAGCGAATACCTGGCTGGGGCCTGGCAACAGCTCATCAGCACTGCCTTTGCGCCGATGGCCACTTCCGATCCGGCTGTGCTGGCCGAACTGACGGCGCAGTGCCGCAGCAGCAGTCGGCCGCAGGGAGTGATCTTCCTGGGCCAGGCCCAACTGCAGGACGGCGGCACCCCTGAACCACCGCCCACGGGTGGCATCACGGCCGTGGAGACCCTGGCGCCGCTGGTGAGTGCTGCTGCCGGCGATGGGGTGGTGGTGATCGGGTTGGACCTGCGCCTGCTCAGCCACCTGCCGCCCTGATCTCTCGTCCCACTTCCCTCCCTCTTCCCTCATCGCCATGGCCACCAGCACCGAGAGCCGCATTGCCGGCCGCTCCCTGCCCCAACCCACCGACCTGCTGCTGGTGCAGCGCGGCAGCACGCCTTATCGGGCGACGGCCGAGGAGGTCAAGGCCTACATGCTCACTCCCGCCACCGCGGCGGCAATCGGGGCGATCAAACCCGGCACCAACCTCTCGGTGGATGCCGACGGCACCCTGCATGCCGCCATCCCAGGCGCCCTGCACTACCGGGGCGCGATCGATCCCATCACGGCAGAGGCTCCGGCCGATGCCGCCGTTGGCGATGTGTATTTGGCCAGTGCCTCCGGTGTGGCGCTGGAGAGCTGGAGCGGTATCGCTGGCCAGCCGATCGCCCAGGGGGATCTGCTGCTGTTTGACGGCAGCGGCTGGAGTGCCAACGCCGCCCTGGGGCCCGATGGCGCCGGCGTGATCCGCATCCAGGTGGCTGCGCCGCTGAGCGTCGATGAGAGCGACCCAGCCCAGCCGCTGCTCAGCGTTGATCCGGCCACCGTCGAGAGCGCCGGTGTGTTGCGGCTGGCCAGCGGCGAGGACCTCACCGCCGGCACCGAGGGCGCCGCTGTGGATGCCGCCGCCCTCAAGGCGGCGATGGCCACCGCCCAGCCAGTCGGCGACTACATGCCGCTCGACATCAGCAGCCTGCCCGCCTTGCCCTGATGGCCCTCCAACCAAGCGACCTGCTGGCCATCACCCGCCCTGTGGGCCCTGAGGCGGGCACCTATCAGCTGCCTGTAGCGGCGCTGGCTGAGCAGCTGGGCACGCCGCCGGTGCTGGGAAGCAGCGGCATCCTCTGGTCGACCGTTCGCTCGGCAGCCGACAACAGCTGGGAGGCGGTGTGCTGGTCGCCCGAGCTGCGGCTGTACGCGGCTGTGGCCGGTACCGGCAGCGGGAACCGGGTGATGATCTCCAGCGATGGCATCCGCTGGAACGCTCAACCAGCTGCCTCTGACCAGAACTGGGTGGCGCTCTGCTGGGCAGCCGAGCTGGGGCTGTTTGTCGCTGTGAGCAACAGCGGCACCGGCAGCAGGGTGATGACATCAACGGATGCCCGCAGCTGGACCCTGCGGCAGACACCAGTGGACAACAGCTGGACCTCCATCTGCTGGTCTGCTGAGCTGGGTTTGCTGGTGGCGGTCGCCGGCAGCGGCACGGGCAACCGGGTGATGACCAGCAGCGATGGCAGCCAGTGGACGGCCGGGCCTGCTGCTATCGATCAGGTCTGGCGATCGGTGTGCTGGGCACCGCAGCTGGGGCTGCTGGTGGCCGTGGGCAGTACCGGCGGCACCCAGCGGGTGATGACATCAAGGGATGGCCGCAACTGGACCCTGCGTACTGCCGCTGCAGCCAACAGCTGGACGGCGCTCTGTTGGGCGGCGGAGCTGGGTTTGCTGGTGGCGCTGAGCAGCAGCGGCAAGGGCAACCGGGTGATGACCTCCCCGGATGGCATCAGCTGGAGTAGCCGCAGCTCGGCGGCCGACAACGCCTGGACCTCCCTTTGCTGGGCGCCGCAGCGGGAGCTGTTGGTGGCGGTGAGTAGCAGCGGCACCGGCAACCGGATCATGACCAGCGCCGATGGCCTCAGCTGGATGGTGCGCAGCTCCCCAGCTGATTTGGGCTGGCGCTCGCTCTGCTGGTCGCCCCAGCGGCGTCAGTTTGCGGCGGTGAGCAACAGCGGCGCTGGCAACCGGGTGATGGTGAGCCCCTGAACCATGACTGACACCACGAAACCCCTGCCAGTGATTGGCTCGCGTTGCTGGCGCGACCTGATCAGCCCAGAGAGCGGCGCAACGGTGCTGAGCCTGGCGGGAGAGATCAGTGACGCCGACCCGATGGTGGAGCTGGCTTACGACGAGGGCGGCAGCGGCTGGTGGCCGCTCTCCACGCTGGTGTTTCAAAATGCGTAAAGACAAACAGGGCCACTGGCTGAGGCGAGGCAGACAACCCAGATGGGGGTGATGCTGCAACTGGGCCAGAGCTTCATCTCCTACGACGTCAGGCAGTATCGAGTAGGCACTTATCACAGTGAGAACACCCTGGACTATTGCGAGGCAGCGTCACAGCCGACTAACAGATTAGGAGTGACAAGTTTCGCTCTGCAGTAGTCACTGTCGTTGAGAGTTGTCGAACCTGGAGGCATCTGGGGAGAAGTATGGGTACAAATGAACGATACATATGGGTTTAACAGTCAGCGATCCAGAGTGCAAAGCTCGGGTGTCTCTTATGCCTCGCCGACCTACATGACCAAGAAGTGAGAGTTGGTGAGGGCAAGTCCAGGACTGAGAGTGGCAAAGAGGATCGAGGCAGCAGCGCCACTTCCATCGGGTTCATAGAAGAGATTGTCGTTGCTGGAGGCTTAGCCGAGACTGAGGTTAACCATGTCATTGCCACCGGTTCGTTTGAGCGTCGGGTTTAGACAAAAACCGAGTTGGAGATGATGATGCCAAAAGCAGGAAGAGTACCGCTAAAGCCTGTGATATTGATCATCAGGTCGTTGGTGGTGTTCAGACTTGCGGTGCCGTCATTCATGAGTAGGTAGGTACCCGCAATGGCTGTGTTGGTCGCTGTGACTACAGCAGCTGCGTTAGCAGCAAGGGCTTGATTGCCAACGCTTAAGCCGTTGGCATCTGTGTAGACGGCAGTAGCCAAGGCACTGAGAGTGGTAGCTATGCTGTTGTTGGCTGCCCTGGAGAAGGCAGGAGGTGTGGCAAGTGCTGAACCGGTGGAAGAGAAGAGGTCGATCTTGTCGGAGCCGAACTGAAAATCGGTAATACGATCGGGTGCTGTGACGGTGGATTGGGTAAAGCGGAAGCCAAACACATCAGGCCCGCTTCCGCCTGTGAGGATGTCACGACCAGCAAGGCCATCTATAAACTCGGCCTTAGTGGTACCCGTGAGGGTGTCAGCGTTGGCTGTGCCGATAATATCATCATTGGTAATCGTGCCTGTAACAGCTCCTGCAGTACCAATGGTGTAGCCAGTACCAGAGGCAAGTGTTAAAGCAACAGTTTCATTGGATTCAACTGTGCTATCAGGGGTTGGATCAATCGTTAGGGTTGCTGTAGCAGAGTTAGCTGCAAAGGTAATCGTTTTACCTGTGCCTGGTGTTGCACCGGTGTAGTCACCGGTGACTGCAGTACCAGCAATGCTGTAGTTGACGGTTAGGGCATTGGTGGTTGGAGCAGTGCGTGTAAAGGTATAGATAAGATTTGTAGCACCATTTTCCAAAACAGACGCAGGAGAGACTGCCAGGGTAATCGATGGCAGAGCAAAATCATCATTGGTAATCGTGCCTGTAACAGCTCCTGCAGTACCAATGGTGTAGCCAGTACCAGAGGCAAGTGTTAAAGCAACAGTTTCATTGGATTCAACTGTGCTATCAGGGGTTGGATCAATCGTT
>JBIIDV010000072.1:0-13442 GCA_044238185.1 Prochlorococcaceae cyanobacterium | reverse complement strand
CCGCACACTGGGGTAGAAGAGAAACTCTGCCTGATTGTACAGTGCATTGAGCTCTTCAGAGGTGCTGTTTGGGCATTGGAAAACGTGCTCTGATAGGCCTTTTTCGCGGATCAGATCCTGGAGCTCTTGAGTGAGTGGGGTACCAGCCAGGATGAGCGCTGGAGCACGATCAACGATTCTGACTAAATGCGAATAGGCCAGAATTACCCCTTTTCGGTTTTTGTACCAGCCGTTGCCGCTGAGGTGAAAAATGAAGCCCGTGCTTGGTGCGGGAATGTTGCGACTGGCGAACAGGTTAGAGAGAACGGCCGAAGCCCGTGCTTTTGGCATGGGCTTGTATGAATAGTTGAGGCCATTATAAATGACACGACACTTTTTGCCGGGTACGCCTAGCTCTTCAATCTGAGACCTAGTGAAATCCGAGATGCAGGCTATTTGGAATGCACTCTTGAGTCCTGAAAGGATTCTATTCTGATAAAGACGGCCCAGCTTTCCGCGTTTGTTGAGGGGTTCGAGGCCAAATGCCGAACGCATCCCGAAGGCGTCGTGACAAGTCACGAGGTGGGGTATATCTTGAAGGTATGAAGTGAAATATGCATTCCCTTGATCAATGATGTGAACAATGACGTCCTGATTGCCATTTTTTCGCGCGCTGCGAATTTTTCGCCTGATGGTGAAGGGCGATAGGATGAACTTGTCGATGTAAACAACAAATCGCCCCCACCCCTCTGCGCTCTTGATGGGTCTTGAGATGAACTCTGCCGGAGTAACGCTCTCGCACTCGATGCCCTTGGCCGTAAAATAGTTGTAGAGCATGTCATGGTACAAAAACATGCTTCGTGCCTGATCCTTTGGATGGTTCTTGAGAAGGATCAGTTTCATAACCCTGTGCTCTTTAACTCTGGCCTGCGCGATTGGATGGTAATTTGCGATGTCCAGGGAGAACCTGGTTCTATGCAAGCCCTTGACGGCGCTACGGCGCAAGGTGGCCGAGGAGTGCGTGCGGGCCGGTGTTGGTTTGAAATGGGCCTGTCAGTCGTTCTACGAGAGTTGTGATTGCCGGGTCTCCGCATCATTGGCCGTAATGCAAAAAAATTAATCCAGGAATTGAG
Source organism: Prochlorococcaceae cyanobacterium (assembly GCA_044238185.1). Classification (GTDB taxonomy): domain Bacteria; phylum Cyanobacteriota; class Cyanobacteriia; order PCC-6307; family Cyanobiaceae; genus NIES-981. The sequence goes on along the minus strand of JBIIDV010000072.1, from coordinate 12,330 downwards.
AGTGAGGGTTCAGGCGGACCCGTGCGCTGTTGATAAGCAGCCGAATTTTACCGCATGTTTGTGAGTGTTTGTCTGCAGGCGTTGCGGCGGGATCCCAATCTCATGGTCGCGCCGGTGATCCCTGGAGATTTTGGGTCTGTTCAAGGCACCACCGGCTCTGAAGGGAGGCGTGGCTGTGCTCCATTGGCGGTACGTCGCCGAGCTCTGGTGATGGCGGCTCGTTGTTGTGTCTTACCAGCTTTGCGCGCCCAATGCTGCGCCAAACGTCTGCGATTTGACGCGCACCGGCAGTCAACAGGACCTGTTGTCAGCGCCTTTCCAGGTGGGCCGGTTTTCCTGGGAAGTTGTGGGGCTGGAGCAAGTGCTTTGCGTTTTCGTTGGGTTGCGGCGTCCGGGGACTGCTAAGGACGGCTGTCGCTCCCGCCGCTGGGTCGTGCCCCCATGGGGCTGACTGGGCATGGCTGTGGGATGTCTGGGTTGGTGAGTGTCATCTCAACCTGCTCCTGCTTCCCCTCTTCTACCTTCTCCCCCCTCTGGTCCTGTAGGGGCTGCTGTTGAGCGTGTCCATTCCGCGATCGCGCTCACCCCAGCAACGCCCTGCCACTGGTTCCGATGCAACCCTTGCTGGGCTGGGCCGTGCAACCGCCGCGGTCTGCGAGTCCAGTGGCGACCGCGATGGCGACCACCACTCACCGTCCTGTTTGATCGCTACACGTGCAGGCGCCCACCTGTTGTGTCTCACCACGTTGAGGGAAGTGATGGGTCCATGGCCTCCAGTGGCAGCTGTTTCGCTTGGTGGTTGTGTGAGGGTCTGCCCACCTGTGGCAATGGACGTGGCAAAAGCGACAGCAGCCCCCCAGCAGTCCACCTACGACGCCCTCAGCAGTGCCCTCCCCCATGACCTCCGAACAGGCGGCCCAGTTGATCGATCACACCCTTGCCCAGGTGCATGACCGCTTGCAGCAGCTCCAGTCCCATGCCCCGGAGCAGCGCGCCCTGGCGGCGGAATTCAGGGAATGGGCCGAGCCCACGGGTGGGTGCATCGATCTGATGCTCTGCCCGGGTGCAGGCAGTGCCTGAGCCGGGCGCACAGTGTCAGCCCCGCTGACCTTGCTCCCGCTCCAGCCACCACCAGTACAGCCAGCCGCCGCCCAGAGCACACACCACCCCCACCAGGGTGGAGCCCAGCAGCAGGCGGCTGGCCACGCTCCAGCCCAGCTGCTTCAGGCCCTCGGCCTGCAGGGCCCCGAGCCCCGGCCATTCCTGGCCCGGTCCCAGCAGCCAGCAGCCCAGCTGGTAGTTGAACCAGTAGAGGGGCACGTAGGTGAAGGGGTTGCTGATCCAGGTGCCGGCGGCGGCTAGCAGGTGGTTGCCCCGCACCAGGCTGGCCAGCCCTATGCCCAGCAGGGTCTGCAGTCCGAAGAAGGGAAAACAGCCACAGAAGATCCCCGCTGCCAGCCCCCGGGCCCGTTGGCCATGGCTGCCTTCCTGGGCCCAGAGCCAGGTCACCAGTGCTCTGGCGCGCTCCCCGAGGCGGCTGAGGGCAGCCCCCAGGGAGGGGATGGGGGGCTGAAATGGGGGCATGGCAGAACTTTCAGCGGGAGCGGCTGACACCATTGCCGCCGTGGCCACGGCCGTGGCGCCCGGCCAGGGCAGTGTGGCGATCGTACGGATCTCCGGGCCCCGGGCGCTGGCGATCGGGCGCAGCCTGTTCGCTGCACCGGGACGGCAGGTGTGGGAGAGCCACCGGGTGCTCTACGGCCACGTGCTGGATCCGGCCAGCGGTGAGCGGGTGGATGAGGCCCTGCTGGTGCTGATGCTGGCGCCCCGCAGCTTCACCCGGGAGGACGTGGTGGAGCTGCACTGCCATGGCGGCCTGGTGGCGGTGCGGCGGGTGCTGGAGCTGGTGCTGGCGGCGGGGGCGCGCCGCGCCCTGCCCGGGGAGTTCAGCCAGCGCGCCTTTCTCAATGGCCGCCTCGATCTCACCCGCGCTGAGGCCATCGGCGAGATGGTGAGTGCCCGCAGCCGTCGGGCCGCCCAGCTGGCGATGGCCGGCATCGATGGCGGCCTGCAGCGGCGCATGGCGGCGTTGCGGGGCCGCCTGCTCGACCAGCTGGCCGAACTGGAGGCCCGGGTGGACTTCGAGGAGGACCTGCCGCCCCTGGATGGGGCGGCGGTGGCGGCCGAGCTGGCGGCGGTGCGGGCTGAGCTCGATCAACTGGTGGCGGATGCCCGTCAGGGAGCCCTGCTGCGCGATGGCCTGCGGGTGGCGATCGTGGGCCGGCCCAATGTGGGCAAGAGCAGCCTGCTCAACCGGCTCAGCCGGCGGGAGCGGGCGATCGTGACCGACCTGCCCGGCACCACCCGCGACCTGCTGGAAAGCGAGCTGGTGCTCGATGGGGTGCCGCTCACCCTGCTGGACACCGCCGGCATCCGCCCCACCAGCGACCGGGTGGAGCAGCTGGGCATCGCCCGCAGCCGCGAGGCGCTGGCCGCCGCGGATGTGGTGGTGCTGCTGTTCGATCTCCAGGCCGGCTGGACGGCCGACGACGAGGCCCTGCGCCAGCAGGTGCCCGCCGGTGCCCCCCTGCTGGTGGTGGGCAACAAGGCCGATGCGGCGGGTGTGGCGGCCGGAGCGGCGGCGCCCCCGGCCCAGGTGTGCATGAGCGCCCTCAGTGGCGAGGGACTGGCGGCGGTGGAGGCCGAGTTGTTGCGCTGCTGCGGCGCCGGACCCCTGGAGGGGCTGCAGATGGCCCTCAACAACCGTCAGCGGGAACTGGCGATGGCTGCGGCGACCAGCCTGGAGCGCGCGCTGGCGGCTGCGGATCAGCAGCTCCCCTGGGATTTCTGGACGATCGACCTGCGCGCCGCCGTGCGCAGCCTCGGCGAAATTACCGGTGAGGAGGTGAGTGAGGCGGTGCTGGATCGGGTTTTTGCCCGTTTCTGCATCGGCAAGTAACCGCTTGCCTGGCCGAATCGCTCCAACGGGTCTAGACCCTGTGATGGTTGATTGGCCCCGCTGCCCATGCCGTTCCGTGCCCTCCGGCTTGCCCTGCTGACAGCCCTGCTGCCGCTGCCGGTCGCTGCCGCTGCTCCGCCGGCGGGTCTGGAAAGCTGCGCGGCTCCCCGGCCTGGCCGCTACGTGCTGCTGGGCAGCGGCGAGCATCGCGGCGAGCCGGTGGCGGTGCTGCTGCAGGAGCGCTGGCATGCCGATGGTCGGGTGGAGGGGGTGCTCTACCGCCGCCAGGGCCAACGCTTTGAGGAGGCCCGCAGCAGCGGGCTCTGGAAGGCCGATGCCCACTGCTGGGCCACGGTGGAACGCCGGCTGGAGCCCAGCGGATCCGGAGCCGCAGGCACCAGGGTGACTGCCATGGCCGAGGCGGTGGCGCTCGACCAGCGGGGCCTGCCCCGTGCCTCGCTCGTGCTGGCCCCCGATGAGGTGCTCTCGCTCCGCTACGTGTCCCAGCCGGACACCGCCTGCACGCCCGCCCTGCTCGATGGCCTGGTGACCAGTCAGCAGCAGGGCCGCAGCTGGCGGGGCGGGCGCTGGCAGGCCAATGCCGTGGTGCAGCGGGAATGGTGGGCTGACGGCATCGTGCAGGGCTGGGCCGTGTCCAGCTATGGCGGCCAGCTGGAGCGGGCCGGCTACAGCGGCCAGCTCCAGCTCGGCAGCGACTGCCTGGGCACCATGACCCAGCGCGATACCCTCGGCACCGCCTACAACTACCGCGTGGTGGCGTTGGCCGGCGGCGGCGGCTACTTCTACCTGCAGACCGATCCCAGCAACCTCACCCTGGGCCTGCTGCAGCACCAGCGCTGACCGCGGAGAACAATGGGGCTGGCTTCCTGCTCTCCGCCCCTCAGCCGATGCCTGCCGATCCCGCCTTCTCAGCGTCACCCCATCCGCTCGACTGCCTCAGCGACGCCCAGCGGGCCCTGCTGCGCATTGTCTGCTGGGTGGCCTGGGCCGATGGCGACTTCGCCGCCGAGGAGCGCGAGCTGCTGGAGAAACTCGTGCAGCGCCTGCTGCCGGCCGATGCCGGCAGTGCTGCTGCGGCCACGGCCTCCGTGTTGGCGACCGAGCCCCCCTCGGCCACGGAGCTGGCGCCGCTGGTGGCCGCCCTGGACGGGGGCGACCAGCGCCAGCTGGCGGTGAAACTGGCCCTGCAGATGGTGAGCAGCAACCAGCGACCCGGCGATGCCGCGGCGATCAACCCCGCCGAGAAGTGGGCCTATCGCCAGTTGCTCGAGGCCCTCGCCTTGCCGGAGAACGAGGTGCAGGAGGCGGAGTGGGCGGCCCGCAAGGAGCTGGAGCAGCCCCGCAGTCTGCTGGAGCTGATCGGGGCCGCCCTCAGCGGCTTCGGTGCCTGGCCAGCCCTCGATGAAGGCCAGCTGCCCCCCGGCTACTGGCTCTGATGGCAGCCCCCGCCGCCGCGCTGCTGCCGTTCACCCCGCTCTTGCTGCGCCAGCTGGAGCAGTGGCTGGCCGAAGACCTGGGCCGCGGCGATCTCACCGCTGCGGCAGTGGTGGGCCGCCCGGGCCGCGCCCACTGGCTGTGCAAGGCCGATGGCGTGTTCTGCGGCGGCGTGCTCGTGGAGCCCCTGTTTCGCCTGCTCGACCCGCAGGTGCAGGTGCGGCTGCTGGTGGCCGACGGCGAGCCGGTGCGCGCCGGCCAGCGGCTGCTGGAGCTGGAGGGCGCCGCCACCGCCCTGGTGGCCGGCGAGCGCACGGCCCTGAATCTGGCGATGCGGCTGAGCGGTGTGGCCACCGCCACCGCTGCTCTGGTGAAGGAGCTGGCGGGCACCGGCGTGCGCCTGGCCGACACCCGCAAGACCACTCCGGGCCTGCGGGTGCTGGAGAAATACGCCGTGCGTTGCGGTGGCGGCCTCAACCACCGCCTCGGTCTCGACGATGCCGCCATGCTCAAGGAGAACCACCTGGCCTGGAGCGGTGGCGTGGGGCCGGCGATCGCCGCGGTGCGGGCTGCCGCCCCCTGGCCGGCCCGGGTGATCGTGGAGGCGGAGACCGCGGCGGAGGCCGAGGCGGCGGTGCGGGCCGGCGCCGATGGGCTGCTGCTCGATGAATTCGCCCCGGCTGAGCTGGCAGCGCTGGTGCCGCGGTTGCGCCAGCTCGCCGGCGCAACGCCCCTGGTGCTGGAGGCCTCAGGCGTTCAGCCCGAGACCCTGGCCGCCGTGGCCGCCAGCGGCATCGACCTGATCTCCACCAGTGCACCGGTGACCCGCTCGCACTGGCTGGATCTGAGCATGCGCTTCGAGCTCGACTGGGTGTAGGCGATGGGCGTCAGGGGTAACGGTTTGCGCCGCCCCGCTCGACGGGCGGCGATCCGCTCAGCAGACTGCCCATACTCTCTTCACTGCATCCACGTGTTCCGTTTCGGTCGTTCCCGGATCACTGCCCGCGTCGCGACCGCCTGTGCCGCTGGTCTGATGCTGGTTGGCCCAGCGCTGCCGGCTCGAGCGGCCAACGTGCTCGACCGGGTCGCCCGCAGCGGTGAACTGGTGCTCAGTGGCTACGGCGATCTGCCGCCCCTGCTCAGCGCCCAGCCCGGCCGCCAGCCCGAGGGCTACGCCGTTCTGGTGGCCGAGCGCATCGCCGCAGAGCTGAGCAGGGCCGTGGGCCGTCCGGTGAAGGTGCGCTTCCAGCCGGTGCCGGCGGGCTCCAGCCCGATTCAGGCCCTCAGCACCGGTAAGGCCGATCTGGCCTGCGGCTTCCCGTTCAGCTGGGAGCAGGACATGCGCATCGACCACTCGCTGTCCATCGGCTTCTCCGGCCTGCGCTTGCTGGCGCCAGCCGGTCGTTTTGACGGCTCTCCCGAGGGCCTAGCCGGCCGTTCGATCGGCGTGGTGCGGGGCTCGGTTGCCGATGGTGAACTGCAGGGCCTGCAGCCCAAGGCTCGACCGGTGCTGTTCGACAGTCTGCCGGCGGCGCTCACCGCCCTGCAGGCCGGCAAGGTGGAGGGCGTGGTCGGCGATTCGATTGTGCTCACTGGCCTGGTGCAGAGCCGGGGAGCCAAGGGACTGATCCTCACCCCGGAGCTGCCCTACGAGGTGTACGGCGTGGCCTGTCTGGTGCCCCAGAACGATTCCGCTTATCGCCATCAGGTGAATCTGGCGATCGCCCGGATGCTGCAGGATTACCTCGATGGTGAGCCGAAGACCGTGGCAGCGGTGAACCGCACCCTCGGTCCTGATAGTGCCATCGGCATTCCTTCTGCCCGCCTGCGGCTGATGTTCGAGGGGGTGCTGATCGGCGTCGAGACCATCCGCATCGTGCCCGCCGCTGCTCCGGCTCCCTGAACGCGGCCTCGCTGCCCGCATTCCGTTTCCTGACTTCCGTCTCCTCTTCCTCGGTTCTCTGCCATGGCGTTCTTTTCCCGCTCCCGCCTGTTCGGCCTGCTGTTTCTGCTCACCCTGCCGCTCGATGGCGCGGCGGCCCTGGCCCTGGCTGCCACTCAGCCGCAGCCCCAGCCGCAGCAGGCCCAGAGCCTCAGCCTCGAGGAGCGGCTGCAGCGGATCGGCGAGGCCGTGCGCGAGCGCGAACCCCAGGCCGCTGTTGGGGCGGATGGCGCAGAAGCCCTGCCGGATGACGCCCTCTCCTACGTGTTCGTGAATGCCCCGGCGGCCGGCTGGGTGAACGGCGGTTTCCGCAACGGTGGTTTTTATAACGGCGGCTTCCGCAACGGCGGCTTCCACAATGGTGGCTTCCGCAATGGCGGCTTCCACAACGGCGGTTTCCGCAATGGTGGTTTCCGCAACGCCTGGTGATGGGGGCTGAGGCCTATGGCCCGGTGCGGCTGCTGGTGATCCAGCCCACCCCCTTCTGCAACCTCGACTGCGACTACTGCTACCTGCCCGACCGGGGCAACCGCAGCCGCATCGCGTTTGAGGTGCTGGAGGCGGCCGTGCAGCGGGTGCTTGACAGCCCATGGTTTGCGGGCGGTTTCACCCTGCTGTGGCATGCGGGCGAGCCGCTCACCATGCCGATCGCCTTCTACGACGAGGCCACGGCCCGCATTCATGCCCTGCTGGAGCGCCGTGGGCTGCCGCCCAGCACGATCGTGCAGTCGTTGCAGACCAACGCCACCACGATCGATGCCGCCTGGTGCGACTGCTTGGCGCGCAACGGCATCCATGTGGGCGTGAGCATGGACGGCCCGGCGTTTCTGCACGACGCCCACCGGGTCACCCGCACTGGCCTGCCCACCCACGCCGCTGTGATGCGTGGCATCGGTTGGCTGCAGCGGCGTGAGATCCCCTGCCAGGTGATCTGCGTGCTCACTGCCGAATCCCTGAATCACGCCGAGGCGATGGCCGACTTCTTTCTGGAGCACGGCATCACCGACGTGGGCTTCAACATGGAGGAAACCGAAGGGGCCAACGCCCACTCCAGCCTCGATGCCACGGGCGCGGCCCGGCTGGCGTTGGAGGAGCGCTACCGCGCCTTCATGGCGGTGATCTGGCGGCGCAGCCGCGAGCAGCCCGATCGCCTGCGCATCCGCGAATTCGATGGCGTGGCCAGCCTGGCCAGCAGCGGCGCCCGCCTGGCCGCCACCGACATGAACACCCCGTTCGTGATCGTGAATGTGGATGCGGCGGGCAACACGTCCACCTTTGATCCCGAGCTGCTGTCGGTGACCACGGCGGAGTACGGCGACTTCAGCTTCGGCAATGTGCTCAGCAGCAGCCTCGAGGCCATGGCCGCCAGCCCCAAATTCGAGCGGGTGGCGGCGGAGATCGCCGCCGGCGTGGAGCGCTGCCGCAGCAGCTGCGAGTATTTCGGCCTGTGCGGCGGCGGCGCCGGCAGCAACAAGTACTGGGAGCACGGCAGTTTCGACTGCTCCACCACCCAGCACTGCCGCTACCGCATCCAGCTGGTCACCGATGTGGTGGTGGCGGGCATGGAGCGGGAGCTGGGGCTGAGCGCCTGAGTGGGCGATGCCGATGGCTGGAAGAGACCTGAAGCGTGCCCGGTTCTGCTTGCTCGGCCTTGGGGCCTGTCTTGGCGTGATCGCCTCCGCGGTTGTGCTGCGGGCCCAGATCACCGATCCCGGCGGCGTGGAGGTGATCGGCACTCCGGACGGCCGCACCATCGTCACCGTGCGGCCGCAAACCACCACGGCCTCGCGCCAGGGCCTGCGCCAGTTCGTGGGCATCTCCGGCGCCAACAGCGGCGCCCGGGGGCTGTCGATGAACCGGGTGGTGATTCCCCCCGGCGGCCGTGCCGAACCCCATCGCCACGTGGGTTCCGAGTCGGCCATCTATCTGATTCAGGGCACGGTGGAAACCCGCTACGGCGAGCGCCTGGAGCAGCGGGTGGTGAACCGCGCCGGCGATTTTCTGTTCATTCCGCCGGGGGTTCCGCACCAGCCGATCAACCTCAGCGCCACGGAGCCGGCCATCGCCATCGTGGCCCGCAACGATCCCCAGGAGCAGGAGCATGTGGAAGTGCTGCTGGCTCCTCCCGCCGCCTCTGCGCCCTGATGGGCCGTTCGTGGGATCCATGCCCTGTTCGGGGTGTACACGGAGCTGGGATCGAATCGACATCATTGATTTGATGTTCGACGCTCAAGCCCAGAAGCGCGGACTGGCGCGATGCCGCATAACGAAGAACCTGACTTTCGTCATGTCATCCTCCATCTGCTGGTCCCAGTGCGTTGCGTCGAATGACAGGCCCTGGCCTGTCATTCGGCCCGCTCGGCCGGCGGCAGCTGCTGTCATCCAGCTTTACTCTCTTCGAGGGTGCTCATGAGGCTCGCTGTAGCTGAATTGTCCGGCTGAGATGTGGCACCCTTCGGCTACAACGGATATCTCTTGACTTCGGGATGTTCATGAACATGATTCATCCAGTTGAGTCGTTCAGCTGCCTGCATTCGCAATGTAGGCGGGAGCGCGTCAGGGTCATCAAGCGTGGATGTTTGCACGTCTACAAGTCCAGGGAGGATGGCCGCATTGCGGTGGAACAGTCCGCTCCCACAGTCGGCGCAGAAACTGCGCGTAGCGGTACCTGACGAGCTGATCGTCTTCGGCTGCGGCTCAGGTGAATGGCTGTGTTAGGCGGTATAGTCCACAGCATTAAGGTTAAAGCCCAAACGGCCTACAGGCACGGGCCTCGTGCTCCTTTTTTGCAGAGGCAATGAGTTTCGGGTCATACAGCAGCACCCCCTCATGAAGCAGGTATACAAGATAACATATCCAACAGGCAAGATCTACATAGGTAAGGACAGCATTGGGAGCGCCCGATACATGGGTAGCCCTGACATGAATATTGTTAATGCTGACTTTGAAGCACTTCCAGATCATATTCGCAGAGACTACACCTTGAGAAAGGAGATTCTGTGGCAGTCTGATATTGCGACTGAGGCCGAGCTTTCCGCAAAGGAGGTAGAGATGATCTGTCTTTACAGATCCAATGATCCTGAGATTGGATATAATCGATGGCCAAAGCTTCCAATTGTTGATAGATCGGAGAAATGTCCTCCTTTGTATGTAGATAAGCCACCCGCCTAACGCCAAGATCATAAGCGGGAGTGAATCCAAGCATAGTAGCCAGCCTTTGCTCCCGTCTTCTGTATCTTGATGTTATCCGTTCCTCTACGCAGAGACACTTCTCTGAAGTGCTTCCTGAGCAAGCGAATTGAGACTCTTGCCCTGCGCCTCCGCAGTCATCACCAACTTCTCATGTAGTTCAGGTGGAATCCGAAGATTAAACTTTCCAGAATAGTGTCTACGTGGCTCGATTCCTTGTTCCTTGCAGACCTCAAGAAAGACATCCAATGACCTTTTGAATTCTCGGCGAAGCTCCTCAGGACTGGACCCATAAAAATCCGCCCCTCCAGAAAGCCCCAGAATTTCCCCACGAAACCTATCCGTCTGCTCGTCGTAGTCAATTTTGGCGTGGTAGCCATCAACATTCATGAGATTCATGGTGTCACTCCGTGTTCTTCAAACCATTTGCGGATCAAAGCAACAGCACCCTTGTCTGTATCGGGCGATGGATGGGGTCTGTGGAAGACCCTGACTTCGCCAAACAGAACGACCGCGACTCGGCTGCCCGCCCTCTCGCTGACATCCCCGCCAAGCTCCTGAAAAAGGGCCTCGATGTCCCTCCACGGCAGGCTGCCGCTTACGGGACGGGAGAAGATCAGCTCAAGGGTGCGCTGGTGCTTCCGCTTCATTTCACCATGATACTACCTAACGGTACCAGGCGGGGTTTCCGGTTAACGGCTTGCTGGATGCGGATAACGCTGCCCCTGTGTGGCAGGCAGGCAGCCTAGGTAAACACCCAGCTCCGCGCAACAGGCTGCAAAGGCCTCTGCTGGATCGGGGGCAGCCGTGATCGGCCGGCCGATCACCAACTGACTGGCGCCAGCAGCGATGGCCTGGGCCGGTGTCATCACCCGGGCCTGGTCGTCGCTGGCACTTCCCGCCGGGCGGATGCCTGGGGTCACCAGGGCAAAGGGTTCGGGGTGGGCGGCACGCAGGGCCTTCGCCTCCAGGGGGGAGCAGGCGCACCCACCCAGCCCCGCAGCAGCTGCCAACGCCGCCAACCGCGGCACATACGGCTCCACAAGCTCGACCATGGCCAGTTCATTGGCAAAGCGGGCGGGCTGCCAGCTGGTGAGCACGGTGACGGCCAGCAGGGTGGGAGAGGGACATCCCGCTGCCTCAGCCCCCTCCTCTGCAGCGGCCTGGGCAGCCCGCAGCGCCACGCTGCCCGCACAGGCGTACACCGTGATCAGCCTGGCGCCCAGTAGGGCGGCGCTGCGGCAGGCGCCGGCCATGGTGGCAGGGATGTCGTGAAATTTGAGATCCAGAAACACTTGCTTGCCCTGCCCCCGCAGCGCCCGCACCACCTCGGGTCCGTCCGCCGTGAACATCTCCAGGCCCACCTTCACCCAGCGCAGCTGCGGAATCGCAGCGGCCAGGGCCAGGGCCCCAGCCCCATCCATGCCATCGAGGGCAACGATGATCCGCTCGGCGGGGGTGGCAAGGGGGAAAGGGTTGGTCGAACCTGAGTCTGCCTCCCGATGGGTCCAAAGAGGGGGCGACTGTGGATCAGACCCGGCGACCTGGGGCTCAGTAGCGGGACGCTCCTTTCAGCTGGGTGCCTGCCAGTTCTCTACGCCCATGGCCGTTCGATTGCGGAGAGCGCCGGGCATCTTGCCCACCGGCGCCCCGCATGAAGCGATGGATCAGCGGCACTCCTGAGCGATGCGGTTGAGTGCCTGGTCCAGCCCCTTCATTGAATACACATCGGAGGACCTGGTGCCGCGCGACGAAACGCCCTTCACTGTCATGTCACTGGTCTTGAGCATCAATTCGACGAGCCGCGATTCGTCGGCGGGGTTCTTGATCCAGGCGCTGTCGCCCTCGGTGGCCATTGAAAAGCTCACGCCCCCGATCTCCAGCTCGGCATCCACGTTCAGTTTCAAAACAAAGCCGAACATCACCGAGACCTCGTTGCGGACGTTCTCGGCTGGGCGCGAGGAGATGAAGACGAAGGTGTCGGTGCGTGGCAGGTTCGGCGGCACGCTCTCGGACTTCACCGGTTTGGCGAGCGCGAAATAGGTCCTCCGTCCGCTGGGGTTTGCTGTGTAAGCGCCCCAATCCCCGAATTGCCCGAGACGCGTTGGCTCAGAACCACCAACGCCTTGGGCGGAAGGTTTTGCGGCAGGATGCATACGTGTCTGTGCAGGCTTCTGCGTTGGTTGGGCAGAAGCTTCAACAAGCCTAACCCCTTTGCTGCACCGATCGTCGATGGGGAAGAGAGCACAAGTGTGTCAATCAGCTGGGACGTGCTTCAGCGCTTTGGTGCGTGCAGACCCAAGCGTTCACGCCCTGCTGCTCATGAAAGAGAGCGATCTCGCTACCGTCGTCGCCGACTCCGCTGACCCTCGAGCCCCCCAGATCCAGGGGCACCGTCAGGCCCGCCCCTCCCCAAACCAGTCGCAGTGTTCACCAAGCAGGCAGACCCGACCTGGGTCGTGAACGGTCTGTCCTCCCTAAGTAACCTCACCGCCAAGCTCTTGAAAAAGGGCTTCAATGTCCCTCCACGGCACGCTGCCGTTAACTGGTCGGGAGAAGATCAGCTCAAGTGCGCGCTGGTGCTTCCGCTTCATCCCTCCATAGTACTGCCTATCGGTACCAGCTGCAGCTTCCGGTCAGCGGCTTGCCCGATACGGATAACGCTGCCCCTGAGTGGCAGGCAGGAGGTATGTGGAGGCTGGGCAGCGATTGAACGACGGCCTGTCCACTCGAGGGGCTGGTTATGCCTCATGACTCAGGCTCTGAACTACCAGTACGCCGCATC
>JBIIDV010000071.1:0-13445 GCA_044238185.1 Prochlorococcaceae cyanobacterium | reverse complement strand
GAGGGAGCAGAAACGCTTGAGCTGCAGGTGATGGCGAGCGGCCGTGCAGCCGTGAGCGGTACGGCGACGATTGCAGATGACGGAACAGGCGTGATCTATGACGAGAGTGGCAATGAGGACTCTTCGGCCGAGAAAGATGACGATCGACCAATCACAGTCTCCAGCCCAATTGTTAATGAGGGCTCCCCTTCCGCTGTGTTCTCGGTTGGCAATATCAGTGGACGATTGCTCAGTCTTTCTCTGGTTGATGGAACTGCAATCGGCCATGGCAGCATAGGTCTTAATGGTCGCCTCGATTATAATGCGGGATCTCTTCAATACTCACTTGATGATGGTGAAAGCTGGATTAGCTATAACGGCCCTTTCCGGGCCTCTCTCAGCGATACGGCAACTGACCTCCTAGTTCGCACTGCACTAGTTAAAGATGGCCATCTCGATAATAACGAAACTTTTGATCTGGTTGTCACTGGAGGAGATGATGCTTCGTCCACGGGAACTGCAATAATTAAGGATGATGGTACTGGAGTTATTTTTGCTGATAATGGCTCCGAAAATACCACGGCAATTAAAGATGATGATGTTCTAAACCTGTCAGCAGCCCTTGAGGGTCGGGCTGCGTGGATGATCAATACCTACCGCAACTTCACGATTGGTGCACCTAAATATCCCAATGGCATCGAGGCCCAGAAGTTTGGTTGGGCCGATGTGCTTACCCGCCTCCATCTGAATCCTAATGATCGAGCCCCTATCAATCGGTTTGTCAACCTGTTTAGGACCGGAAGTACGAATTATGCTTTTATGCCAGCTGGAGCTGGATGGATTCTTTCCAAGTACTGGGATCGATTCACTCTCCAAGAGCGAAATTCAATTATTCTTCCAGTTCTCAAGAAAGGAGATGTTCTAGGTCACGGAACGGAAAATATCTTCTTGATTAAGTATGTTGGCGCTTATCTCTTCTCTCAGCTTTGGCCAAATGAGACCGGCTGGTTTGACAGTATTAGGCGTAGGCGTATAAACAGTGCAGAGTTAGGGCAACTAGCGAAGGCGGGACTTCTGACCACTCTCAAGAGTTATTATAGCAAAGGCTACCATGAGAACCTGTCCCCAAATTACCTGCCGCTCCATTTTCATGCATTGCAAGCACTCTATAATAATACAACTGATCCTGAGTTGAAGGCGGCCGCAGATGCAGCGCTAACGTTCCACGTGGCAGATATGGCCGCTAATTATTTCAATGGTTCCACCATTGCACCTTACAATCGGCCCGCGTCTTCACCGATTGTCGATGCTCAAAAAAATATATCTATAAACAACCAAATTAAGGCGTTGTATTGGCTCTACTGGGCTGAGACGATGAATACGTCTTCGCAAACTACGGCTGCCTTTGTGGGCTCTGGTCCCAATGCTGGTGCTCGAGACGAGGCCAAGCACTTTACCGTGACATCGGCCCTCTCCACTTGGCGGCCTCCTGCGCTGTTCTCGGCGTTGGCGCGGGGCAGCGGAATCGAGCCATACACACTGCAATCATCTGTGCCTGCATTTGGAGAGTTTGCCAAGGGGGCCCCAGGCGATACCTTGCGTACCGTTTATCGTGAGGAACGATTTGCTGTGGGCAGTGGTGTCTTCACGCAGCAGATCAATAATGGTCTCAGTGAACGAATGGGCATGGAAATCATCTACAAGAGTACCGATAATCAAAATACTATTGTTTTTCACCACCCCTACTGGAGAACCAATTCCAACCAGTACAAGTGGCTGGCAAGAAGTTCACCCTTCCAGCAGAATGTTCAGCATGAGTCAACTCTAATCTCGCTGTTTAATATCCCCAAAGTCGATCCCTTTGCTGGTCGAACACGCTCGGATTTTGAGGCCTTGCGTAATCAATACCGCAGCAATCTCATTCAGCAGGCTTGGATTCGTTACCCGAAAGCAGCTGATGAAGTGGTGCAGACTAATGGCTGGATCTTCCTGCGTGAGCAGGAGACCTACATCGCAATTCGTCCGTGGAATCCTTACACGGTGCACACGGGCGACTTCTCAGATATGAACGTGGTGAGAAGTTCGGGTGCGACAAATGCCATCATTTCTGACATTGCCACGGTTGATCAATTCTCATCTTTCGCTCAGTTCCGCAGCGCTGTTCTGTCTTCGCCTTTGACCGTCAACCTCAATACCCCAGCACCCTATGTCTCGTACACAAATGTAAAGGGAGATACAATTACGGCTCGCTGGGGCCAGTCTGACTATCGCGCTTCTCGGATCAATTCATGGCCAATCGCCACGGTCAATGGTGAAGTGCGGGTTCCAGACCAGGATTTTCTGCAGGGTCGTGCAGTGATTAAATCTGCACCAGTTACGCTAGCAAATCGAGTGCTCAAAGTTGACTTGCCAGCAGGCCAATTGGAAGTAGATTGGCGCAATAATACTCCTATCTTCAATGCCAGCGACTATCGCGCCAGTTTTGCACGTGTGATCAATGCTAAGGGGCATTCTCTTTCGAGCCATACGCCTGGTGAAAGCCTGCCCTTGGATGAAATGACGAGCAGTGTTGCTCTCTCCAATCATTCCCATCTCCACGATAGCTCTGTGCGTGATCGCGGCCAGGCCAGTAGCTCCTCGATGGCAAGTTCAAGATCTTCTAGGGCGATTGATCCCCGTGGACTGATTAGCAGGGGATGGGCCAGAAGTCTTTGGACATTCTCTGGACAAGATGGCATTGTTGAATACCACATTAATGACAAGGGTAGGGGGCGTGGAAACCTCCCCATGTCGGCGAAGGAGTCTAACTTTATCCGTAGTACCTTTGGGTTGCTCGACCGCCTTACTGGATTAAGCTACAAAGAGAGCGAAACTGCTTCTGCAGCTGATATTCGCATTAAATGTGCTGCCAATCTTGGCGGTAGTGAAGGGGCCACTTTCCGTGCCAATGGCTGGTTTGATGTTTTTTGGAAGGACAAGAAGGATTTCAAGCTTACTGCGTTTGAAAAGCATCTGATTAGGCACGAGATCGCCCATGCGCTCGGCCTTGATCACCCCTATGGCAATGGAGCTAATCCACGCTACGACACGAGAGATACAGTCATGTCGTATAATTGGACGGGTAATTATAACTATACTTTTTCTGACGTTCAAGCTCTGCAAGAGCTCTGGGGGGTTGGCTAGCTCGCTAGCCATTATTCCGCGACTTCTGGTTGATTTCGAGACTGTTAATGTATGGCCTGCTAGTTTAGTTGCCTATCCTTGTTGCTGTGGTCATGCGACGTGCCCTCTCGTAATCGTGGGCATGGGTTTTTTCAAATTGCTCGCGATTGTCTGATTCGTCTTCAGGCTTTTTGGGCACCCCTACCATGGATCCCTTCTTTGACAAGACGGATCCTGGCAGGCTGTGGAGGCCGAGGTTGGCCAGCAGATCATTGACGACCTTTTCTCCATTGGTCATCATCGCTTCATTTTCAATCAGGAACACGTTCTTGGCTCCAAATACATTTACATAGTTCTCAATCTTCCTTGCGTAAAGCGAGAACTTCATGATGCGTGATCGATACTCTTCGAGTGTTGCAATATTCGCCTTTGCTGGCCATTCGCTTCGAGCAAGCTGGGTGAAGCTGATGTTTTGTAGTTCGGCAACCTTGCCGCGTGTTCGTAAGTGGTAAAAGTGGGAGATGGCTCGTATTAAAGGATCCCTGATCATAATTATAATCTTTGCTTCCGGGTTGAAGTTCTGGATGCGCCTAGGGATATCTTCTTTCCATGCGGTATCGAAGTAGCTTGGGCTTGCTTCTAGTAAATATTGGGCCTCTGGATTTTCCTTAAAGTGAGACAGGTACCACGCTTCGTCTTTGCTTTGGTTGAGGGTGAAATAATGGATCTCTTTTGGCTTTGATCCGGAAATCCCTGGATGTATGGCAAGGAAGTCATAGAGTGCTGTTGTGCCGCACTTCATGCTGCCTACTATAAAAAGATTGGGTTTCATTCTGCTTGCTTTCTCGATTCAAAAAAGAGTGCCAAGTCCAGCGTTTTATGCTGACTGCGGTTGCCCCGCCAGGGTCGGCCGAGGGTATCCTATTTTAACTTTACTCTCCTGGGCCCTGCCTCCTGTGATCCTTGGTGAGTCGTGGGCAATCAAGCTTCAGTTTCAAGCTTTAGCTTTGTGAAGTAGTTCATCCGGCGACTGCAGCTGTCCCGTGGTGATGAAAATAATATGGCAGTACGTTGTGCTTTCCGCAAGCACCTGATTGGCTTTTGTCCGCAGTCCATTTCAGCTCCTACGACAGGGCTGCTGTGTGTGCCAAATGACCCCGCGCTCTGTGATGGCACCGGCTTTTTCGGATGACGTGCCGCACTGCATCGCGCCCCACGGCGGACGAGTGCCAGCACCTCGCCTGGTTGTTGCTTTGTCCACTGGGGGCTGGACCCCAGGGCGGGGTGGCGTGGCGAGGATTGGTCGCCCGAGCGATGTGGCCTATTCGGCAACGCCCCCTGATGGATTCGAACCATCGACCGGCTGCTTAGAAGGCAGCTGCTCTATCCAGCTGAGCTAAGGGAGCATGACGCCCATTGTGGCAGCGCAGGGCAGCCCCGCGGAGCGGGAAGCCCCCTATGGTGGATCGCTGGTGTGACTGCAGAGCTGAATGGCGGCCTCCCGGCTGAGCGACGCCCAGAAGGACGAGATTGTGGCCGCCTACCGGCAGGGGGCGACAGCTGCGGCGCTGGCCAGCGCTTTCGGGTGCAGCCCCAACACGGTGAGCCGTGTGGTGAAGACTGCCCTCTCCCCAGAGGACTACGCCGCCCTCAAGCTGCAGCGCGGCAAGGGTGAGGCTGGTGCGGTGCCCTCTGATCCTCCTCTGGTTGCCCTGGCCTTCGAACCGGCCGCCGAAGATCCTGCTGAGGATCCCGCCGAAGATCCCGCTGAGGATGCTGTGGCGCCCGTCACGGGTGCCGATGACAGCGACGACGGCCTCGGTGTGCTGGCGATCGATGACGCCGACGACTTCGCCGGCGAGGAGGCGGAGACCGATGGCGAGGATCTTGATGAATTCAGCGGCGATGAGGACAGCGGCGATGAGGAGGATGAGCTGGCTGCGGTGGTGGTGGGCCAGGAGCCGGTGCAGTGCCGCTGTTTGAGTGAGGCCCAGCTGCCAGCCACGGCCTATCTGCTGGTGGACAAGACGGTGGAGCTCCAGCCGGTGGCCCTGAGTGAGTGTGCTGATCTGGGCCCCCTGTCGGAGGAGGAGGCGGAGCGGCAGGCGCTGCAGGTGTACGTGAATCCCCGCCATGCCAAGCGCCAGTGCGGTCGCAGCCAGCGGGTCATCCCGCTGCCCGACCTCAGCCTGTTGCAGCGCACGGCACCCTTCCTGCTGGCCCAGGGGATCAGTCGGGTGGTGATTGAGGGCAGTCTCTATTCCCTGCCGGGCAGCTGATCGGGCCGTGGTGCCAGCAGGGCGGCGCTGCAGCCGCCGCTCACCACCCCCACCGCCAGGGCCAGACCCACCAGGAAGCCCGCTGGCAGTGGAGCCGTTCCGGTGAAGCCCAGCCACAGCCGGGGGCGTTGCTCCAGGTTCTGGGCCCCCAGGCAGAGAATCAGCAGCAGCAGCACACCGCCGCCCAGGCTGGCCAGCAGCAGTCGCAGTCGCAGCAGCATGGCAATCGGGGCGAGGGTGGGCAGGCGGGCAGACCTGATGAAGGCAGTTTGCCTGGTCAGGCCGATTGGTGAAGCAGGGCGTAGAGCTCCCGCGCGCTGTGGCCGCTGCGCTCGGCCAACTGGCGGGCCGCCTCCTTGCTGCCCAGACCAGCGGCCACCAGGGTCTGCAGTTCGGCCCGCAGGCTCTCGGGGTCCCAGCTGGGGGCAGCGGGCTGCGGGGCTCCGCCCAGCACCAGCGTGAATTCCCCCTGGGGTGGCTGGCGCTGGAAGTGCTCCAGGGCGGCGCTCACGCTGGGGCCCACCTGTTCTTCGTGGCGCTTGGTGAGTTCGCGGGCCACCTGCAGGGGGCGATCCCCCAGCAGCTCCTGCAGGTCGGCGAGCAGGGCCAGCAGGCGGTGCGGCGCTTCGTAGAGCACCAGGGTGCGTTCCTCCGCGGCGAGCTGCTGCAGCCGGGCCCGCCGTTGGCTGGCCTTGGCCGGCAGGAAGCCCTCAAAGCAGAAGCGGCCCGTGGGCAGGCCGCTGCTCACCAGGGCGGTGGTCACGGCGCTGGGGCCTGGCACGCAGATCACCCCGTGGCCGGCGGCGCGGGCGGCGGCCACCAGCTCCTCGCCGGGATCGGAGATGCCGGGCAGGCCGGCGTCACTGATCACCGCCACCGCCTCGCCGGCCGCCAGGGCGGCCAGCAGCTCGGGGATGCGGTTGGCCTGGTTGTGCTGGTGGAAGCTCACCAGCTGCGCACCCGCACCGGCCTGGCGCAGGCCCAGCTGGTGCAGCAGCAGGCCGCTGTGGCGGGTGTCCTCGCAGGCAATCCGCTGCACACCGGTCAGCACTTGCCGCGCCCGCGGCGAGAGGTCGCCCAGGTTGCCGATCGGCGTGCCCACCAGGTAGAGCACGCCGGCGGCCGGCTCGGGGGACTGGGGCACCGGTTTCCTGCACAATGCACGTTCCAGTCTGTTGCCGATGGCCGCTTCCACATCCCCCGCCCTGGCGCTGCCCTCCGGCATCAGCCTCGATGGTCTGCTGGCGGAGCTGCGGCGTCTCAGCTGGGGTTCGGCCGACATCCTGCGGGCCTATGCCCGCGGCGAACAGCCCCCCTACGGCTTTGCGCAGGCCCTGAGCGTGGACGACGGCGGCGAGGGGCCGGTGAGCGCTGCCGATCTGGCCGTGAACCGCTGGCTGCTCGATGGGCTGGGCCAGGCTTTCCCCACGGCCGACTGGACCCTGCTCAGCGAGGAGACCGCCAAGGAGCAGCTCACCGCCGGTGAGCCCCTGGCGGCCGAGTGGCTGTGGATCCTCGACCCCCTCGACGGCACCAAGGACTTCCTGCAGGGCACCGGCGAGTACGCCGTGCACCTGGCCCTGGCCCACCGCGGCGTGCCGGTGCTGGGGGTGGTGCTGCTGCCGGAGATGGAGCAGCTGTGGCTGGGGGTGACCGAGGAGCTGGCGGGCGACAGCGGCCAGGCCTGGTGTGAAGACCGGTCTGGCACGCGCACGCCGGTGCGCTTCAGCGAGCGGCGGCAGCTGGGCGAACTGGTGCTGGTGGCCAGCCGCAACCACCGCGACCAGCGGCTGGAGCAGCTGCTGGCGGCGCTGGCCCTGGGCGACACCAAGGCGATCGGCAGCGTGGGCGGCAAGGTGGCCACGATCCTGCGCGGCGAAACCGACCTCTACATCTCCCTCTCCGGCAAGAGTGCCCCCAAGGACTGGGACATGGCCGCCCCCGACGCGGTGCTGCGCGCCGCCGGCGGCGCCTTCACCCACGCCGATGGCCGGGTGCTCACCTACAACACCGGCGACGTGCGCCAGGCCGGTTGCCTGATTGCCAGCCATGGCCCCAGCCACGCCGCTCTCTGCGAGCGCACGGCTGAGGCCATGGAAGCGATCGATCCGGGCTTTGCCGTGTAGGGCAGAGCCCGGCTGATGGGGATCAGGCGTCCGGCGGTTCGCCCTGGGGCACACCGCGCAGGGTGAGGTTGATGCGGCCGCGGTTGTCGATCTCGCGCACCCGCACGGTGACCTGATCGCCCACGTTCACCACGTCCTCTACCTTCTCCACCCGGGATTCGGAGAGCTGGGAGATGTGGATCATGCCCTCCTTGCCGGGCAGGATCTCCACGAAGGCGCCGATCGGGATCACGCGGGTGACGCCGCCGGTGAACACTTCGCCCTCCGACACGCGGCGGGTGAGGCCCTCGATGATCTTCTGGGCCTCCTCGGCGGCGGCACCGTCATGGCTGGCGATGGTCACCACACCGCCGTCCTCGATGTCGATCTTGGTGTTGGTGCGCTCGGTGATGCCCTTGATCGTGCGGCCGCCGGGGCCGATCACGGTGCCGATCAGCTCGGGATCGATCCGGAAGCTGAGCAGACGGGGGGCGTGGGGGCTGAGGCCGTCGCGGGGCTTGTCGATCGCCTCCAGCATCTTTTCGAGGATGTGCAGGCGGGCAGGCCGGGCCTGGTTCACGGCCTCGGCCACGGTTTTCACCGCGAGGCCGGTGATCTTCATGTCCATCTGCAGGGCGGTGATGCCCTTCTCGGTGCCGGCCACCTTGAAGTCCATGTCGCCGAGGAAGTCCTCGATGCCCTGGATGTCGGTGAGGATGCGCACTTCATCGCCCTCCTTGATCAGGCCCATGGCGGCGCCGCTCACCGGCGCCTTCAGGGGAACGCCGGCATCCATCAGGGCCAGGGTGCTGCCGCACACCGAGCCCATGGAGGTGGAGCCGTTGGAGCTGAGGCACTCCGACACCACGCGCAACACGTAGGGGAAGGACTCCTTGGCGGGCAGCACCGGCACCAGGGCCCGCTCGGCCAGGGCGCCGTGGCCGATCTCGCGCCGGCCGGGGCTGCGCATCGGCTTGGTTTCGCCGGTGGAGTAAGGCGGGAAGTTGTAGTGGTGCAGGTAGGTCTTCTCGGTGGACGGGTTGAGGTCGTCCATCTCCTGGGCATCGGAGGGGGTGCCGAGGGTGGCGCAGGAGAGCACCTGGGTGAGGCCGCGCTGGAACAGGGCCGAGCCGTGAACGCGCTTGGGCAGCACGCCGGCGGCGGCACTGATCGGGCGCACCTCATCGAGGTTGCGGCCATCCACGCGCTTGCCGTCCTTCACGATCTGGTCGCGCATCAGCTTTTTGGTGAGCGCCTTGTAGTTGTTGCCCAAGGCCTTGCCGCTGCTGGCCACGGCCTGCTTCACGGCGTCGTCGTCCTTGAGGCCGGCGATCGTGGCGGCCACCTCGGCCTTGATTGCATCGAGCTTGGCGTCGCGCTCGGCCTTGCTAAGCGTGAACTGCTTGAGCACCTCGCCGATCGGCTTGGCGCACTGCTTCTCCAGGAAGGTGGGCAGGGTGGCATCCACGGCCTGGGGCTCGGGGATCACCTGCTCGATGCCCAGGTCTTTCAGGAGGTTCTGCTGGGCTTTGATCAGTTCGCACACCGCTTCGTAGCCGAAGTCGATGGCTTCGATCACGTCCTGCTCGGGCAGCTGGTTGGCACCCGCTTCCACCATGATCACGCCCTGGGGGGTGCCGGCCACCACCAGGTCGAGCTCGGAGCGCTCGATCTCGCGGTAGCTGGGGTTGAGGATGAAGTCGTCGCCCAGCAGGCCCACCCGCACGGCGGCCATCGGGCCGTGGAAGGGGATTTTCGCCAGCAGGGTGGCCAGGGAGGCGCCGGTCACGGCGAGCACATCGGGCGGCACGCGCTCATCGAGGGAGAGGCAGGTGGCCACGATCTGCAGGTCGTCGCGCATCCAGCCGGGGAACAGGGGGCGCATCGGCCGGTCGATCAGCCGGGCGATCAGGGTGGCGCGCTCGGGGGGGCGGCTCTCGCGGCGCATGAAGCTGCCGGGGATGCGGCCGGCGGCGTAGAGGCGCTCCTCGTAGTCGCAGATCAGGGGCAGGAAATCGATGCCTTCGCGGCCGCCGGAGCGAGTGGCGGTGACCAGCACCGCGGTGTCGCCGCACTCAACCATCACCGAACCCCCGGCCTGGGGGGCGAACCGACCGGTGGTCAGCCGGATCTCCCGACCATCGAAGGAGATCGACTGAGTTTGTCCTTGCACTGGGCTTTATCTCTTTTTGTCAAGCCTTATTCTCGCATCCGGACTGCAGCGGTTGCTGCCGAGCTGCGGTAATTCTGCTGTTTTTGTTGCCTTGCTCCGGGTTTTCAGCCGGCAGCCAACCCCGGAGAGCACTGACGCAGCAGGCAGGGATCAGCAAAAAGGGCGCCTGGTGGGCGCCCTGGGGAATTGGATGGTCAGCCGGGCTGGCGGTGGCTCACCAGCTCGACTTCACCACGCCGGGCAGTTCGCCTTTGTGGGCGCGCTCACGCAGCTGGTTGCGGCAGAGACCGAAGTCGCGGTACACACCCCGGGGCTTGCCGGTGGCCCAGCAGCGGTTGCGCACCCGGGTGGGGGCGCTGTTGCGGGGCAGGGCCTGGATCTTGCGGTGGATCTCCAGCCGCTCCATGGGATCGGCGGCTGCCTCAAACGCGGCCTTGAGGGCAGCCCGCTTGGCGGCGAAGCGATCCACCATCTTTTTGCGCTTTACGTCGCGCGCAATCATCGACTTCTTCGCCATGCGGGCTGGAGTGCGATCGGTACGGAATGAATGAGCTTACCCGCTGGCCTCCCCCCGCACCGGCTGGCCCATCGGACAGAGGTCGGCGATCGGGCAGCCGGGGCAGTTGGGCTTGCGGGCGGTGCACACGGCGCGGCCGTGGAAGATCAGCCGGATCGAGAGGGTCTGCCAGTCGGCCTGGGGCACCAGCTTCATCAGGTCGGGTTCGATCTGGCGCGGCTCGGTTTTGCGGCTGAGGCGCAGCCGCTGGGCCAGGCGGCTCACGTGGGTGTCCACGGTGACGCCGGCGTTGATGCCGAAACACCAGGCCAGCACCACCGAGGCGGTTTTGCGGGCCACGCCGGGCAGCTCCAGCAGCTCCTCCATCGTGCGCGGCACCGCGCCACCGTGGCGTTCCATCAGCAGCCGCGAGCTGGCCACGATGTTTTTGGCCTTGTTGCGGAAGAAGCCGGCCGACTTCACATACGGCTCCACGTCCTCCGGCTCCACGGCGGCCGCAGCGGCCGCATCGGGGAAGCGGGCGAACAGCTCCGGTGTGATCCGGTTCACCCGCTCGTCGGTGCACTGGGCCGAGAGCATGGTGGCGATCAGCAGCTCATAGGGATTGCGCCAATCGAGGGAGCAGGTGGCATGGGGGTAGAGCTCGCCCAGGAGCTGGAGCAGTTCGGGCGCCCGCTGCTTCGCGGAGGGAAAGCGGGGCACTAGCGGCCGAGCAGCTGCTGCACCGCCGGCAGCTGGGAGGTGTCCTTCACGATCAGCACCAGGCTCAGGCCCACCAGAAACACGAAGCCCGACTGCATGAAGGCCATCTGGAATTTCTCCGGCAGGGGCCGCCCGCGCAGCCCCTCGATCAGCAGCAGCGCGAACTGGCCGCCATCGAGCAGGGGCAGGGGCAGGGCGTTGAGCACCGCCAGGTTGATCGAGATCAGGGCGGTGAACAGGAACAGGCTGCTGCCCCCCTGCTCGGCCAGGTTGGCGCCCATCTCCACGATCTTCACGGGCCCGCTCACCTGGCCGGCGGTTTCGCCGAAGTGGGTGACCAGGGTGAGGAAGCCGCCGGCGGTGCGCCGCAGCAGGGCGCTGAAGTCGCTGTTGGCCTGGCGGATCGGCTCAAGGGGCCCGCGGGCGGGGCGGTAGGCCTCGTTGCCGTAGGGCTGCAGCTGGGCGCCGATGCGGCCGGTGCCGCCCAGGTTGGTGGGGGTGAGCTGCAGCTCCAGCTGGCGCTGGCCGCGCTCGGCCACCACCGCCAGCGGGGTGCTGGGGGAGGCCTTCACCTGCTCGACCAGGGCCGCTACGGCCTCCTGGCCGCCGGCGATGGCGGTGTTGTTGATGCGCACGATCCGATCCCCCGGTTGCAGGCCGGCCAGGGCGGCCGGCTGACCGGCCTGCACGCCGCTCACCAGCACGCCGGGGGTGGCGCTGAAGCCGGCGGGAATGCCCACCACCACGCCCTGGGCCACCAGCACCAGCCAGGCCAGCAGCAGGTTGGCCAGCACGCCAGCGGCAATCACCAGGGCGCGCTGGGGCAGGGGGCGGTTGGTGAGCAGGTTGGGGTCGGTTTTGGGGATGGCGCTGTCCTCGTCGTCGTCGGGGAAGGCCACGAAGCCGCCGAGGGGGATGGCGCGCAGGGCGAACTGCACGCCGCGGCGCTGGCGCTGCAGCAGCACGGGCCCGAAGCCGATCGAGAAGCCGCTGACGCGGATGCCCTGCCAGGTAGCGGCTAAAAAGTGCCCCGCCTCATGCACCACGATCAGGCCCGCGAGGATCGCCAGGGCCGCCAGAACACCCATTCAGGTCGCATCGCGTTGGAGATCCATTGTGGGGCCGTTGGCGGCTGCCCCGCTGGCCGGTAGCGGCCGGTCGGCGAGGACCTGGTTGAGGGCGGCGTCCTGAAAGTTGGTGCCATCCAGGCGGGCGCCCCGGAGATCCGCCTGGCTCAGGCGGGCCCGCGCGAACCGGGCCCCGGTGAGATCGGCGCCGGAGAGATCGGCGCCGCTGAGATCGGCGTCGCTGAAATCAGCGCCCTGCAGGTCCACGCCATGGAGGTCGGCATCACGCAGAAGCGAGCCGCAGAACTTGGCCTCCCGCCAGCGGCTGTAGGGAATGCGCAGGCCCTCCAGGTTGACGTGCTGCAGATCGAAGCCGTCCTGCCAGACCCCGTCGGCGGAGAGATCCTCGATGGCTCGGATGCGGCCGAGACTGTTGGTGGCTCCGGCCTGCTTCTGGGCCAGCAGCAGTTCCACCATCTCCTGATGCTCGCGCTCCTTGCGTTTGCCGGCTTCGAAGATGTACACGAAGGCTGCGGCCACGATGCTGAACGACTCAACATTGCCGATGCTGATGATGTCGAGATAGTCGCTGGTGAGGCAGTTCGGCTCGAGGCGGGAGCCATGGCAGTTCTCGAAACGGTTCACCAGCGACAGCAGCGCGAAGGAGCAGATCGCGGCGATCAGCACCCGGAACCGGAAGGATCGATCCAGGCGGCGAAAGAAGGGCGAGCGGCGGCGGCGCTGCTGGTTCTCGTACCAGGTGCTGGCTGGTTTCTTTCTCATGGTGTGCGGCTGGGCTGGCGTGCTGGGGCAGGGGCCGGTTGCTGATCAGGTTGAGATTGGTTTTAGGGATGTTGCTGTCCGCGTCGTCGTCGGGGAAGGCCACGAAGCCGCCGCGGCGCTGGCCTTGCAGCAGCACGGGCCCGAAGCCGATCGAGAAGCCGCTGACGCGGATGCCCTGCCAGGTGGCTGAGAGGAAGTGGCCGGCCTCATGCACCACGATCAGGCCCGACAGGGCCGTGAGTACACCAATTCAGGTTGCTTCGAACAATCTTCCCATTGTGGTGACTGCCTGCCCGGAGCGTGCCCAGGTGCAGTTGGGTGGGCTCGTCTGCGAGAGGGTGGTGCCGCAAAGGATCAATAGCAGAAGGGTTCGGTTTCCTATGCCGGCTGTTCCAGCTCAGGCCTGGCTGCATACATGTCTCAGATATTAAAACGTATGAAGAGTATTTCCACGAATTGGCCTGGCTAATATTGTTAATTTTGATTTGTGGCCTTTATGTGGCATGGCTTTCTTTCTGAATCGTCAGCAGGATCACCAGCGAGCTTCCAACCTCTATGCATTTGCGTTTATTAAAAAGAGCGGGGCGGTGGCAAGCGTTGGTAATTCTCTTTACGGCGGAAGTGGCGTGCCGCAAGCTGGTGGTTCTGCTGCCAAGCGAATTGTGGCCACCAACCGGG
>JBIIDV010000097.1:0-3817 GCA_044238185.1 Prochlorococcaceae cyanobacterium | reverse complement strand
CGAACACCACAGCCACCTGATCTTGGTCGATCAGCTTCTTGGCTTTCTCAGCGAAGGTGGGCCAATCGGAAGCGCCATCCTCTTCGATGGGCACAATCTTGAGCTTTTTGCCATCGATCGTGATGCCCCCCTTGGCATTGATCTCATCGATGGCCATCAGCTCGGCTTCGGCCACCGTGTTCTCGGAGATGGCCATGGTGCCGGAACGGCTGTGAAGGATCCCCACCTTCACTTCACCGTCAAAATCTCCGGAAGCCTGCTCGCCGCCGCCGCAGGAAACTAGGGAAACACTGGTGGCTGCAAGAGTGACACCGACAAGGGCGCGAAGCACCGACTTACGAATGAGGACGGAATCCATAAAACCTCGATGGGGAACCGCTGGATAGTCCGCTGCAGATCAGCGGTTAAGACAAGGTATTGACGGCTGCAGAGCCCGCATGTAGCCATTGAGACGGTTTGCCAAGCCGTGAACCATCAGCGGCACCCGGGTGCGATCGCTCCAGGCACTCGGCTTAGGCTCCATTCGTTCACGCACTCAGCCTGGAGCCTGGGTTGGGACTACGCAGGCGCCTGTTCGCGGTCCAGGTGGGAACGCTCGCCGTTCTCACTGCCGGAGCTGTGGCGGGGTGGGGCCTGAGCGCCTGGATCATCCGGGGGGCCCTGCAGGAGCAACGGCTGCTCAGCCTGCAACGCGCCCAGGTGAGCCACACGGGCTTCAGACTCCTGGCCGCCGTGCCGAACAGCGGCGAGTATCTGACGGCCAATCCTGCGGAGCTGGCGCCGCTGATCCAGGCCGATATCCAGCAGCTCCAGACCCTCCGCCGTCAACTTGATCAAAACCTCAGCACCCTGAGGGACATCCCCAACGGCTCGGAACTGCACCGGGAGATGGAGGTGATCCGGCTCCTGAGCGTGCAGCTGGAGAGCAACCTGCAGAGCGCCTCCAGGGAGGTGGAGGCGGCCCTCCGCGCGGGGAGCACCCCAGCGGCGAGCGTGCTCCGCCAGACCGTCCGTGACCCGGCCACCCGCCAGATCCGGCAACACAGTCAGGCACTGGCCGCTCTGCACGACCGGCTGGCTGCAAATGCCGAAGCCGCGGAAGGGGAACGCCGCTGGGCCGGGCAGCTGGGGGTGCTGATCGCAAGCTTGATGCTCCTGCTGAGCTGGGGCATCGGACTGGTGCTGGCCTGGCGCACCTCCAACAAGGTGCTGCAGCCCCTGCTCCGGCTAGAAGAGCTGATGCAGGGAGATCTGGAGCAGGCGAAGGTCACCCTGGAGACCGACAGCTTCAGCCAGGCTCCCAGCGAGATCCGCAGCCTGGCCTCCAGCTTCCGGGATCTACTGGTCAAGCTGGGAGACCTGCTCACCACCCTGGAAGAGCAGAGCCGAACCGACAGCCTCACGGCGGTGGGCAACCGCCGCCACTTCGATGAGCAGCTGGAGCGGGAGTGGGGCAGGGCCCAGCGCAACCGCAGCGATCTGAGTCTGCTGATCCTGGATATTGATCACTTCAAGGCCTACAACGACCACTACGGCCATGTGCAGGGGGATGAGTGCCTGCGCCTGGTTTCCGCTGCCATCCACAACCAGCTGCAGCGCAGCAGCGATGTGGCCTGCCGGATCGGGGGTGAGGAATTCGCCGTGCTGCTGCCCGACAGCAGCCTGGATCAGGCCAAGGAGCTGGCGGAGCTCATCATCGCCGCCATCGATGGACTGGCCATCGACCATGCCGGCAGCAGCGTGGCCCCTCAGGTCACCGCCAGCATCGGGGTGGCCTCCTGCAGGCCTCACCAGAGAATCACCAGCCGTCAGCTGATGGAGTGGGCCGATCTGGCTCTGTACCGCCGCAAGTTGGAGCACGGCCGCCACGGCGTCACCGTGACACCCCAACCGTTGATGCTGTAGGGCCCGCCCTCAGCGGGGCTGCAGAGCGGCCCGGATCAGCGAGCCATCCACCGGCGGCAGGGGGCCATCATCCGGAAGCAGCCCCAGCTGGGCCTGAACTTCCCGCAGATTGCGCAGGTTGCGCTCCAGCAGACCGCTGGGCTGGAACAGGGGTTCCTGCTGCTTGAGGCTGAGGAACACCAGGCCCTCCAGGGAGGCACGGAAGGCCTCCACACTGATCTCCTGGCGGCGGGCCATCACGGCCAAGGCCGTCTCCGGTTGGCGGCGAAGTTCGTCATGGGCGGCCTGCCAGGCGCGCAGCAGACGCACCAGGGCAGACCGCCGCGTTTCGAGCACCTCCGGGTCGACCACCAGAATGTCGAAGATCTCACCTGGGATTTCCCTGCTCGTGAAGAGCGGCTGCACCCGCCCCCCGGCCATGGCCTGATCGGAGAAGGGCGGGAACAGCGCGGCCGCATCCACCGTGCCCTTGTTGAGAGCGGCGGCCATCGACTCCAGCGGCATCGGCCGCAGCTGCACATCCATCAGGCTGAGCCCATGGCGCTTGAGCGCCTGGCTCAGCACATAGGGACCGAGCGTGGAGGGCGTGATGGCCACAGGGCGGCCCCGAAGATCGGCGATCGACGACAGGCTGCGGTTCACGACCACCTGATCCCCCCCACGGGACTCATCCAGCACCAGCACCACCACCGGGCAACGCTTGGGCACCCGGTTGCAGAGATCCACGGCTTCCACCGTGGTGAGCTGGGCGATCTGCACATCCCCGCGCAGGTAAGCGAGCACGATGTCCTGGGGATTGGCAAACGCCGGCAGATCGAGCCGCAGACCCTCGCGCCGATCGAGGCCCTGGTCCCGGGCCAGGGGAAAGAACTCGTAGCCCGGCCACAGACTCACCGGCACGGTGAGCGTCTCCGAGAAAACCGTGCCACAGCCCGAGAGGAGCAGGGTGATGGCAGCCAGCCCCAGCTGCTGCCAGCGGGCTGCGAGGCCCAGCTTGTCGATGCGACGGCTGCTCAATGCCGGCCTCATGGCAGCACCCATGGTGTTGGCAAAGACCGCATACTGCTATCACACAACGGCGAATTCAACCGTTCCCCCCGGGCAGCTGCTGCTTCAGGAAAGCTTCCACCCGCTCCACCCCCTCGCCGCTGCGGATGTTGGTGAAACACCAGGGCCGGCCACCGCGCATGCGCTCGGTGTCGGCCTCCATCACCGCCAGGCTGGCCCCCACCAGCGGCGCCAGGTCGATCTTGTTGATCACCAGCAGGTCGGAGCGGGTAATGCCCGGGCCGCCCTTGCGGGGGATCTTGTCGCCGGCGGCCACATCGATCACGTAGATGCAGAGATCCACCAGCTCGGGGCTGAAGCTGGCGGCCAGGTTGTCGCCGCCGCTCTCCACCAGCACCAGATCCAGATCCGGGAACGCCGCCTCCAGCTCCGCCACCGCGGCCCGGTTGATCGAGCAGTCCTCGCGGATGGCGGTGTGGGGACAGCCCCCCGTCTCCACGCCGCGGATGCGCTCGGGCTCCAGAGCGCCGGCACGGGTGAGGAACTGGGCGTCCTCCTGGGTGTAGATGTCGTTGGTGACCACCGCCAGCTGCAGCCGGTCGCGCAGCCGCCGGCAGAGGGCCTCTACCAGGGCCGTTTTACCGGACCCCACCGGGCCGGCCACACCCACGCGCAAACGACTGGATGCCATGGCTGACGCTGCCCTCAGGTAACCACCTTGTCGGCCCGCTGCAGCGGACCCCCGGGCAACGTAACGCCAAGGGCCCGGGCCGTGGCCCCGTCAGCCGGCCAGGCCCTGATCGATGGCGCCGATCCAGATCGCACGCCTCGACGCCCCGTGATGGCCTCCGGCTCCAGCGGCAGCAGCCCCGCTCAGCTCCTGAACAACCGGGAATAGAGCTCC
>JBIIDV010000070.1:0-13479 GCA_044238185.1 Prochlorococcaceae cyanobacterium | reverse complement strand
TGGGTGACTACCAAACAGTCGCCACCCTGGAGACCTTCGGCTTCCTCCCGCCGATGACCCAGGACGAGATCTACGACCAGATCGCCTACATCATTGCCCAGGGTTGGAGCCCGCTCGTTGAGCACGTGCACCCCAGCCGCTCCATGGCCACCTACTGGTCTTATTGGAAGCTGCCCTTCTTCGGTGAGAAGGATCTGGGCGTGATCGTGAATGAGCTCGAGGCTTGCCATCGTGCATACCCCGACCATCACGTTCGCCTGGTGGGCTACGACGCCTACACCCAGAGCCAGGGTTCCTGCTTCGTGGTGTTCGAAGGCCGCTGAGCCTCGGCCTCCAGCACGGTTCTGCGATCACCAGCGGTGATCATCCGGGGTTCTGGCCTGCGTCAGAACCCCCTTACCAACACGATTCCATTCGACGGGCGGACATGGCCAGCACATCCAGTCGGGAAGCAGCGCTTGAGCGTCGCAAGGCCCTGACCACAGGCGGCAAGAAGGCTGCAGGTCGCTTTACCTCTGGTTCCAGCCGTGTGCGCACAGCCGAGGACGCCCGCCCCACCCGCACGGAGGCAGCCCCAGCCCGGCCATCGGCGCCCGTTTCCCCTCCATCCGCCTCTCCAGCCCGCACAGCTGCGCCTGCCCCGGCTGCATCCGGCTTCAGCAGCGCAGCTGCATCTCGTCACAGTGGTGGCCGGCGGGTGAGCAATCCCAGCCGCGACCTGGTGCTGGCCCGTCGGGAAGCCCTCAGCCGCAGTGGCAAGCGGGCCAGCACCAGCAAGGACCGCAGCCGCGCCGAGGTGGTGCGTCCCGCCGCTGAAAGCCCCCGGGCCGAGGGCAAGTGCAAGTGCCAGGAGCGCGCGAGCGAGGCCCCGGCCCCGGTGGCTTCCAGCCGCTCCGCCTCCCTGAGCTTGTCCGCCCCTTCCCGCTCCGGCGGCAACAGTGATCGGCGTCCAGCCCGCAAGGCCAATGCCCAGCACAACCCCAGCCGGGCCCTGGTGCTGGCCCGCCGCGAGGCCCTCGCCAAGCGCGGCAAGTCGGCGGCGATGCCCAGCTCCTCCACGACGGCAGCCGTTGCCCGTCAGGGCAATCCCGACCTCAGCACCCGCGAGCTGGCCCAGAAGGTGCGTGAACTGAAGAGCAAGGTGGGCAGTGCCGGCCATGCCCGCAGTGGCGGCACCCGGCCCACCGGCCCCAACCGCCACGGTGCCCGAGAGGCGATGGCCGCCGATGCCCATTGGAAGGTGGGCATGAGCGAGACCACGGCCGGCCAGGTGATCACCGGTACCCAGGCCAACCGCTCGGTGAAGACCACCGGCAACGAGGCGGCCACCTGCCGGGCGATCACCGGCACCGAGTACCTGGGCGCCGAGGTGTTCCAGACCTTCTGCCAGAGCGACGCTCCCAGCCGCCAGCCCGACAAGGTGCGGGTGAGTGCCACCAGCCACGGCAACCGGGTCACCGGCAATGAGGTAGGCCGTTCCGACAAGGTCACCGGCGATGAGCCCGGCACCTGCAAGCTGGTCACCGGCACGGAGTACGTGTCTGCCAACCAGGCCAGCAGCTACTGCGGCGTGGTGCCCTCCACCCCCCGCAAGGTGGGTGCCAGCCAGACCGCCGCGGGTCTGCCCGTGTCCGGGGTGATGGTGGGCCGGTCCTCCAAGGTGACCGGCGACGAGCCGGGCTCCGGCCTGCAGCTCACCGGCGACCAGTACCTGGGCAGCGAACCCCCCGCCGCCGGTCGTGCGCCGGCCAAGGTATCTACCCTGCACACCCTGCGCGGCACCGGCATCACCGGCACCCACGTTGGCCGCAGCGATCAGGTCACCGGCGATGAACCTGGCTCCTGCAGGATCATCACGGGCGATGAGTACATCGGCACCCAGCAATACGAGCAGTTCTGTGGCGCCCGGCCCGCTCCCGAGCCGGCCAAGGTGGGCTTCAGCGTCACCAACCGTGCCCAGGTGGTGAGCGGCACCCGTACCGGCCGCAGCGGCAAGGTCACCGGTGACGAGGCCGGCACCTGCAAGAGCGTCACCGGCACCCCCTATGCAGGCTTGGAGCAGGCCTCCGACCACTGTCCCACTCCCCAGGTGCGCAGCATCCGCGAGCGCACTCCGGTGCGCGGCGCCAGCCGCATGAGTGGCATCCAGCCCGGTATCGGCGGTGTGATGACCGGCGCCGAGCGGGGTGCCTGCGAGGACGTGACCGGAACCCCCTACGTGGGTGCCGATCAGCAGATCCAGGCCTGTGGTGCCGCGGCTGTCGGTGACGCCGATTTCCCCCAGCCCCTGGAGGGCAGCAAGCCCTGGCAGCAGTTCAGCGTGCAGTCCCCTGCCCGGGTCGCCCAGCAGGCGCGCGAGCGCAGCGGCGGTGTGACCGGCACCAGCTATGAGCAGGGCAGCCGCATCACCGGCCCTTTTGACATGGCCGGTGGCAAGGTCACCGGCACCGAGCAGTTCCGCTTCGACCGCCGGGGCGCCCAGCTGTCCCGCGGGCCAATCCAGCCTGCTGCCGCCCCTGTCTCTGCAGAGGAGAACGTCCGGCCCGTGTCCCGGGTCACCGGCGAGGGTATTTCGGCTGGCCTCAAGATCACTGGCGACGACTGGGATCGTGGTGAGCGGGTCACCGGCACCGAGGGGGCCTCGGCCCGCCGCCGCAACCCCACCCGTCCGGGCCCGATGACGGCCATGCCCGGCTCAGCCATGCCGGCTGTTCAGCCCAAGCGCAACGAATCCGTGCCCGAACCTGTGAGCCGGGTCACCGGTTCCAGTGGCAACACCCAGGCCGGCTCCCTGATCACCGTGTCCGGCGGAGCCCGGGGCTGATCCGGCATGAACCGACGTCCGGCCCCCGCAGAGCGTTCCCAGGCGCCGACGGCTCCCCGTCGGCGGCCCGGGACCCAGAGTCCTGAGAGCGCTGGCGGTGCGGTTATCCCTGGCCAGGACAGCCCGGTGGTGCTGCGTGGCACCCGGGCGAGGGCCGCGATGCAGCAGGCCCGCAGCATCAGCCCCACGGCCGCAGCCCTGCCGTCACGGCAGCCGAGGCAGCGCAGGGTTGAGGTGCGGCCCAGCGTCCCGGTCTCGCCGGCCCGCCGTGGTGCCGCGGCCACCCATCCGCTCACGGATGGCGCCACCAACGCTGCCCTCGAGGCCTACAACCAGTCGGTGAAGGAGCGCTTCGACCGCATTGTGCCGGTGCTCAA
Source organism: Prochlorococcaceae cyanobacterium (assembly GCA_044238185.1). Classification (GTDB taxonomy): domain Bacteria; phylum Cyanobacteriota; class Cyanobacteriia; order PCC-6307; family Cyanobiaceae; genus NIES-981. The sequence goes on along the minus strand of JBIIDV010000070.1, from coordinate 10,278 downwards.
GCGCATCTCGGCCCTCCAGCACGACGACGACTTTGTGGACCAGGCCCAGCGGCTCGCCCGCCAGGAGCTGGGTTACGCGTTGCCCCTGCCGATCCTGGAGACGGCCTGGGTGAGTCAGCTGGACATGCGCAGCCTGTTCGCCTGGTGCGTGTTCGAGGCCTACGAGCAGACCAGCATCGAGTTCTTCAGCACCGATCCCCTGGCCGGCCGGCCAGGATCCAGCGCCGCCCAGGACTTCGAGACGTTTCTGCTCTCCTGTGGCTTCCACCTGCTGGATGTCACCCCCTGCGCCGACGGCCGGCTGGCCCACGCCATCGCCTTTGCCCTGCGCATCCCCTACAGCTCGGTGCGCCGCCGCCCCCATGCCGGCGCCCTGTTCGACGTGGAGAACACCGTGAACCGCTGGGTGCGCACCGAGCACCAGCGCTACCGCGAGGGGGTTCCCAATCCCGCCCACGCCGACACCCGTTACCTGAAGGTGGTGATGTACCACTTCAGTTCTCTGGATCCCAGCCACCAGGGCTGTGCCGCCCATGGCAGCGACGACGTGCTGGCCGCCAGCTGCGGCATGGAGCGCCTGCGTCAGTTCCAGCAGGCCGTGGAGAACAGCTTCTGCTGTGGCGCCTCGGTGGACCTGCTGCTGCTGGGCCTGGATACCGACACCGACGCGATCCGGGTGCATGTGCCCGGCCTGGATGGCAGCACCCGGCTGGACACCTGGCTCGATGCCCAGGATGTGTACGCCGCCACCCAGGCCCTTTCCGCCGAGCAGGGACGCCGCACGATCGAAGCGATGGTGCAGGCGGCGGCGGCTTCAGCCCCCGATCCCGGCATGGTGCGCCTGGTGAGTTGGCTGTTGGAGCAGAACATCTCCCAGATCGACTACGTGCGCCAGCGGCATCAAGGCCACTACGGCGAGGAGGGCCATGCCGAGCGCTTCATCGGCGTGGGCATCGGCTTCAAGGAGATCCACCTGCGTAACCTCACCTATTTCGCCCACCTCGACACCCTCGAGGAAGGCGCACCCGATCTGGATGTGGGCGTGAAGATCTTCAAGGGCCTCAACGTGTCACGCGGCCTGCCGATTCCGGTGGTGTTGCGCTTCGACTACCACGGTCAGGTGCCGGGGGCGCGGGAGCGGGCCCTGCGCCATGCCGAGCGGGTGCTCGAGGCCATCCGCAACCGGTACAGCGATCTCTGCCAGCAGGGCCTGCTGCATGCCCTGATCAGCCTGCGCGACCGGGATTCCCACGTGCCGGGGGAGACAGTAGCTTCGACCATCACCTTTGCAACCGAGGGAGGCCACTGAGATGTTGATCTGCAAGGTGGTGAAGCCCCTGGTGTCTACCAACCGCATTCCCGATTTCGAACACAAGCACCTCCAGGTGGTGCTCGATGGCAGCACCCAGAAGGTGGCCGTGGATGCGGTGGGTGCTATTCCCGGCGACTGGGTGATCTGCGTGGGCAGTTCGGCGGCACGGGAAGCGGCTGGCAGTAAGTCGTATCCCAGCGATCTGACGATCGTGGGGATCATCGACCACTGGGATCCGGAAGCGGCTAAGGAAGACGCTGCCCGGATCGCCGCGGGGGGCCAGTGATGGAAATCATGCAGGTGGTTGGTTCTCTGGTGTGCACCCAGCGCGTCGGTGGTCTCGACCACTCCAACCTGCGAGTGCTGCGCACCTCCAAGGGGAAGCTCAACGTGGCGGTGGATCCGGTGGGGGCCTCCCCCGGCAACTGGGTGTTCACAGCCAGTGGCTCGGCCGCCCGCTGGGCCTGCCCAAACCCTGACGTGTACACCGATCTGACGATCGGCGGCATCATCGATTTCTGGGAGCCCGATGGCTGACTGATCTCCCAGCCTGAATCAGCTCCACCGACTCCCTCCCTCTCCCTATCGCCATGGCCAGCTCCACCACCCCCGCCGGCTCCACCCCCAGCCCCACCACCCCAGCCACCAGCGCCAGTGGCGCGCCGTCAGCAGCGGCCAGCGCTGCCAAGCCCGTCACCGCTACCCCCGTTGCCAGCACCGCTGCTGCGAGCAAGGCCCTGCCGGCCAGCAGCAGCGCCAGCAGCCGCAGCAGCCGCAGCACCACAACCCGGCGCTCCAGCGCCGCCACCCCCAGTCGTCGCCCCGTGGCCAGCGCGGCCAGCAGCCGGGGCCGCAGCAGCAGCGCAGCCAGCAGCACCTCTGGCCGGGGCAGTGCCGGCAGTGGCCGCGCCGGCGGAGCCGTCACCAAGGCTGCCGCCACCATGCCGGACCGTCCCCGCCATGGCATCGCCCTGGGGATGATCGAGACCCGCGGTCTGGTTCCCGCCATCGAGGCGGCCGACGCCATGACCAAGGCCGCCGAGGTCACCCTGGTGGCCCGGGAATTCGTGGGTGGCGGCTACGTCACCGTGTTGGTGCGCGGCGAGACCGGTGCTGTGAACGCGGCAGTGCGCGCCGGTGCCGATGCCTGTGAGCGGGTGGGCGATGGCCTGGTGGCCGCCCACATCATTGCCCGTCCCCACAGTGAAGTTGAGCCGGCCCTGCTGAACAGCGGTGTGAGCCGCCGCCTCTGATGCCGATGGACGCCGTGCATCCGCGCGTCCTGGGCTATCTGGGTCGCGCCCTCAGTCTTGAGCTCACGGCCGTGCAGCAGTACATGACCCAGGCCACCCTTGCAGAGGCCTGGGGTGATGTGGATGCGGCCCAACGCTTCCGCCAGGAGACGGTGGAGGAGATGCGCCACGCCGAAACCCTGGTGCAGCGGATGCTGACCCTGGGCGTGGCCCCTGCCGCCTCCCAGCTGCGCCCTGCCGGCCATGCGCCGGATTTGGCGGGGTTGCTGCGGCACGACCTGGCCCTGGAGGACGACCTGGTGAATCTCTATGCGGAGGCGGCCCGTTTCTGTGTGCTCAACGGCGACACTGGCAACCAGCAGTTGTTTCAGCAACTCCTGCACGATGAACAGCAGCACGCCGAAGCCCTGGCGGCCTGGCTCGAGAGCCTGAGAGCCCTGCCTTGGCCGCTGGCCGAGCGGGCCACCTTCTGACGCCCCCGCCCCCATCCAGCGACCCCACTGACCAACGGCCCTCCCGCCGGTCCAGCCGATTCACCCCCATCTGCCCTTGGCTGCTTCCCTGCCCCTGTCGCTCCAGTTGGCCTGGCTGATCCCGTTGTACGGCTTCAGCAGCGTGGCCCTGGTGGTGCCATGGGCTGCCGGCTGGTTCCCCCGCAATGGCCAGCGCCCCGCGGCCTACCTCACCCTCCTGGGCACCCTGCTGGCCGTGCTGCATGGCGGACTGGCCCTCTGGGATGTGTGGCAGAGCGGTCCGCATCACCTCAGCGTGGCCTGGTTCCACGCCGCCGATCTCGACCTGCGCATCGGCCTGGATCTTTCCCTCACCAGCCTGGCGGCCCTGGAACTGGTCACGGTGATGAGCCTGATCGCCCAGGTGTTCGCCCTCGGCTATCTCGACAAGGAGTGGTCGCTGGCGCGCTTCTACGGCCTGCTCGGTTTCTTCGAGGGGGCGTTGTGCGGCGTGGTGCTGAGCAGCAACCTCTTCTTCTGCTACTTCCTGCTGGAGATGCTCACGCTCTCCACCTACCTGTTGGTGGGCTTCTGGTATGCCCAACCGCTGGTGGTCACCGCCGCCCGCGATGCCTTCTTTACCAAGCGTGTTGGGGATGTGCTGCTGCTGATGAGCGTGGTGGCCCTGGCGGCCTGGTCGGGCTCGATGGAGTTCACCGACCTCTACAGCTGGGCCGCCGCCGCCCGCGACCAACACCTGATCTCCCCCCTGGCCGGCACCTTGCTGGGGTTGGGGCTGATCGCCGGACCGATGGGCAAGTGCGCCCAGTTCCCGATGCATCTGTGGCTGGATGAGGCGATGGAGGGGCCCAATCCGGCCTCAATCCTGCGCAATTCGGTGGTGGTCACCGCCGGAGCCCTGGTGTTGATGAAGCTGATGCCCCTGCTGCAGCTCTCACTGATCGCCACCGACGTGCTCTTGGCGGTGGGCAGCATCAGCGCCGTGGCCGGAGCCCTGGTGGCCCTGGCCCAGGTGGATCTCAAGCGGGCTTTCTCTTACTCCACCACGTCTTATCTGGGGCTGGTGTTCGTTGCCATTGCCCTGCAGCAACCGGGAATCGCCCTGCTGCTGCTGCTCAGCCATGGCCTGGCCAAGGCTCTGCTGTTCATGAGCGTGGGCAGCGTGATCGCCAACACCAATTGCCAGGACCTCACGGAGCTGAGCGGCATCGGCCGGCGTATGCCAGCCACGATCAGTGCCTATCTGGTGGCGGCGGCCGGCCTGGTGGGGCTGCTGCCCCTGGGTTGCTATTGGTGCTTTGGCCAGGCGGTGAATGCACTGTTCGTGAGTTCGCCCGCCTTTGCCGGCATCTTTCTGCTCACCAACCTGCTCACGGCCGCCAATCTCACCCGGGTGTTCCGCAGCGTGTTTCTCGGCCCGCCCCTGCCCAAGACCCGCCGCTGCCCGGAGGTGAACTGGCTGATGGCACTGCCGATGGTGAGCCTCACGGTGATCGTGCTGCTCACCCCCCTGCTGATGCAGCGCATCGACCCGATCCCCGGCATCAATGCCTTTCCCCTGGCGGTTGGGCTGGGGGTGAGTGCGAGCGGCCTGGTGGGCGTGCTGCTGGGGGTGTGGATGCCCCTCGATCAGTTGCGCTCCCGCTCCCGCGTCCAGGCCATCCGCAGCCTGCAGGACCTGCTGGCCTTTGATTTCTATACCGATCGCATCTACAGGGCCACGATCGTGGCCTCGGTGGCCAACCTGGCCCGCTTCACCAACTGGCTGGACCAGAGGCTGGTGAATGGTCTGGTGAATGGCATCGGCCGCGCTTCCCTGCAGAGTGCCGAGAGTTTGAAGCTGGGGGTGAGCGGTCAGCTGCAGAGCTATGTGCTCACCGTGATCGTGTCGATCGTGCTCTCGCTCACTGGCCTGATCTGGTTTGCCCGAGCGGAGGTGCTGCCATGACCGCCCTGGCCGGCCTGCTTGCTCCCCTGCCCATGCTCTCGCTGTTGCTGGCGGTGCCCGCTCTGGGGGCCTTGCTGATGGTGATCTGGCCCGGTGAGCCCACGCCAAACCGTCTGCGCAGCGGCGCCATCGCCACCCTCGTGCTGCAGCTGCTGCTCAGCTGTGCCCTGTTGGTCGAGTTCGATCCCGAGGTCTCGGGTCTGCAGCTGCAGGAGCGGCTGGCCTGGCTGCCGGGAATCGGCCTCAACTACTGGCTGGGGGTGGATGGCCTGTCGCTTCCACTGGTGTTGATCAACGCTGCCCTCACCCTGGTTTCGGTGGTGTGCACCCGGGAATTCAGCCGCCGTCCGCGTCTGTACTTCGCCCTGCTGCTGTTGATCAGCGCGGCCGTGAACGGGGCATTTCTAGCCAACAACCTGCTGCTCTTCTTCCTGTTCTATGAGCTCGAACTTATCCCCCTCTGGCTGCTGATCTCCATCTGGGGTGGGGCCAATCGTGCCTACGCCGCCACCAAGTTCCTGATCTTCACAGCCGTGTCCGGCATGTTGATCCTGGGGGCCTTTCTGGGGCTGGCCCTGCTCACGGGCACGGTGGATTTCAGCCTCACGCCGGTGGGCAGCGACCGGCTGGCGATGGGCAGCCAGCTGGTGCTGCTCGGGGCCCTGCTGGTGGGCTTCGGCATCAAGATGCCGCTGGTGCCCTTCCACACCTGGCTGCCCGATGCCCACACCCAGGCCTCCACGCCGGTGTCGGTGCTGCTGGCCGGCGTGCTGCTCAAGCTGGGCACCTATGGCCTGCTGCGCTTTGGCCTCGGCCTCTTCCCCGAGGCCTGGGCGCGCCTGGCACCGGCCCTGGCCATCTGGGCGGCGGTGTCGGTGCTGTTCGGTTCCCTGGCGGCCATCGCCCAGCGGGACATGAAGCGGATGGTGGCCTACAGCTCCGTGGGCCACATGGGCACCATCCTGCTTGCGGCGGCGGCGGCCAGCCCCGTCGCCCTGCTGGGGGCGGAGTTCCAGATGGTGAGTCACGGCCTGATTTCAGCTCTGTTGTTCCTGCTGGTGGGGATCGTGTACCGCAAGACCGGCACCCGCGACCTCGACGTGCTCCATGGCCTGCTCAATCCCCAGCGGGGCCTGCCCCTCACCGGCAGCCTGATGGTGCTGGGGGTGATGGCCAGTGCGGGCCTGCCGGGCATGGCCGGCTTCATCTCCGAATTCCTGGTGTTCCGCGGCAGCATCCAGGCCTTTCCCGTGGCCACCCTGCTCAGCATTGTGGGTTCGGGGCTCACGGCGGTGTACTTCCTGCTGCTGGTGAACCGGGCCTTCTTCGGCCGGCTGGCGATCACCCCCCACAACGACCCGGTGCGGGACCCCCGGCTGGATGTGCAGCTGCCCTCGGTGGCATCCAGGGAAACCCTGCCCGCCGTCACCCTGGCGATTGCCGTGGTGGGGCTGGGGTTGTTGCCGGCCACGCTGGGCCGGCTCAGTGAGGCCACCACCACCGCCATGGCCCAGCTGCCGTTGCTGCTGGCGGCCGTTGCTGAGGGAGGGCTGGCCTGATGCCGGTGAATCCCGCCGATCTGGTGCGCTCCGGGCCCATGCCGCCGGCCGAGGCCTTGGCCGAGCGGCTGCTCGCTGGCGAGACGCTGCTGCAGGACACACCCCAACACCTGCTGGAGGTGGTGGGGGTGCTAGAGAGCTACGGCGAGGTGCTCGATGCCTACAGCATCAACCTGATCTACCAGGCGGAACAGCAGTTTCTCAATCCCTTTCCCGTTTTCAAGTATTTCGATGGCGACCTGAATCCAGCCCGGATCTGGCGCCATCTCAACCACGACCGCATCAACTTCGAGTACGCCGAGTACTGCATGAAGTCGATGCTCTGGCATGGCACCGGCGGGCTTGACGCCTATCTGGATTCGCCTGCGTTCGCTGCGCAGTGCGCCCCGATCATCGCCGCCAAACGGCGCCGGGATCCGCTGATGGCGCTGTTGCACCCTCTGGCTCCAAGTTTCCTGCCCGAGTTGATCCGCACCGCCGCCACCGTGCATGCCCTCGGTCAGTTCTGGCGGGTGATGAGTGATCTGTTCCTCGACCTGGCCCGGGCCGAGCGGCAAGGGGCGGTGACCTCGATCGCTGCGGTGGTGGCGTTCATCAAGCAGGGGCTGGTGGCAGCCGCGGGCAACCCCATCCACTACGGAGTTGAGCTGGCGGGCCGCCACCTCTGGGTGCTGCCGCCGGAGGCGGGGCTCACCTTCCTGGTGGATGTGGCCCTGCCCTATGTGGAGGCCGTGTTCCTGCGCGGCACGCCCTTTTTCGGCACGGTGAGCTTCAACGCCCAGGCACAGCAGATCTCCGCCGACCAGAGCCGCTTTGCCTACGGGGCGCTCTATGCCGATCCCCTGCCCACCATGGGTGCCGGCATCCCCCCCAGCCTGTTGATGCAGGACATGTACCGCCACCTGCCCGAGCCGTTGCACCGCTGGTATCAACAGATCGGCCGCGGCGAAGGGGATGTGCACGTGAAGATCTGCCGCAGCTTCCAGAAGGCGATGTTCTGCGTGACCAACGCCACGGTCGAGGGCACGATGCCCCACCCCCTCGCCAGCGTTGAGCCGGAGCACCAGGCCGCCAACCGCGTCCATGCCCTGGCCTGGGCGGAGCGGCTCAGCCGCGGCCGCACCGACTGCCTCGAGGACTGACTTCAAGTGCTGGCTTAGGTTTGAGCAATGGAGCAGCCCTGGACCCCCCGCCCGAAACCGGACCAGCCGGATTGGCTGGAGCGCCGCTTTGAGTTCGGCGATTACGCCACCACCCGCGACTTCCTGGAACGGCTCAATGATCTCTGTGAGGCCGAGCAGCGCTTCCCGGACATCAGCTTCGGCCGCACCTATGTGAATCTCACTCTGCGCAGCGAGACCGAAGGGGCGGCGGTCGGAGATGCTGAGCGCGGTCTTGCCGCCGCCATCGATGCCCTCCTCTGACCTGGGCGAGTCCGCCCCAGCCGCCAGCACGCAGCAGGTGGATCTGCGGGCGGCCTACGAGGGCGCTGGGGTGCAGGCGCTGCTCGACCAACTGGACCTGGAGCTGATCGGCCTCAAACCCGTGAAGGCTCGCATCCGCGAGATTGCCGCCCTGCTGGTGGTGAACCGTGCCCGCCAGCAGGTGGGGCTGGAAACGGCGCCCCCCAGCCTGCACATGTCGTTCACAGGGCGGCCGGGCACCGGCAAAACCACGGTGGCCGAACGGATGAGCAAGATCCTGCACGGGCTGGGCTACGTGCGCAAGGGCCATGTGGTCACCGCCACCCGCGACGACCTGGTGGGCCAGTACATCGGCCACACCGCCCCGAAAACCCGGGAGATGCTCAAGAAGGCGATGGGCGGGGTGCTGTTCATCGACGAGGCCTACTACCTCTATCGGCCTGAAAACGAACGGGACTACGGCGCCGAGGCGATCGAGATCCTGCTGCAGGTGATGGAGAACAACCGCGACGACCTGGTGGTGATCTTCGCCGGTTACAAGGACCGGATGGATGTGTTTTACCAGTCGAATCCGGGGCTTTCCTCCAGGGTGGCCAACCACATCGACTTTCCGGACTACAGCGCTGAGGAACTGCTGTTGATTGCTGGTCTGATCCTGGCCCAGGAGAACTACCGCTTCAGTGAGGAGGCCCGCGCCGCCTTTGCCGATTACATTCAGCGGCGCATGCAGCTGCCGTTCTTCGCCAACGCCCGCTCGATCCGCAACGCCATCGACCGGGCACGGATGCGCCAGGCCAACCGGTTGTTCAGTGGCATGGGAAGGCTGGTGAGCAAGCTGGATCTGATGACTCTGGAGGCGGAGGACATCACCGCCAGCCGGGTGTTTCAGGGAGAAGTGGAAGGCCTGGATCCGGCGCGCCCGCTCACGTAGGGTCTCGATGCCATTCCTTTTTTGTGATGTTGCCTCACCAGCCCCTCCGCCAAGCCCTGCTGGCGAGCCTCAGCTGCGCTGCCCTGCAGCTGGCGGTGCCAGCCGCAGGCCTGGCGGAAACCTGCGTGTTTCTCAAGCCGATCGGCGGTGACGGCGTCTCGCCGATCGTGGCCAAGACCGTGGGCCGCAGCAAGCTGATCGGACAGACCAACTGGTGGACCGACTTCATCGTGGACCGCCCGTACAGTAACTACAAGTTCTTCTTCACCGCCAACTCCTCCGACCCCAAGGCTCAGTATCCGGTGGAGGGCTTCATGAAGTTCTCCGATAACACCGATCTGCAGCTGTTCAACGTGGCGATGAGCCCGCCGATCGGCACCGGCAAAATGTTTGGCCCATACCAGCAGGTGCCCGGCAAGCAGATCAGCCAGATCAGCTTCAAGGTGGGCGCCAGCAGCGACCCCGGCGCCCTGGGCTTCAGCTACCGGATTTCGGTGCAGGGCTGCAACTGAGCCCTAGCGGCGTTTGCGGGAGTCGATCTGCAGCAGGTCGCGCACCTGCTGCACCTGGCGGGCCAGGGCAGGATCGCTGTTCAGCTTCTTTTCGGTCTGCTCCACGGCATACATCACCGTGGAGTGGTCCTTGCCGCCGAACACTTCGCCGATGCGTGGCAGGGACAGATCGGTGCTCTGGCGCATCAGGTACATGCCCACCTGGCGGGCCTGGCTCACGGCCCGCTTGCGGCTGGCACTGCGCATTTCTTCCGCCCCCACGCCGAACACCTCGGCCACCTTGTCCACCACCTGATCGGGCTTCACCTCCATCGTGCTGCCAGCCGGATCCAGCATTGGCGCCACCGACTCCACGGTCATCGGCAGACCGGTGATCGAGGCGAAGGCCACCGCCCGGGTGAGGGCTCCCTCCAGCTCGCGGATGTTGGAGGTGAAGCGTCCGGCGATGAACTGAATCAGATCCCGCGGCAGGCTCATCTGTTCCTGCTCGGCTTTCTTGTGCAGGATCGCCATGCGGGTCTCCAGGTCCGGCGCCTGGATGTCGGCGATCAGGCCCATGGAGAAGCGGGAGATCAGGCGCTCCTGCAGGCGGGGGATCTGGCTGGGGGGCCGGTCGGAGGCGATCACGATCTGGCGGCCCGCCTCGTGCAGGGCGTTGAAGGTGTGGAAGAACTCCTCCTGGGTGTACTCCTTGCCCTCGATGAACTGGATGTCGTCCACCAGGATCAGGTCGGCGGCCCGGTAGCGGTCGCGGAAGGCCTGCATGCCGTCCTTGCGGATCGCCTGGATCAGGTCGTTGGTGAAGGTTTCGGTGCTCACGTAGAACACGCGGGCCCGGGGGTCGATCTCCAGGCGGTAGTGGCCGA
>JBIIDV010000069.1:0-13733 GCA_044238185.1 Prochlorococcaceae cyanobacterium | reverse complement strand
CTTCTACACCAAGAACATTCTTCTGAATGAAGGTCTGCGTGCCTGGATGGCACCGGCTGACCAGCCGCATGAAAACTTCGTCTTCCCTGAAGAGGTACTGCCCCGTGGAAACGCCCTTTAATTCCGGGCTGGTGAGTGTCGGGGGCAAGGACCTCGACTCCACTGGTTATGCCTGGTGGGCGGGCAATGCCCGCCTGATCAATCTCTCCGGTCGCCTGCTCGGCGCCCACGTTGCCCACGCCGGTCTGATGGTGTTCTGGGCTGGCGCCATGATGCTGTTCGAGGTGAGCCACTTCACCTTCGACAAGCCCATGTACGAGCAGGGCCTGATCTGCATGCCCCACGTGGCCACCCTTGGCTACGGCGTGGGCCCTGGCGGTGAGGTCGTGAACCTCTACCCCTTCTTCGTGGTGGGTGTGCTCCACCTGATCAGCTCGGCCGTGCTCGGCCTGGGCGGTCTGTACCACGCCCTGCGCGGTCCCGAGATCCTGGAGAACTACTCCTCGTTCTTCTCCCAGGACTGGCGCGACAAGAATCAGATGACCAACATCATTGGCTATCACCTGATTCTTCTCGGCGTCGGCGCCCTGCTGCTGGTCTTCAAGGCCATGTTCTTCGGTGGCGTCTACGACACCTGGGCCCCCGGTGGCGGCGACGTGCGCCTGATCACCAACCCCACCCTCAACCCCGGGGTGATCTTCGGCTATCTCACCCGTGCCCCCTTCGGTGGTGAGGGCTGGATCATCGGTGTGAACTCGATGGAAGACATCATCGGCGGGCACATCTGGATCGGCCTGATCTGCATCTTCGGTGGCATCTGGCACGTGATCACCAAGCCCTTCGGCTGGGTGCGCCGCGCCTTCATCTGGAACGGTGAGGCTTACCTCAGCTACAGCCTGGGCGCCCTGAGCCTGATGAGCTTCATCGCCTCGGCCTACATCTGGTTCAACAACACCGCCTATCCTTCGGAGTTCTACGGCCCCACCAACGCCGAGTCCTCCCAGGCCCAGAGCTTCACCTTCCTGGTGCGTGACCAGCGACTGGGCGCCAACATCGGTTCGGCCATGGGCCCCACCGGTCTGGGCAAATACCTGATGCGCTCACCAACCGGCGAAATCATCTTCGGCGGTGAGACCATGCGCTTCTGGGACTTCCGCGGTCCCTGGCTGGAGCCCCTGCGCGGCCCCAACGGCCTGAGTCTCGACAAGCTCCAGAACGACATTCAGCCCTGGCAGGTGCGCCGCGCGGCTGAATACATGACCCACGCTCCCAACGCGTCCCTGAACTCCGTGGGCGGCATCATCACCGAGCCCAACTCGGTGAACTTCGTGAACATCCGCCAGTGGCTGGCGTCCACGCAGTTTGTGCTCGCCTTCTTCTTCCTGGTGGGTCACCTCTGGCATGCCGGCCGCGCCCGCGCCGCCGCTGCCGGTTTCGAGAAGGGCATCGACCGTCAGGCCGAGCCCACCCTGGCCATGCCTGATCTCGACTGATTCCTGGCGTTCTGATCTGCTGGCATCAGCAACTCAGCCGTCTTTGTGCAGCCCTCGCTTCGGCGGGGGCTTTTGTATTGGCTGGCCTGGACTGGCTCTGGCCCCTTGAAAGCCCGTAGTGCTGGTGATGACAGGGATCGCCGGCGCTTCTAGGGTCTTCTGCGACGCCATGGAGCCCCGATGAAGCGCCCTGCACTGACCGCCCGGATGACCACGATCACCCTGGCAGCTGCCGCTTTAAGTGCAACGGTGCTGCATCCGTTCCAGGCCCAGGCCCAGTGGACCAGCACGATCAGTCGCGTGGCGAACGGGGTGGTCTGTGATCGAGCTTCAGCGATCTGCTTCGACAGACAGGGCCCCTCGATTGGCCTGACCAAGCAATACCTCGGCACTACCGCGGCCCAGAGGCTCACCGCCAACCTCAGTGGCCGGCCCATGCCCAGTGAATTCAGCTTGAGCAATGGCTCCTTCTGCAGCGTGCCCCAGGCCACCTGCTGGAGCAGCAACAGGCGTGATCGGCTCAATGAAACGCTCACCCGGGAGTTCTATCCCAACAGCCCTGCCCTGCAGAGCAATGTCACCAAAACGGTGGGCCTCTGCAGCCTCACCCAGCGGGGGCGCGGCATCTACGACGGCAGCTGCGAACTGCGGCTAGTGAGCCGTGAGCCGGGTGATATCAGCCGCTATTCAGTGACCACCAATGACGGCCGCAAATACATCTTCAAGCGCACAGGCAGCACCTTCCAGCTGGAGGATGCCACCGGCACCTGGCCCGTGCAGTTCATCAACCATGGCTACACCGGTGTGTTCCGCTGGAGTGACATCAAACTGGTGGCCACCCGTCAGCACAACCTGCTCAATCCCCAACAACCCCAACCCCGCAACAGCGTTGATGTGATCAACGATCTGTTCTCTGGGGGTCGGAACTAAGCCAACGCCGCAGCAGCGGCAGGCTCAGCCCGATCACATTGCTGAAGCAGCCCTCGACCCGCTCCACCAGCAGGCCACCGCGGCCCTCGAGGGCAAAACCACCAGCACACTGGAGCGGTTCACCGCTGTCCACATAGGCCTCGATGGCGGCCCGGTCCACGGGCGCAAACTCCAGCCTTGTGCTCACCACGGCCAGCTGGGGTTCCGCAGTGCCGGTGAACAGGGCGTGGCCGGTGTGCAGCACCCCCCAGCCGCCAGACATCCTGAGCCAGCGATCGATGGCCTCATCGCGGTCGCGGGGTTTACCGAACACCTCACCATCCAGCACCAGCACTGAGTCGCAGCCGAGCACCAGATCCGCCGGGCCGTGATCAGGCCCAACCGAAGCCTCAAGGGAGACCACAGCTGCGGCCTTGGCCGCAGCCAGGCGCTGCACCAACTGCTGCGGGTCGGGTTCGCGGAAGGCCGATTCATCCACGCCGCTCACCTGCACCCGGTGGGGGATGGCCGCCTGCTCCAGCAGGCGGCGGCGGGCGGGGGAGGCTGAAGCAAGCACCAACATCGCAGGGGTAGCAGGGCGAGAATGACCTCCATGCAAGACCAGCGGGGCGAAAACGCCCAGCCCACCTACGACGGTCGTTCTTGGGCCCGGGCCAACCAGGCCATGCGCTGCCTGCCCTTCCGGCGTGGTTTTTACGTCCGGATGAGCGAGCAACCGATCGGCAGCCGCGCGTTCTGCCGGCTGCCAGAGGCAGCCGGCCTCTGTTGGGGAAGCATGGGACCCGAGCGCGTAGAGGCCCACTTCATCTGGCTGATCCGCCTGGGCGTGCTGCGCCGGGAGGTGGACGGCCAGGGCCTCACCGAGCGGGTGCGGCTCACGCCGATGGGCCGGGACCTGCTGCGGGAGTGGCCCGGCGAGATCCCCCGGGCACCCCTGGCTGAGCGCATCACCCACCAGCTGCGCCGCAGCCGGCCGCGGCTGTGACCCCAGCGGCCCCCGGGAGACCAGGACCCCTGATGGTGCTCGGCACCAGCAGCGGCGCCGGCAAGTCGCTGATGACCGCCGCCCTCTGCCGGCTGCTGCGCCGCCGCGGCGAGCGGCCCCTGCCCTTCAAGGGGCAGAACATGAGCAATAACGCCTGGGTTGACCAGGCCGGTGGCGAGATGGCCTACTCCCAGGCGCTGCAGGCCTGGGCGGCGGGACTGGAGCCCCAGTGCGCCATGAATCCGGTGCTGCTCAAGCCCCAGGGCGACACCACCAGTGAGGTGATTCACCTGGGCCGGAGCGTGGGCCGGGCCCGGGCCGAGCACTACTACCGCGACTGGTTTCGCCCCGGCTGGGCGGCGATCCGCACCGGCCTGGCTGAGCTGCAGGCCACGCATCCAGGCGGCCGGTTGGTGCTGGAGGGGGCGGGCAGCCCGGTGGAGGTGAACCTGCAGCGCCGCGACCTCACCAACCTGCGCCTGGCCCAGTACCTGCGCGCCCGCTGCATCCTGGTGGCGGACATCGAGCGCGGCGGGGTGTTCGCCCAGCTGGTGGGCACCCTGGCCCTGCTACGGCCGGTGGAGCGCCCCCTGATCGGCGGCCTGCTGATCAACCGCTTCCGCGGCCGCCGCGAGCTGTTCGACGAGGGGCGTCGCTGGCTGGAGGGCCACACCGGCATCCCGGTGCTGGGGGTGATGCCCTGGCTGGACGAGCTCTTTCCACCGGAGGATTCTCTCGATCTGCTGGAGCGCCGTGGCCGAAAGGGGGGCGCCGAGCTGGAGATCGCCGTGCTGCGGCTTCCCTCCCTGAGCAACTTCTCCGACCTCGACCCCCTCGAAGCCGAACCGTCCGTTCAATTGCGCTGGCTGCAGCCCGGCGAGGAGCTGGGCCGGCCGGATGCGGTGGTGGTACCCGGCAGCAAGCAGACCCTGCGGGATCTGGCGGCCCTGGAGGCCAGCGGTCTGGGGGAAACCCTGCGGACCTACGTGGCGGGCGGCGGCCAGGTGTTCGGCATCTGCGGCGGCCTGCAGATGCTGGGCCGGGAGCTGTTGGATCCCGAGGGCCTGGAGGGAGCCGCGGGCGGCCAGAGCGGTCTGAACCTGCTGCCCCTGCGCACGGTGTTCGGCCAGGCCAAGGCCCTGCGCCAGCGCCGCAGCCCGGCCTTCTGGCCAGCCAGCGGCAGCGACGCTCCCGGGCTGGAGCCCCTGGAGCTGGAGGGCTTCGAGCTGCACCGGGGCCGCAGCACCGCCCTGGAGGCCTGCCAACCGCTCTGTGCGGCTGGCGATCTGGGCTGGGTGCAGCCGAGCGGCGAGCGGGGCGGCCTGGTGGCCGGCACCTATCTGCACGGGGTGTTCGAAAGCGGACCCTGGCGGCGGCGCTGGCTCAACCAGCTGCGCGAGCGCCGCAACCTGCCGGCTCTCAGTGAGGCCCAGCCGCACCACAGCCGCCAGCGCGACGCCCTGCTCGACCGCCTGGCCGATGCGTTCGAGCGACACGTGGATCTGGAGCCCCTGCTGGCGCCCTGAACCCTGTACCCCCACGCTCCCCCCAGACCACCGATGGCCCGCGATCCCGTCACCATCCACTGGCCCAATGGCCGCTGCACCAGCACCCCGCCCGGCCGCGCCTGGCTCACAGCCGCCCAGGCCGCGGGCTTCCCCATCCCCACCGGCTGCCTGGGGGGCAGCTGCGGCGCTTGTGAGATCGAGGTGAACGGCCGGGTGGTGCGGGCCTGCATCGCCAGCGTGCCGCCCAGCCGCAGCGGTGAACTCACGGTGGAGCTGGCCAGCGATCCTTACTGGTGAGTGAGGGGCCTGGTGAGCGAGCCCGGGTCAGCCGGCCTGGATCAGACCGCCACCCAACAGCACCTCACCGGCATAGAACACAGCGGCCTGGCCCGGGGTGATCGAGAACTGCTCTTCAGGGAACTCCAGGCGGCAGCGGTGGGGGCGCAGGGCGGCCCGGTCGGCTTCGCTGGCCGGCAGGGGCGTGAGCAGGGCGGGCACCGGTGCGCTGCGATAGCGCACCTGCACCTCCACCGGCAGCGGCGCCTGGGGCGGCGCGATCGACACCCAGTTCACCGCCCCCACCAGGGCCTGGCCACAGGCGGCTTCGGCCCTGGGCGCCACCACCACCCGGTTCATGGCCCCATCCAGACGCACCACATAGAGCGGCTCGGGCCAGGCCACCCCCAGCCCCTTGCGCTGGCCGATGGTGAAGTGTTCGATGCCGTCGTGGCTGCCCACCACGCTGCCATCGCGCAGCACGATCTCCCCGGCCCTAGGCGGCAGGTAGGTGTCGAGGAAGGCCTTCATCGAGCCGTGGTGATCAGCCAGGCAAAGGTCCTGGCTCTCGGGCTTCTGGGCGGTGCGCAGGCCATGGCGGGCCGCCTCAGCCCGGGTGTCGGCCTTGGTGAGTTCCCCGAGGGGGAACACCAGCCGCCCCAGCACCTCCTGGGGCAGGTCGTAGAGGAAATAGCTCTGGTCCTTGTGGCTGTCGAGGCCGCGCAGCAACTGGTGCCGGCCGCTGCCATCGCCCGGGGCCGGCAGGGGATCAACGGCGTCGGCATGGCGCACCCGGGCGTAGTGGCCGGTGGCAATCCGGCCAATGCCCCGCTCGGCCTCAGCCCAGGCGAGCATCGGGCCGAACTTCACCTCCCGGTTGCAGCGGGAGCAGGGCAGGGGGGTGATGCCGGCGCCATAGCCCTGCACGAGAAAATCCACGATCTGCTCGCGGAAGTGCTCGCGGAAATCCACCACGTGGTGGGGCACCCCCAGCTGCTCGCAGATGCCGGCCGCATCCACCAGGCCCTCGGCACAGCAGGCCCCCTTGCCGCTCATCAGCCAGAGGGTGAGCCCCTCCACCTGCCAGCCGGCCTCCACCAGCAGGGCCGCCGTGAGCGAACTGTCGACCCCACCGGAGAGGCCCACCGCCACCCGGTGCTCCTCCGGCCAGGCCCGCAGCCGCTCCAGGGCCTGCGCACCGGCCGGCGTGGCTGCTGGGGTGATGGCAGGAACGGCAGCGGACAAGACGGACACCCGGGCAGAGAGCTGCGCCAACGCGGACAGGGGCGCCGACCGTTCCATCATGAAACTGCACCTCCATCCGCTGTGGACCCCCGCCCGTGCAAGGCATCGACACCAGCGCTGAGCCGATTCCTGCCCCCCCTCACTCCTGGCCCGCCCGGGATGCCGACCATCTGCTGGTGACGGGCGAGCAGATGGCCGAGCTGGAGCAGCAGCTGTTCGCCAGCGGCCTGCCGGTGGCGGCGCTGATGGAGAAGGCGGCCCTGGCCGTGGCCCAGCGGCTGCTGGAGCAGCACGGCGAGGCGCTGCAGCGGCACGGGGCGGTGGTGCTGGTGGGACCCGGCCACAACGGCGGCGACGGCCTGGTGGTGGCCCGGGAGCTGGGCCTGCGCGGCCTGGCGGTGGCGATCTGGAGCCCGTTTGAGCGCCACAAGTCGCTCACCGCCAGCCACCTGCGCCATGCCGAATGGCTGGGCATCCCCCGGCTGGCGGCGCCGCCGGATCCCGCTGGCCCGGCCCTCTGGATCGACGCCCTGTTCGGCATTCGCCAGGGCCGACCACCCTCCGCCCAGCTGCTGGAGCTGCTGGCCGCCCGGGAGCGCCAGCGGCCGGGGAACCTGGTGGCGATCGACGTGCCCACCGGCCTATGCGCAGACCAGGGCCGCTGCCTCGGCAGCGGGGCTGCGCGCGCTGGCGCCACCTACTGCCTGGGCCTGCTCAAGACGGGGCTGATCCAGGACCAGGCCCTGGCCTGGGTGGGCCAGCTGGAGCGGGTCGACCTCGGGCTGCCCGCCTCCCTGCTGGCGACGCTGCCCCCACACCAGCCCCTGGCGCTGGCAGCCGAGGATCTGCAGCAGGCCCCCTGGCCCCAGCCCAATCCAGCCGCGGCCAAGTACGGCCGGGGGCGGCTCCTGGTGGTGGCCGGCAGCCGACGCTTCCCCGGAGCGGCCGGCCTGGCCCTGGCCGGCGCCAACGCGAGCGGCTGCGGCTCGCTGCAGGCCGCCCTGCCCGAGCCGCTGGCAACCAACCTCTGGAGCGAACTGCCGCAGGTGGTGGTGCGCCGCAGCCTCTCCTGCAACCCGGCTGGCCATCTGGAACTGGCGGAACTGGCGGCAGAGGACGGGAGCCGTCTTGACGCCATCGTGGTGGGCCCGGGCCTCGGCCACGGCCCTGACAGCGAAGACGAGGCCTGGACATGGCTACAGGGGTTCAGGGGGTTGCTGCTGCTGGACGCGGACGGCCTGAACCGGTTGGCCAGCCTGGGCGAGGCGGCCCTGCCCTGGCTTCGCCAGCGCCAGGGCCCCACCTGGCTCACCCCGCACCCAGGAGAATTCGCCCGCCTGTTTCCCCGCTGGGGAGCGCTGCCCCCCCTTCAGGCCGCCGCCAGGGCTGCCGAGGCCAGCGGCGCAGCCGTGCTTCTCAAGGGAGCACGCACCGTGGTGGCCTGCCCCACGGGTTGCCCCTGGCAGCTGCGCAGCGCGGCGGCGTCAGCGGCCCGCGCCGGCCAGGGGGACGTGCTGGCCGGCTATGCGGGCGGACTCGGGGCCATGGCCATGGCGGCCGGTGTCGGCGCACCAGCCAGCGTGCTGGCCACCGCCGCCCTCGCCCACGCCTGCGCCGGGCTCCACCAAGCCAGCCAGGGGCCAGGCAGTGCAAACCCCGCAGCCGTGGCCAGCGCCCTGGCCATCACCGGCCCAACAAGCCGCTGACCAGGCCATCCACCACAGAGCGCTGAAGTGGAGGGGAGCCCGTGCTACGGCCACTTCACTAATGACGTGTTGTTTTGCAAGCAAAACCTAAAGGGTTGCTGAAAACACACCTGTTACCAATCAGTTCAGTGGATAGTTATCATCCTGTCTAAGAGATGCGATGTCCGCCACCAGCGTCAGGGCCAGCGAAGGGCATCGCCGCCGCACCTCAGACCCCGTGAGCTGGTATCTGGCCACGATCGGCCGGGAACCACTGCTCACTGCCGCCGAAGAGATCGAACTCGGCAATCAGGTGCAGACTCTGATGCGCCTGCTGGATGAAAACCGCGACGAATACACCAGTCATGAACAGAAAATCATGCGGGTTGGCCAACGGGCCAAACAACGCATGATGAAGGCCAATCTGCGCTTAGTGGTGAGTGTTGCCAAAAAATATCAAGGAAAGGGAATGGAACTTCTTGACCTGATTCAGGAAGGCTCCCTTGGCCTGGAGAGAGCCGTTGAGAAATTCGACCCCACCCGCGGGTACAAGTTTTCCACCTATGCCTTCTGGTGGATTCGCCAGAGCATGACCCGGGCGATCGCCTGCCAGTCGCGCACCATCCGCCTGCCGGTGCACCTCTCCGAGCGCCTCACTGCCATCCGCAAGGTGAGCCTTGATCTGGCACACAAACTCGGGGCCATGCCCAGCCGCCAGGAAATTTCCGAGGCCATGGGCATGCCACTCGATGAGCTCGACGGCCTGTTGCGCCAAGCACTCACCACCTCCAGCCTCGATGCACCGGTGAGCGGCGACGAGGGCCGCAGTTTCCTTGGCGACCTGATCGCCGACAGCGATGACGAGGAACCCCTGGACAAGGTGGAGCGGGGCATCCACCAGGAACAGCTCGACCGCTGGCTCGGCCACCTCAGCGAGCAGGAGCGCCAGGTGCTGCAGCTGCGCTTCGGGCTGGACGGAGAAGAGCGCCAGACGCTGGCGGAGATCGGCAGGCGCCTGGATGTGTCGCGCGAGCGGGTGCGCCAGGTGGAACTGAAGGCCCTGCGCAAGTTGCGCAACCTCACCCGCCGCCTGCCGAGCGAGATCTGAACTGAGATCTCAACGTCGATCTGATTCGCAATCAGAGCAGAGTTCGGATGGGGTCCCGCCGAGCCAGCCGTTCAGATTGGAGCCTTAGCGGTCAGTCCTCGGCCCAGATGTAGCGGGTGAGCTCCTCGGGCTTGGGCTCAGGTGCCTGCAGAGCGAACTCCACGCAGTCGGCAACCTCGGCATCGATCTCTTTCTCGATCGCCTGCAGTTCCTCGCTGCTGGCCAGGTTCTCCACTGTGAGCTGGGCGGCCAACCGCTTGATCGGATCGCGCTGGGCCCAGAACTCCTTCTCCGCCTGGGCGCGCAGCTCATCTGGATCGGCGAGGGAGTGGCCGCGGTAGCGATAGGTGAGGCACTCCAGCAGGGTGGGACCCTCGCCGGCGCGGGCACGCTCGATCGCCCGCTGGGCGGCAGCCCGCACGGCGAGCACGTCCATGCCATCCACCTCCTCACCGGCCATGCCGAAAGCCGCCGCCTTGCGCCAGATCTCCGGATCACTGGTGGCGCGGTTGTGGTCCATGCCGATGGCCCACTTGTTGTTCTCCACCACAAACAGAATCGGCAGCTTCCACAGCGCCGCCATGTTCAGGCACTCATAGAACTGGCCGATGTTGCAGGTGCCATCACCAAAGAAGGCTGCGGTCACCGCATCGCTGCTGGCATCGCCGAGGGCATCGCGCTTGTAGCGACTGGTAAAGGCAGCCCCGAGGGCCACGGGGATGCCCTCACCGATGAAGGCGTAGCCGCCCAACAGGTGGTGCTCCTTGGAGAAGAGGTGCATGGAACCGCCGCGTCCCTTGCTACAGCCGGTTTCCTTGCCGAACAGTTCGCTCATGACCTCGCGGGCGGGCACGCCGCAGCTGAGGGCGTGCACGTGGTCGCGGTAGGTGCTGCAGAACCAGTCGTGCTGCATCTTCATCGCCTTGATCACCCCCGTGCTCACGGCTTCCTGGCCGTTGTAGAGATGCACGAAGCCAAACATCTTGCCGCGGTAATACATCTCCGCGCACTTGTCCTCAAAGCGGCGGCCCAGAACCATGTCGCGGTAGAGCATGAGCCCCTCCTCCCGGGTCACCGTTGCCGGGACCGCTGGATAGAGGTTCTCCAATCGCTCGGCGTGGGGGCCGGCCACATGGGTGGAGTCGGCGGAACAGGCCGGAGCCCCCGAAGCGGAAGCCAGTTCACGACTCATATCTGCCTGGGTCATGCGGAAGAAGCGGCGCTATGCAGCAAGAGCTGATCCTGATATCCGACTGTACGGGGTCTAGACCAGTGATTCTGCCCATGGCCAGACCTAAGACCCTGACTAAAGTCATCCCCTAGCGCACTGCCCGGGTTGGAACTGCCGATCGATCACTTCCGGTTGCTCGGCGTCGGCCCGACCACTGATGTGCAGTCCGTGCTGCGCACCCTGCAGCAACGGCTAGACCGCGTCCCCGACCAGGGCTTCACTCTGGACACCCTGGAGGTGCGCAACACCCTGCTGCGCCAGAGCGCCGACCTGCTGAGCGATCCGGAGCAGCGCGGGGCCTACGAATCCCAACTCACCGCCCTCAGCCAGAGCGGCCAGCCCCTGCAGGCGGCCCTGGAGCTGGGCAGCAACCAGGAGGTGGGTGGGCTGCTGCTGTTGCACGAAGCAGGGCAGCACCTCGAGGTGTTCGAGCTGGTGAATCGCGCGCTGCAGCCCCCCCAGGCCCCGGCCTTGGGCAGTGGCCGCGAGGCCGACCTCTGCCTCCTTGCCGGCCTCTCCTGCATCGCCGGCGCCGAGGATCTCCGCCAGCAGCGCCGCTATGAGAGCGCTGCCCTGCTCCTGGGCCAGGGCCAGCAAGTGCTGCAACGGATGGGCCAGCAGCCGCAGCAACGCCATGCGATCGCCGATGCGCTCCAGGCCCTTCGGCCGTACCGGGTGCTCGACCTGCTCAGCCGGGATCTGGGGGCGGTGGAGTCCCGCAGCGAAGGGCTGGGTCTGCTTGAGGATCTGGTGGCGGAGCGGGGTGGGCTTGAGGGCCATGGCGACCCGCACCTGAGCGACGAGGAATTCAAGGCCTTTTTCCGCCAGATCCGGGCCTATCTCACGGTGCAGGAGCAGATTGATCTGTTCGGTCGCTGGTCCAGCGCCCCTGGCCAGCGGGGCGGCACAGCCGACTTCCTCACCACCACGGCCCTCACCGCCTCGGGCTTCGCCCAGCGCAAGCCCGACAGGATCGCCACCGCCCGCGACCGGTTGCTGGCCAGTGGCCAGAGGGACATTCAACCGCTGCTGGCCTGTCTCTACCTGCTGCTCGGCCAGGTGGACGAGGCGGAGGCGGCCTTCTCACAGGGGGCCAGCCCGGAACTTCAATCCTGGGCGCGGCGAGCCGGCGAGGATCCCTTGGCCCAACTCTGCGCCTACTGCCGCGACTGGCTGGGGAAGGATGTGTTGCCCGGCTACCGCGATCTGGAGGCCGATCCAGACCTGGAGGCCTATTTCGCTGACCGCGATGTGCAGGCCTACCTCGACGAGCTGGAGGAGAGTCCCCCACCCCCCCCAGAGAACGTCTTCGGCCTGGCTGGATCGGCATTCCCTGCAGCCCAGGCCCTGCTGGGGCTAGGCGGCGGCTTCGGCGCGGGCTTCAGCGATCCGCAGCCAGCCCAGGATGTCGCGGGCCAACACGACGGAGACGGCGATCCCGACGGGCCGGAGCAGGGGGGCTGGATCCAGCCCGGGGACTGGCCGCGACTCGCCCGGATCAGTGCGACCGCCGCCACGGTGATCCTGGTCGCCGCCGGAGGCTTTGCACTGCTGCGGCCGCGGCCCACCCCCATCCCCGTGGAACCCAAGGGCGAAACCAGATCTGATGCCCCCACAGCTGGCACGTCCCAGGGAAGTACCACAGCAGGAGAGAGGGAACCTGGCCCTGCCAGGCCCTCCACCCCAGCCACTGGCAACGCCACTGCCAGCACTGCCAGCACTCCCGGCACCTCCAAGTCCGCCTCCCAGACTGCTTCCACTGCCACGCCCACGGCAGCGGCGACAGGCCCGGCAACAACGGCCCTGCCACTGGCCAGTGAGGCCCCATCCCCCGGGGAGGTTCGGGGTCTGCTGGAGGGCTGGCTGGCGGCCAAGGCGGCGGTGCTTGCCGGCCAGAAACCCGCCTTGGCCCTCGACCGGCTCGCCCGTGACAACCAGATCCAGCGGGTCGCTGCCGAGCAGCGCGACGACCAGGCCCGCAACCAGACGCAGCAAGTCAACGCCAAGGTGGTGGATTTCCGGGTGGAGTCCACCACGCCATCGCGGATTGCGGCCGTGGCCACCATCGACTACACCGACCAGCGTCTCGATGCGGACGGCCAGGCGGTGGGCCAGCCCACCCGTCTGCCGACCCTGCGCAACCGCTATGTGTTTGCGCGGGATGGGGGCACCTGGCGCCTGGTGAGCTTCCAGCGCGCTGAGTGAGCCCAGGCGCCTGCCCTAGGCGCGGCCTGTTTTTACGATCCAACCACCCAGCTGCCCGGTCAGGGCGCCTTCTCCTTTCTTTCACCTGCTGATGTTCGACGAGCTTTCCCAGCGGTTTGAAGACGCCGTCAAGAACCTGCGGGGCCAGGGTGCCATCAGCGAAACCAACATCGACGGCGCCCTGAAGGAGGTGCGCCGCGCGCTGCTGGAGGCCGACGTGAGCCTGCCGGTGGTGAAGGACTTCGTGGACGAAGTCCGCAGGAAGGCCCTCGGCGCCGAGGTGGTGCGCGGCATCAGCCCGGATCAGAAGTTCATCCAGGTGGTGCACGAGCAGCTCGTGGACACCATGGGCGGCGAGAACGCTCCCCTTGCCGCCGGCGGCAAGGCCGGTGAGCCCTCGGTGGTGCTGATGGCCGGCCTGCAGGGCGCCGGCAAGACCACCGCCACCGCCAAGCTCGGCCTGCACCTCAAGGAGCAGGGCCGCAAGGCGCTGCTGGTGGGCGCCGACGTGTACCGCCCCGCCGCCATCGAGCAGCTGAAAACGCTGGGCGGTCAGATCGGCGTGGAGGTGTTCAGCCTCGGCACCGAGGCCAAACCGGAAGCCATCGCCGCCGCCGGCATCGAGAAGGCCAGGGCTGAGGGCTTCGACACGGTGCTGGTGGACACCGCCGGCCGCCTCCAGATCGATCAGTCGATGATGGAGGAGATGGTGCGGATCCGCGAGGCCTGCCAGCCCGATGAGGTGCTGCTGGTGGTGGATTCGATGATCGGCCAGGAGGCGGCCGAGCTCACCCGCGCCTTCCACGAGCAGGTGGGCATCACCGGCGCCGTGCTCACCAAGCTCGACGGCGACTCCCGCGGTGGCGCCGCCCTCTCGATCCGCAAGGTGAGCGGCGCGCCGATCAAGTTCATCGGCACCGGCGAGAAGGTGGAGGCGCTGCAGCCCTTCCACCCCGAGCGGATGGCCAGCCGGATCCTGGGCATGGGCGATGTGCTCACCCTGGTGGAGAAGGCCCAGAAGGAGGTGGAGCTGGCCGATGTGGCCAAGATGCAGCAGAAGCTCCAGG
>JBIIDV010000096.1:0-3961 GCA_044238185.1 Prochlorococcaceae cyanobacterium | reverse complement strand
CCGCGGCGCCGAACCGCCGGGGAGAATCGGGTCATACGCCTGGGTGGGGTCTGCAACGCAGGCACTCTGCGCACGGTTGGCAGGGCTGTCAGCCTTGTGCCCAACGAGCGTTGTGGATAGCCACAGAGCGCTCGCCAGGGCCCCGCCTGCTTCAACACCTTGCGGCTGCTTGCCGAGAGCAGCCAGGTGCCGGTGAGGTGAAGGAGCTGTTCAACGGCGGTGGGGACACGATCAACGCCATCGAGACCGACAACCGCGCTGTGGCCCCTGGCTTGAGCAGCTCCAGGCTTCACGCTGCTGGCCCGTGGCGGAGCACACCGGAAAGCCCCATCACCACCGGCGGCCGGATGGGCTGCAGTTGCTGGGCCATGGCCTCCAGAAACGCCACCAGAATCGTGATCAGCAGGATGTATCGCACAGGGCGGGGTCCAGAGGGGATGGGTGCGGGCCTCTGGGTCACCACTTCGGCCAGCCGCGCCCGCTGGCTCTTCTGCGCACCCCTCGCCAGCTCGGACACGTTCTGGCACTCATCGATCACGATGATGTCCCAGCTGGCGTTGTCGAGATAGAAGCGGTAATCGCGGTCGTTCTTGAGCGTGTCCACCGACACGATCGCCTTGTCGTAAGAGTGAAACGGATTCTGGTTGGTGGGAATCTGCTCGCGGATCCGCTGGATGCCCAGCGAATCCAGCCGCACCAGTGGGATCGAAAAGCGCGTCCAGAACTCCTTCTGGAACTGCACCAACATGCTCTTGGTGGTCACCACCAGCAGCAGCTTGCCCCGCCCGCGGTGGATCAGCTCGCTGCAGAGAATGCCGCACTCCAGGGTCTTGCCCAGGCCCACCGCATCGACGATCAACAGCCGTTGGCGCGGTATGGCCAGGGCCATGGCGGCCGGCTCCAGCTGGTAAGGCAGGGTGTCGCGGTAGAGGGGCGAGGGGTCGGCCACCAGGGCCGTGTCCTGCGGCCGCAGCACCTTGAAGCTACCGGCCGCCGGAGCTGCGGCCGAGGCTGCACACCAGCCACTCGGCACTGCGGCATTCGATCCGGGCTCCGGGGGCAAGAACGGCTTCGGGCATCAGGGCTGGTTGAAGACGATGCGGGAGGAACGATCGACTGATGGGCGGGACGTCAGCCGCGCTGATCTAAATCAGTCTGAGCTGTCCTGCAGCAGATCGCCATCACCCCTGGACACCTGAAACCTAATCAGCACTGGGCTTGATGCCAATCCTGCATCGCTTGCACCGCGGCTACTTGCCGGCAGGACAACAGACCCAAAAGAGTGATTCAAAACGATGTTCCCGATCAATCAATCAGCGATTGACGAGACCGCATCAGTCATGGATTTGTCATTTATGGACTAAACAGACAGGGCTAGATCAATCGAAATAGCTGGCTATCATGCTGTTCGTTCAGATCTCCATAACGCCTGCGGAGAGGGCAAAGGACTGCAAGAACAAAATCCATACCATGTAGACGCAAATCAATGGAAACCCTTCAGCCTCGGGCTGTTGGCGAAAGGGAAATCCACCCAGAAGCCACGAACAGTCAGACCCACTGAGAAACAAGCAGACCATGGCTGTAGAAGCAGCTCTTATCGTTAGTCTCATCGCCAATCTCATCGTTGACGAAGAACACCAAACCGCCCCGATCAAATGCCTGGAACAGCACCATGAGGCCTAAGTAGGATCAGTGAGTTCAGGCTTGCAGCCAAGTAGGTCTACCGATCTGCATTCCCCTGCGTCGCCTGCAGCGATCGAGCGCAGGGTTTTGTTGCCTTCGCACCGGTTAGATAGGGTTTGGAATGGTTCTGCGAGAGCTGGTCGTGAGTTCCCCTCGCTCTCCCCTTCGCTGCCTGGTGGTGGAAGACCAGCTGATGATCCAGCAGCTGCTGGTGGGCATGCTGCAGCGCCATCCCTCCCTGGAGTTGGTGGCCAGTGCCGGCAGTGCCGCCGAGGGGATCGCCGCCTGCCTGGAGCACCGGCCTGATCTGATGATTCTCGATCTGGCCCTGCCCGATGGCGATGGGATCACCGTGGCGCGCGCCCTGCAGGTGATCCAGCCGGCGGCCCGCGTGATCGTGCTCTCCAGCTTTGCCACCACCGCCGAGCGGCCGCCTGAATTGCGCGAGCAGATCGTGGCCATCCTCGACAAGAGCCGTGCCTACCAGGAGCTGATCCGTGAGGTGGAGGCCCTGCGACCGGCCGAGGCCGGCAGCGACGCCTGCAGGCTGGAGCTCCTCACCCCCCGCGAGCGCGAGATCCTGGCCCTGATCGGCCGCGGCTGCACCTCGCGTCAGATCGGCGAGCTGCTCCACATCACCCAGCGCACCGTGGAAACCCACCGCCACAACATCTGCAGCAAGCTGAGTCTCAGCGGTGCCGCCCTGATCCATCAGGCCACCCTGATGCACCAGCTCCCGCCCATCCCTTCAGGCCACTGAGCGGGAACCCGCCCACACCCCTTGCATCCCTTTCGCCCCACCACTGCCCGCCTGCTCGTGCTGGGCGCGATCGCCCTGGCCTTCGGCCTGGCCTGGCGCCAGTTACGCACCATCCCCCTGCTGGTGCTCGGCCAGCCCCGCTCCGTGGGCTTGCTGCAGCGCGATCAGGAAGCACCCTTCTTCCGTGATCTGGCCGCCAGCAGCGGCCTGCCACTGGCAATCACCTACCGCACGGCCGAGAGCTTCGGCCTCAAGGACAGCCACCAGCTGGAGGCCCTGCGCGACGGCCGGGTCGACATCGTGTCGCTGCGCTTCATGCAGAACATCGGCACCGAACCCAGCCTGGAGGGGCTGGATCTCCCTGGCATGATCCCCGACTTCGCCATGGGCCGGCGCGTGGCGGCGGCCTACGGCCCCATCGTGGACGGCTACCTGCAGCGCCGCTTCGGGGCCAAACTGCTTGGCCTCTGGAGCTTCGGGCCCCAGGTGATGCTCTGCCGCGGGCCCGTGACCGACCTGCAGGACATCCGTGGGCGCCTCGTGCGGGTGGCCAGCCCGGGGCTGGCCCAGCTGGTGACCGCGATCGGGGCCACCCCCGCCATCCTCCCTTTCGAAGACACCCGCGCCGCCCTGGAGCTGGCCATGGTCGACTGCGCCGTGACCAGTGCCGCCTCCGCCAACTTCGCCGGCTGGACTGATCACGCCAGCAGCTTCTATCCCCTGGCCCTGCAGTTTGGCTTCAACGGCTACGCCATCTCCCTGCGCAAGTGGAACAGCCTCTCGCCGGCAGAGCAGGAGCGCCTGCAGCAGAGCTTCGATCGCTTCAGCACGCGCCTGTGGCGCTACTCAGAGGATCTGCAGCGCGCCTCGGAGCAGTGCATCACCGGGGGCCCCTGCCAGGGTCAGCGGCGCCACCAGCTCCAGCCGGTGCCCGTGAGCGCCAGCGACGTTGCCCTGCTGCAGCGGCTCTCGGGCCAGATCGTGCTGCCCAAATGGAGCGTGCGCTGCAACCGCATCCACCCCGACTGCCGGCAGCAGTGGGACAAGACCCTGGCGCCGATCGTGCACTTCCCAGTGGCATCCGTCCCCGGCCCGGAGCGCCCCTGATCCCCCCATGGCCCTGGAAACCGCCGGTCTGCTCTGCGCCCTGATCTTCGTGATCAGCTCGATCCTTGAGGTGGTGAGCATCAACAATCTCTATGTGTCGCAGCATGGCTTGCTGGGGCTGTTGCTGGTGGTGCTGGCCCTGTGGGCCCTGCTGGAGGTGACCCTGGTGAGCCGGCGTGAACCCAACCCGCCGCTGCGCAGCCTGCGCCTGCTGCTGGGGGTGCAGATCGGTCTGCTCGCCGTGCGCCACTGGTCCCACTTCAGCGTGCACCATTTGCCCAGTACCCCCCTGGCCACGCCGCTCACCATCCCGGAATTTCGCGAGGCGGTGGTGTTTCTGCCGCTCTATCTGCTGCTCTACCTGGCGATCAGCCGCTGCCTGATCCAGGCCTTCTCCGCAGGCGCGCGGCG
>JBIIDV010000068.1:0-14178 GCA_044238185.1 Prochlorococcaceae cyanobacterium | reverse complement strand
GCCCAGATCGAACTGTTCACCAAGGGTGAGCAGTACGAGAAGCAGGTGTACGTGCTGCCCAAGCACCTTGATGAGATGGTGGCGCGCCTGCACCTCGAGAAGATCGGCGCCAAGCTCACCGAGCTCACCGCCGAGCAGGCCGCCTACATCAACGTGCCGGTGGAAGGCCCCTACAAGCTCGAGCATTACCGCTATTGAGCTGGTGGCGCTGGACCTGCGTCGGGCGGCTGTCGGCCTTGCGGCCGTATGCCGCCCTCTCACAGTTCCAGCGCCACCCCCGGGGCGCGCTTTGGCTGGGCGGTTCGACCGGCCGGGCTCTCGGGTTATGCATCTTTTTCAGGGCGCGCGAGCTGTACGAAGCCCAGACCCGCACAGCGGCAGGCCGCCGGGCAGAGCCCGCCCATCCACACCGTGGTGGGGCGGGCGATCCGGGCGGCCTGCCGCTGTGCGGGTGTCAGAACGGCACTTCCTCCTCGCTGGGCTCGCCGCCGAAGCCGCCGCTGGCGCCACCGCTGAAGCCACCTGCCTCCGTGTCTCGCTTGGAGCCCAGTAGTTCCAGGCGATCCACGCGGATCACGGGCTTGGTGCGTTCTTCGCCGGAGGTGCGGTCGGTCCAGCGGTCGAGCTTGAAGCTGCCGATGATGCCGAGCAGGGAACCCTTGCGCACATAGTCGGCCGCCACCTGGGCCTGTTTGCCCCAGATCTCCAGGTTGAACCAGTCGGGTTCGTCGCCTGAGCTGCGGCGGTTCACCGCCAGGGTGAGGTTGGCCACCACGCTGCCGGACTCGAAGTAGCGCACTTCAGGGTCGCGGCCGGCCCGGCCGACCAGGGTGATGGAATTGACGCCCATGGCGTGTCTCCTCTGTTGGTTGGATCAATGATGCGGCACCCCTCGGGACGCCACCGTTGATTCAGTTCCACCCTGGGGCCTGTCTGTCACACCCCCCCTATGATTCGGCGCTTGCCGATCAGGTTCTGCTCCGTGTTCTTTCGTCGCTTCCAGTTTTCCCGCGACATCGGCATTGATCTCGGCACCGCCAACACCCTGATGTACGTGTCCGGCAAGGGCATCGTTCTGCAGGAGCCTTCGGTGGTGGCCCTCGATCTGGAGCGCAACTCCTGCATGGCGGTGGGTGAGGAGGCCAAGCTGATGCTGGGCCGCACCCCTGGCAACATCCGCGCGGTGCGACCCCTGCGCGATGGCGTGATCGCCGACTTCGACGCCGCCGAGCAGATGATCAAGTCGTTCATCCAGAAGGGCAACGAGGGCCGCGGCATCGTGGCGCCCCGCCTGGTGATCGGCATTCCCAGCGGCGTCACCGGGGTGGAGCGCCGGGCCGTGCGCGAGGCCGGTCTGGCCGGTGCCCGTGAGGTGCATCTGATCGACGAGCCCGTGGCAGCGGCGATCGGTGCAGGTCTGCCGGTGACGGAGCCGGTGGGCACGATGATTGTGGACATCGGCGGCGGCACCACCGAGGTGGCTGTGCTGTCGCTGGGTGGCACCGTTCTGAGCGAATCGGTGCGGGTGGCCGGCGATGAACTCAGTGACGCCATCGGTGTGTACCTCAAGAAGGTTCACAACCTGGTGGTGGGTGAGCGCACGGCTGAAGACATCAAGATCCGCATCGGCTCCGCCTTCCCCGACGACGAGCACGACGAGATCGCCATGGATGTTCGGGGTCTCCATCTCCTTTCAGGTCTCCCCCGCACGATCAATGTGCGGGCTGGGGACATCCGCGAGGCAATGGCCGAACCGCTCAACGTGATCGTGGAGGCGGTGAAGCGCACCCTCGAACGCACCCCGCCGGAGCTGGCGGCCGACATCGTGGATCGGGGCATCATGCTGGCCGGAGGCGGCGCCCTGGTGCGGGGCATCAGCGACCTGATCAGCCACGAGACCGGCATCCTCACCCATGTGGCCGAAGAGCCCCTGCTCTGCGTGGTGCAGGGCTGCGGCATGGTGCTGGAGGACTACAAGACCCTGGAGAGGGTTCTCGATACGCCTGACTTCGTCCGGCCGATGGCCTGAGCCTGATGGCATCGCAGGGCCGCAGGCTGCGCCTCCCGCCACTGCGCCTGATCAGCCTGGCCTGGCCCTGGCTGCTGGTGCTGGCGTTGCTCCTGGGCCTGCGTCTGAGCAAGGGGGCAGGTGTTCTCGATCTCTATGCCCTGCTCAGCCGGCCCTTCTGGCCGGGCAGTGCCCAGTCGGAGTGGCTCACGGCGGCCCAGCGCCTCGACCGGCAGTCACGCCTCCAGCAGCTGGAGGCCGACAATCAGCGCCTGCGCCGGCTGCTCGATCTGGAGCGGGGGAATCCGCTGCAGGTGAGCGCTCCAGTGATCTCCCGTCAGGCCGAGGGCTGGTGGCAGCAGGTGGTGATCGGTCGTGGTGGTCTGCAGGGGCTCGCCCCTGGGGATGCCGTGCTGGCTCCTGGGGGCCTGCTGGGGCGCGTGGCCAGCGTCACCCCCACCACGGCCACGGTGCTCCTGCTCACCGACTCCTCCAGCCGGATCGGTGTCTGGGTTGGCCGCGCCCAGCGCCATGGTCTGCTGGTGGGTGAGGGCACCTCCCGGCCGGTGCTGCGCTTCATCGAGCAGGACGTGGGGGTGCGGCCAGGTGATGTGGTGACCACCTCCCCCGCCAGTACGCTCCTGCCTCCCAACCTCACGATCGGGGTGGTGCAGAGCGTCAACGAGCGGGCCGTGCCCGCCCCCGAGGCCGTCGTGCAGTTGAGTGCCCCGGTGAACGCGGTCGACTGGGTGCAGGTTCAGGTGCAGCGGGGTGAAGAGCGCCCATGAGTGTTCTGCTACGCCAGCGCTGGACGCCCGTGACGGCTTTGCTCGTGCCCCTGCTGGTGCTGGCGTCGCCGACGCCCCTCCTGCTGGCGGGGGTGCCGCCTTCCTGGGCGGTGCTCTGGCTGTTGCCCTGGGCCTTGGTGGATGGTCCCCTCTCCGCGGCGGTGGCGGGGGTGGCACTGGGGCTGCTTCTCGATGCGCTCCATGCCGGGCCGGTGACTGAGGTCCCCGCCCTCGCCCTGCTGGGATGGTGGTGGGGTCGCCTGGGCCGCAAGGCACCGCCGATTGAGCGCAGTTTCAACCTGGGTCTGCTGGCGCTGTTGGGCGCTGCCTTGCAGGGGGTGCTGATCTGGCTGCAGCAGCTCTGGTGGGGAGCTACCACTGTGGCCGCACTGCACACCCTGTTGGCGCAGACCCTGCTTACCGGTCTGCTGGCCCCGCTGTTGTGTTCCCTGCAGCTGTTGTTCTGGCGCCAGCTGGTGCCCGGTGTGAGGGGCTGAATTCGAGGAGCTGAATGCGATGGCGATCAATCCGATGGAGCTGAATCCGATGCCACCTTCCGCGCAGCTGACGCGACGGGAGCTGCTGCGCATGCTGGCCCTGGGCAGCGGCTCAGCGGCCCTGGCGGCCTGCGGACCCCGGCGCCCCGGCTCCGGGCCGGCCGGCCGGGAGCTGAATGTCTGGACCCTGGATCTGGCGCCCCGCTTCAACGGCTATCTCCAGGCGGTGATCGCTGCCTGGGAAGCGGAGAATCCAGGCGTGCGCGTTCGTTGGACCGACGTGCCCTGGAGCGCGGTGGAGCGCAAGCTGCTGGCTGCTGTGTTTGCCCGCACCGCCCCCGATCTGGTGAATCTCAATCCCCCGTTCGCGGCCAACCTGGCCAGCAAGGGAGGGCTGCTCGATCTGGGGTCCTTGCTGCCCGCCAACGCTGAGGCCCAGTACCTGCCGTCCATCTGGCAGGCCGGCCGCCAGGACGGGGCCCAGTTCGCCCTGCCTTGGTACCTCACGGCGCGGATCAGCATGGTGAACCGCCAGCTGATGCAACAGGCCGGCTACAGCGCGCCGCCACAACGCTGGCAGCAGGTCCCTGCCTACGCCGAAGCTGTGCGACGGCGTACGGGCCGCTACGCCCTGTTCATGACGGTGGTGCCGGATGACTCCGCTGAACTGCTGGAAACCTTTGTGCAGATGGGGGTACGGCTGCTCGATGACCGGCGCCGGGCGGCGTTCAACACTGCCGCCGGCCGACAGGCGTTTGCCTTCTGGACGGATCTCTACCGTCGCGGCCTGCTGCCCCGGGAAGTGGTGAGCCAGGGTTTTCGCCGCGCCATCGAGCTGTATCAGTCGGGCGATCTGGCCCAGGTGGCCACCGGCCCCGACTTCCTGCGCAACCTGCAGACCAATGCTCCCGGTATTGCCAGTCGCACCCAGCCCTACCCACCGATCACCGGCACAGACGGCGTGGCCAATGTGGCGATGATGAACCTGGTGGTGCCGCGCCAGAGCACCATGGCGGCCGAGGCGGTGCGTTTTGGCCTCTACCTCACCAACGCCAGCAATCAGCTGGCCTTCGCCCAGGAGGCCCGGGTGCTGCCTTCGGCCCAGGCCGCCCTGGCTCAGCTGGAGCAGGAGCTGGCCGGGGAGCAGGCCGGTGATCCGGCCGCCCTGCTGGTGGAACAGGCCCGCCTGCTCTCGGCCCGTACCCTGGCCCAGGCGCGGGTGCTGGTGCCCGCCATCCCCGGGGTGAAGCGGCTCCAGGCAATCCTCTACACCCAGCTGCAGCGGTCCATGCTGGGCCAGGCCGAGAGCGATCGCGCCCTACAGCAAGCCGAGCAGGAGTGGAATCGCTACGCCGCCGCCCGCTGGCCCTGAAGACGGCCTTTGCAGTGGATGCTGCAGCTCGGGGAGCTGATAGATGGCAAACCCGGTAGCAGCGGCCCTTGCTTTTGTCTGTTTCCGGAGAAATCCTTAAATCTGCCCAGATCGGCCAGCCTGAGGGCGTTTGCAGGGATGACCAGAGGGCGACCTGAGAGCTAGGGTTGCGAATCTTCACCCTGCCGGCATTTCGCTCATGCCCTCTGCGGACATGTCGACCCCGCCGGCCGATCCCAAGGCCACCCTGTTGGTGGTGGACGACGAGGCCGCGGTGCGGCGCGTGCTGGTGATGCGTCTGCAGCTGGCGGGCTACAGGGTGATCTGCGCAGAGGACGGTGAGGAGGCTCTCACCCTCTTCCACCAGGAACAGCCCGACCTGGTGGTGCTGGATGTGATGCTGCCCAAGCTTGACGGCTTCGCCGTCTGCCGGCGGCTGCGGGCGGAATCCTGCGTGCCGATCATCTTTCTCTCGGCCCTTGATGCCATCGCCGAGCGGGTGTCTGGACTTGATCTGGGCGCAGACGACTACCTGCCCAAGCCCTTCAGCCCCAAGGAGCTCGAAGCCCGCATCGCCACCATCCTCCGCCGGGTGGGCCGGGGTTCAGCGGGCAGTGAACCCCGCGAGGTGCCCAGCGGCAGCGGCGTGCTGCGGGTGGGCGATCTGGTGGTGGACACCAACCGCCGCCAGGTCACCCGCGACGGCGAACGCATCGCCCTCACCTACACCGAATTCAGCTTGCTGGAGCTGCTGTTCCGCGAGCCGGGCCGGGTGGTGCCGCGGGCGGAGATCCTCGAGCAGCTCTGGGGCTATCCGCCGCGGCGCGCCGCCGATCTGCGGGTGGTGGATGTGTACGTGGCCCGGCTGCGCGGCAAGCTCGAGCCCGACCCCCGCAACCCCGAGCTGATTCTCACCGTTCGGGGCACCGGTTATGCCTCTCAGCGGATGGGCGACGGCGGCATGGCAGCCAGCGCTGCCGGCTGAAGTGGCTTGGCGCTGCACCGTGGTCCTGCAGGATGGCCGGCAGCTGAGCTGATCCGGTCCCTTGTCTGAGCTGCGCGAGACCCGCCTGGAGAAAGCCAAGGCCCTGGGGGCGCTGGGGCAGGGGCCCTATGCCGTGCGCTTTGAGCCCAGTCACCGCAACGCAGAGCTGCAGGAAGCTCACGCCGACCTGGCCAACGGCGAGGAGCGCGACCTGGCGGTGGCCGTGGCCGGCCGGGTGATGACCCGCCGGGTGATGGGCAAGCTCGCCTTCTTCACCCTGGCCGATGAGAGCGGTCCGATCCAGCTGTTTATCGAGAAGGCCACCCTGGCGGCCTCGATGCCAGACGATCCCGAGGCCTTCGCCCACATCACCTCCCTGGTGGATGCGGGCGATCTGATCGGCGTGGAGGGCACCCTGCGCCGCACCGACCGCGGCGAGCTCTCAGTGAAGGTGCTGCGCTGGCAGATGCTCAGCAAATCCCTGCAGCCCCTGCCCGACAAATGGCACGGCCTGGCGGACGTGGAGAAGCGCTACCGCCAGCGCTACCTCGACCTGATCGTCTCGCCCCACACCCGCGAGACCTTCCGGCGCCGGGCCCTGGCGGTGAGCACGATGCGCCGCTGGCTGGATGAGCGGGGCTTTCTGGAGATCGAGACCCCCGTGCTGCAGAGCACCCCTGGCGGAGCGGACGCCCGTCCGTTCGAAACCCACCACAACGCCCTCGACCTGCCCCTCACCCTGCGCATCGCCACCGAGCTGCACCTCAAGCGGCTGGTGGTGGGCGGCTTTGAGCGGGTGTACGAGCTGGGTCGCATCTTCCGAAACGAGGGGGTGAGCACCCGCCACAACCCCGAGTTCACCTCAGTGGAGATCTATCAGGCCTACGCCGATTACGGCGACATGATGGACCTCACCGAGCAGCTGATCGCCCACGTGTGCCGGCAGGTGTGTGGCAGCACTCGGATCACCTACCAGGGCACGGCGATCGATCTGGCGCCCCCCTGGCGTCGCGCCACGATGCACGAGCTGGTGCAGCAGGCCACCGGCCTGGATTTCAGCGCCTTTGCCTCCCGCCAGGAGGCCGCTGCGGCGATGGCAGCCCAGGGTCTTGAGGTGCCCTCTCTGGCCGATTCGGTGGGCAGGTTGCTGGTGGAGGCCTTCGAGCAGCGGGTGGAGGCTGATCTGATCCAGCCCACCTTCGTGATCGATTACCCGGTGGAGAATTCGCCCCTGGCCCGCGCCCACCGCAGCAAGCCCGGCCTGGTGGAGCGCTTCGAGCTGTTCATCGTGGGCCGCGAGACCGCCAACGCCTTCAGCGAACTGATCGACCCGATCGACCAGCGCCAGCGCCTCGAGGCCCAGCAGGCCCGCAAGGCCGCCGGCGACGACGAGGCCCAGCAGGTGGATGACGACTTCCTCCAGGCCCTGGAGGTGGGCATGCCCCCCACCGGCGGTTTGGGCATCGGCATCGACCGGCTGGTGATGCTGCTCACCGACAGCCCCTCGATCCGCGATGTGATCGCCTTTCCGCTGCTGCGACCGGAGAGCCGGGAAGCCGCCAGCGGGGGCTGAGGGGCGCAATGGGATAATGGTCCAGCTAGGCAATTCCCCCCACCAGGGGCAAGGATCCCATGAGCGGCGAGCGCGTCGGATTTCGCTTTCAGCACGCAGACGCGGTGGTGAAGCGCAACCCCCAGGGGCGTTCCCGCCGTGGCTGGGTGATGGAGCCGGTGGAGCAGACCACCAGCCGCGGCACCAAGATGCCGGCCTACCGCATCCGTTGGCGCGACAGTGAGCGGCCTGAGATCGTGCTGCAACACATGCTGATTGCCGATCCGGATCCCACCCCGCCGCCGGAAGGAGTGAGCCTGGTGCCGCCAGCTCCCAAGGCCTGAGGTCTTCTTCAGCTGCTGCCGTTGCCCGCCTGCTGGCGTCGGCGCAGCGCCTCCAGCTCCTGCTCCGACTCAAACGTGGTCCAGGCTGTTTCCAGATCCTCTCCGCCAGCGTCTGCCGCCGCTGCAGCGGCGGGAGTCCTTGATTCAGCGCTTGATTCAGTATTGGTATGGCCGTTGCTGCCGGCGAGCTCATTGAGCTCGTGTTCCACCTGCCGGTAGTCGTCGCCGACTTGTCCCAGCGCCTGCCAGCGATCGCGGCCCCGGGCCATCAACTCCGCCAAATGGGCCTCGGCCCGTTCCGCCAGGGTGTCGGCACCCACCGAGCGGGCCCGCTGCACCCGCTCCTGCCACTGGCGGATTTCCCCCGCCAGCTTGAGCAGGTCGGCCCGGGCCCGCTCAGCGCTGGCCTGCAGCTCCAAGCGCCGCCGCCGCAGGCGCTGCAGGCGCTCGCGCTGCTCCTGCTGGCGCAGCAGCTGCTCCTGGGCGGGATTGGCCCGCAGAAACGACTCCAGCTGTTGTTCCAGTTGCTGTTCCAGTTGGCTGAACCAGTCGGTGGGGCTGCTCATGGCTGGCTCGGGCTCTCCGGCGCGCGGGTGATCAGGGGGGCTTCAATCTCCTCCTGCAGGGGGGTGATCGCCGCCTCCCTGGAGCGCAGCAGCAGCTGGGTGAGGCGGGCAATGCCGCCCTCTCCCAGGTTGTGCTCGGTGAGCTGCTCGAAGCTGGCGGCATAGATCTGCTCCAGCTGCGCGATCAGGCCCTCCCGCAGGGCGCGGATGGCCTGGCGTTGCTCTTCCCTCGACATCGCGGCAATCGGATGGGGCTCAGTCGGAGTCTGCCTGGGCCAGGAGATGCAGCGACAGGTCGCCCTGGGGATCGCTCCAGCGCCCCAGCGGTTGCCAGCCCGCTGAGCGGGCCAGCGCCTGGAAGGCAGCCGGGTTGTACTTCACGCTGTATTCGGTGATCAGCGCGTCTCCG
The DNA here is from genome assembly GCA_044238185.1 of Prochlorococcaceae cyanobacterium. Taxonomy (GTDB): domain Bacteria; phylum Cyanobacteriota; class Cyanobacteriia; order PCC-6307; family Cyanobiaceae; genus NIES-981. The sequence goes on along the minus strand of JBIIDV010000068.1, from coordinate 5,657 downwards.
GCCTGGAACGGCCAGCTCCGGCCTGCCAGCTGCACCTGTTGCGCGCGGCGGCTCACCAGGGCCATGGCGATGCGGCTTTCTTGGGCTTGCCAGCGGGCCTGGTAGCTGAAGGCCTCCGGCTCGAAGTTGCCCTGCAGGTCACGGTTGAGGCGCACCAGCAGGTTGCGGGCGAAGGCGGCGGATACCCCGGCGCGGTCGTTGTAGGCCGCCTCCAGCCGCTCCACGCTCTTGGGTTGGTCCACGCCGATCAGCAGCAGGCCGGCGGGGCCGAGCAGGCGGCGGAACTGCCCCAGCAGGGCGCGGGCCTCGCCCGGTTCAAAGTTGCCGATCGAGCTGCCCGGATAGAAGCCCAGCCGTCGCCGCCCGGCCAGGGCCGGCAGCGGCGGCAGGCCAGTGGCAGCCGCGTAGTCGCAGCAGATCCCGAGCACCTGGGTGGCCGGATGGGTCGCCTGCAGGCTGGTGCAGGTGGCCTCCAGGGCGCTGCGGCTGATGTCCAGGGCCACATAGGCCGGCGGCGCCAGGGCCTGCAGCAGGGGGCTGGCCTTGCGGGCGTTGCCGGCCCCGAACTCCAGCACCACCGGTGGCTGCGCCTGGCCGGTGCCGATCACTGCGGCGATGGCGGGGCCGCTGGTCTCCAGCAGGTCCACTTCGGTGCGGGTGAGGCTGTATTCGGGCTGCTCGCAGATGGCTTCGAACAGGCGCGAGCCCTCGGCGTCGTAGAGAAGCCAGGCGGGCAGCTGGCGCGGCTGGCGCTCCATGCCCTGCACCACCAGGGCCTCCAGGTCGGCGGCGGCGGGGTGCAGATCGATCAGCTGGGGCGCGGCAGTCGCGCTGGAGACGGGCCCGGCCATCACGGCTTGTCCCCGCTGGCGGCTGCCGCGCTGTCCCGGGCCAGCCGCACGCCGGCGGCCATCCAGCGGCTCGCTGGCGGAAAGAAGTTCCGGTAGGTGTCGCGGCCATGGCCGCGGGGGGTGAACAGGCAGCTGCCGCGCAACACGAACTGGGAGGTCATGAACTTGCCGTTGTATTCGCCCACGGCCCCCGCCGGGGGCTGGAAACCCGGGTAGGGGCGGTACGGGCTGCCGGTCCACTGCCAGAGCAGGCCATGGGCCTGGGGCAGGCCGCCCTGGCTTGCCAGCTGGCTGGCGGTCACTTCCCACTCCGCCTCGCTCGGCAGCCTGGCGCCGGCCCAGCGGGCGTAGGCATCCGCTTCAAACCAGCTCAGGTGCCGCACCGGGGCCTGGGCCTGCCGCGGCAGCAGGCCCGCCAGGGTGAACTCCTGGCCTTGGTCGTGCCAGTAGCGCGGCGCTTGCCAGCCCCGCTGCTGGCACACCGCCCAGCCCTCGCTCATCCACAGCTCCGGGCGCCTGTAGCCGCCGTCGGCGATGAAGGCCGCGAACTCGCCGTTGCTCACCAGCCGGTCGGCCAGCTCGAAGGGCTCCAGCCAGCAGCGATGCCGGGGTGCCTCGTTGTCGAAGTGGAAGGGTTGGTCCCCCGGCGCGTGCGCGCCGCCATGGCCGATCTCCACCAGCCCCCCGGGGCAGGCCAGCCAGCGGAGCGCCCCTGGCTCCAGGTCGGTTGGCGCGTCCAGGCGCTGCTGCCACAGCGCCTCCGGCCCATCACTGGCCGTGCTGTAGGCGGGCTGCAGCGGGTTGCGGCTGAAGCCATCGAGCAGATCCATCAGCAGCAGTTCCTGATGCTGCTGCTCGTGCTGCAGGCCCAGTTCCAGCAGGGAGAGGGTGTCCTGGCGGTGGGCTGCGGGCTGCTCAGCCAGCAACGGCGGCAGATGGGCCAGGGCCTGATCCACCCGCTGCCGCCAGCTCAGCACCGCGGCGATGGCGGGCCGGCTGAGCAGCCCCCGCTGGGGCCGAGGATGTCGCGCCCCCACCGCCTCGTAGTAGCTGTTGAACAGGAAGCTCCAGCTGGCCGGCGCCGGCTCGTGGTCCAGCGCCAGTCCCCTCTCCATCAGGGGCAGCAGCAGGAACTGCTCGAAAAACCAGGTGGTGTGGCCCAGGTGCCACTTGGGCGGGCTGGCATCCGCCATCCCCTGCAGGCAGAGGTCCTCCGGCTCCAGGGGGGTGATCAGTTCCACACTCCGGCGGCGCACCTCCAGCAGCCGCTCCAGCAGGTGGGTGCTCATGCGGCGATGCTCCTGCGGGTACCCGCCCAGACCTGACCTTAGGGAGCTTGCCTACGATCCCGCCAGGCACTGGCGAGGGCATGGGCGGCATTACAGCAACGGTCAGGCCGCAGGGGGGGATCACCCAGGGTTTTGTGGGGGCGGTGGGCAACACCCCCTTGATCCGGCTGCAGGCCCTCAGCGAGCTCACGGGCTGCGAGATCCTCGGCAAGGCCGAGTTCATGAACCCCGGCGGTTCGGTGAAGGACCGCGCCGCCCTGGGCATCCTGCTGGAGGCCGAGGAGCAGGGCCTGCTCCAGCCTGGCGGCACCGTGGTGGAGGGCACCGCCGGTAACACAGGCATCGGCCTCACCCACCTCTGCAACGCCCGCGGCTACAAGGCGCTGATCGTGATCCCCGACACCCAGTCGGCCGAGAAGATCGGCCTGCTGCGCAGCCTGGGGGCCGAGGTGCGCACGGTGCCGGCGGTGCCCTACCGCGACCCCAACAACTACGTGAAGCTCTCGGGACGCATCGCTGCGGAAACTCCCGGCGCTGTGTGGGCTAACCAGTTCGACAATCTGGCTAACCGCCGCGCCCACTACAACACCACCGGCCCGGAGATCTGGCAGCAGACCGGCGGCCAGGTGGACGCCTGGGTGGCGGCCACCGGCACCGGCGGCACCTATGCCGGTGTGGCCCTCTACCTCAAAGAGCAGAACCCCCAGGTGCGCTGCGTCATGGCCGACCCCCACGGCAGTGCCCTCTACAGCTGGGCCAAGACTGGCGAGCTCGCCAGCGAGGGCAACTCGATCACCGAGGGCATCGGCAACAGTCGCATCACCGCAAACCTGGAGGGTGCTCCCGTGGATGACGCCGTGCGCATCCACGACCAGGCAGCTCTGGAGACGATCTACGGGTTGCTCTGGCAGGAGGGCCTGTTCCTGGGCGGCTCGGTGGGCATCAACGTGGCCGCGGCGGTGGAAACGGCCAAGAGATTGGGTCCGGGCCACACGATCGTGACCGTGTTGTGCGACAGCGGCGACCGCTACCGGTCCAGGCTTTACGACCGGGACTGGCTGGCCGGCAAGGGTCTGCGGCAACCTGAGCGCTCTGCGCCCATTGCCGGCTGATGCCATCCGATCTGGCTCAACCCCCTGGCCCTGGCCAGCCCGGTCAGCTGATCGGCGAGCGCTACCGGCTGGAGCAGCGCCTCTCCGACGGGCCCCAGGGAACGCTTTGGCGCGCCACCGACCAGCTGGCCGCCGCTGCGCCGATGGTGCTGCGCCAGCTGGGCCCCGAGCACGATCAGGACCGGGCCCGGGAGCTGTGGATTCGCCTGCAGGGGGTGCTGCACCCCCAGGTGCCCCGTCTCGGCGCCGCTCTCAGCCAGGAGGGCTCTCTCTGGCTGGTGCGCGAGTGGCAGAGCGGCCGCACCCTGCAGGAGCTGCTCGACGCCCGGGCAGAGCGCCAGATGGTGTTCGGTGCCGGCGAAGTGCTGCTGCTGTTGCGGCAGTTGTTGCCGGTGCTGGCCGCGTTGCACAGCCAGGATCTCGTGCACGGGGACATCTCTCCGGCCAATCTGCTGCGCCGGGACAGTGATGGCCTGCCGGTGCTGCTGGACTTCGGCCTGGTGGTGGATGGGGACGCCGTGACCCCCGGCTATGCACCCCCCGAACGGGCCCGCGCTGAGGGGCCCGAGCCTTGGATGGACCTCCATGGGCTGGGGGTCACGGCCCTGGTGCTGCTGAGCGGCGATCCGCCGGCCCGCCTGCTGGATCCGGGCTCACTGGAGTGGCGCTGGCCTGCCTGCCTCAGTGACCAGCCTGATCTGCAGGCAGCGCTGGCGCGACTGCTGGCCCGCGATCCGGGGCAGCGCTTCCCGTCGGCGGCCCAGGCCCTGGCAGCCCTCCAGGCTCTGCCGATGCCGGAGACCACCGGGCCGGTGCCCCGGGCCGATCGCACCGTGGCCCTGGTGCCGCCGCCGGCCCCCGCCGTGACACCTGCCGCTCCCCCTGCCGCTGGCGTGGAGTCTCCCTCTCCCGTGGCTGGACCGTTCGAGGTCGCCGCTGCAGGGGTTGTTGCGCCGGAGTTCGCCGCCGCTGCGTCGACACCGGAACCCGAGCTGCCTGTGGTCCAGCCCCGCAAGGCGCCGCTGCCGCCCTCCACGCGCCTGCGGGGTGAGGAGCGGGAGCTGGCGGCTGAGGGCGGCCTGTGGTCCGTGGTGATCGCCCTGCTGCTCTCGGCCGTCGTGGGGACGGCCCTCGGCTGGTGGTGGCTCAGCCGCGGGCAATCGGGTCGTCCCACCCCCCCGGACGCCGCATTGCAGTTGCCCAGCAGCCTGCCCCCGGCGGAAATCGACCAGCGCCAGCAGCTGCTCAACCGGTTGCGGGCCATGCAGGTGGATCGGGCCTGGTTCCTGAAGCTGGTGGATGCCAGCCTGCTGGCCCAGTTCCCGGAGCGCGGCGGGCGGCTTCCGAGCGACAACCTGGAGGATGCCCCCCTGCGCAAGGTGTGGAATGAGCTGGCCCAGGAGTGGCTGGCCCGGGTGGAGCAACTGCCCCTGGAGATTCGTCGCCGCCTGGGCAGTTACAGCAATGGCGACTGGGAGCAGCGGTTGCGCGGCCTTGCCGACCAGGGGCTCAGTGGCGAGGTGCTCCGCCAGCTGGTGTCAGCCCAGGCCCAGAACCTGCTGCCGGGTCGCTCCGGCAGCACCATTCCCCCCGAACCGTTCCGCCAGCTCTGGTATGCGGCCGCTGAGCAGAGTCTGGCCTCGATCCAGATCGAGCCGATTCAGGCCCGCTCCAGTGAGCCCAAGGTGCTCAGCGCTCCGGTGTCCGCCGGTGGTGCGCGGCTCTTCCCAATTCGGCTGCCGGAGGGCTATCGCCTGGTGATGGGGGTGAACGGCTCGCCGTTGATGCAGATGAGCGTGTTCGCCGCCGACGGCTCGTTGCTGGAGCCCAGCGGTCCATTGCGGGTGGTGAGCCTGCCCCCCCAGGCGCGCTCGCCAGTGCAGCTGCTGGTGACCAATGAAGGCGTGGCGCCGTCGCTGATCACCCTCTCGCTGCGGGCGGATGCACCCGAGCCTGAGCCCGAGCAGGAGCTCCCGCCGCGCGTACCTGAGGCCGCCACCGACCCGGTGGACCCGGCCCGCCAGCCCCTGCGACGCTCGCCGGATTCCGAGCCGGCCGCGCCAGATCCTTCCCAATCGCCCCCACCGCCGCCCTCGCCGCCGGCCCAGTCACCGCCGCCGTCTGCAGAGTCCCCCTAAGCCACCCGCCTCCAGTGCCGGCAGGACGCGTTGATCCCCTCAGTAGCGGGAAATCGCCGCCCGGGTTTCCTTGGCGTCCTGCTTGCGGCGCTCCTCAGCGCGCTTGTCGTGCAGCTTGCGGCCCTTGGCCAGACCCAGGCTGAGCTTGATCCAGGAGCCTTTCAGGTGCAGGTTGAGGGGGATCAGGGTGAGACCCTTCTGCTCCAGGGCCACCCGCAGCCGCTCGATCTCGCGGCGGTGGGCGAGCAGTTTGCGCACCCGCAGGGG
>JBIIDV010000067.1:0-14472 GCA_044238185.1 Prochlorococcaceae cyanobacterium | reverse complement strand
TGGCGGGCTGGGATCAGCTGCTGGTGGAGCCGGAGGCCCTCAGCACCGGCGCCGGCGATCCCTACCGGGTGTACGGGCCCTACTGGCGCAGCTGGCGCAAGCGGGTGGAGCAACTGGAGGCCCTCGGTTCAGCCGCCTCGGGTGGTCTGGATCCCCTGCCGGCACCGAGCTCCCTGATCGATTGCGATCCCGCCCAGCTCAGCAACTTGCCGCTCGCCGCCCCGCAGCTGGCGCACGGCTTCGCGGGCGCCGACCTCTGCCCCTGCCGCCCCGGCGAAGCGGCAGCCCAACAACAACTGGCGGCGTTCTGCGCCGGCGTGAGCGGCAGCGGCCGCTCTGCACCCCTCCTGGCCTACGACGAGGGCCGCAACATCCCCGGCGAGGCGGGCACCTCGGCCTTGAGTGCGGCGCTCAAGTTCGGCACGCTGAGCCCCCGCCAGGCCTGGGCGGCGGCCCAGCAGGCCCGGCAAACCGTGGCGGCGCTGGGGGGCGGCCAGGAGGCCCTGGCCTCGATCCAGGTGTGGGAGCAGGAGCTGGCCTGGCGCGAGTTCTACCAGCAGGCCCTCTTCCATTTCCCCGAGCTGGCGGAGGGGCCCTACCGGCCCCAGTGGCGCGCCTTCCCCTGGGAGAATGACCCCAGCCGCTTTGCGGCCTGGCGCGAGGGGCTCACCGGCATGCCGATCATCGATGCGGCCATGCGCCAGCTCAACGCCAGCGGCTGGATGCACAACCGCTGCCGCATGGTGGTGGCCTCCTTCCTGGTGAAGGACCTGATCTGCGACTGGCGCTGGGGCGAAGCCGCCTTCATGGCCCAGCTGGTGGATGGCGATCTGGCTGCCAACAATGGCGGCTGGCAGTGGAGCGCCAGCAGCGGCATGGACCCCAAGCCCCTGCGCATCTTCAACCCGGCCACCCAGGCCAGCAAGTTCGACGCGGAAGCCCGCTACATCCGCCACTGGCTGCCGGAGCTGAAACACGTGAGCAGCCGCGACCTGCTCAGCGGTGAGATCGCCCCGCTTGAGCGGCGCGGCTACCCGGCACTGATCGTGAGCCATAAGCAGCAGCAGGCACGGTTCAAGGCGCTCTACGCCGCACTCCCCAGGAGTTGATCAGGTGCTCATCAGAGGTCAGTGGCTGCTCAGTTGCGCTTGGCAGGTTGCCAGCGTTCGATGATGCGATCCACCTCTCCCTCGAATTTCAGTTCGCCCAGGGCAACGTTGATCGCATTCAGCGTGTTTTCATTGAGGTCTGCGCCCACGACAAACGCCTGTGGAGTGCGGTAGAAAGTTTTGCCGACGATTTCATAGTCGGCAGGATTGGTCAATTTTCGCTTCATTAATGTGATGCTGGCCGAGTCGGCCAGAATGCTGCCGACTTTGCCTCGCACGAGGCTGGCCAGCATGGCATCTGAGTTGTCGAAGGGAACAATCATCTTGAGCTGATCTTCGACCGACAACAGTGCATCCGCTGAGCGGTCCAGCCACGCCTGGGCCACAGTATGGGCATCCACGCCGATCTTCTGTTCGAGCGCTGAACGCAGGGCATCCGCATTGCTGATGTCGACGGGTTCAGAGGCTTTGAGCACCACGCTGGTTGTTCCAGCCACAAAGATCGAGGTGATCACCAAGCGGACAAAATTATTGAGCGCAATGATCGACATGCTGAGCGGTGCCGAGCCCATCTTGTAGATACCAGTGCCCATGGCCAGCATCATCCAGCCTTTGTAGAAGGTGTCTCGTTTGTTATCGCCAACAATATCCCGATGCTGGAATTCTCGCGATGCGATCCAGAGAATCAGAGCGAAGCCAAGGCCGAGGCCGATCAGCAGGACGATCGAATCTCGGATGATCGCGCTGGCCCGTAGGTTGTTGATGATCGTTGCGAAGCTGCTCTGCTTGCGTCGGGTCAGCAGTGAAAGCCCGTCGTCGCTGTAAGGCGTTGTAAACGTGGCTTCCTGCAGTCGAAACGGAGTGATGTTCAGGCAGGACACCACCAGATCGATCTGACCTGCTCCAGCCGCGCGAACGGCCGTGTCCGCCTTGGGGAGCGCAACGAAGGTGTAGCGCAGGTTTGCTCTGCTGGCCACCTGGTGCCAGACCTCGACGGCGCTGCCGCTGAAGCTCCGATTAACCACATCCGAGCAGGGGGCCTGGTCGTCAACCACGCCAATGCGGAGCACACCCTGTGCCGCTGCCGGCGGCGCCAAGCCAAGCGCCACGACACCCAGCAGGCCCAGCCATCGTTTCCGTTGGCTGATGCTCAACCGATTGAGCCGTCTCTGGCTATTGCTTCGCAGGCTGATGCTTCGCTGCATGAACGGGGGTTGCTATACAGCATGCTGCCTGACTCAGGCCGCAACCGCCGGCTGGCGCATTCCCACCAGCTGACTGAGCACACTGATCACCCGCTGTTGCTGCTCGCCGCTCAGTTCGGGGAAGATGGGCAAGCTGAGCACCTCCGCGCAGAGCCGCTCGGTGACCGGCAGAGAACCTAGGCCGTAGCCAAGGTCGGCATAGGCCGGCTGGCGATGGATCGGGATCGGGTAATAGATGATCGTGCTCACGCCCGCGTCCTGGAGCTGTCGCTGCAGCCAGTCGCGGCAGCAACCCTCGGGCAGCCCGAAGGCCGCGCTGTCGGCGGAGGGCATGCAGGCCTGGCTGCTGCAGCCATTGCCGTTCGCCGTGGCGCAGGCCTTGGCAGCGGCGGGACACAAGGGCACCCGCACCACGAATTGATTCCAGCTGTGGCCATCAGGGCCGGCATCGGGCAGGTGCAGCAGGGGCAGGCCAGCCAACTGCTGGCGGTAGCGGGCGGCGATGCCACGGCGCTGGTCCACCCAGCGGGGCAGGTGGGGCAACTTCACCGCCAGCACGGCCGCCTGGATGGCATCGAGACGGCTGTTGTAGCCGAGCTGGGTGTGAAGATAGCGCCGGGGCATGCCATGCACGGCCAGCTGGCGGATCGCCTGGGCCAGCTGGGGATCGCGGCAGGTCACGGCGCCACCATCGCCAGCACCACCAAGATTCTTGGTGGGGAAGAAGCTGAAACAGCCCACATCACCCCAACTGCCCACGGGCCGGCCCGCCCAGGTGGCACCCGTGGCCTGGGCGCAGTCCTCCACCACCTTGAGCCCGTGGCGCTCGGCGATGGCGCACAGCCGCTCCATGTCCACCGGCCGGCCAAACAGATGAACCGGCAGCAACACCCTGGTGGCAGGCGTGATTGCGGCTTCCACCTGATCGAGATCGATCAGATAGCTGTGCGGCTCCACATCCACAAACACCGGCGTGGCGCCCACGCTGCTGATCGCCTCCGCGGTGGCGAAGAAACTGAAGGCGGTGGTGATCACCTCATCGCCGGGGCCAACGCCCAGGCCGCGCAGAGCGAGCACCAGGGCATCAGTGCCGCTGTTGCAGCCCACGACCTGGGACACACCCGTCGCTGCCGCGAAGGCCTGCTCAAAGCCACTGATGACGGAGCCCCCGATGTACTGGCCGCTGCGCAGCACCTGCAACACGGCCTGATCAAGCTCCTCACCGAGCGCATCGAGCTGCTCGTTGAGGCTGAAGGGGGGCACTTGCATGGCGGCCAGATTAGGCATCCTTCCGCCAATCAATCAGCGGGCCCATTCCGGTTCTTCACCCGGTCGCCACTTAATGTTGCAGCCGATCGCCGGCCGCTGGTCAGCGGGCACCGGCTGGTGGGCCAGCACGGCGGCGATGGCGGCGCGGATGTCGCTGCCGTCGCAGGGCAGAGCGTTGCCCGGCCGGCTGGCATCGAGCTGCCCCCGGTACACCAGGCGATGCTGCTGACGCAGGCCATCCCAGGCATAGAGGAAGGGATCGGGGGTGCAGGCGGCGGTGAAGGCCTTCGCGAGCTGCTGGTCGGCGTCGAACAGATAGGGGAACCCCCAGCCCTGGGTCTGGGCCTGGGCGCGCAGACCCTCCGGGCCGTCCTGGGGGTGGGTGAGGGTGCTGTTGCTGGCGATGGCCAGCAGCTGCAGGGCGGGGAAATCGCGCTCCAGCCGGCCGATCTCGGCCTCCACGTGCTTCACGAACGGGCAGTGGGTGCAGATGAACAGCACCAGCAGCGGCCCCGGCTGCAGGTCCGGCAGGAGAGCTTCCCGCGGCAGGGCCGTACCCAGGGGCACCATCTGCGATGCGGTGAGGGCCATCGCGCCAGAGCAGCAGGGGCGAGTGTGGCGCGCTGGTGGCCGGCACTGCATTGCGGCGCTGGCATTTCCTGCAACATCGGGGGCGTTGCCGGCATGCTCTTGATTCTTCGCCTCCATCACCTCCGGCGCCTCACGGCCGGGGGCCTGGCTGTCCTGGGCCTGGTGGCCACGGGCTGCACCCCCGCCCAGCGGCGGGCCAGCTGGGCTGTGTATCCATTGCCACGCCAGCAGCCCCACGACGGCGTGGCGGTCGTGAACCAGCCGGACGGTTTCGGGCTGCACATCTGGATTGATGCCGACCTCAGCGAGAGCGGCATCTGCCAGCCCCGCTGGCGTCCGGATGCCGCCCGGCTGTTCAACGGCAACGGCTCGGCGCCGTTCAGCTCCGGCCTGGCCACGCGGGAGGAGTTCTTCCAGGCCGTGGCCCGCCGCGACGTGCGCCGGACCCTGCGGCGCGAGAGCGAAGCGCTCTGCAAGGCGCGGGCAGCCCAGCGCAACTTCCGCTGGCAGGAGCCGCCGCGCCAGCCCGACCAGGTGCGGGAGGAGCCCTTCCCCCTGCTGCAGGAGCACGAGCTGCTGAGCGATCCCAAGGCGATCGAGAAGCTGGAGAATCAGCTGCTCAAACCGCCAGCGCCAGCGAAGCCACCCCAGACCAAGGGCTCCGCCACCCGCCAGTAGCGGGAGAAACGGCGCAGGTCGGGGGCGCCGGCCCCCTCCAGGGGCAGGGCCACGAAGGGGTCGGGCTCGAGGATCCACAGCGGCAGCACCGCCGCCAGCCGCGCAGCGATCAACCGGAAGCGGGGGTCCACCGCCCTGCTGGTCACGATGCCGTCGGCCCCGCTGGCCCGGGCCGCCGCCAGCAGTTCCTCTGCCACGTCGCCCTGATTCACCGCCACGGGCAGCTCGGCCAGGCACTCGCGCAGGAAGCGCAGCCGCCCTTCGGCCAGCGGTGCGCCACCGGTGGTGGCGGTGCGCCCTTGGATGAGCTCCTCGTCGAACACAAACAGGGCTGGAGCGCCGGGATAGGCGCGCAGGGCTGGATTGGCAGGCCCCAGGGCCTCGCCGTGCACCCAGAGCAGCGGCCGCCGGGGCGGCGAGCCGCTGCTGGCTGGCACTGGCGGCGGCGGCGGCTGAGGTGCGGCGGCCTGGAGGAGGGCGGCCTGGGGATCGGCTGGCCTGAACAACTTGGCCTGCAACGCCTCGTAGCTGGCCTCGAACGGACAGCCGCCGCTGGCCAGCGGGCAGCCCCCGCAGTAACGGCCGGAGCTGAAGCGCTCCAGGTTGGCCCGGTTGAAGAGGTAGGGCTTGGAGCTGAAGCTGCTGGCCACCCATTGCCAGCTGAGGTTGTTGCTGGCCGGGTCGCCGTCGAGCAGGTGCTGCAGAAACCAGCGGGCACCGGCCTGCCAGCGCACCCGCCGCCAGTGCACCACGTAGGCCGCCAGCCACATCCGCGCGTGGTTGTGCAGCCAGCCCGTACCGGTCAACTCGGCCGCAAAGCCATCGATGCAGGCCAGCCCTGTGGCAGCGGCGGCGATGTCGGCCGGCAGCTCCGGCGCGTAGGCCTCGGGGGGGTGGCCGGTCTTGAGGGGTTCGCGGTCGACCCAGATGCCATCGCCCAGCTGGTGCCAGAGCCGCTGCCAGTAGTCGCGCCAGCCCAGCTCATTGATCAGTTTCTCGCCGGCGCGGCGTTGGGCCGCACTCCAGCGGCAAGCTGGTGCCTGGGAGGCAAACAGCTCCCCCTGCCGCGGAGCATGGGCGTCGCCGCTCGCCGCCAGCCGCTCGAACACCGCATCACGCACCTCCGCCAGGGTGAGCACCCCATGACGGATGTAAGGCGACAGACGGGTCACGGCGCCATCGAGATGGTTGCGGGACGCGCCGTAGCGGGCTGGAGCAATCGCCGCCAGGCGCTGCTCCGCCGCCCGGCGGCCGCCCAGGGCGGGGGATGAATGCAGGACTCCAATCCGTCGCTTCACCCATCCTCCACGATTCGATTGAGCCGTTGAAGAGCCAGATCCAACGACAACAGCGATACGTTCTCCACGGACATCGACTGACCGGAGGAGAACGGGTTGTCGAGATCGGCGATCAGCAACAACAACTTGATAAGCAAGAACGAGATGGCGCCGATGAAAAACAGGGATTCCCCGAACGGCTCAATTTCGGTAAACAGAAGCCCCCCGGTCAACAAGCCCGTTCCGATATACGCCATTCCATACACCGTAGGGATAAAGGTTGTCTCCCGAATCACTTCAACGCGATACACAGCTCGGCGTATGGTGGCCAGCTCCAGCAACAACCGGGCCTGGAGCGGGGCGGCGTTGCAGACACCCAGCCGCTCGATCGAAAGCTGCACCGCATCAAGCCGATTCAGCAAAGTGGCCAGGGGTCCGGCATCCTTCATCCACACCAGAAGATCGGTACCGAAGCCAACCAGCAGCGCAAGAGCTCCTGTGACCTCCACCTCTGGATGCCGGTCCCGCACGCTTCTGGCCTCGGTGGCAAGGCACTCCAGAGCCGCGGCGAGCTCAGCGGGAATCTTCTCACTCTCCTTGTAATCCATCAGCACCCCATTCAATAGAAATCCCATCAGGACAACCTCCGAGGCCACCAGAGCCGGGAACAGGGGATTCGGAGCCAGCAGTTCCCAGTGCATCTTGTGCACCAGGATCTTGACGCTGATGATGCCGACCAGCAGCAGGCTCACCCGACCAAAAAACCAGACACGGCGCAGACCTGGCCTGCGCTGCTGCGCATCGGCCTCTGGTTGTTCAGGACGTCGCATCATGCTTGGTGGTCAACGGGGAGGAGCGTCAACCTCAGCCGGATTCCCCCGGCTCCTCCCTGGTCTTCGCCCCTGGCAATGGGGGTAGCGCTGATGGAGGAAGCACCTCCATCTCGGGGGGATTGGGTGCCGTCTCCGGGCCGATCAGGTCGACGGCGGTGCGTTGCACAACCAGCCGAAAGCGCAGCGGGGCTTGCTGCCGATTGATGAACGCCTGCACGTCATCAACCTGGGTCGGCGTGGGCAGGGCCGGATCGGTCACCCGCACCTGGGCCCGGATCAGCGGCGGGTTCTGCTGCCAGTCGATGGCAAGGCCCACCAGATCGATGGCGGGATCGGCGCCGAGCGTGATCGTGCTGCTGCGCAACTGCTGCTCGATGGTGGCCTCCAGCTGCTGGGCCTTTGTCTCCAGCCGGGATCGGCTCACCAGGCTGTAGAAGCTGCTGCCCAGGGGAATCACCAGCAGGGCCGTGAGGGCCACGCTGGTAAGACCCAGCCGACTGCGCAACAGGCGGCGCCGGTACACCTTCTCAAGGGTGCCCAGAGCCACCATGGCCCCCACCATGATCCCCAGCAGGTTGGTGGCGAACAGCAACAGGGCGCCATAGGCCTGAACCCAGTAGGAGGAGGCCAACAGGATCCCCACCACACACATCGGCGGCACCAGGGCCACGGCGATCGCCAGGCCGGCCAGGGCCGAAATCGCGTCCTTTCTCAACTTGGCGTACATCGCCACCGCGCCGGCCACCAGGGCCACGCCCAGGTCGAGCAGGTTGGGGCTGGTGCGGTTGATCACCTCGCTGCCGAAGCTGGGCAGGGCCACCAGATGGCCCACCGCCATCGCCAGCAGCACGCAGATCAGCACCCCGAGCATCAGGGTGCGCAAGGCCCGCAGGAACATCGGCAAGCGTCCCCGCAGGATCTCGAACGCCATGGCCTGCAGGGGCAGGATCCAGGGGGCCACCACCATGGCGCCAATCACCACGCCGGGGCTGTTGGCCAGCAGGCCCAGCGTGGCAATCAGGGTGGCCCCCACCGTGAGCACCACGAACACCTGGCTGAAGCTGGCTTCGTGCTCGAACTCCTCGCGCAGGGCGTCGAGCCGGGTGTTGTCGGCTGGGAGCGTGCCACTGCTCATCGCTTCATCCAGCGTTATCAGGTAATCAGCATGCTGCCACCAGCAACCGATCAGGTTGGGCTAGAGGCAACACTCTTCAAATCCATTCATCCTGTCTAAGTGTGGGGATCTCGCGGCTCCGGCCAACCGAGCCCGGAATGGTGAGTTCCGAGCCAACCGGTCCCACCCTGTCTGGGGAAACCCACTTCACCTTGACCAGGAAAGATCACAAGTTCTCCACATCAACACTGGTTCAGGCCGGTTGAGCAACCATAGGAATCGGCGCCAGGCCTGATCCGGATCATGAAGCGATTCCAGCTGCTTGGTGCCTCTCTGCTCTGTTTGGCCTCCATGACCGCTGGAGCTCCCGCGTTTGCTGACAACGTCCAAGCCCGTTGCGACGTTTATCCCCGAGGCGAAGATCAGGCCACGTCCACGGGGCTTTGTACCTTTTCCCAGCGGCAGGGCGTTGTGAGCATCCGGCTCAAGGAAGGGCAAACGACCACGCTCAAACCCAACTCGAGCGCTCCTGACTCCTTCGTTGATGCAAACGGTGAGCCGGCCAGGCGGGAGATCATTGAGGCCAATCGCGGACACATCTACCGACTCAGCACACAGACGATCGTTGTGTTCTGGGACTCGGCCCCCTACACGAGATCGCCAAGCAGTGGTGGCTCCAGCCCTGGGTCTACAGCGCCCAGTGAGAACTCGCCAACAGGTGCCGCCATCCTTTGATGTCTGGCATGGTGGAGGTCATGCTGCGAGCTTCCTGGCAAACCCGTGCCTTCCCCAGGGGGCTGGATGGCAGATCAGCGGAAGCCCAGGTTGCAGGATGGGAGCAACGGTCTCCAGCGAACACACCCCATGCTCCTCGATCTACGCGGCAAGAAGGCCCTGGTTACCGGCATCGCCAATAACAAGTCGATCGCCTGGGGCATCGCCCAGCAGCTTCACGCCGCCGGTGCCGAGCTGGGGGTCACCTACCTACCCGATGAGAAGGGCCGCTTCGAGGGCAAGGTGCGCGACCTCACCGCTCCGTTGGCCCCCTCCCTGTTTGAGCCCCTGAACGTGCAGGAGCCGGCCCAGATCGAGGCGGTGTTCAGCAAGGTGCAGCAGCAGTGGGGCTCGATCGACGTGCTGGTGCACTGCCTGGCCTTTGCCGGCAAAGAGGAGCTGATCGGCGACTACAGCGCCATCAGCCCCGAGGGCTTCGCCCGGGCCCTGGAGGTGAGCGCTTACTCCCTGGCACCGCTTTGCCGTTACGCCAAGCCCCTGTTCAACCCGGGCGGCAGCGTGATCACCCTCAGCTACCTGGGCGCCGAGCGGGCGATCCCCAACTACAACGTGATGGGCGTGGCCAAGGCGGCCCTGGAGGCCTCGGTGCGCTACTTGGCCGCCGAGCTGGGCCCGGAGAAGCAGGTGCGCGTGAATGCGATCAGCGCCGGCCCGATCCGCACCCTGGCCAGCTCGGCCATCGGCGGCATCCTCGACATGATCCACAACGTGGAGGAGAAGGCCCCCCTGCGCCGCACCGTGACGCAAGACGAAGTGGGAGGCAGCGCCGCCTTCCTGGCCAGCCCGCTGGCCAGCGGCATCACCGGCCAGGTGCTGTATGTGGACGCCGGCTACTGCATCACGGGGATGTGAGGGCTCAACCCCGCTGGTGACGGGCGAGGCTGGCAGGGGAGAACAGGAAGCCCTCGGCGCGGGCGATGGCCACCACGGCGCTGCCATCGGCGGCAGCATCGATCTGCTGCTGGAGGAGAGGGGTGGCCTCCGCCTTGGCCAGAAAAGCCATTAGTTGTGCTTTTGACATTGAGCTCGTCAATAAGTTCGCTTTAACCCTAGGCCGTCACCGCCGGCCCGCGCCCCGGCATGATCGAGAGCTTCGATCCAGGCCCCCCAAGGGCGGGGACAGCCATGCGCACCGGCACCATTCACCGCGTCACCGGCGAAACCGACGTGCGCGTGAGCCTTGGCCTCGACGGCACGGGCCACTGCCAGGCCAGCACCGGCGTGCCATTTCTGGATCACATGCTCCACCAGATCAGCAGCCACGGGCTGATCGACCTGGAGATCAGCGCCACGGGCGACACCCACATCGACGACCACCACACCAACGAGGACGTGGGCATCGCCTTTGGCCAGGCCCTGGCCCAGGCCCTGGGTGAGCGGCGCGGCATCCACCGCTTCGGCCACTTCGTGGCGCCCCTCGATGAGGCGCTGGTGCAGGTGGCGCTGGATTGCAGCGGCCGGCCGCACCTGAGCTACGGCCTGCAGATCCCGGCCCAGAAGATCGGCAGCTACGACACCGAGCTGGTGAAGGAGTTCTTCGTGGCGGTGGTGAACAACAGCGGCCTCACCCTGCACATCCGCCAGCTGGACGGGGCCAACTCCCACCACATCGTGGAGGCCTGCTTCAAGGCCTTCGCCCGGGCGCTGCGCCTGGCCACCGAGATCGATCCCCGCCGGGCCGGCGCCGTGCCCAGCAGCAAGGGGGTGCTGGAGCAGGCCGGAGCGCAGTAGCTCAGCCCAGGGGCGGCCGGGCCCAGAGAAACAGGCCGAGCCGATCGGCCTCGGCCATGGTGTGCTCCGCGTCGAGCAGCAGGGCGCCGCGTGCTTCCCAGGCGATCCCCGCCAGACCGGCGGCAGCGGCCTTGGCCACGGTGGTGGGACCGATCGCCGGCAGATCCATGCGGCGGTCCTGATGGAGCTTGGGGGCCTTGTAGAGCACACCGGAACGGCCGCCCGGCGGCTGGTGATCGCGGGTGGAGGCCACCCACTCGAGCATGGCGTCGGTGCCGGGCAGCGACTCGGTGGCCAGGCAGAGGCCAGCGGCCACCACGGCACCCTGCCCCACGTCCACCGCCGAGATCGCCTCCACGATGTAGGCCGCCCGCTGCACGTCGGCACGGTCCTGGTCGCTGGGCACCTTGCTGGCGTAGAGCCCGGGTTCGGGCAAGAGGCTGGGGGCCACGTCCTCCACGCCCACCACCTCCAGGCCGAGCTCCTCGATGATCTCCGCCAGGGCACGCAGGGAGGCGTCATCGCCCTTGCGCAGGGAGGCCAGGATGCGGGGTGCAGCCAGCAGGGTGGAGCTCTCGAAACGCAGGGGGTTGAGGTGGCGGGGGCGGTGGAACTTGCCCACCATCACCACCTGCCGGATGCCCCGCTTCTCCAGCGAGCGGAAAAAGGAAATCGAGCGCTCGAAATAGAACTCCTCAGCATCGGTGAGATCCACCGGGATGCCGTGGGGGCGGCAACAGAGGTGAGCCCTGCCCGCCTTGGTGAGGGCCTTGGAGAGCATGCCGGGCAGCACCCCTGAACCAGCGATGATCGCGAGGTTGGGATCACCCATCCCGGCCGGTTGCAACAGCTGCTTTTCCGCTGCAGTCAACTGCCATGGAGAAGGGCACGGCAGACCCAGTGGACACGTGCTGGGGCGTCATGGCTGGCAGACCTGCAGGAGCAGCTGCGGCAGCTGGGCCAGGGCGAGCCGTTGCTCGGGCTGGTCGGCGCGCAGGTGCTTCAAGCGCACAACCCCCTCGGCCGCCTCGCCATCGCCGATCACGGCGGCGAAGCGGGCGCCGGAGCGATCGGCGCGCTTGAACTGCTTGGCGAAGGCGGCGCCGCTGCCATCCCATTCCACGGCCAGCCCGGCGGCCCGACAGGAACGGGCCAGGGGCACGGCCAGCGCCTCCGCCGCCTCACCCCGGCTCACCACATAGAGATCCAGGGGCTGAACGGGAGGCGCGCTGACCTGACTGAGCAGCAGCACCAACCGCTCCATGCCCAGGGCCCAGCCGATCGCCGCAGTGGGTGGGCCGCCGAGTTGCTGCACCAGGCCGTCGTAGCGGCCGCCACCACACACCGTGGCCTGGGCACCGAGCTGGCTGCTGGTGATCTCGAAGGCGGTATGGCTGTAGTAGTCGAGGCCGCGCACCAGGCGGGGATTGAGCTGGAAGGGAATCGCCAGGGCCGCCAGGCCCGCCTGCACCTGGGCGAAGCGCTCCCGACTCTCGGAGCTGAGGGCATCGGCCAGGCTGGGGGCGCCAGCCAGCAGGGCCTGGGTGTCGGGGTGCTTGGAGTCGAGCACCCGCAGGGGGTTGGCGTGGATGCGGGCCTGGGAATCGGCGTCGAGCTGGTCGCGATGGGCCTCCAGCCAGGCCACCAGCTGTTGGCGGTAGCGGACCCGGTCGTCCGGGCTGCCGAGGGTATTGAGCTCCAGGGCCAGACCCGCCACGCCGAGATCAGCCAACAGATCCCAGGCGATGGCGATCGCCTCCACGTCGCTGCGGGCATCGGCAAAGCCGAGCAGCTCCAGGCCGATCTGGTGAAACTGGCGCTGGCGGCCCGCCTGGGGGCGCTCGTAGCGGAACATCGGGCCGCCGTACCAGAGCCGCTGGGAGCCCTGGCTGAGCAGGCCGTGCTGAATCGCCGCCCGCACCACCGAGGCGGTGCCTTCCGGCCGCAGGGTGCAGCTGCGCTCGCCGCGGTCGAGGAAGGTGTACATCTCCTTGCCCACCACATCGGTGGCCTCACCGATGCCGCGGGCGAACAGCTCGGTGACCTCCAGCAACGGCGTGCGGATCTCCTGCACGGCCGCCCGCTGGAAGTGGGCGCGGGCGGTGGCTTCCACGTGCTGCCAGAGGGGGGTGTGCTCCGGCAGCAGATCGACCATGCCGCGCAGGCTCTGGAGCGAGGCCAATCGAGTCAGGGCAAGTGCGGCGAGTCTGCCTGGCGACCCGCGCCGTCGCTGAGCAGCTGCCGGAACCAGGCGATGGTGGGCTCCATGCCCTGCTCCAGGGGCACGGTGGGCTGCCAGCCCAGCTCCCGCTGGGCCAGGTCGATCACCGGCTGGCGCTGGAGGGGGTCGTCGGCCGGTAGGGGCTTCTCGATCAGCGGCAGGTCGGGGTTGATGCGAGCGCGCACCAGCTCGGCCAGCTGGCGGATCGTGAATTCACCGGGATTGCCGATGTTCATCGGGCCGGTGTGGCGGCCGTTCATCAGCCGGATCATTCCCTCCACCAGATCATCCACAAAGCAGAAGGAGCGGGTCTGGCTGCCGTCGCCGTAGAGGGTGAGCGGCTCACCGCGCAGGGCCTGCACGATGAAGTTGCTCACCACCCGGCCGTCATCGGGCAACATGCGCGGCCCGTAGGTGTTGAAGATGCGCATCACCCGAACCTCGGTGCCATGCATGCGCTGGTAGTCGAAGCAGAGGGTTTCGGCGATGCGCTTGCCCTCGTCGTAGCAGCTGCGGATGCCGATGGTGTTCACGCAGCCCCGGTAGCTCTCGGGCTGGGGGTGCACCTCCGGATCGCCATACACCTCGCTGGTGCTGGCCAGCAGCAGGCGGGCGCCGACGCGGCGGGCCAGGCCGAGCATGTTGTAGGTGCCGAGAAAACTGGTCTTGGCGGTCTTGATCGGGTTGAACTGGTAGTGCACGGGCGAAGCCGGGCAGGCCAGGTGCCAGATCCGGTCCACCTCCAGGCTGATCGGCTCGGTCACGTCGTGGCGGATCAGCTCGAAGCGCGGATGGCCGATCCACTGGCTGATGTTCTGCTTGCGGCCGGTGAAGTAGTTGTCGAGGCAGATCACCTCCTGGCCGGCCTCCATCAGCCGGTCCACGAGGTGGGAGCCCACGAAGCCGGCGCCACCGGTCACAAGATTGCGAGGCAGGGACGCTGGCATGGCTTCAGCCCTCCCCCACGGTCCACACGTTCAGGCCCGCCGCCCGCGCGGCGGCGCCATCGGCCTTGGCCCGGGCATCGAACAGCCAGGCGGGCTGGCGCATCACCGCCGCCAGCGCCGGCCAGTCGAGCTGGGCGAACTGCTGCCATTCGGTGAGCAGCAGCAGGGCATCGGCACCGCTGGCCGCCTGTTGCACATCGGCCACCCGCTGCCAGCTGCCCTCCCCCACGCCGGGGGGCCGACCCAGATCAGCGCTGATCTGACCTTCCTCCACCTTGGGGTCGAGGATCTGGAGGATCGCGCCCTCTTCCAGCAGGTCTTGGCACACCCGGATCGCCGGGGATTCACGGGTGTCGTTGGTGTCGGCCTTGAAGGCAAAACCCAGCACGCCGATGCGCTTGCCGGTCACGGTGCCGAACAACTTGGTCACCACCAGCCGGGCGATGCGGCGCTGTTGCCAGTGGTTGAGCTCCACCACCTGCTCCCAGTAGGCCGCCACCTCCTCGAGGCCGTAGTGGCGACAGAGGTACACCAGGTTGAGGATGTCCTTCTGGAAGCAGCTGCCGCCAAAGCCGGGGCCGGCCTGCAGAAACTTGGGGCCGATGCGGCTGTCGGCGCCGATCGCCTTGGCCACCTCGCGCACATCGGCGCCGGTGGCCTCGCAGAAGGCGGCGATGCCGTTGATCGAGCTGATCCGCTGGG
>JBIIDV010000002.1:0-140554 GCA_044238185.1 Prochlorococcaceae cyanobacterium | reverse complement strand
AGAACAAGGGCGTCCGGATCGTGATCACTCTTGAGTGCACGGAATGCCGGTCCAACCCCGCCAAGCGGTCTCCTGGTGTGTCTCGCTACACCACCGAGAAGAACCGCCGCAACACCACCGAACGGCTGGAGCTGAAGAAGTTCTGCCCCCACTGCAACAAATCGACCGTTCACAAGGAAATCAAGTGAGCCCGATCGCCTGAACCGCAGCACTTGCGGCTTGGGTGTTGCAACGGCACGTTTTCTCCCCTTCTCCATCCGTTCCCTCCATGGCCAGTTCCTTTTTCAAGAAGCGCCTGTCGCCGATCAAGCCAGGCGACCCGATCGACTACAAGGACGTCGATCTGCTCAAGAAGTTCATCACCGAGCGCGGCAAGATCCTGCCCCGCCGGCTCACCGGCCTCACCGCCAAGCAGCAGCGTGATCTCACCAATGCGGTGAAGCGGGCCCGGATCGTGGCCCTTCTTCCCTTCGTGAACCCCGAAGGCTGAACCCACCCTGGCCCAGGTCAACGTCCACCCCGGAGACCTGGTCGGTGTGAGCCACGACCGGGGCAGCGACAGCCAGCCTCGTCTGGCTGTTGTCCATGCGGTGCAGAGCACCAGGCTGCAGCTAATGGTCGGGCCCTCGGCCCGCTCCCAGGTGTGTCCCCAGCGCGACGTCCAACTGATCTGCCCCCTGCCGGCCGGTGTCGACCCACCGCCCCGGCTGGGGGTTTTTCCATGGGACTTCAGCAGCGAGGCCCTCAGCGCCGCCGAGCCGAAAGCCCGGGACCGAGCTGCGGCCTGGCTTCTGCTCCAGGACAACGGGGGGGAGGGGCTGGAGCTGGCCAGCTGGTGCGAGCTGGTGCTGGGCGGTCAGGAGCCCGTCCAGCTGGCATCGGCCTGGCTGTGGCTCCACGGAGATCAGCTCTGGTTTCGCCTGCGCCAGCAGCGCATCAGCGCCAGGCCGCTCGATGATCTGCGCCGTCTGCGCCAGACCCGCCACCGCCAACAGCGGCAACAGCGCCAGGAGCTGGCCTGGCATCTCGCCTTGCGGGCCCGTCAGCCCATCGACCCCGAGCAGCTGGCCGAGCAGCAGCGCCATGAGCTGGCCCTCCTGGAGCGCTGGGCCGCCGGCGACAGCGCTGATTCCCTGCCGCCAGCCCTCCGCCAGGCCCTGCAGAGCGCCCACTGCCAGGCGGAACCCGGGGCCATCCGCCACCTGCTGGTGGATCTGGGCCGCTGGCACCCCCACCAGCTGCCATCGCTCAGCAACAGCAGCTGGAACCTGGGGTTCAGCCCTGACCTGGAGGCTGAAGCCCAGCGGCTGCTGGCCGAGCACGACAAGCTCCAGCCGGGCGATGACCAGCGGCTGGATCTCTGCGGCCAGCACTGTCTCACGATCGACGACGACGACACCCAGGACATCGACGACGGGCTGGCCCTGGAACGCCGGCCTGATGGCGGCGAGCGCCTGTGGATCCACGTGGCCGATCCCGGGCGGCTGGTGGCGGTGGGCTCCCCTCTCGACCTGGAGGCCCGCCGCCGCGCCACCAGCCTCTATCTGGCCCGCGGCACCCTGCCGATGTTCCCGCTTTCGCTCAGCACCGGGCCCTTCAGCCTGCGGGCAGGACGCCGCTGTGCGGCCTGGAGTGTGTGGGTGGAGCTCGATGCCAGTGGCGCCGTGGCCGCCAGCGGTGTGGAGCGCAGCTGGGTGCGGCCGGCCTACCGGCTCTCCTACGCCGATGCCGATGAACTGATCGAGCTGGCCCCACCTGAGGAGCCGGACCCAGCGGCCCTGCATGCCCTGTTGCTGCGCCGCCGCCAGTGGCGTGTGGCCCGGGGGGCCCTGCTGCTCGATCAACCGGAGGGGAGGATCCGCGATGCGGAGGGGTTGGCGGTGCTGGAGATCAGCGATCCAGGCCCGGCCCGGCTGATGGTGGCCGAGGCGATGATCCTGGCTGGCGCCGTGGTGGCTGAGCTGGGCAGAGAGCACCAGTTGGCCCTCCCCTACCGCAGCCAGCTGCCGGCGGATCTCCCTGCCGACGCAGAACTGGATGCGCTGCCCCCTGGCCCGGTGCGCCATGCCGCCATCAAGCGCTGCCTGAGCCGGGGCATCAGCGGCAGCCAGCCCGCAGCCCACTTCAGCCTGGGGCTGGCGGCCTACGTGCAGGCCACCTCGCCCATCCGTCGCTACGGCGATCTTGTCGTGCAGCGCCAGCTGCTGGCCCTGCGGGAGGGTCGGCAGCCCCTGAACACCGACCAACTGCTGGAGCTGCTGGCTGAGCTGGAGTCACCGCTGCGCCAGGCCGTGCAGATCAGCCGCGACGACCAGCGCCACTGGCAGCAGGTGTGGTTCGATGCCCACCGTGGTGAGGCCTGGCGGGCCCAGTTCCTGCGCTGGTTGCGTCCCCAGGACCGGCTTGGCCTGGTGCACGTGGAGGACCTGGCCATGGACCTGGCGGCCGAGTGCCCGGCCGGCAGCGATCCGGGTGATCAGGTGCTTGTGCGGGTGCAGCAGGTGGATCCCCTGCGCGACCTGCTGCGGCTCAACGCCAGCCGCTGAGTCCACACGCAGCCTGCTGCATTCTCACTCATTGGGCCAGCCGCGACACCCGCAGCCAGGGCCCCCAGGGATTGGCCACCCCCACCAGCTTCACCGGACCGGCGCTGGCCTGGGTCAGCCAATGGTGCAGGGCAGGCTCCAGGGTGATCAGCGGCCAGCCCTCTTCAGGAGCACCTTGTACCCCATTGAGCAGGTAGCGCCCGGCGCCTGCGATCTGCAGCTCACCCTGCCAGAGCCGCTCTCCAGGCTCGGCCGGACCGTCGTGGGGGAGCAGATCAGCACCCAACTGGCCTGGTTGTTTGTCACTCGCCGTCAGTTGGCCCTGGGCATTAAGCAGGGCTGGATCAGCCAGGGCGGCCAGCTGGCGCTGCCGCCAGGTCGGATGGTGCCAGGGGGTGTCCCAGAGGGGCAGGGGGCCTGCCGGTGCCAGGGGATCCTCGATCAGGGCGCGCTGCAGCACTCCCACCGGCAGCTCAACCGGCAGGCAGCGCAGCTGCACACACAGGGTGGCAGCCAGGCCAGCCGCCTGGCCGATATTCAGGATCTGGGGCTGCAACCGCGTGGCACCATTGGCCATGTGGCTGACGCTGAAGCCCTTCTCGGCCGCCAACAGGTTCACGGTGTCGGCACTCACCAGGGCGCCGTAGGGGATGGAGAAGGGCGTGCCGGTCCAGCGCCCACCCCAGGGGCAGCTCTTGGGGGCCAGGGGCCAGTCGGGACCGGGGTAGTGGTGGTCGTTGGCGTAGTTGCCCACCACCAGGGCATCGAGGGCGCCGTCGCGGCTGGGCAGGGCGGCAATGGAGGCCCCAGGCGCCTGAGGTAGCAGCTGCTGCTCGATCAAGGTACTCAACCCCACCAGCCGCCGGCCCTCACGCCAGTAGGGCATCAGCGCCAGGGGCGAATCGCCCGTCAGGGACGAGCCTGCATCGGCTACTTCAGGAAACAAACCTGCCAGTTGCAGCCAGCCGTCGCTGGCCTCGCTGAGGGCCCGGCCGAAGCAGAGGCTGTGCTCGCGCATCGCAGCGAACAGGTCGGCCTCGGCCGCCGGGTCAGCGCCGAAGGCCCGATCCAGACCGTGGTGCCAGTCGTTGCCGTGCAGGGGCCAGTTGAGCATCACCCGGTTGCCGGGCAAGCGCCCATAGGTGAGGGTGCGCTCCAGGCCGAAGCTGGCCGTGGCCTGGCTGAAGGGCTCCGGCAGCGGCCGGCCGGGAGCGGGACAGGATCGGTTCCCCTGCAGCTGGCCGATCGCCACCCAGGTGGGCGACTGCAGCGGCTGGCGCTGGAAGAAGGGGTCACTGGCCAGGCGCGCCGCCTCGGGAGCGCTGGGTTCCTGCCATTGCTCCCGAGGTTCCCAGCCCAGACGGTGGGCAGCACCGCCCAGGCCGGTGAGTTCCCCCCGGTCGCTGCCGTCAATCGCAATCTGCGGAACCACCAGCTCCACCTGCGCCGCCCCATCGGGGCCGATGCGCTCCACCTCCAGGCCCGTGATCCGCTGGCCCTGGCGACGCACACCCCGGAGGCGACATCCACTCCACCACTGCAGCGCTCCAGCCTCCGCCAGCCAGCGGCGCAGGATTGCCTCGGCGGTGGCCGGCTGATAGCCAAAGCAGCTCACCCAGTTGTGGTCGAGGCCGCTGGCCTCGCAGCGCGCCAGTTCGCGCAGGAAGGCGCCCCACAGCCCCGTCTGCCAGGGCGTGAGTTCGTTGCCATCGGGGCAGCACACGCCGGCCGCACTCACCATTCCCCCAACCCAGGGCCCAGGGGTGAGCAACAGGGTGGTGACACCGCTGCGGGCAGCCTGCAGGGCGGCGGCGACACCGCCGGTGCCCCCACCCCACACCACAACCGGAACCTGGTGCTCGTGCATGAAGGAAGGGGGCAGAAGGTGATGGGTAGGATCCGCTCACGGCGCCGGACAGGCTCGGAACCGACAGGCCAGAGCTGCGCTGGCCGAGAGCTGCGATCGAGCGGCCGCGCGCATTGCCAGGCCATCGAACGCCGCATGTCCTACACCCTCACCACCCCGCTCTATTACGTCAACGATCGGGCTCACCTCGGCAGCACCTACACCACGCTGGCCTGCGACGCCATTGCCCGATACCAGAGGCTGGGCGGTGAACAGGTGACCTTCATCACCGGCTGTGATGAACACGGCCAGAAGATTCAGCGCACTGCCGAGGCGGCAGGCCTCACCCCCCAGGCCCACTGCGACGGGGTGAGCGAGGGCTACCGGGATCTCTGGCAGCGCTGGCAGATCAGCAACAACCGCTTCATCCGCACCACCGATCTACGCCACCGCCACCTGGTGGAGCAGTTCTTCGCCCGGGTCGAGGCCAGTGGCGATGTGGTGGAGGGTCGCCAGCAGGGCTGGTACTGCGTGGCCTGCGAGGAGTTCAAGGACGATCCCCACGAAGCCCAGGACCCCGAGTGCCCGATCCACCGCAAGCCGCTGGAATGGCGCGATGAACTCAACCTGTTCTTCCGTCTCTCCCGCTACCAGGGCCAGATCGAGGAGCTGATCCGCCGGCCTGGCTTCATCGCCCCCGCCAGCCGCCAGAAGGAGGTGGAGAACTTCGTGGCCCAGGGCCTGCGCGACTTCTCCATCTCCCGCATCGATCTCCCCTGGGGGATTCCGGTACCCGGCCATCAGGGCCACACCTTTTACGTGTGGTTCGACGCTCTGCTGGGTTACCTCACAGCTCTTCTGCAGAGCGATGACGCGCAGACCGGCCAAATCCCGGAACCTGAACGGTCTGTTCAGCTCGACCAGGTGCTGGAGCGGGGCTGGCCCGCCCAGCTGCACGTGATCGGCAAGGACATCCTGCGCTTCCACGCCGTGTACTGGCCGGCGATGCTGCTCTCGGCCGGTCTGCCCCTGCCTGAGCGGGTGTTCGGCCATGGCTTCCTCACCCGCGAGGGCCAGAAGATGGGCAAGTCGCTGGGCAATGTGCTCGACCCGGAGGTGCTGCTGGAGCGCTGCGGACGCGATGCTGTGCGCTGGTACCTGCTGCGTGACATCCCCTTCGGCGAGGACGGTGACTTTCAGCAGCAGCGCTTCAGCGACCTGGTGAACAACGATCTAGCCAACACGATCGGCAACCTGCTCAACCGCACCAGCTCGATGGCGCGCAAGTGGTTCGCCGAGGCCGTACCGCCTGCCGGTGATGCTGCTTGCTCCGACCATCCCCTGGCCCAGTGCGCCGGCCAGGCGATTAACCAGTTCCGCCAGGCGATGGACCGGCTGGAATTCCGGCCCGCCGCCGAGGCCGTCCTGCAATTGGCCACCGCCGCCAATGGCTATCTCAATGAGCGTGCCCCCTGGTCGGCGATGAAACAACCCGGCCAGGAGCAGCAGGTGGGCAGTGATCTCTATGCCGTACTGGAATCGAGCCGGCTGGTGGCGGTGCTGCTGGCTCCCCTGTTGCCGGAACTCTCGGCCCGCATGCTGGATCAGCTCGGCCAGGATCCCTTCGATTCCTCAGTCTCCACGCCTGGTGCGTCCGTGTGGTCAGGGGCGCTGGTCTGGGGGGGGCTCCAGGCCGGTCTGACCCTGCCGCAACCCCAGCCCGTCATGCAGCGTCTGGACCTCGACGGACCGCTGTGAACCCCCGGGGCTCCTGGGTCGCGTCATCGCTGGTGCTGGGCAGCGTGCTGGCGTTGATCGGCTGTCAGCCGCAGGCCGTGGACGAGGACAGCTCCCCCCCGTTCGTGTTCCGGGAACTGAACCTGCGCCAGAAAGACCCCCAGGGCCGGCCGCTGTGGGAGATCAGCAGCCCGGAAACCCGGTACGACCTCAGTCGACGCATTGCCCAGGCCCGGCAGCTGACCGGCGTGCTGTATCGCGATGGCCAGCCCCTCTACAAACTCACAGCCAGCTCAGCGGTGGTGGTGAACGACGGCGAAGTTGTGCAGCTGGAGGGCCCGACCCGGTTGCAGCGCATCGATCCAAAACGACCCGCAGAGCTCACCGCCCTGCGGGTGCGCTGGTACCCCTCCCAGGAGCGGATGGAGATCGACCGCTCTCCCAGGCTGGTGCAGGGAGACCTGCAACTCACCGCAGAGATGGCCCGCTTTCTGATCGATGCGGAGCGGCTGGAGTTGCGCCGCTCACCACTGTTGCAGCAGCGGGGGGCAGAGCCAATCCGGCTGGCGACAGGCCCAATCGACTGGCAGGCGGCCAGCGGTGCAGTTGCGGCCAAGGGCCCTGTGCGGGGCGAGCGGCGCCTGGCCGATGGTGCTGTGCAGCGCATCACGGCCCCGGCCCTCAGCGGCAACAGCCTGGCGCAGACCCTGGACCTGCAGGCCCCTGTACGGCTCGAGGATCCCAGCCGCCAGGCCTGGATGGAGGCCGGCCCCACCAGGCTTGCGCTCCAGAGCCGGATCGCCAGTAGCAGAGCACCCTTCCAGGGCCGCTACGGCAAAACCGAGATCAGTGGCAACGGTTTTGAGCTCAATCTGGGCAAGACGACGGTGGCCGTTCAGGGCGACTGCCTGCTGCGCCAGCCGGCGGAACAGCTGCGGGCCCAGACCTGCCTGTGGAATTGGAAAACCGATGAGGCCACGGCCTCGGGCCAGGTGGTGCTGCAGCGCCAGGCCAACGGCCAGGACTCCCGCGCCGATCAATTGAAGGGTCGCATCGGCGACGACGGTTTTGCCGAATTCAGCTCGCCGGGGGGTGGACGGGTGCGGACTCAGCTGAACCTTCCTTCGCGTGGGGCTCGACAACCCCCGAGCTCACCACGCCCGTCTGCCCAGCCTCGAAGCCCCCGCCCTCCGGCATTTCAGCTGTGAGCCGACGTGCCCAGCCCTCCACCCAAATCAGGTCGCTGCGGCTGAAGCAACGGGCTGACCATCCCCCAAGCACCACCAGCCCCTGGTCGGCCATGGGCTGAATCAGCACGGATGGCAGGCCGGGCAGCAGGCTGTCAAACTCAGCACGACCGGGATAGAGAGCCAGATTCACCAGGGAAATCGCCTGACCCCGCTCCAGAGCACGGGCGCAGATCGGCCCTGGGCTGAAGCTCGTCTCCGCCAGCAGCCCCCGGCGCAGCAACGCCCGGCCGCGCCACAGCACCAGCACCACGGCAGCCGGACTGGCGGTGAGCAGCATCTGGCTGCCCCAGCCGAGGTCCTGCACCAGTTGGCTTGGCAGTCCGGGCTCCAGCACCAGCCCCTCCTCGCCCTCCAGGTCGGCTCGGGCGGTTGCTTCCGGCACCGCCCTGGTCCACAGCACAGCCACCAGCATCAGGCCAACGGAGAGCAGGGCCGCCAGCACGCTGGCCCGCACCAGCGGCGGCTCCGGCATCGGCGTGCTCAGCTGATTCAGCACCACCAGCAGCAATCCGGCAGCGCCGGTGCTCAGACTGACCCTGGCTGGCAAAGGAAGAGCCATGGAAGGGCGACAGGGGCAACCATTGGCGGCAAACTAGGGCCTGCCAGGCCTGCACTTGCTTGAGGTGGTTTGCGTGAACCTTGACACCCCAGCCCCCATCCGTCGCTGGCTGCAGGCCTGCCTGCTCACGGTGCTGCTCCTGATGCCCATGGCGCCGGCCATGGCCGTTTCGGCCACGGCCTTCAGTGACACCATCCCCCAGGAGCGCGTGCTGGATCAAGCCGATGTGCTCAGCCGCGCCGCCAGCGCCGATGTGGCGCGCCAGCTGGAGATCCTCACCACTGAACGGGTCGACGCCCACCTGATCACACTCAAACAGCTGGATTACGGTCTCACGCTCAACCAGCTGGGCGACGATCTGCTCCAGCGTTGGCAAGCGGGCAGCGACGGTACAGGTCAGTTGTTGTTCCTGATCGACGCCCAGACCAACACGGCCGCCGTGGTGGCCTCCCCCTCCCTGTCAGGCCGATTGAGCGCCAACCTTCTCCGCAGCACAGCCCGCACCACCATGACGGCCCCGATCCGGGATGGGGCGCGCTTTCGCCAGGCCAGCCTGGACGGAATCGAGCGCATCACCACAGTGCTTCAAGGAGGGGAGGATCCCGGCGAACCGGCAGTTGCGCAGGTGATCACCCCGAGCAGCAACGTACCCAGCCGGGAGCAGACGGAATCCAGCAATGGCTTCACCTGGGTGGTGGTGCTGTTGGTGGTCGGCACCGTGGTGCCGATGGCCACTTGGTGGGTCTTCTCCCGCTAAGCACCATGGGGCTCAGGAACTGGATCGGTACCCTCGGCAAAGCCGAGGGTCTGCAAATCAGCCAAGACCTGGAGCGGGGCTATGAAGCCGCGCTGCTGATCCAGAGCATCGAGCTGGAGCACTACAACGATCGGCCCGTTCGGCCGGAAGTGAATCTGCCGCTGCCCCGCTCAAGTCAGGCCCAACTGCTCCGCCGCTTCCAGGCTGCCCTGGATGTCTGTCGTCAGTGTCTGGTCACGCTGGAGGCTCACCGCTCCGAATTGGTCGGACAGGAGGTGCGTCAGCTGCAGTTGGTGGAGTCGGTGGTGGCTCGCTACGACAAACCCTCCCGCAAACCGTTGCCCGCCATCAGTCGCACACCGGAGGTGTTGCCACGCAGCCTGATCGGCGTGGTGGATCAAGTTCGGCGTCAGCTGGATCCCGAAGCGGAAGCTGACGTGCTGGCCGGATTCCGCCGCCGACGCGATTCAACCCTGGTGTCGCTGCGCATCCTGTTGCTGCTGATTCTGGTGCCCCTGTTGGTTCAGCAGTTGAGCCGCACCTATGTGATGGGGCCGTTGGTGGATCGCTATGCACCGGTGAGTGCCTTCATTAGCTATCCGAAACCCCACCTCGAAGAAAAAGCGGTGGAGAAGCTCAGGGTGTACAAGGCCGAGGTTGAATTCGCCGCCCTGCTGGAGGGCAAACCTCTTCCCAGCCAGGACGAGTTGCAACGCAAACTTGCCGATCGCGCCAAGGAACTGAAGCAGGAAGCCGACAACGAAAGCACCGAAGCAATCAAGAACGTCATGGCTGATCTTGCCGCACTGGCAGGATTTGTACTTGTTTGCCTGCTAGGCAAACGTGATATTCAGGTATTAAGAGGTTTTATCGACGAGCTGATCTACGGCTTGAGCGACAGCGCCAAGGCCTTCGCTATTATTCTTTTTACCGACATATTTGTTGGCTTTCACAGCCCAGAAGGCTGGACAGTTCTACTAGATGGTGTTGCCAATCACCTCGGGTTGCCGGCCAGAGAGAATTTCATCATGCTGTTCATTGCCACCTTCCCTGTGGTGTTGGCAACGATCTTTAAGTATTGGATTTTCCGTTATCTCAACCGGGTGTCCCCATCCTCTGTGGCTACCCTGCGGAACATGAACGGTGGCGGCTGATCCAGCCGCTTTGCAATTGTTTGCAACTGATTGGTGATCCACGGTGCCCCTCGAGCTGATCACTGGCCCCGCCCGTTGTGGCAAGAGTCGCTGGGCCGAGCATCTTGCCGCCAGTTCAGGGCTGACTGTGCACTATTTGGCCACTGGCCCCCAGTTGCCCGACGACCCGGCCTGGCAGGAACGGCTTCGGCTCCATCGCCTGAGGCGACCTTCCCACTGGCTCTGCCAGGAGGTGGGCCTCGGCTTGGCGGCAGCCCTCAATGCCCTCACAGATCGGGACATCGCCTTGGTGGATTCCCTGGGCACCTGGGTGAGTGCGGGGCTTGATCTGGACCGGCAGAGCTGGCTCGAACAGTGCGCCTGCCTGCAGGCCAGCCTGGTGAGCTGCGCCAGCAGAGTGCTGCTGGTGAGTGAGCAGGTGGGCTGGGGGGTGGTCCCCCCCACCGCCATCGGCGGAATGTTTCGCGATCGTCTCGGCAGTTTGGAAGATCAGCTGAGTCCCCACTGTCAGCATCTCTGGCTGGTGGTTGCGGGCCGTGCCTTCGACCTGCTGCCCATCAGTGAACCCGTACCGCCCTGTTGACCATGCCCCGCGTGGTGCTCTACCAGCCCCAGATTCCTCCCAACACCGGAAACGTGGCCCGCAGCTGCGCGGCCACCAGCCAGGAACTGCATCTGGTGGCCCCCCTGGGTTTTGAGATCAATGATCGACAGCTGCGTCGTGCCGGGCTCGACTACTGGGCCTACGTCCCTTTGCACCAGCATGCCGAGTGGAGCGCCTTTCAACAGGAGAGGCGGCGGCGGGGAGGCCGGCTGGTGGGCCTGAGTGCCCTCACCGATGCCCCTTACAGCAGGTTCAGCTTTGCTGAGGACGACTGGCTGCTGTTCGGGCGTGAGACCGATGGATTGCCGGCAACGGTTCAGTCGGACTGTGATGCTCTGCTCACCATCCCGATGGCCCGTTCCCGCAACCACCCAGAGGGCGGTGTGCGCAGTCTCAACTTGGCCTCGGCGGTGGCAATCGTGCTGTTCGAGGCCCTGCGCCAATTGGATCAGGCCAGCCCCTGAGGCATGCCAACCACCAGCGGTGGTGCCCGTTGCGCTTGCTCCCCCATGGACAGTCCGCTACTGTCTGCGCGGTCCAGGGATGTTGGCTTCTCCACTGGGCTCTGATCTTTGGGGACACTGAATGACAGCACCGAAGCCTCGCCTGTTCGGCCGCCAGACGTGGTCTGTGGGCTTGTTTCTGGCCCTCCCCCTTGCTGCCGCAGTTCCGGCAGTTGGCTTCTCGATCGGCGGTGAGGCCCAGAACCCGGCCCCCCTGGAGGACGAACTCCTTGCATCGCTGCCTCCCTCCACTGATCGCTTGTGGGTCAAGGCCAGACAGCCCGTTGGCCTGAGCGATCTCTCCAGGCAGCTGAAGGTATCGAATGTGGCGTTGGCAACATTGAATGGCGTTGATCCCTCCCACCGCTTCCGCCAGGGAGACTGGTTGGTGTTGCCAGCTGAACAGCGGCGCATCGCCGGTCAATTGGCAGCTCTCGACAGCAGTGATCTTCGCCGCACGCCGCCGAACCTCCAGGCCCCTCCTCCAGTTCCCACCAAAGGGGTCGTGAAGCTGGGCGACACGCTCTTTCAGATCGCCCAGCGCTACGGCACCACGATGCAGGACATCCTGCGTCTGAATCCTGGCCTCGACTCTGCCCGTTTGGTGGCTGGTACCGAAATTCAGCTCGTTCAGGCTGCCCCACCCCGCCAGCGGGCCGTTTTGGGTTTGCGTCCCAACACCAGCGGTGGGCTGAGCTGGCCTGATGCACCCCAGTTCGGACAAGACGGTCGACAACTCGACAACCGTCACGCCAAAACCTGGATCTGGCCCACCACAGGCGTTTTCACCTCGGGTTACGGCTGGCGCTGGGGCCGAATGCACCGTGGCATTGACATGGCCAACAACGTGGGAACCCCGATCTTGGCTGCGCGCACTGGACGGGTTGTGTTTTCGGGTTGGCACGACGGCGGGTACGGCTATCTCGTGACGCTTCAACATCCCGATGGCAGCCGTTCCCTCTATGCCCACAACAGCCGCCTGATGGTGAGCAATGGCCAAGAGGTACGTCAGGGCACGGTGATCGCGCTGATGGGCAGCACGGGCCGCAGCACAGGGCCTCATCTTCACTTTGAGATTCACCCTCCGCAATCTGGTGCCGTTGATCCCCTCAGTCTGCTGCCACCCCGCGCCTGATAAGATTTCAGAAATGCGGCTCGGTAGCTCAGCTGGTTAGAGCGTGGGATTCATAACCCCAAGGTCGGGAGTTCAAGTCTCCCCCGAGCCATTTTGTCGTCCACAAGACCTTTTCATTCCCCTCAACGCCATTGTTCAGACCTGATTCTCCCCCACGCATTCATTTCACGAATGGTGGTTGCTGACGCAGGCATGGCCAGGGCTGAAGAGAAACACCTCTTCTGCGATGCGATGCACCTTGCCACCAATGGCTTCCAGTCCACCGCAGACAAAATCAATCAACCTTTGCCCGGAAACATCTTCCAGCCAACTTGAGTTGACCAGCACAGTGCTGTTCTCCTTGACGGCCCTGATCACAGTGGCCGCATCCTGGAGCTGGCGAGGCGTGACGACCAACACGGAGCCAAAGCCCGGAACGGTTGCATGGCACCGGTCCTGAGCCGCCGTGACCTGAGGAAGGAATGAGGTTGTCTGCATCCCCACACCCTGGCTGGCCGCAGCCAAACCAGACCGGTAGCTTCAGAACTTCTTCGGCATTGGCGGAGCTGTGCTCAGCATTTCGTCATGGTGCCCGCTCTGGCTGGACCGCTGAGGCTTGAAGCCTCGGCCTGACTCAGGCCACCAGAGGGGCCGAATCCACCAGGGAGGGGGCCAGACGCAGCCCTGGAGCACCCTGGGGAACCCGGATCAGCTCTGCTGAACGGAAGCGGGAGATCAGGCGGGTGGTCGTGACCCGGGTCGTGCCAATCAGCTCGCCAATGCGCTCGTGGGTGAGCCGGAAGGGCAGGTCACACCATTCACCGCAGCGCCGTCCCAGCCTGGTCACCAACAGTCCGAACAGGGCATGCAGACGCTGTTCGGCGGAACTGAGATGGCGGATGCGAAGCAACTGGAGGGTCCACTCATTCACCGCGTCAAATCCGTGCCCTTCCACCTCTTCAGCATGGTTGCGAAAGCAGAGGGGGGTAAGCGCCTCCACACACACTCCCTCACTGCAGAGGCGATCGGTGCGCAGCTGATCGCCGGCCTGCAGGAAGGCCAGGGTCATACCCTCGGTCTCCTCGCAGGGGCAATAGACGCGGGCCACGCCCTCCAGCACCTCAATGATGCAGCTGCCCGCCCGCAGGGAGCGATCGACCAGCACAGTCTGGCCAGCTGGGACGCGCACAGCCGCGACTGCATCATCAGGAAGGAAACGGAACCCCATTGCAGGAGACCTGCTTGTTGCGAATGAATCGCATTCTAAACGCCGCTCAGGTGTTTTTGCAAGCGATTCTCAGTAGCAGTGGCCAAGACAAGGGTCAGGCTTGCTCCAGCAGGGCGTGGCAGCGGTCGCGTGACAGTGGTCGCGCGTGGCAGTCCAGCGCAGAGCCGGACAAGCAGGGTGCTCCACCCCTTGGGGATGGGGGCGGGAGGCGATCAATCAGGTTCAACCGGACCGGGGGTAACAGTTGGCTGGACCGGCTCAAGCCGTCGTTTAGCGGTTGCGGGCCTGCCTGGCCTCCATGGCTCTGATCAACCCCTTGCTGCGGTTGACATCACCGATCCGCTCACCCTCCCCAGGCCGAACCAGGGGCTTGTCGAGCAGCTCGCTGCGCAGCTGGCCCAGCAAGCGGAAGTGACTGGTGCTGTTGTATTTGCGCAGGACCACCGGCTCCCAGGCCATCTCGATTCCATCGGTGAGCTTCCAAGCCTATGGCGACGCCACCCCGGCAACCGTGGTAAATTCTTGAAACAACTGGTAGTCGTTCCGAGTTTGCTCTTTGTCAGCGCGGGTGGTGGTTGTGCCACCTCCTTGCTGCCGAAGATCACGCCGGGTGCCCCTCGATCCTTCCATCCATCAGGTTGATCTGGGGCTCACTGCGCACTGGTTGCCACCAACACAATCCTTCTCGAGCATGTCCCGCCTCGTCGGTCTGCAGGCCCCTGATTTCACAGCCACCGCCGTGGTAGATCAGGAATTCCAGACTGTCTCCCTGAGCCAGTACCGCGGCAAATACGTGGTGCTGTTCTTCTACCCGCTCGACTTCACCTTCGTTTGCCCCACGGAGATCACCGCTTTCTCCGATCGCTACGCCGACTTCACCAGCAAGAACACGGAGGTGCTGGGTGTGTCGGTGGACAGCCAGTTCTCCCACCTGGCCTGGGTGCAGACCGATCGCAAGAACGGCGGACTGGGCGAGTGCAAGTACCCCCTGGTGGCCGACCTCAAGAAAGAGATCGCCCGCGCCTATGACGTGCTCGACGAGGAGGCCGGTGTTGCCCTGCGCGGTCTGTTCATCATCGACCCTGAGGGTGTGATCATGCACAGCACCATCAACAACCTGCCCGTGGGCCGCAGCGTGGACGAGACCCTGCGAGTTCTCCAGGCCTTCCAGTACGTGCAGAGCCATCCCGATGAGGTCTGCCCCGCCAACTGGCAGCCCGGCGACAAGACCATGAACCCCGATCCGGTGAAGTCGAAGGATTTCTTTGCCGCTGTGAACTGAGGCTGATCGGCCCGATCAACCACCACGGAGGCCGGGGGGCAATGCCCCCCTTTTTTGATGGCCCAGCGCACCTGAGCAGCTCAGCCTGTTAATGGACCAGGGCCGACAGCAGCCGCACGCCGTCGATGCCACCGGTGATCGCGTCACAGGCGCGCTCAGGATGGGGCATCAGACCCAGTACATTGCCTGCCCGATTGCTGAGACCGGCCACATCACCCAGGGAACCGTTGGGATTCCGGGCGTAGCGGAGCACGATCTGACCGTTGGCCTCCAGGTCCTCGAGAACATCGAGATCGCACTGGTACCGTCCTTCACCATGGGCGATTGGCAGGTGGATCGTCTCGCCATCTCCATAGCTCTGCAACCAGCTGCAGTGGCCAGGATTCACCGTGAGCTGCGCTGTTTCGCACACAAAATGCAGCTTGGCGTTGCGCGTGAGAGCGCCGGGCAACAGACCCATCTCCGTGAGCACCTGGAAGCCATTGCAGATCCCCAGCACCGGTCCGCCGGCATCAGCAAAGGCCTTCAGGTCTTCCAGCAGGGGAGCGAAACGGGCAATCGCACCGCAACGCAAATAATCGCCGTAGCTGAACCCACCGGGGATCACCACCGCATCCAGCCCGGCCAGATTGCGTTCTTCATGCCACAGGAATCTGGTGGGAACGCCCAGACAGCCCTCCAGAGCCCAGCGCACATCCCGATCACAGTTCGAGCCGGGGAACACCACCACACCGATCGTCATGCCTGCTGAACCTCAGCAGACTCAACAATCTCCAGCTGCCAGTTCTCAATCACCGGATTGGCCAGCAGCCGATCACTGAGCTGCTCCAGTTGGGCCTGGGCCGTGGCTCGATCGGGAGCCTCCAGCTCCACTTCAACGGCCTTGCCAATCCGTAGCCGGCGCACCCCACTCACCCCGAGGCGGGAGGCAGCAGCTCGGGTTGCCTCACCGGCCGGATCGAGAACGGAAGGTCTCAGGGAGACCAGAACACGCGCTTGGTAGAGAGGCACCTGGGCAGGAGGAGGTTTGTTAAATCTTGGCAGGCCACTGATCCAGGCAGCCGCAGGCTCGTCAGCTTGAAGAAGAGCCTCCGTGGCGCCATGGTTCCCCTGGTTCAACCCGTCCAGAATGAGCCCCAGCTGTGGTTACGAGCGCGCCATGGCCTGATCAGCCTGGCTGCTCTCGCTCTGCTGGCCATCACCGCCGCTGGGACCCCGGGCTGGGCAGAGGCCAACCATGCTCAGGCTCAGGCGTTGAGTGTGCCCCTGCGCTGCCAGCTGAATGGGGGTGCCTGGAGGGATTGCCAGATGGAGGTGGAGCAGGTGGGTGCCCTGTGGCAGCTGGTGCTGGGAACCGAGCGCTACGGCTTTCAGCATGACGGCCGTGGGCTGGTGCGGATGCGGCGCGGTGGGGGGGAGTGGAGGCCGGTCCAGGCCCACTGGAGAGCCGATTCCTCCCTGTGCTGGGACGGCCTCTGCACCCAGGGCAACATCCCCCTGGACTGATCCCCCCCAGGACTGATCCCTCAGGTGATCAGCCGGGCCGAGCAGCCGGGGTCAAACCCAGGCGCTCGAGGGCAGCCTGCAGGGCCTCGCGCTGCAGGGCAAAGCCCAGCATCACCAGTTCCAGTCCAGGCTGGTGCGCTTCTCCCCCAGCGCTGGAGGCATACCAACTTTCCAGCCGTGGGCCCACCGCCTGGATCTCCAGGGGGCGTGACTTGCCCGCCATCCACAGCCTGCCCTTGACGCGCACCAGGTGGTGATCGCGGATCAGCTGTTGCACAGCCAGCTCGAGGGCCTGACGGTCGACATCGCCCGCGACTCGCACCACCTGGGACTCGATCCCCACGTGGCTGTGGTGGTGATGCTCGTGCTCGGGGTGATGGCTGTGCTCACCCCCCCTGTCGTGCTCGTGGTCAGTGCCATGGACGGCCTGGCCGATCACCAGTTGCGGGTCTATGGACCCACGGATCACGGGTAGCACTGCGGTCCCTGTCCGGATCAGGGGCAACAAGCGCTGCCGCACAAGCTCAAGTTGTTCGGCGCTCACATGGTCGGCCCGGCTCAGCAACACCAGATCGGCGCACTCCAGCTGCTCAGAAAACAGCTCCTCCAGGGCGCTGGCATGATCCAGGCTTGGATCCGCCAGCCGTTGGGCCTCGAGAGCTGCGGGGTCAGCCACCAGCGCTCCCTGGGCCAGGGCCTCGCCGTCCACCACCGTGACGACCCCATTCACCCAGATACGGCTGCGGATTTCAGGCCATCGGAAGGCTGCCAGCAGGGGCTCTGGCAAAGCCAGGCCACTGGTCTCCACCAGGATTCCATCCAGCTGATCCGCCCTCTCCAGCAGGGTCTGCATGGTGGGCAGGAAATCGTCCTGCACCGTGCAGCACAGGCAGCCGTTGGCCAGCTCCAGCACCCGGCCTTCAATCTCGGCCTCTGGGCAGAAGCCGCAGCTGCGCAGCAGATCGCCATCGATGCCCACCTCGCCGAACTCATTCACCAGCACCGCCAGGCGCTGGCCTGAGTGCAGCAGCAGGTGGCGCAGCAGGGTGGTTTTACCAGCCCCCAGAAAGCCCGTGATCACCGTCACTGGCAGCCGTGCTGTCCCAGCAGCTTGTCCGTTCATCTCAACCCAGCTCCATGGCCAGAGCCAGGGCCACGGACGCCCCCACCAGACCCAGGGCAGTGCAACGGCGTCCGGCCAGGCTCAAGCGGGCGGCCAGGGGCCTCAGCACCTGCAGGGCCAGCAGCAGGAGCAGTCCCTGACTGATCAGCAATCCGGCCAGGTAGTTGAACACCGGCATGGTGGTCCAACCCAACACCGCATCACTCAGCACGTAGCCATGGATGGCCATGGCCGGCACCACCAGCACCGAGGGCAGCCAACCGAGCAGGACGCCAGCCACCAGGGCCAGGGTGAGAGCCACCAGCACCTCAGCCAGGGGCAGTCCGGGCATCAGCAGACCCAGCGCGCTTCCCGCCAGGCCCACGGCCAGCAAAGCCAGGATCCAGCGGCTGCGCTGTTGCAGCCCGAGGAGGGACAACGCCAGCAGGAACAGGAGATGGTCCGGGCCGATCACAGGATGGGCAAGGCCGCTGAGCAGACCGTTCAGTGCGCCGGGCTGGAGGCCACTGAGTTCGATCAGGTGGTGAGCGTGAGCCGGTGCCTCCGCAGAGACTGCCAGGCAGAGGAATCCTGAGAGCGCGACCAGGGCAAGGGCCCGGCCACGAACAGAGCCTTGAAACATAAAAACGGTCCGCGCCGAATTGAGAGTGGACCGGCGGGCGTTCTGACTTGAGCGATTGACCCGCTCTTCACAGCTGCGGGACAGTGCCGGATTCCCACCGGACTTTCCCCCTCTCCTCCGGTGGCTGATCCCCACCGGAACCGGTAACGCAATCGTATCGGTGGATGCCGTCAGCGGCAGCCCAGGCTTTCACGGGTGCTCACACCGGTGATCGGATGGCTGCCCACAGCCCTGGCACAGAGGGCCTTCTGCTCAGGAAGGTCGAGTACGGCATCGGTGAAATCGGCTCCGTCGATCACCGCGTCACGGAACCGGCTCTGCATCAACATGGCATTGCGCAGCTGGGCGTTGCTGAGGTCGGTACCCTGAAAGCGGGTGGCATAGGCCACCACATCCTCCAGATTTGCGCCCTGCAGATTCGCTCCCTCCAGGTTGGAACCGTTGAACACGGCACCGCGCAGGTCGGCGCCACTGAAGTCGTAGCCAGCCAGGGAGGCCTTGAGGAACTCCGCCTGTTGCAGATTGCGCCCGTGCATGTCGGGTTGGAGATCCTGCAGGGAGCGCTGCCCGCGCAGCTCGGGAGCCGTGATCGCCAGGGCTGGCGATTGCCAGGCAAGCACCACCAGCACGGCGACCAGTCCAGCAGTGACCACTCGGATGAACAGGCGGGACAGGGAGCCGGCCATGGCCGCAGACCTACGTTGGAAGGACAAGTTATGGCAACCATGGCGATGACCCTGCGGGTGGTGGTTCCCCCCCACCCCCTGATCGGGCACTGGCTGAGCGTGCTGCGCG
Source organism: Prochlorococcaceae cyanobacterium (assembly GCA_044238185.1). Classification (GTDB taxonomy): domain Bacteria; phylum Cyanobacteriota; class Cyanobacteriia; order PCC-6307; family Cyanobiaceae; genus NIES-981. The sequence goes on along the minus strand of JBIIDV010000002.1, from coordinate 121,928 downwards.
ATCGACAGACGCCTGCCCCCCTCTACGTCACCGCCAGCAATGAGCTGGGTCGCTGGCTCACCTACGAGGCCCTGCGCCAGTGGCTGCCCCATCGCTCTGTGCATGTGGAGACGGACAGCGGCACCAGCCCCGGCCAGGTGGTGGATGGATCGGTACCGATCCTGGCCTGCGTGCTGGGCACCAGCGCCCTCGGCCTCTGGGATGGAGCACGGCCGGTGTTGCCCAACACCCGCGTTCTCCATCTCGATGACACCAATCCCCAGCTGCCTGAGCAGCTGGACAGCCGCAGTGGCGTGCTCGTGTTCAGTGCAGAGGTGGCCAGCGGCGCCCGCCTGGACTATCTGCTCAAAGCCCTGGCGGAGCGGGGTCTGAGCGGTGAGCGGGTGCGCGTGATCACCACCCTGGTGGCCAATCCAGGCCTGCAGCGGCTGGCGGAGAGTTTTCCCGATCTCACCGTGCATACGGCCTGCATCGACGCTGAAGTGGATGCCAGCGGTCGGATCAGACCCGGGATCGGCTGCGTGCGGGAACGGTTGTTTGCTGGTCCGGCCCTGGAACCCCTGGCCCACTCTGCCTAGGCTCGACAGATCGGCGTGGCAATGCAGCCCATGGCAGAACGGGATCGGGCACAGGATGGCGGACACTCCAGCGGTATCGGCACTGCCATAGCTGGTGCGGTGATCGGTGCGGCAGGCCTGGCCTGGTGGTTGCTGTCGGAGGCTGAGCGGCGCCGCAGCGAGGTCCGGCAGCGGCGCACCGTCACCCCGACGCGCCTGCAGGGCACTCTCGATCCAGGGGAAACCAGCACCCTCAACCAGCCGCTTCACGACCGGGAACTGCACCAGAAGGTGCAGGAGCTCAACCAGGCGATCGAGAGTGTGCGGCGGCAGCTGGAACAGCTCCAGCCCCAGCGGTAAACCCGGGGGCTGAGGCACGGTGGCTCGGTAGGTTGAAACCTGCGCCTGTCCGCTTGCCCATGCTCCGTTCCGCTGCCATCACCCAGGGGGTCCAGCGTTCCCCCAACCGCGCCATGCTGCGGGCCGTGGGGTTCGGAGACGGCGACTTCTGCAAGCCGATCATCGGTGTCGCCAACGCCTACAGCACGATCACCCCCTGCAATCTGGGTCTCAACGACCTGGCCCGCCGGGCGGAGGAGGCGGCCCATCAGGCCGGGGCCATGCCCCAGATGTTCGGCACGATCACCGTGAGTGACGGCATCTCGATGGGCACCGAGGGGATGAAGTACTCCCTGGTGAGCCGCGAGGTGATCGCCGACTCGATCGAAACCGCCTGCAACGGCCAGAGCATGGATGCCCTGCTGGCGATCGGCGGCTGCGACAAGAACATGCCCGGCGCCATGCTGGCCATGGCCCGCATGAACATCCCCTCGATCTTCGTGTACGGGGGCACGATCAAGCCCGGCAAGCTTGGGGCCTGCGACCTCACCGTGGTGAGCTCCTTTGAGGCGGTGGGCCAGTACAGCGGCGGCCAGATCGACGAGCAGCAACTCACCGCCATCGAGAAGAACGCCTGCCCCGGCGCCGGCAGCTGTGGCGGCATGTTCACCGCCAACACCATGAGCGCCGCCTTCGAGGTGCTGGGCCTGAGCCTGCCCTACAGCTCCACCATGGCGGCGGAGGATCCCGAAAAGGCGGACAGCGCAGCCCGCAGCGCCGAGGTGCTGGTTCAGGCCCACCAGGCCGGCATCCGCCCCCGCGACCTGATGACCCGGGAGGCGTTTGAGAACGCCATCAGCGTGATCATGGCCGTGGGGGGCTCGACCAACTCGGTGCTGCACCTGCTGGCCGTGGCACGCACCGCAGGGGTGGATCTGGCTATCGAAGACTTCGAGCGCATCCGCCAGCGGGTGCCGGTGATCTGCGACCTCAAGCCCAGCGGCCGCTACGTGACCGTGGACCTGCACCAGGCCGGCGGAATCCCTCAAGTGATGAAGCTGCTTCTCGATGCCGGCCTGCTGCACGGCGACTGCCGCACGATCGAGGGCAAGACCCTGCGGGAGGTGCTGGCCGATGTGCCTTCCGAACCGCCGGCTGGCCAGGATGTGATCCGACCCCTCAGCAACCCCCTCTATGCCAAGGGGCACCTGGCGATCCTCAAGGGCAACCTGGCCGAAGAGGGCGCCGTAGCCAAGATCAGCGGCGTGAAGAATCCGGTGATCACAGGGCCTGCCCGGGTGTTCGAGAGCGAGGAAACCTGCCTGGCCGCCATCCTGGACAAGCAGATCAAGCCAGGCGATGTGGTGGTGGTGCGCCAGGAGGGCCCGGTGGGCGGCCCGGGGATGCGCGAGATGCTCAGCCCCACCGCCGCGATCGTGGGCCAGGGCCTGCTGGATTCGGTGGCCCTGATCACCGATGGCCGCTTCTCCGGCGGCTCCTTCGGCCTGGTGGTGGGTCACGTGGCCCCCGAGGCCGCCGTCGGCGGCACCATCGGCCTTGTGGAGGAGGGCGACAGCATCACCGTGGATGCCAACCAACTGCTGATCCAGCTCAACGTGGATGCGGCCGAGATCGCCCGCCGCCGCGCTGCCTGGGTGAAGCCCGAGCCCCGCTACCGCACCGGGGTGCTCGGCAAGTACGCCCGCCTGGTGAGCTCCAGCAGCAAGGGCGCCGTGACCGACCAGGCCGAGCTCAGCGCCAACCGCTGATCACACCAGCAGGGCCCGCAGACGGCGGGCCAGAGCCTCCAAGGGAAGACCGTCCTGGGGCCGGTCACAGCGGCAGCCGCTGGCGGCAGCCATCCACAGCGGATGGCTGCCCTGCCAGAGCATGGGTCGCTCCTGGTCGTCCGCCCAGGCCAGGGTGAGATGGAGCTGCTCGCCACTGGTGTAGAGCTCCAGTTCCAGATCGTGCTCAGGGCAGCGTTCACCACCTGGGGTGCGCACCTCCAGCAGCAAGATGCAGTCGAGGGGATCAAGAGCATGCTCCGCAGGTTCGGCAGTGCCCTCCCGCAGGCGCACGGCGTGCAGGAACGGCTTGCGGCAGAGATCGGCTGCGCCAGCCACCAGCTGACAGAGCTGCCGCGGCGGCAGGGGCTCAGGGATAGGCACGGATGGCGTGCAATGTGAAGGCGATGGCTCCGGCCCGGAAGCCCGCGTTGGGCTGGCCGTCGTCGCCAAAACGAGAATGGAGCAGCTGCAGGCGGTTCACCCGGGAGGGATCGAAGCGCAACAGGGGGATCCCCAGGGGCTGGGCCCTCACGGAGGGGCGCAGGCTGGCAAAGGGGATGCGCACCAGGGTGATGCCCTCAGGTTCTGTGCCGAATTCATGCACCCAGCGCAGACCGCCGGGTATCAGCTCGGTGATGCCAGCTAAGCCGTCTGCACAGGCCACCGCCAGCTTGAAGCGCCGGCCTTCTCCTGTGATCTCCAGGTCCAGCCCGGTGTGGGCGGACAGATCGAGCGGTGGCGAGAAGAGAGGGGAGCGGCAACTGATGAACCCACCGCCTTCGGCAACCAACTCTCCCTGGAAGGCCAGGCCAGCCGCACCGGCCTGGCATGTACCGCTGCTGCTGCCGCCCATGATCCGATCGTTGAGGGCATGCCAGCCACTGAAACCGGCGGCGGTGACCAGAGTCAGCAAGACATCAGGACGGGGAAGCCCCATTGTCGGCCAGCACCAGGGCCGGCGTGGCCGGCTGCACGAGCCGGGCCGGGGTGCGGTCGGGTGATTCCTGGGGATCGAGCAGGCGGCTGAGGGCCTGGCGCTTGCCCTCGCCACTCACCAGAAAGATCACCTGGCGGGCTGCCGACAGCACTGGGGCGGTGAGGCTGATGCGCGCCAGACCTTTACCATCGCCCACGGTCACCGTGCGCTCCTGCTCCCGGCTGGCTGCTGTGCCTGGGAAGAGGGAGGCGGTGTGGCCGTCGTCGCCCAGACCCAACAGCACCAGATCCAGCACCGGAGGCTCACCGCTGCACAGCTTGGCCAGGGTGGCCGCATAGGCCTCAGCCCCCTGCTCTGGAGCAGCCAGGTCGGTGGGCACCGGATGCAGACAGGCCGCCTGGCCAGGGCCCGAAGCCATCAACGTGTCGCGAACCAGGCGGGCATTGCTGGCAGGATCATCAGCTGGTACCCAGCGCTCATCCCCCAGCAGCAGATCCACCCGCTCCCAGGGCAGATGCTGCTGGCCGAGATAGCGATAAGCGGCCGCCGGGGTGGTGCCACCAGCCAGGGCGATCTGGCAGCGATCCCGCTGCGCCAGAGCGAGATCGATGGCGGAGGCCATCGTTTCGGCGCAGCGGCGGGCCAGGGCATCGCCGGATTCCACCACGACCAGGCGGGGGGGGCAGGGATTGGTGCTCATGGCTGACCTCACTGCAGCCACTCTGTGTGGAAACTGCCCGGCCGGTCGACGCGCTCATAGGTGTGGGAGCCGAAGCAGTCGCGCATGGCCTGCACCAGGTTCTGCGGAAGGCGGCCGCTGCGGTAGCTGTCGATGTAAACCAGGGTGCTGGACAGGCAGGGCACGGGGATGCCCGCCAGGGCGGCTCCCGCCACCACCTGGCGCAGCCCTGGCAGGCAGCGGTTGATCAGATCGGCGAACCAGGGATCCAGCATCAGGTTGGCCAGGGTGGGATTGGCGGTGTAGGCGTCCTGGATGCGTTGCAACAAGCGGGCGCGAATGATGCAGCCTCCTTTCCAGATCTGGCCGATGGCGGCGAAATCGAGGTTGTAGTTGTGCAGGGCCGAGGCCTCCTGCATCAGGGCCATCCCCTGGCCGTAACTCACGATGCAGGCGGCGATGCAGGCATCGCGCAGGGGTGCCATGGCATCGGCGGCCGATCCCAGATCAAAGCTGTGGGGTGCTGGAGCGGGCAGCACGGCCCCGGCCTCCAGACGCTGGGGGCGGAGGGAACTGAGCACCCGGGCATTGAGCGCCGCATAGATCGTGGGCACTGGCACCCCCATCTCCAGGGCACTCACCACGGTCCACAGGCCTGTTCCCTTCTGGCCGGCCGCATCTACAATGGCTTCCACCAAATCGCTGCCGGTTTCGGGATCCTTGGTGCGCAGGCAGACCTCGGTGATCTCCACCAGGAAGGAGGCCAGCTCCTCCGTCTGGTTCCACTGCCCCAGCACATCGGCCATCTGGTCTCCGTTCAGACCTGCCACCCGCTTCATCAGGTCGTAGGCCTCGGCCAGGATCTGCTCGATGCCGTACTCAATGCCGTTGTGCACGGTCTTGACGAAGTGGCCGGCACCACCGGGACCGATGTAGGTCACACAGGGACCGTCATCCACCTGGGCGGCCATCTTGCGCACCAGCGGTTCGATGGCGTCGTAGGCCGCCTTGGTGCCCCCCGGCATCATGCTCGGCCCTTCCAGGGCTCCCTTGGCTCCGCCGGACACCCCCATGCCGATGTAACCGAAGCTGCGACTCTCCAGGTCGGCCACCCGCCGCTCCGTATCGGTGTAGAGCGAGTTGCCACCGTCGATCAGCAGATCGCCCTCTTCCAACAGCGGGGAGATCGAGGCGATCGTGGCGTCCACCGGATCACCGGCTTTCACCATCATCAGGATCCGCCTGGGCCTCTCCAGAGCGGCCACGAACTCCTCAAGGGTGGGGGCACCGATGATGTCCTTGCCGGCCCCGCGTCCGGCGAGGAAGGCCTCCGTCTTGGCCCAGGTGCGGTTGTAGACAACACTGGAAAAGCCGTTGCGCTCGGCGTTGAGCACAAGGTTCTCTCCCATCACACCGAGGCCGATCAGACCAAAATGCGCCTTGCCCATGACTCATTCGTGTGGCATTCATGGCCAGTGTGACCAAGCCTGCGGCCCAAGGGCCAGTTCCTTTACAAGCTGGCGGATGTCTGTCAGCGAGTCCTGTCCTGACTGGGATGAACCAGTCAGATCACAGTGCCGTCGGCGATGGTGCCGTTCTTGACCACCACGACAATGCCGTTGCGGATGTAGAAATTGAGCTCGGGCCGATCGGCTTCCTCGATGCGATCTTTGTTGATGATCGTGACGTTGCTGCCAATCCGCACGTTCTTGTCAATAATCGCGCCCTTCACCGTGGTTCCCTGGCCAATGCCCATCGGAATACCACCGCGTTCACGCAGAAGAACCCTCTCTTCTGAGGATTCAAAGTAATCACAGCCCATCACCAGGGTGTCCTGGAGAACCACTTCGTCTTCCACCCGGCTGCGCACCCCCAACACACAGTGATGGATGCTGCAGGCTTTCAGAAGAGACCCCTCGCCAATGATTGACTCGGTGACCTGGGCATCCTGCAATTTGCTGGGGGGCAGATAGCGCGGACGGGTATAGATGGGAAATTTCTCGTCGTAGAAGGAGAAGGGAGGGTTGGGTTGCTCCGTGAGTGCCAGATTGGCTTCGTAGAAAGCCCCGATTGTGCCGATGTCTTCCCAGTAGTCATCGAAGAGATAGCTTTGCAGCCGATCCCCACGGCCGAGAGAAGCAGGAATCAGCTCCTTGCCGAAGTCGGTGGCGGTGGGATTGGTGGCCAGCAGGTCGAAGAGGGTATCCCGGCTGAACACATAAATGCCCATGGACGCCAGATGCGGGCGCCGTTGTGCCTCCTCTGCCGACAGGCCTAGACACTGGGTATCCACCCGCATGGCCTGGAGTGCATCGCCCTTCGGCTTTTCCTTGAACTCCAGAATGCGGCCATCCGCATCGGTGCGCATCAGGCCAAAGGATTCCGCCTGCTCGGGATCCACAGGCAAGGCACCAACAGAGAGCTGGGCGTTGGTATCAATATGGTGCTGCACGAAACGGCTGTAATCCATCCGGTAGAGCTGGTCACCGGAGAGAATCAGATAATGGTCGACATCCCACTCCTGAAAGAGCCACTGATATTTGCGAACGGCATCTGCCGTCCCTTCAAACCAACTTGGACTATCTGGAGTCTGCTGTGCGGCAAGCACTTCCACAAAACCCTGCCCGAATCCGGCAGAAAGGTTGTAGCTCATCGTCAGGTGACGGTTGAGCGAAGCACTATTGAACTGAGTTAAGACGTAGATCTTATTGATCTCAGAGTTGATGCAATTGCTGATCGGGATGTCGATCAGTCGATACTTGCCCGCCAGGGGCACCGCAGGCTTGGCCCGCATCTTGGTGAGGGGATAGAGCCTCGTGCCAGCCCCGCCGCCCAGGATGATCGCCAATACTCGCTTCATGCCGCCAGGGTCCATCCATGGGATGGAGCGACCGTAGGGGAGAGGGCTGCCATCAGGCGAGACTTCAGAACACGGCCGGCACGAACTGTTGCAGATAGGCTGCAGCGCAACAGCTGCACTGACACAGTCACCCTGTTGAACCGGGCTCAGAGCTCCTGGGAGGGCTCGGCCAGATCGAACAGCTCTTCGAGCACCCGCATCGAAGCATGACGCTGCTGACGGGGCTGGGGGGCGCGAATGTTGGTGACCGGAGTATGCAAAATCTTATTGATAATCCCCTTGCTCAGGGCCTCCACCACCTTGCGCTCCCGGGCGGAGAGGTCGGGGCCCATGCGGCTGAGGGCCTTCTGCAACTCCTGCTCGCGGATGTCCTCGAGGTGGCGCCGCAGACGGTTGACCACCGGCACCGCTTCCAGTCCGTCCCACCACTCCAGGAACAGGCGGGCCTCCTCAGCGAGCATGCCTTCGGCTTCGGCCGCAATTTCCCGGCGCGCCTCCTGGTTGCGGGACACCACCTCCTGCAGGTCGTCCACATCGAACGACTGGACACCATTCAGTCCGGCTGCATCCGCTGAGATATTGCGGGGTACGCCTATGTCGATCAGCATCAGTGAACTGCGCCGGTTCAACTGACCCAGACGGTCTGCGGTGATGATCGGTTCCTCCGCTGCCGTGCTGGTGAACACCAGGGAACAGGTGCTCAGGCAGTGGTCGAGGTCGTCGAGGGGCCGGCACTGCACGGGCAGCGCCGGAAAGTCGGCGGCCAGCAGTTCGGCCCGGCTCACGGTGCGGTTGAGCAGAACCACCCCCCGACAGCCCTTGGCCTGCAGGTGCTGGAGCAGCAGGCGCGACATCCGGCCGGCACCCACCACGGCCACCTGCTCCTGATCGAGGGGCACCAGTTCGTCAAGGCCACGGCTCTGGCCCACCTTCAACTGGGCCAGCTCCACGGCGGCGGAACTGATCGACACCGCACCGGTGCCGAGGTTGGTTTCGGTGCGCACCCGCTTGCCCGTGCTCACCGCCTGGTTGAGCAGTCGGTTGAGAATCGGCCCGACGGATTGGTGCTCCTGGCCCAGACGCACCATCCGCTTCACCTGGGAGAGGATCTGGCCTTCCCCAAGCACGAGTGAATCAAGACCGGCGGCCACCCGCAGCAAATGGCCGATGGCCTCCTCGTGGTGGTAGGTGAACAGATGGGGGGAGAGCTCCTCCAGGGCCAGGCCGGAATGCTGGCTGAGGAAGGAGCCCACAGCATGAATGCCCTGCTCCGGATGGCGGAGCAGGGTATAGATCTCAAGCCGGTTGCAGGTGCTGAGGATGGAGGCCTCCAGCACCTGGTCGTCATTGCGGAGCAGTTGGAGGGAGTCCTCCATGGTTTGCTCCGGGATGCTGAGCCGCTCCCGGATCTCCACCGGGGCGGTGCGATGGCTCAGTCCGACGACCGCAATGTGCATGGAGAGAACAGGGAGCCTCGATCAGCAGTACCGACTGGTTCAGGTCAGAGCGATGCTCTGGGCACCATCCTTGATGTGGATGGTGTTGGTGAACCGGGCGGTGTTATCGAGGGTACTGATCACCAGGGAGCTGGTGCGGGTGCAGTCCTTCTCGAACTTCACACCGTGGAACAGCAGGCCATCGGTGATGCCGCTGCCAGCAAACACCACGTTTTCACCCGAGGCCAGTTCCTCGGCTTCGTAGATCTTGTCGACGTCGGTGATGCCCATCTCGTTGAGGCGGGCGATGTTGCCTTCCCTGGTGTAGTCGGCCCACTCGGAGGTCTGTGCAATGGCGGGGTCATACACCAGTTGGCCCTGGAAGTGGCCACCCAGGGCCCGCATGGCCGCTGCGGAGATCACGCCTTCGGGGGCAGCACCGATCCCCATCAGGCAATGGGTGCCGGTGCCGGCAAAACCACAGGCGATGGCAGCCTGCACGTCACCATCGGAAATGGGTTGCACGCGGGCGCCGGTGGCGCGGATCTCGGCGATGAGATCCTTGTGGCGGGCACGGTCCATCACCACGATGGTGAGCTCGCTGGCGGCCAGGCCCAGGCACTCGCTCAGGATTTTGATGTTCTCGGTGGCCGACTTGCGGATGTCCACCTTGCCCTTGGCTGCAGGGGGCGCCGCCAGCTTCTTCATGTAGAAGTCGGGGGCGTTGAACAGGCCGCCGCGGTCGGAAGCGGCGAGCACGGCCATGGAGCCACGCTGGCTGTTAGCGCAGAGGTTGGTGCCTTCGCAGGGATCCACGGCGAAATCCACACCGGGTCCTGTGCCACTGCCCACTTCCTCGCCGATGTAGAGCATGGGAGCTTCGTCCCGCTCACCTTCACCGATCACGATGCGTCCCTGCATCTGAATCTGGCCCATGCGCTTGCGCATGGCTTCCACTGCTGCCGCATCGGCTTCATCTTTCTTGCCCAGGCCGGTCAGTTCGGCGGAGGCGATGGCGGCCTGTTCAACGACCTCGAGAATTTCCTGAATGAGGGTGCGATCCACGGTGATCCGGCTTGGGGGAGGAGACTGGAGGCGCGGGAGCCGGAAGCACAGAATCCAGGAATCTGCTGGATAGCCCAGGTGCCAGGCTGGACAGAGTCCTGTTGCTGCGCGGCCTCTCGGGCCTGAAGCGCGGCCACTGTATCAGCGCCGCATCAGCGGATCCCGAGCCTTTCATCGGAACACCGATGGCAGCGCCTGCCCAGCCGGCCGAAGCGACAGCACGCGCTGGGTGACCAGAGGGCGACTGCCTAGAATCTCAGCCCCCAGTCGCTCCATCTCCCATGACCAGCAAGTCTCTGGTGGTCTCGCCGTCGATCCTCTCGGCAGACTTCTCCCGCTTGGGAGAGGACGTGCGTGCTGTGGATCAGGCAGGAGCCGACTGGATTCACGTGGACGTGATGGACGGACGTTTCGTGCCCAACATCACCATCGGCCCCCTGATCGTGGAAGCCCTGCGGCCCGTGACCCCCAAGCCGCTGGACGTGCACCTGATGATCGTGGAGCCCGAAAAGTATGTGGCGGACTTCGCGCGCGCCGGCGCCGACATCATCTCCGTCCAGGTGGAGGCCTGCCCCCACCTGCATCGCAATCTCGCCCAGATCAAGGAGCTCGGCAAAATGGCTGGTGCCGTTCTCAACCCCAGCACCCCACTCGACACCCTGGAGTACTGCCTTGAGCTGTGCGACCTGGTGCTGATCATGAGCGTGAACCCCGGTTTTGGCGGTCAGAGCTTCATCGAGAGCCAGGTGCAGAAAATCCGCGAGTTGCGCCGCATGTGCGATGAGAAAGGTCTGGACCCCTGGATTGAGGTGGATGGTGGCATCAAACCGGCCAATGCCTGGCAGGTGATCGAGGCGGGCGCCAATGCCATTGTGAGTGGTTCTGGCGTGTTCGGCGCGACCGACTATGCAGAGGCCATTCAGGGGATCCGTACCAGCCGGCGTCCTGAACCGGCCCTGGTGTAATGCTGCTTCTGCAGCTTCAATGCCTCATTAACGGTCTAAATCCTTAACTGAAGTCGAGCATATTCATTCATCCTGGCTACTCTTGACCGAAGCAGCCGTAAATGAATGGTCCGTCAATCTGCACTACATCAAATCCGTTTAGATCAACTGAAACTATGCAGACTGGGGGCGGCATCGGTCGTTGCCTGAACGACCCATCTGCCCTCGTCGGCACTGGCCAAAATCAACTCCCTGAGCAACCTGTTTGTCTTCGGGGATAGCCTCTCGGACAGTGGTAATAGCAAAGTTGTCAGCAACAACGCTACAGGTGGAGCGGCAACGCTGCCTCCATTCTCCTGCTTTGATGGACGATTCAGCAACGGCATTGTCGCTGCCGAATATCTCTGGCAGGCCTTCAATCCCTGGAATGAAAGTTTCAGGGCATCGTTGTCGGGGGACAACGAACCATGATTCGGCTGATCGACAACGGGAACTGAGAATTTCGTCGAGGTCTGGGATGTTACGCCTGACTTCCAGAGGCCTGGGTACACAGGTCTAGGCAACGCATGGCAGCTGGCTCAATTCAGTGCTGCAACACCGATCTTCAACCCTGCCACATCCTTATTCCTTATTTGGCTGTTTCCCAACGACGTCTTTTAGTACGCGTCCACGACCCAAATGGGTGTTGTAAATTTTGACGGAACGCCACCGCTAGACAATGCAATCAGCCCAACCGATGTCGTCTTTAACGCTGTCGCTACACTACTGGGTCCATTCAGGAACTGGCCACCAGAGGCGCTCGCAATTAGCTGGTCGTGAATTCAGCATATCTCGGCCCGATTCCTGAACATCTAGAAAGCACAAATCAGGCTGGGCTTTTTTGTTGAGCTCAAGTTTTAATCGAGTACTTGCCAGCCAGATCAGCTCTCTCAAAGGAACTGCCCCACTCCTGGATATCGAATATTTTGAAATTGATCAACTTTGTGCCGATATCCTCTCTGATCCTGATGGTTTTGGATTCATCAATGTGATAGACCACTGAACCTGGGTGTATCGATCTGTGCTAAATCCGGTCGTTATCTATTCTGGGACGGGAGACCTCCCACAACCAGGACGAACCAGTTGATCGACCAGCTCTTTTTTACGCAAGTGTGTACCAGGTTCCAGGGCCAGCCCCCGTATTCGGGGTGGCGGTGGCGTTCAGTTGGAGTCGACGATTGCGCCGTCGAGTCCAGGATCTTCCCGATCAGGCTGGGGTATCGAAGAACCAGCCGTAACTGTGCAGGCCTATGCCCAGCAGGTTGACGCCGATGTAGCAGACGGCAATCACCACCAGGCCAACGGCGGCCACAATTGCCGGCCGCCGACCCTGCCAGCCGCGAATCAGGCGGGTGTGCAGATAAGCGGCATACACCAGCCAACAGATCAGGGCCCAGGTTTCCTTCGGGTCCCAGCTCCACCAGCTCCCCCAGGCCTCATTGGCCCACACCGCTCCGCTCACCAGGCCCACGGAGAGCAGCAGGAAGCCCACGGTGATTGTTCGGTAGCTGAGGGAGTCCAGCTGTTCGGCCAGCGAGAGGTTCACACTGGTGAGATTGAGCGGTGCAGCCATGGCACCGGGGCCATCACTGGCCAGGGAGGCCTGGCGAAAGCCCCCACTGCCGATCGAGCTACTGCGCAGCTCCAATTGCTGGTCTCGATCCGTAACCAGCACTGCCACCGACAGCAGCGAACCCACCAGCAGGGCGGCATAGCTGAGCATGATCACGCTCACGTGCATCACCAGCCAGCTGGACCGAAGGGCTGGCACCAGGGGGGAAGCCGTCTGGAGGCGCTCCGGCAGGGCAAAACTGGCAAAGGCCACACAGCCGAGGGCCATGGGTGTAGCGGCAGCCGGGACCAGGGGAGAGGGCCAGCTGCGCTCCACCAACAACTGGGTGAGCGTGCAACCCCAGGCCAGGAAGCAGAGCGACTCGTAGAGATTGCTGATCGGGAAATGCCCCGAATCGAGCCATCGCAGCACCAGCTGAGCCGTCAGGCAAAGGTTGGCGGTGGCCACCAGCACCCGCACCGCCGGATTGGGCCTGCCGCCGCTCACCGACCAGAAGGCCAGGGGCAACACCACTAGGAGAAGCACGAAGGCGGCCAGTCCGAGCCCCAGAACCGGATCGCCCAACAGATCAGTCAACGGGTTGAGCACCAATGGCTTGAGAACACCTTTCCCCAGTTTGACGTGTGGCAGGGCTGAGCTGGGTCCTTAGCGACTGGCACGACGCAGCAGGGCGAGGCCGATCAGCACGAAGATCAGCACCGGTGCCCAGGCCGTGACCAGGGGAGGCAAGGCTCCATTCACGCCCATGGCACTGAAACTGAAGGCCACTAGGTAGTAGCTGAAGATCAACACCACGCTCAGACCAAAACCCTGGCCCCGGCTCCGCCTGGAATTGGGCCTGACGCCCAGGCTGCTGCCCAGGAGACCAAAAACAAGACACACTGCTGGGAAGGAGAACTTCTCTGCAATCCGCACCCGAAGCTTGCGAGCCCCCTTGGAATCGCCGGATTCACGCAACAATCGCTGGGCCGTTCGGGCCTGACCAATCGTCATCGTGTTGGCATCAGTTGGCAATTCGGCCACCCGGATCGGCTGATTACCAAGGGGGTAGAGATAGCGATCAAAGCGGGCAGATGTACTGGGGGAATCTTCATCCCCCGAAACCACATACACATGGCCATCGATGAATTCCCACTGAGCCTCCTGTTCACTCCAACGGGCCTGGTCGGCGGTGAGCATCAAGCGCTGGCCAGCCCGTGAGAGGTCCAGAAGCGTGACCTGCTCCATGACCCCGTCATTGAAACGCTGGGCATAGAAGAAGTGGGTCAGGCCCTTCTCCTTCGAACCATCCGGTGCAACCACCTGGCCAAAACGGGTGTAGGTGATGCGATCCCTCTGCTCGCCGGCGACGGCTCGTCCGATGGCCCGGTTAAGCGTGGCCTTGGCCTGCACGAGCGTGTGGGGAACCACAGCTTCATTGAAGCCAAAGGTGAGCAGACTCATCAGCAGGGCGAGGGCCAGGGCAGGCGCCACCATGCGCCAGGTGGGCACACCCACGCTGCGCAGGGCCGTGAGTTCGCTGTTGCCGGTGAGTTTGCTGTAGGTGAGCAGAGTGGCCATCAGGGTGGCCATCGGGAAGGACAGCACCAGAAACGATGGCAACTCCAATAGCAACACCTGGGCCGCCACATCCAGCGGCAGGCCGGATTCGGCAACCCGGCGCACGAGCTCAAACACCGCTCCAACGGATAGGGACACCGCCGTGAACGCAGCGATGCCGAACAGCAGCGGGCCCAGCAGTTCGGACAGCAGCCAACGGTCCAGCAGGGGCAGGCCTTTTGTGGCTCGAACAGCTGTTCGGTACCAGCGGATGGGCGGGTTCACAGCCTGAAACCCTCGCCGAGATAGTGGCGCCGCACCTGGGGATCACTACCCACGGTGCTGGAGTCACCGGCCGCCAGAATTGCACCCTCCGAGAGGATGTAGGCCCGGTCCGTGATGGCTAGGGTCTCACGCACATTGTGATCCGTGATCAGGATTCCCATGCCCCGCTGGCGAAGGCCGGCAATCAACTCCTGCAGATCGGCTACGGCAATCGGATCCACCCCTGCGAACGGCTCATCGAGCAGCAGGTAACGGGGACCCCGCTCCCCTACGGCCAGGGCGCGGGCCACCTCGCAGCGCCGCCGTTCACCTCCGGAGAGCTGCTGTCCCCGCCGATCCTGAAAGGCCTTGAGATGGAACTCATCCACCAGCCCGTCCAGCCGGCTTCGTCGTTCTGCCCGCGCCACACCACTCTGCTCGAGGGCCAGTTCCAGGTTCTGGCGAACAGTGAGTTGGCGGAACACGCTGGCTTCCTGGGGCAGGTAGCCGATTCCCAGTCGTGCCCGCTGGGGCAGCGAGAGATGCGTGATGCTGCGCTCGTCCACTGTGACCCGGCCACTGTCCGGCCTCAGCAGGCCAGTAACCAGGCCGAAGGTCGTGGTTTTCCCTGCTCCATTGGGTCCCAGCAGGCCCACCACCTCGCCAGGCTCCAGTTGGATCGATACATGGTTCACGAGCATCCGGCCGCCAATGGCCAGGACCACGTCGTCGAGCACCAGGCTCATGGGGCGCTGCGATCGGGCTTGTCAGCAGTCAGGGGGGTGATCGGAAAGCTACTGAACACCTGCTGGCCCTCCGTTGGCTCGGCCACCAGCCGCTGCTGGTCCACCAGGTAGGTCATCCGCTCAGCCCGCAGTGACGGTCCATCGGCCTGGATCACATCCACGTCGCCGCTGAGCACAACCCGTCCCTCGCGGCTGAAGTATTGAGCCTGGCGTGCGGTGGCCACCACACGGCGGTCGGCGTAGATGATGCGCACATTGCCGCTGGCCGTCACCACGCCGGTGAGATTGTCGGCGCGCTGAACGTCGGATTCGATCGACACGACTCCGGTGGTCGGTGTCACTGCAGGGGACTGGGCGTGACCCACTCCGCCAGCCAAGGCGAAACAGGCAACACTGAGAGCCAGCCATTGAGCCGGGCGATAACGCGACAAGGCGATGATGGGCTGCCCCTCAGGCATGTGATGCAAATCTACAGAGCAGCATTCGACTGCAACCACTGGAGAGTGGGAGGTGGAAGCTGCCTGGTGGGCAACGCTTGCTGGAGAGCCTGAAGCCAGACCGTGGCCTGGGCCCGCAGAGCCTGCAGATCCAGGCCTAGAGCCTGGTCAGGGCAGCGCTGCAACCTGCCCAGCCCCTCGCCCGTGAGGATCGCGGCACCGCGGTTGTTTCCACGGCTGAGGTGCAACTGGCCCACGGCGATTTGGAGGATGCCCTGGAGCACAGGGCGCATGGCCCCAGCCGTCTCATGCCAGAGCTCCTCCAGTCCGTCGTGGCAGGCGTACCACTCGCCGGCATTGAACAGGTCCACCGCAGCCTGGAGGCGCGGATCGCTGTTCAACGCCAGCTCTTCGGGGTCAGATGAATCAGAGGATGCCATCAACGGCCCAACCCAGGGTTGCTTGAGAACTCAGCGCTTGGCGGGCTTTTTGGCCGGCAGCTTGCGCAGACGAATCGACTCGGGCGTGACCTCGAGCATCTCGTCCGGACCGATGTATTCCAGGGCCCTCTCCAGGGTCATCTGCATCGGTGCCTGCAGGGTGTCGAGCTCTTCTGCACCGGCCGAGCGCATGTTGGTGAGCTGCTTGGTTTTGCAGACGTTGATCTCCAGATCCTGGGGCCGGTTGTTCTCACCGATGATCATGCCCTTGTAAACCTTGGTGCCAGGCGTGATGAAGAACTGACCGCGATCTTCGGCATTCTTGAGGGCATAGAAGGTGGCGGTGCCCTCTTCGAAGGCAATCAATACGCCATTGCGACGGGTGTCGAAATCGCCCTGCATCGGCCGGTAGTCGAGGAAGGAGTGGCTCATGATCCCCTCACCCCGGGTGGCGCGGATGAACTCACCGCGGAAGCCAATCAGGCCGCGGGAGGGCACCAGGAACTCCAGCTGGGTGCGGCCGTCATTGGTGTTCTCCATGTTCTGCATCTCGGCCTTGCGGATACCCAGCTTTTCGATGCAGGCGCCCACGGATTCCTCGGGCACATCGAGCACGAGCGTTTCGAACGGCTCATGGGGAGTGCCGTCGATGGTGCGGAAGATCACCTGGGGCTGGCTCACCTGGAACTCGTAGCCCTCGCGGCGCATCGTTTCGATCAGGATGCCCAGGTGCAGCTCACCGCGGCCGCTGACGGACCAGCGATCAGGTGAATCGGTGTCTTCGACCCGCAGGGCCACGTTGGTTAGCAGTTCGCGCTGGAGGCGGTCACGCACCTGGCGGCTGGTGACGAACTTGCCCTCCTTGCCGGCGAACGGGGAGTCGTTCACCACGAAGGTCATCTGCAGGGTGGGCTCGTCCACCTTGATCAGCGGCAGGGCCTCAGGGTTGTCGGGACAGGCGATCGTCTCGCCGATGTTCACTTCATCGAAACCGGCCACGGCCACCAGGTCGCCGGCACTGGCCTGCTCGACCTCCACCCGCTGCAGACCCTGGAAACCGAGCAACTTGCTGATCCGGCCCCTCTTGATGCTGCAGTCGTCGCGGATGAGGGCAGCGGGCTGGCCGGCCTTGATCACGCCGTTGTGGATGCGGCCGATCATGATCCGGCCGAGGAAGTCGCTGTAGTCGAGCGTGGTGACCTGCAGCTGCAGGGGCTTCTCAGGGTCGCCCACCGGCGGTGGAACGTGGCGCAGGATGGCATCAAACAGCGGCCGCATGGTGTCGCTTTCCGTCTTCATGTCCGGTTTGGCGTAGCCGCCCATCCCGCTGCCGAACAGGTAAGGGAAGTCGCACTGGTCGTCGTCAGCACCCAGTTCCAGGAACAGATCCAGCACCTTGTCAACGGCGATCTCGGGATCCACCCGGGCCCGGTCGATCTTGTTCACAAACACGATCGGGCGCAGACCCTTCTCCAGGGCCTTCTTGAGCACAAATCGGGTCTGGGGCATGGGCCCCTCGTTGGCGTCCACGATCAGCAGACAGCCATCCACCATGCCGAGCACCCGCTCCACCTCGCCGCCGAAGTCGGCGTGCCCGGGGGTGTCCACGATGTTGATGCGAATCCCCTCGTAGTCCACCGCGGTGTTCTTGGAGAGGATGGTGATGCCACGCTCCCGCTCCAGGTCGTTGGAGTCCATCACGCAGGTGGGCACGGCCTCGTTGTCGCGGAAGATGCCGGACTGGGCCAGCAGCGCATCCACCAGGGTGGTTTTGCCGTGGTCAACGTGGGCAATGATCGCGATATTGCGAATCGGCGTGCCGGGATGGACGGCGCTCATAGACAAGAAATCCTGGAAGAAAAGAGTTGGTAGCTGCTGAAGCTGGCGCGTTGCGGGGCTTTCAGCTGGTCCCTGGTGGTCCCGGTGCTGTGGCACCTACCAGTCCTGAAGCGTGAGCCGATCCATTGGACCCGCTGACGATGAATTCAGTGACGTCAGGGCTGCCGTTGGAGACGGCAGAGTGGGTTCGGGTCGAAGGAGCGGGGAAAAAGCGATCCGCGCTGGATCACGGGTGGAACTGGCCAGGCAAGCCGGGCAGGCAAGCCGTCTCTGGCTGACCGTCTCAGGCAAGCCGTCTCAGGCAAACCTCAAGGCTGGCCCCCCGATCGGCAGAACTGCCCGCACACGGAGGGCACCAACAGAACCGGGTTCACTGAGCTTATCTCAGCCCGTCGCAAATCTGGAACGCACTCCGCCGCCCGCGGTCGGCTTGAGGCTGCCGCGGGTCACGCCAAGCTGGCTCTCCAGCTGTTCCCGTTGCCACAGCTCGCGGCCAGACAACCCACCCTTGAGCACATCGAGATAGAGGCCCACCCTGCGGCGGGCCGTGCTGGCGTCGTCGTCCAACAATTCCAACCGCAGTCGGCTCACCCCGTGCTCCAGCAGCTGGGGGATGGCTTCCGCCGCCGACTGCGCCCGGGCGTTGAACAGGGTGTTGCGGCAACCCAGGTCGGCCCGCAGTGGATGCTCGGCACCGGAGCGATCGCGCAGCAGCACCTGGTGCTGCTCGCAGGGGCGGCCGCAATCCGTGTGGTCGTGGCCACTGGAGAGAAAGGCGCAGAACAGGCAGTGCTCCATGTGAAACAGGGGCATGTGCTGGTGCACCGTCACCTCCAGGCGCCCCGCCGGAGCAGCCTGCAACAGCTGCAGCAACTGGGGCAGATCGAGGTCGTAGCTGGCACAGACCCGCTCCAGCCCCCAGTGATCGAGGAACCAGGCCAGGGACAGGGGGTTGGCCACATTCAGGCTGAAATCCCCCGCGCAGGGGGCCACACCGTGGAGCCGCTCCAGCTGATCGGCATTGCGCACCAGATAGCCATCCGGCCGGCTGCGGAGCAGCGGCTCCAGGGTCCAGGCCTCATCGGGTCTGGTGATGCGCGGACCGGCCAGCCAGATCCCCCCCGGCCAGCAGCCCCGACCCATGGCCACCGCCTCGCGCAGCTGGCTGGGCTGATCGAAATCCGCCACCACGCTGTGCAGCGGCAGGTCGCGCAGGGCCCGTAGCTGGTGTAGGTCGCGCACGAGCACCACCAGAGCCGCTTGCTTGTCTGCAGCGGGGGGCGTCTTGGGACCAAGGTCCCGGATCAGACCGGGCAGGGTCGGGGCCGGAGTGGTGGGGGCATGGCTTGGCTTCGGGTTGGCCGAGAGCTCAGCAGGAGGCCCGCACGACTCCAGCTGTCCGGCGAGTTGATCCATCAACTGGCGGCGCAGACGGTTGAGTTCGGCCAGGGGCAGGAACAGGCCATCCTCGAGCTGCACCTCTAGCTCGTGCAGCTCCCAACCGGTGCCGCCCAGCCGGCCCAGCTGGGCCTGCAGACGCTGGCGATCAAGACCGGCGCTGCGTGCCTGCTCCAGGGGGGTGATGCTGAACACCACCAGCTGCGCCAAGGAGTCAGCGGCCAGGGGGGGCGCAGCCAGCACAGACAGCCGCAACGGCTCACCCAACTGCCCCTGCACCCGCAGGGCCAGCGCACGGGGGCGCTCCGGTGCCGGCCTGCGGGCCAGCCGCTGGCCCTCGCGCTCCACTGCCGGATCGCTGGTGAGCCAGCAGGGACAGCCCGGAGCGAGCTGGGCGAGCGGGAGCGTGCCGGGCCCGAGCCGGACGGCCAGCAGCTCAGGGCCTCGGGGGTGCACGGCCATCACCCGGCCGCCCACCTCCTGGGGCGGGACGAGGGGGGCTGCCCCCAGCGCCTCGAACACCAGGCCATCGCCTGGCTTAAGGGCTTCGGCCGTACGCACCACACACCAACCCCCACGCTCCAGCTCCTGCAGGCTGCCAATCAGCGGGCCGCGTTTCTTGCTCCAGCGCCCGTGCACCAGCTGGCGATGGTCGAGTCCCGCGAGCCAACCGGTGGACAGGCCCCTGGAAAAACTGAGTTCGAGGCTGCGCCTCTGGCTACTGGCCAGGGGATGGGCGGGTTGGCCCTCCTGCCAGAGGTCGAGGCTGCGGCGGTAGGCATCGGTGACCACCGCCACATAGCTCGCCTCCTTGAGCCGCCCTTCGATCTTGAGGCTGGCGATGCCCAGCTCCGCCAGCTGGGGCACCAGGTCCCAGGCGGCCAGGTCCTGGGGGGAGAGCAGATAGCGCTGATCGTCGAGATCCAGCGGTTCGCCATCCACCACCAGTTGATACGGCAAGCGACAGGCTTGGGCGCATTCCCCGCGGTTGGCGCTGCGCTGGCCAAGGGCCTCGCTGGTAAGGCACTGGCCGGAATAGGCCACGCACAGGGCCCCATGCACAAACACCTCCAAGGGCACGGTCAGTCCCCGCTGGCGCAACTGCGCCTGGATGCGTTGCAGATCCCGCAGGCTGAGCTCCCGGGCCAGCACCACCTGGCGGCAGCCCAGGGCAACGGCCTGGGCCACGCCGGCGGCGCTGGTGATCGACATCTGGGTGGAAGCATGGACCGCGAGGCCAGGGGCCAGGGCGGAAGCCAGCCGGGCCAAGCCGATGTCCTGGACGATCAGGGCGTCCACACCAGCGGCGGCGGCGGCCAGGAGCAGCGTTCCGGCCTGCTCCAACTCGTTGCTGAACACAAGCACATTGAGGGTGAGGTAGGCCTTCACACCCCGCTGGTGAAGCCACTCCACGATGGCCGGCAGCTCCTGCACCTGAAAGTTAGCCGCGCGCATGCGCGCGTTGAAGCTCTCGACCCCGAAATACACCGCATCGGCGCCGTTGGCAGCAGCGGCCCGCAGGGCATCCCAGTTGCCGGCCGGAGCCAGCAGCTCCGGAGAGCGAGCAACCATCAGCGGGACAGGCGCTGGGCCGGTTCAAACAGTTTCAGAGCTGCCGCCGAGCCCTCAAACCGCCAGTGCCAGGGCTCGTAATTCACCCCCTGGGGATTGTCCTCGGGGAAGGAGAGGATGAAGTGGTAGCGGGCCCCATTGGCCTGTAACCAGCGGAAGGCGGCCGTTCCGGCAAAGTTTTCGGAGAGATTGGCCTGGGGTGCCCGGCCATCGCCGAGATCGACGGCATAGCCTGTGCTGTGCTCGGAAAAACCAGGGGGAGCACTCACGCGGGAGCGCTGCAGAGCGCTCTGGTTGCGCTCCGATTTCACATCGAAGAAGAGTTCCTTCTGCACGGCGGTGGGCCGGAAAGCACTGAGCACAGAGAGGCTCACCCCATCCGCCGCTGCGGCCCGCTGCATCGCCAGCAGGGCTGAGGCGGCATCGCGATGCAGGGCCTGGCCAGGGCTCACGTCCACCAGGTCGTTGGCGGAGGCTTCGGGATAGGGGAAATGCCCCAGCAGGCGGCCATCTGAACTGAGCCGGGCATTTAGGCCCTCCACCGGGGGAGGGGTGAGCCAGCGGCGAATGGGCGCGGGGAAGATCAGCAGTAGCGAGCCACCCACAAGAAGGGTGGCCAGACCAGCCAGGCCAACGCGACTGAGCAGGCCAGGACGGGTCGGCAGCGCAGAGGTGGTGCGCTGGGCAATCGGAATATCCTCGCTGGCACGGCGGCGGCCACGGCCCCCAGGCAGGGCTCGGAGTGACCTGGCGCCACCCGAACGCCCAGCCGGGGACGGGACGGATGCTGAACTGGAAGGGCGGCTGGCGATGGCGGTGGAGCGGTCGGGGATCGACCGGCTGCGTAACAACAGGCATGAAGATCCTAGGCGGCACCGACGGATCAGGCCCCAGCCAGCCAATCAACAGTGTTAACTTCCAGCCACTGTTCAATCCGGGCGGAGCGTTTTCTCGATGTTGCGAGTGGCAGTGGTGGGCGGTGGCCCCAGTGGGTCCTGCGCCGCCGAGGTGCTGGCCAAAGCAGGCATCCAGACCTGGATCTTTGAACGCAAGCTGGACAATGCCAAGCCCTGTGGCGGTGCCATTCCGCTCTGCATGGTGGCGGAATTCGACCTGCCCGAGTCGATTATCGACCGCAAGGTCCGCAACATGCGGATGATCTCTCCCTCCAATCGGGAGGTGGACATTCATCTTGACAACGAAGAGGAATACATCGGTATGTGCCGCCGGGAGGTGATGGATGCCTTCCTGCGCAACCGGGCCGCCGACCTGGGTGCCACCCTGGTGAATGGCCTGGTGACCAAGATCAACACCGGAGCCAACCGCCAGGGTCCCTACACCCTGACCTATTCCGACTACAGCGATGGCGAGGCCACAGGGGTAACCAAGACACTGGACGTGGACCTGATTATCGGCGCCGACGGGGCCAACAGCCGGGTGGCCAAGGCCATGGATGCCGGTGACTACAACGTGGCCATTGCCTTCCAGGAGCGCATCAAGCTGCCACCGGAAGAGATGAAGTACTACGAAGATCTCGCCGAAATGTATGTGGGCACCGACGTGTCCCCCGATTTCTATGCCTGGGTGTTTCCCAAATACGACCATGTCGCCGTGGGCACCGGCACCATGCAGGAAAACCAGGGGCTGATCAAGAGCCTGCAGGTGGGCATCCGGGAGCGAGCCCGCAAGCGCCTGGTGAATGGCGAGGTGATCAAGGTGGAGGCTCATCCGATCCCGGAACATCCCCGTCCCCGGCGCGTGGTGGGCCGCATGGCCCTGGTGGGTGATGCCGCCGGCTATGTGACCAAGAGTTCCGGGGAAGGCATCTACTTCGCCGCCAAGAGCGGCCGGATGTGCGCCGAGCAGATCGTGGAGGCGAGCCAGGGTGGCCAACGGGTGCCCAGCGAAGCTGATCTCAAGAAGTACCTGAAGAAGTGGGATCGCCAGTACGGCGCCACTTACAAGGTTCTGGAGATCCTCCAGAACATCTTCTACCGCAACGATGCGGCTCGGGAGGCGTTCGTGGAGATGTGCGACGACAAGGATGTGCAGCGCCTCACCTTCGACAGCTACCTCTACAAGCGGGTGGTTGCCATGAACCCCTGGCAGCAGCTCAAACTCACTTTCCTCACCCTGGGGGCCGTGCTGCGGGGCAACGCCCTTGCCCCCCAGAGCTACAAGCCGGTGCCCAGCACCGTCCGCAGCGACGACGAGGTGACCGCCATGCTCGCCGTGAGCAGCATCAAGGGTGGCATCAATGCATCGCGCGACAAGCGGATGGCCGCTTCCATAGCCAGCTCGCCAGCCAGTGCCAGCGGCAGTGAGACCAAGTCAGACGAGCGCGAGCCGGCAGGGGTGGCCTGATCTGCACAGGCCCCGGGGCCGACCTCAGCCCGAAATCCGGCTGAAATCGGCAAGGACCGAGGCCTGGTTGTTGAGCAGACCCAGCAGATTCAGGCGGTTCGCCCGGATCGCTGGGTCGTCCGCCATCACCATCACACTCTGGTCGCCGTCAAAGAAGGCCGCCAGGGTGGGGGCTGCTGCTGCCAACCCATCCGCCAGGCGGGCATAGCGGTCATCGCTGGAGCTGGTGGCCACCGGAGCCAAGGCCTCAAGCACCTCCAGCATTGCCGCCTCACTGGCGGTTTGAAACAGGCCGCTGTTCACAGCCCCCTGCGGCTCCAGCACATCAACGGCGAGGTCGCCTTTGCTGGCCAGCCGGGAGGCCCGGGTGACCACCGCCCGCACCGCTTCCAGGCGCCCGCCCGCCCGCAGCTCGGCCAGCAGGGCGGCCCGGCCATGGGCATCGGCGGGATCGCGCAGCAGGCGCTCCAGGGGAACCGTCTCGCCGGCCACCGCCTGCACCAGATCCACGGCCACGCCTTGCTCCTCCAGCAGGCTCACCAGGCGCTGGCGCAGCAGGTCGCTGAGGTCGGTGCCGAGCTGCTCGGCATTCACGCCGAGCTGGGGCAGAGACGCGGCCCAGTGGGTTGCGGCTCGCCGCAGCAGGGCCAGCAGATCCAGGCGCCAGCCGCGGTCCCAGAGGATCTGCAGGATGCCGTTGCCGGCGCGGCGCAGGGCGTAGGGATCGGAGGAACCGCTGGGACGCTCCCCCTTGGCAAAGATGCTGAGCAGCAGTTCCAGCCGCTCAGCCAGGGCCAGCACGGCGCCCGCTTCAGATGCGGGGAGGGCATCGCCGGCACCGCGGGGCAGGTAGTGCTCCAGCACGGCCTGGGCCACCTGCCGCGGCTCGCCTTCAGCCAACAGGTATTTCGCCCCCATCACCCCCTGGAGTTCGGGGAATTCGCCCACCATCTGGCTCACCAGGTCGTGCTTGCAGAGATGGGCAGCCCGCCGGGCATGGTCAGCAACGGCGCCATCAACCGGCAACACCTCCAGCAGGGCATCCGTGAACCACTCCAGCCGGTCGACCCGGTCGCGCAGGGATCCGAGACCGGCGGCGAAGGTGACAGTGGCCAGCTGGTCGCGCCGATCAATGCTGGCCACGGCGCGGTCGGCCCGCACAAAGAACTCGGCATCGGCCAGGCGTGCCTTGAGCACCCGCTCATTGCCCCGCTGCACCGTGGTCTCGGCGGTCGCTAGGCCATTGCCGATGCACAGGAAGCGCGACTGGAGGATCCCACGGGCGTCAAGGGCCAACGGGTCCTGGACCGCATCCTGCTGAATCAGGGGCACATAGCGCTGATGGGCACGCATCACCGTGCACAGCACCTCTGCCGGTAGCGCGAGGTAGCGATCCGGAATGCTGCCCTCCAGGGGCAGGGGAGCCTCCACCAGATCCACCAGCTCCTCGAACAGCCCGTCCGGCAGATCCGGCTCAGCATGATGACGGCTGGCGGCTGCCGTCACGGCTGCTCGGATGCTGCTGGCCCGGCTGGCCCGATCCACCTCCACGCCGGCAGCCGCCAGATCCTGGCGGTAGCTGGAGGCGGAGTGGATCGGCACCGCCGCCGCCACCAGCCGATGCCCCCGGCTCAGGGCCTGGGCCTCCAGCGGCGGGTCGCAGCTGGTGAGCCGCACCGGCAGCACGGTGGCATCGAGCATGGCCACCAGCCAGCGGATCGGCCGGGAGAAGCGGCTGTCACCGGACCCCCAGCGCATAAAGCGTCGGCCCTGCAGCGCTTCGATCCAGCCCGGCACCAGCTCCACCAGCAGGCTGGCCGTGTCGCGGCCGCGCTCCAGCACCCGGGCGAACACAAACGGGCCCTTGGGCGTGTCCCGCACCTCCAGGGCAGCCGGATCCACGCCACAGCGCCTGGCGAAACCCACCGCCGCTGGGCTGGGTACGCCCCCATGGAAGGCCTGGCCAGCCGGCGGCCCCTTGCGCTCGTCCTCGCGGTCTGGCTGGCTGGGGGCAAGACCCTCCACCACCAGGGCCAGCCGGCGCGGCGTGCTGGTCACAAACAGCGACCCGAAGGCCAGGCGCAACTGCTCGAGATCACGCCGCACCACAGCCTCTAGCTGGGGGAGCGCCTGCCGCGCGAAGTCAGCTGGCAGCTCCTCGGTTCCGATCTCCAGCAGAAAGGTGGACACGCAGGCAGGCCATGGCAGGAGCTAACTCTATTGATCGGCCGGGGATGACCTGGCTGGTATGGACTGTCTGGACGAGCGAACGCCGACTAGAGACCGGCCCAGGGGCTCGTTGCGGAAGTCAGGGTCCAGCCGCCGTGGGCCCCAGCCCATTCGCTACGGTCGGGGGGTCCATGAAACATGCATGTGGCCGTCTCTGCCGGGGTGTCTGCTGGGCCCAGCAAGTTCGAGCAGCTGAAGGCGGGAAGTGGCCATCTGCGGGAACCGCTGTACACCGAGCTGGGCAACGAACTGCCCAATTTCAGTGAGAACGCGGTTCAGATTCTCAAGTTTCACGGCAGCTATCAGCAGGACAATCGCGACAACCGCCAGAAGGGCCGCGAGAAGGACTGGCAGATGATGCTGCGCCTGCGCAGCCCCGGCGGGCGCATCTCCAGCGACCTGTATCTGGCGATGGACGAGCTGGCTGACCGCCTGGGCAACGGCACCCTGCGGGTCACCACCCGCCAGGCCTTCCAGATGCATGGCGTACGCAAGGAGAACCTCAAGGAGGTGATCGGCACGATCGTGCGCCACCTGGGCTCCACCCTGGCGGCCTGTGGCGATATCAACCGCAATGTGATGGCCCCGGCGGCCCCCTATGCCAAGGGTGGCTACCCGGCGGCACGCCAGTTGGCAGACGACATCGCCGACCTGCTGGCACCCCAGGCGGCGGAGGGCTCCTACCTGGACATCTGGGTGGATGGCGACCTGAGCTTCAGGATCAAGCCCAGCACACCGGTGCGGCGGGTGAAGGAGCGCCAGCGCGAGGGTGGCGTGTTCAGTGGCGATGGCCAGGAACCGCTCTACGGCGACACCTACATGCCCCGCAAGTTCAAGGTGGCTGTCACCGTGCCCGGTGACAACTCCGTGGACCTGCTCACCCAGGATGTGGGACTGGTGCTGTTCAGCGATCCCCAGGGCCGCCCCCAGGGTTGCAACGTGTATGTCGGCGGCGGCATGGGACGCACCCACAACAAGGAGGAAACCTTCGCCCGCACCGCTGACCCCCTCGGCTACGTGGCCCAGGAGCACGTGTTGGACCTGCTGCAGGCAATCGTGGCCCTGCAGAGGGACCATGGCGACCGCGTGCAACGGCGTCACGCCCGCATGAAGTATCTGATCCACGACCGGGGCGTGGACTGGTTCCGCGACGAACTCACCACGCGCTACTTCAGCCATCCGATCAAGGGCCTCCGGGCCGAACCCAAGCGCAGGCTGGAGGACTACCTGGGCTGGCACCGCCAGAGTCCGGGGCTCTGGTTCGTGGGCCTGCCACTGCTCTGCGGCCGTCTCAGCGGCGCGCAGAAAGAGGGCCTGCGCGAGCTGGTGAACACCTACAAGCTGGAGGTGCGGCTCACCCCCAACCAGGACATCCTGCTCTGCAACATCGGCACCAACCAGCGCACCAGCCTTCGCCAGCGTCTGGCTGAACTCGGCTGGGACAAGCCGGAGGAGACCAGCCTGCTCAGCCGCCACGGGATTGCCTGCCCCGCCCTGCCCCTCTGCGGCTTGGCGGTGACCGAGGCCGAGCGAATCTTCCCCGCCGTGCTGGAGCGGCTGGAGATCCTGCTGGAACGATTGGAGATCAACAAGCCGGTGCTTGTGCGCATGACCGGCTGCCCCAACGGCTGTGCCAGGCCCTACATGGCCGAGATCGGCCTGGTGGGCAGCGGGGTTGACCAATACCAGCTGTGGCTTGGCGGCAGTGGTCAGCTCAGCCGGCTTGCGGAGCCCTACCTGGAGAAGATGCCGCTCGACGCGATGGAAGCCACCCTGGAGCCGCTCCTGCTGGCCTGGCGCCAGACCGGCATGCGCAAGGGCTTCGGCGACTTCGTGGTGAGCAGCGGCCGCGATGAGGTGCAGCGCCTGCTGGCTGTGGCGTGATCAAACGCCGGCGTCCACCCGGCCGTACCAGGCCTGGGGGGCACCACTGCGCCAGGCCCACAGCTGATCCCCCCAGCTGAAGTGCCACCACTCATTGGGGTGCTGCACGAACCCGGCCCCCCCCATCGCCTGCCTCAGGGTCTGGCGGTGTCCGTGCCAGAGCAGGTAGGTGCAGCGCCGCTGGGGATCAGGGGAGTGCCTGGCCAGTTCACCGAAGTGGTCGGGTTCGGACACCGCCCCGATGGCGTCGATCGGCGAGCCCATGTCCAGCAACTCCACGGCAGCCTGGGCGGTCTGACGGGCCAGGGTGAGATCCACGGCCGCCCCCGTGCTGTGCGGCGGGGGAGCAGCTGGATCGGGATTGGGCGGCGCCCAGAAGCGGCCGACATCGGCCACCACCTGCTGGCGCGCCTGCGAGGGCTGATGGGGATCAAGGCCCCGCTCCCGGCACAGGTCAGCAATGGCGTGCTCCACCATGAAGGCCTGCACATTCAGGGGGCGCCAGGCGTCAAAGATCGCCAGGCGCCAGTGGGGGTGCTTGCGCTGCAGGAGGACCTGGGCCTCCAGCAGACGGCTGATCACCCCCTGGCGCAGGCGAAACGGGCAGGCCCCAGGGCCATAGGGAGCTCCCAGCTGGGCGTAGGGGTGGGGTTCGAGCCGCAGCAACTCGGGGGGCAAGGGCAACAGGGGCTCAGCCGGATCGGCGATCGGCAGGTCGTTCCAGGGACGTCGCTGCATGGCCTTGCACTGCGCGCCACCAGTGTGCAATCCCGGCGTGGAACCCTCGCCAGGCTGCTCAGTTGAGGCGCACCGCCTCGCTGAGCTGCTGGCGCTGCTGCTGCTGCAGCCGAGCCAGGTGGGGGTGCTGCTGCAGCTGGGGATCGGCGCTGAGGATCTCCTCGGCCACCTGCCGGGCCCGCTCCAGCACCGCGCCGTCATCGCAGAGGCTGGCCAGGGCCAGATCCGGCAGGCCGCTCTGACGGGTGCCCAGCACCTGCCCGGGCCCGCGCAGGCGCAGGTCCATCTCGGCGATCTCAAAGCCATCGCTCGATCGCACCAGTACATCAAGGCGCTGACGCGATTGGGGATTGCGGCCCTCATGAATCAACAGACAGTGGGAGGCCGCCGCCCCCCGGCCCACCCGGCCGCGCAGCTGGTGCAACTGGGCCAGGCCAAAGCGCTCGGCGTGCTCCACCACCATCACGCTGGCCTCAGGCACATCCACCCCCACCTCCACCACGGTGGTGCTCACCAGCACCTGGGTCTCACCGGCGGCAAACGCCGCGATCGCCGCCTGCTTGTCGGCACTGGCCATCCGACCGTGCAGCAGCCCCACCTGTAGGTCGGCGAACACCTCAGCGCTGAGCTGCTGGTGCACCTCCACGGCCGAGCGCAGGTCGCTGGTCTCCGATTCCTCCACCAGGGGCAGCACCACATAGGCCCGCTGGCCAGCGGCCACCTCCTGGCGGATGAGGGCATAGGCCTTGCTGCGCTCTGCCGCCGAGAGCAACTGGGTGCGGATGGGGGTGCGGCCGGGGGGCAGCTCATCGATCTGGCTCACGTCGAGATCGCCATGCACCGACAGCGCCAGGGTGCGGGGGATCGGCGTGGCGGTCATCGTGAGCAGGTGGGGCTGCAGGCCCTTGTGCAGCAGGCGATCCCGCTGCCGCACACCAAAGCGGTGCTGTTCATCCACCACCACCAGCCCGAGCCTGGCGAACTGCACGGGGTCCTCCAGCAGGGCGTGGGTGCCCACCAGCAGCTGCAGCTGACCATTGGCAAGGTCTGCGAGCAGCTGGCGGCGGCGGCGCAACCGCGTGGATCCGGTGAGCAGGGCACAGCTCACGTGCAGCTGGGGCAGCAAGCGGCAGAGGGTGGCGTAATGCTGCTCCGCCAGCACCTCGGTGGGGGCCATCAGGGCGCCCTGGCAGCCGCAGTCCAAGGCCAGCAGCAGGGCGGCGATCGCCACCACCGTCTTGCCACTGCCCACATCTCCCTGCACGAGTCGGGCCATCGGCTGGGGCCGAGCCAGATCGGCGCGAATCTCAGCGAGCACACGCTGCTGTGCTCCGGTGAACCCGAAGGGCAGGAGCTCGAGAAAACGATCGAGCAGGGAGGCGGCGGTGGGGTTAAGGCTGGGGGCAGGGCGCTGGCGCAGCTCGCGGCGCCGCTGCAGCAGACCGAGCTGCATCAACAAAAACTCATCGAACACCAACCGCTGGCGGCTGGCCTTGAGTTCAGCCTGGCTCTGGGGCTGGTGGATCTGGCTGAGGGCTGAGGCCCGCGCCATCAGGCCCTCCCGCTGGCGCAGATCCTCCGGCAGGGGGTCGGGGCATCGGCTCACCAAGGGCAGCACCGCGGCCATCACCTGGCGCATGCGGTCGGCACCGAGCCCCTCGGTGAGGCCATACACCGGAATCAACCGGCCGATCTCCTTCGATTGCACCGGAGCCTGGGGGCTCTCCAGCACCTCGATCAGAGGATCCTGGAACTGGGGTCCATAGGCACTCTCCTTCACCAGACCACTCACGGCCACCCAGGCCCCGGGAGGGAACTGGCGCTGCTGCAGCTTCAACCAGCCGGGCGTGGTGAAGCGGCGGCCGGCGAAGAAGCGACTCACCCGCAGCCTGCCGGTGATGTCGCTGAGCTGCAGCTCGAGGATCGCCAGCTGGGGATTGCGGGGGCTGGTGAAGGCGTGGCTGCGGCGCACCGTGGCCACGATCGTGGCGGTGCGGCCGGGCTCGAGCCCACTGATCCGCACCAGATTGGCGTAATCGAGGTAGTCGCGGGGGTAGTAGTGCACCAGGTCGCGCAGCACGAACAGGCCTAGCTGGGCCAGGCGGGCCGCCGTTTTCGGCCCGACACCGCGCACCTCGCCCAGGGGCGTCTCCAGGTGCAACGGTGGCTGACCTGCCCGGGTGACAGATGGTGGAACAGCAGGCTCGCTGGTCGCCAGGCGCAGGCGGGGCGGCCCCGGCGGCGTGGCAGGCTGCAGCTGCTGCCGCCACTGGTGCAGCTGCTGACGACACTGGGCCACCAGCGCCTGGCGCTGGCTGGGGGTGAGCTGGTCGTAGCCATCAAACCGGGCGGCAAGCTGCTGGAAGCCGGCCGGCACGACGAGGCCAGGCAGCGGCTCCCGCAGGGAGCGGGCCAGAAAACTGCTGAACCGCTCACGGCGGCCCATCAGGTTGGAGCAGTCGCGCTGGACCTCCAGCTGCAGGGCCTGCTGCAGGGTTCTCAGCCAGTCGGAGGGGAGGGCTGGCCGGGATAGGGCGGTTGGGACGGGCTGGGGTTGTCCTGATGCCACAGCCGTTCTGCCTCAAGCCTCTGTAAATGCCGCTCGAGGCGGCGATGCCGTTCAGCCATTCTGCGTATCTCCTGGCGGTGGCGGTGCCAGCGGCTGCGGCAGGTGCGCAGGCGCGGCTGGTCGAGTTCAAGATCAGTGAGGCGCAGCAACAGGGCCACGCTGTCCATGTCCCCTCCTGCGTCCGGGGCCAACGGCACCTGCAGGCGCAGCAGGTTGGCCGGCGCAGGCTGGGGCTCAAGCTGTCCCTGCAGGGCCGCCTGCAACAGGCTGGTGGGCAAGAGGCTGCGGCTGAGACCGAAGCGGAGCAGTTCCACGTTGACAGCGTGGGAGAGGTTGCGCAGGCGCCGCACCAGGGCCCGCTCAAAGCCCTCCAGCCACTCCTGCAGCACCTGGGGATCGGTGGGCAGGGCCGCTGAATCCCAGGGAGACGCCTCGCTGCCTGGGGAGCCCTCCTCAAACAGCCTGTCCAGAAGGCCCTCGGCTTGGGGGCCGAGCAACCCCTCCAGGGTGTCATCCGCTTCACCAGCCTGGTCGCCATCGCCAGCCCCGCTTGTCTGGGCTTCAGTGCCGGTTTCGAGCTGGCCGAAGGCCTCGCCGCGGGCCTCGCCCGCGGCGGTGATTAGGGCATGCCAGCGTCCCAGATCGACGGGAAGAGCCGCATTGATTTCAATGGAACCATCCGGATCGCTGCCCTGGCTGCTCGCGCCATCGTTCCCAGCAGCATCGAGGCCAGCACAATCCGTGTCAGCACGATCCGTGTCAGCGAGATCCGTGTCAGCGAGATCCGTTGCGGAAGGTGGGGCGTGGGAGAGCTCGTCGCCGGCCTTGCGCAAATGGGCCAGCCACTCCCGTTGCCGCCGCTGCTGCTGCTGGCGGCGCTCGCGGCCGATCTTGCCAGCCAACTGCACCAGCTGTTCAACCGTGAGCAAACTGCAGCACTGCAGCACCAGTTCGGCGATGCGCCTGTGCAGAGCGGCCCTCTGCTCAGGATCGAGGTCGCAGTAGCTCTCAGGATAGAAGCGGGTTGCCAAATGGAAACAAGCCTGCTGAACAGCGTTCAGCAGGCCCTCCCGCAGCACCTGGAGATAGAGCGCCAGATCCCGATAGAGCCCGGCATTGCTGGCCTCCCGGCCGGCGCTGAGGGCACTGAGCTGTTGGCGCACACCCTGGATGTGGTCCACCAGGGCTGGAGGCAGATCAGGGTGGAGGGGGTCGGCGTTGATGACGATCTCAGATCAGGCTGTGATCAGCTTGGGGTCAGGAAGCACCACCCATGGCAGCCACTTCAGCGGCGAAATCCATCTTCTCCACCTCAATGCCCTCACCCAGGTTGAATCGCACAAAGCGACGGACCTGGATGTTCTCGCCCACCTTGCCGGCCACCTGCTTCACCATCTCGGCAACGGTCATCGCGCTGTCCTTGATGTAGGGCTGGTCCATCAGGGCCATCTCCTTGAGGCGCTTGCCGATGCGGCCAGCGACAATCTTCTCCTTCATCTCCTCCTTCTTGCCGTCCAGGTCGTCACGACCCATCTCGATCTGCTTCTCCCGGTCGGCCACATCCGCGGGGATGTCCTCCACGCGAACGAAATCGACGGAGGGGCAGGCGGCGATCTGCATCGCCACGTTGCGGATCAGCTCCTGGAAGATCTCACCACGGGCGACGAAGTCGGTTTCGCAGTTCACCTCCACCAGCACGCCCACGCGGGCGCCGGTGTGGATGTAGGAGCCGATGGCGCCCTCAGCTGCGGTGCGGCCAGACTTCTTCTCAGCACTGGCAATGCCCTTCTGACGCAGCCATTCGATGGCCTTTTCGGTGTCGCCGTTGGTCTCGGCGAGGGCCTTCTTGCAGTCCATCATTCCCGCGCCGGTCTTGTCGCGCAGGTCCTTGACGAGCTTCGCTGAAATCTCAGCCATGGGTCAGCAAACGGGAGGGAGGGTTAGGGGTGGGTGGGGGAAATGGCGAGGGCCTCAGCCCTGGTCGGCTTGACCCTGGTCGCCGGCACCATGGCGGCCTTCGTTGATCGCATCGGCCAGGCGGCTGAGCACCAGGTGCACCGAGCGCACGGCGTCGTCGTTGCAGGGGATGGGCACGTCGCAGAGGTCGGGATCGCAATTGGTGTCCAACATCGACACCAGGGGGATATCCAGCTTGCGGGCCTCGAGCACGGCGTTGGTCTCGCGGCGCTGGTCCACGAGCACCACCACATCGGGCAGGCGGCGCATGTTCTTCAGACCGCCGAGATACTTCTGCAGGCGATCCAGTTCACGGCGCAGAACAGCGGCTTCCTTCTTGGGCCGCATAGCAATGGCCCCGGAGCTCTCCATGCGCTCCAGATCCTTGAGGCGCTCGATGCGGGCGCGCATGGTGGTCCAGTTGGTGAGCATGCCGCCCAACCAGCGCTGGTTCACGTAGGCGGCGCCACAACGGGTGGCCTCCTGGGCGATCACCTCGGAGGCCTGTTTCTTGGTGCCCACGAACAGGAAGCGCTTGCCGCTGCGGGCGGCACTGCGCACCCACTTGTAGGCATTGTTCATGCAGACGGCGGTCTGCACGAGGTCGATGATGTGAACGCCGTTGCGCGCGCAATAGATGTAGCGCGACATCTTGGGATTCCAACGGCGGGTTTGGTGCCCGAAGTGGGCACCCGCCTCCATCATTTCGGCGAGGGTGACAACAGCCATGGTGATTGGGGTTTCGGGTTTGCCTCCACCTGCCAGGGACCGATCTGCCGCCCCCGAAGGTGCAGCACTCAGGTCACCCGAAACGTGCAGGTGTGCGGTGTTTAGGGACGTTGAGACCTTATCAAACGGTGCCGCCGGCCTCCCAGCGGCGGGCCAGGCGGAACAAGTAGTGCACGCCGCTGCGGTTGAGCGGCAGCCGCAGCAGCTCCATCGCCAGATCAGGCCGGCCCCATCGGATCAACCAGGCCAGCAGGGGCCGCAGGCTGCGCTCATTGAGCAGACCTCCCAGGGTGAGCAGGTTCCAGAGCAGCAGGTGAAGCCAGGTGTACTGGATGATCAAGCGCACCCGCCAGCTCGGATGCTTGCGAAAGAACACCAGGGCCATGCGCGCGCGTTCCTGCTCCACCCGCAGCAGCTGGGGGATCTGGTCGAGGCTGAAGGCTGGATGCCAGTGGTAGCCCACGGCAGTGGGGCAGCGCACCAGGCGTACCCCCAGGCCCCGCAGCCGCTCACCCAGTTCCAGATCCTCCCAGCCGTAGAGCTGGAAGGCGGTGTCGAACAGACCGGCCCGCTCCAGCAGGCTGCGCTCGATCGCCACGTTGCCGGTGGCGAAGTAGGCCCAGGAGAGATCGCGCAACTTGTGACGCTCCCCCGTGGGGTTGTCGAAATCCGCCGTATTGATCACCGCCCCATAGGTGAAACTGAGGCGATCGCCGGCCCGTTGCCAGTCCTGCTCCAGGCCGCGGGCGTGGCTGAGCAGGAAGTCGGGGCGCACCACCAAGTCGCTGTCGATGAACACGATCACCTCGCCCCGGGCGGCCTCCACGCCGCGGTTGCGTCCCTGGGCCGGCCCGCCGTGCTCCTGCTGGACCAGGCGCAGGTGGGGCAGCTCACCGGCGCTGCTGGCCTGCGCCAACCAGGCCACCGTGGCATCGGTGGAGCCGTCATCCACCACCACCACCTCATAGCCCTGCAGGGGGGGCTCCAGGCGCTGGTTCTCCAGGGCCTGCAGGCACTGGCGCAGGATCGGCAGCCGGTTGTAGGTGGGGATGACGACGCTCAGATACATCGCTCAGCAGGGGCGGGCCCGCTCACGGCTGCGGGTGGTGCAAAAAAAAGAGGACCCCGCAGGATCCCCATCGAAGCTGAGCCGGAAAACCGGGCTGGATCAGTCGGCGGCGCCGCCGTTGTTGGCGGTGCCGGTCACGCCGTTGCCAGCACCCTCACCACGGCCATCGTTGCGGAGCTTGCGCTTCTTGAACTTGCGGGCGTAGGCGCGGTTGCGCTCCTGCTTTTCCTTCTTCAGATTTCTGCGCTTTGCCATGCAGTGGCGTTCCAATACTGATGTCCAGATCTCACCTTACCCAATCGGGGCAGCAGGCAGTCGAGCAAGTGATCAGGGCTGGGCCAGCAACAGCCGGCCGTCCTCCATCCGCAGCAGGCGATCGGCCACATCCAGGATGCGCGGATCGTGGGTCACCATCAACACGGCACAGCCCTGATCCCTGGCCAGGCGCTGCAGCAGCTCCACCACCTCCCGGCCGGTGCGGGAATCGAGGGCAGCCGTGGGTTCATCGGCCAGCAGCAGCTGGGGCTCGGCCGCCAGGGCACGGGCAATCGCCACACGCTGCTTCTGGCCGCCCGAGAGGTCGTGGGGCAGCTTGTGCAACTGATCCGCCAGGCCCACGGCGCGCAGCCACGCGCGGGCCCGGTCACGCCGGCTGCGGTAGCCCAGGCCAGCCAGCAGATCGGCCCCCATCTGCACGTTCTGCTCAGCGCTCAGGCAGCGCAGTAGGTTGTGGCCCTGAAAAATCATGCCGATGCGGCGCCTGAGCCGCTGGCGGGTGGCCCGGTCGGCGCCGCAGAGCTCCTCGCCGAGCACCCGCAAGGAGCCACGCTGCACCTGGCGCAGGGCACCCACCAGGGTGAGCAGGGTGGTCTTGCCGCAGCCGGAGGGCCCGGTGAGCAGCACCACTTCGCCGGGATCGATTCGCAGGTTCACCTGGCGGAGCACCTCCACCCGGGTGCCCCCCTGGCCGAAGCTGTGCACGAGGTCGTCGATGGCGACTGTGGGCGCGGCCATCAGAAGATTTCCGCCGGATCGGCATCGGCCAGCCGGCGCATCGCCAGGGCAGCGGACGCCATGCACATCACCAGAATCATGGAAAACACCAGCCAGGCCCGCTGGGGGTCCATGAACACCGGCAGCCGGGTGCCAGCGCGCACCAGGGCATAGAGCCCCAGGCCAGCGAGATAGGCGGGCACATAGCCCAGCACCGCCAACAGCAGCCCCTCGCGCGCCACCACCCCCAGCAATCGGGGCAGGGGGTAGCCCATGGCCATCAGCGTGGCGTATTCGGCCAGGTGGTCACTCACATCGGAATAGAGGATCTGGTACACAATCACGCAGCCCACCACAAAGCCCATGGCGGCCCCGAGGGTGAAGATGAAGCCGATCGCCGTGCTGGTGCGCCAGTAGGTCTTCTCGAACTCCTCGAAGGCCGCCTTGGTGAACACGCGCACGTCGGGGGGCAACAGTCGGCGCAGCCGGTCAGCCACCACCAGAGGATCGGCCTCCGGCGCCAGGCGGATCAGACCCAGCTCGATGCTGCCGGGCGGCGTCTGGGGCATCAGGCTGAGGAAGGTTTCGCGGCTGGTGAGCAGGTTGCCGTCGGCGCCGAAGGAGGGCCCCATCGCCACCAGGCCCACCACCCGCACCCGACTGCCGGCCACCTCGGTTTCCACCACCTCGCCAGCCCGGAAGCGCTCGGCGATCGGACCGAACTCCGGGCGAGACTGTTCATCGAACAACACCCGCCCCTTCTGGGTGAGCAAGCGGGCCTGATCAGCCAGTTGGGGATCGGTGAACAGGGGATCGCCCGGCTCGAAACCGAGGGTGAGGATCGAGCGGGTGGAGCGGGTCTCGGGATTGCGCCAGAGCAGCAGATTCCAGTGCACCGGGGTGATTCCCCGCACCTCGGGATCCGCCATGGCCTGCACCAACCGGCGCCGCGGGAAGGGCGCCATGCCAATCGAACTCATCGTGCGCGGGCTGATCAACACCAGATCGGCGGCGAACTGGCGGTGCACCGTGACACTGGCCTCGAACAGGCCATCGCGAAAGCCCAGCTGCATGAACATCAGGATGCCCGCAAAGGAGATCCCGGCCAGGGCCACCGCCAGCCGCACCGGCTGGCGGGTGAGCAGTAGCCAGGCCAGGGGAATCCGCCGCGATGGCCAGAGGCGATCGAGCATCAGGGCTGGAAGCGGGCGATCACCTTCAGGCCGCTGAGGGCGCGCACCCGCTGGGCGGAGTCGGGGTCCAGGGCCACCCGCACCTCCACGATGCGGGCATCGGCGTCCTGGGTGGGGTCGGTGGACAGCACCTCGCGTTGACGCACCTGGGGACTGATGCGCAGCACCTGACCCTGCAGGGTTCCCGAGAAGCCGCCGTGCTCACTGGTGAGGCTCACAGCCTGGCCCAGCCGCACCCGGGCAATGTCGCTCTCGTACACCTCCACCAGGGCCTCCATGCGGTGACTGGCCCCTAGGTCCAGCACGCCGTCTTCACCAGGTCTCTCGCCTTCCCTGGCATGGAGGCGCAGCACAGTCCCGGCAATCGGTGCCCGCAGTTCGGTAAGCAGCAGCTCGGTTTCGATCGTCTCCAGTTCAGCCCGGGCCTCCAGCAACTGGCCCTGGAGGGCCAGGAGATCGGTTTCACGGGTGTCGAGGTCGGCACTGGCGATGGCACCGCTGCTGGCCAGGCGCCGGTAGCGCTCGATGTCACGGCGCTGCAGGCTCAGGCGGGAGTCGAGGTTGCTGATCCGGGCCAGCAGCAACCGCCTTTCCGCCTGCAGCTTGGGGGCCGTGTCGAATTCAGCGAGCAGCTGGCCGGCAGCCACTGCCTGACCCTCGCGCACCAGCAGGCGGGTGAGACGGGGACTGCCACCGATGCCGCTGATCGGCGCAGCCACCTGGCGAATCTCGCCGCGGGGGTCAAGGCGGCCGAGGGCCGCGACGGCCTCAACCGGCCGGGGCTCGGCGACCGGAGGCGCTGGACTGGCCGCCGGGGTGCGGGGCAGGAGCAACAGCCGGCCGGCCGCAGCGCCAGTAAGCAAAAGGATCGCCACTGCGCTGATCAGGACCAACGGCCGCTTGGCGGTCACGGCCGCGGCGGATCGTCGAAGAGCAGCCCCTCGATGTAGCGGTCGGCCCATTCGGGATCGAAGGCCTTCTCCAGCACCCGCCGGGTCTTGTCGTTTTGTTTCTGCTGCTTGCAATAGCGGAGCTGACCCTGCCAACGCTCAACCGTAGTCGGATCATCGGCCGGGGCGATGGCCGTGCTGCGGCAAGCCTCAGCCAGGATCTCCAGGATCTCCCCCACCTCCTCCACGAACTGGCGGTCCTCGTCGGCACCCACCGGACGCACGAATCGCACATAGGGCGAGAAGATCGAGCCCCAACCCGGCAGCTCGCGGGGTTGGCTGTAGTGCCGTGGCTGACGGGCCGCCAGGGCCGTGGCGATTCCCTCGGGCAGGACGCCCCGCACCGGCGAGAGATCGACGATCGCCGCAGACACCCCAGCCGGACTGGCGACAATGTCGGCGCCGAACACCGGCAGATCACAGCGGGGGTCCGGGAACCAGACGCAGTGCAGGATCTGCAGGCCCAGGCCCAGGCGAGCGGTCTCCAGATGGAGCTTGCGCAGGCCACGGCTGCGCCAGAGCTCGTTGCGGATGAACAGGTGCTCGCCATCCAGGCTGCCGCTGATCGCCTCCAGATCGACCGCCACCGGCAGCGGCTCCAGCTCGGGAAGGCCGTTCCAGGCCACACGGATCCGCTCTGCCAGGGCCTCCACCAGGGGATGCAGCTCCAGGGGAGGGGGCATCGGGGAACTCACCACAGCCGCACCAGCCAGCAGAATGCGGATCTTGCCACGTTCCTTCCCCCTTTGCCCCTGGCCCCACCCCCGGCCCGTCTGCCCGGTCTGCAGGCGCCTGCCATCCGCCAGCTCAGCAACGGCGCCCAGGTGGTGACCCTGAATCTGGCCGATGCCCCCCTGGTGTGTGTGGACTTCTGGTGCCGGGCAGGCAGCTTGTTCGAAAGGGAGGGGGAGAGCGGCATGGCCCACTTCCTCGAGCACATGGTGTTCAAGGGCAGTCGCCAGTTGGAGCCCGGAGAATTCGACTGGCGGATCGAAGCCCTGGGCGGCAGCAGCAATGCGGCCACGGGCTTCGACGACGTGCACTACCACGTGCTGATCCCGCCAGAAGCGGCCGCCGAGGCGGTGGCCCTGCTGCTCGACCTGGTGCTCGAGCCACGGCTGGATGCCGAGGCCTTTGCCATGGAGCGCCAGGTGGTGCTCGAAGAACTGGCCCAGAGTGAGGACCAGCCCGAAGAGGTTGCCCTGCAGCGGTTGCTGAGCGCCGGCTGCGGCGGCCACGCCTACGGCGAGGCCATCCTCGGTCGGCGTGAGGCCCTGCTCAGCCATACCGAGACCGGCATGGCCGCCTTCCAGCAGCGCCTCTACCGCGGCGATCGCTGTGTGCTGAGCCTCGCAGGCCCCCTCGATCCCCAGTTGCCCCACAGCCAGGCCATCGAGGAGGCGATCGCCGCCAGCCCGCTGGCCCGGCTGCCGCAGGCTGCCGATGAACCCAGCCGGCAGCCTCTGCAGGTCCACCCAGGCGAGCTGCGCCTGGCCCTGCCCAGGCTGGAATCGGCCCGGCTGTTGATGCTCTGGGCCCTGCCCCCCGCCCACGACCTGCAGCAGGTGATGGGCGCCGACCTGCTCACCAGCCTGCTGGCGGAGGGGCGGCGCAGCCGCCTGGTGGACCGCCTGCGGGAACAGCTGCGGCTGGTGGAGAGCATCGACCTCGACCTGCACGTGCTGGAGTGCGGCAGCCTGGCCCTGCTGGAAGCCATCGGCGACCCGGAGGATCTGCCGAGGATCCGCCAGGAGGTGGAGGCTGTGCTGCGGGAGGTGGCAGCAGGAGAGATCCCAGCCGCCGAGTGGCAACGCACCCAGCGGCTGGTGGCCAACGGCTATCGCTTTGCGCTGGAGTCGGCTGGCGGGGTGGCCGCCGCCCTGGCCAGCAACCAGCTGTGGCAGCACCCCTGGAGCCTGGAGGAACCCCTCCAGGCGCTGGAGCACTGGGAGAGTGAAGCTCTGCAGCGCCAGTGTGTGCCCTGGCTGGCCCCGGAGCGGGCCTGTGTGCTGGAGGCCGTGCCGGCATGACCAGCCCCTGGACCACGACCACCCTGCCGGGGGGCCTGCCCCTGGTGACGCAGCAACGGCCGGGCGCTGGCCTGCTGGCTGCCCGGCTGTGGATCCGCGGCGGCAGTAGCCAGGACCCCCAGGGCCAGCGGGGTGCCATGCAGCTGCTGGCCGGCACGATGACCCGCGGGGCCGGCGAGCTGGATGCCGATGGCCTGGCCGAACTGGTGGAGGGCCGCGGCGCAGCCCTGCGGGCTGAGGCCGGGGAAGACGCCCTGGTGATCAGCCTGAAGTGCGCCAGCGCCGACGGCGCCGACCTGCTGCCGCTGCTGACGCAGATGGTCACCGCCCCGGGCCTGGAAGCCACCCAGGTGGAACTCGAGCGGGACCTCAACCTGCAGAGCCTGCAGCGCCAGCAGGAAGATCCATTTCAGCTGGCCTACGACCGGCTGCGCCAACAGCTCTATGGCCAGGGTCCCTATGGACACGATCCGCTCGGGGTGGAGGAGGAGCTGGAGCGGCTGGAGCGCGCCCAATTGCAGCCCCTGGTGGCCCAGCTGGGGGCCCAGGGCTCCCAGCTGGTGCTCTGCGGCGATCTGGACGAGGCCCTGCTGGCACCGCTGGAAGCCACATTGAACGACCAGCCGCTGCGCACCAGGGCAACCGAGCGCCTGCCTGGCCCGGCCTCTGAGCCGGGCGGCGAGCCACTGGAGCTGCAGGAGCAGGACACCGAGCAAATGGTGCTGATGCTGGGCTGCGCCACCGTGCCCCTGGGCCACGACGATGCCCTGGCGCTGCGGCTGCTGCAGGCTCACCTGGGGATGGGGATGTCCAGCCGGCTGTTCGTGCTGCTGCGCGAGGAGCGGGGCCTGGCCTACGACGTGGGCGTGCACATGCCGGCCCGCTGCGGCGCCACACCCTTTGTGTGGCACCTCTCCACCTCAGCGGAGCGGGCCGAAGAGGCCTGCAGCTGCGTGCTGGAGGAATGGCAGCGGCTGCTCCACGAGCCCCTAAGCGAGCAGGACCTCAACCTGGCCCGGGCGAAATTCCGCGGCCAGGACGCCATGGGCCGGCAGACCTGCGGCCAGCTCGCGGATCGCCAGGCCCTGGTGCTGGGCTATGGGCTGGGCGAGGGGCATGTGCAGCAGTGCCTGGAGCGGGCCGAGCTGCTGGGACCCCAGCAGCTGCTGGCGGCAGCCCAGCGCTGGCTGGCCAGCCCCCATCTCA
Organism: Prochlorococcaceae cyanobacterium; assembly: GCA_044238185.1. Classification (GTDB taxonomy): domain Bacteria; phylum Cyanobacteriota; class Cyanobacteriia; order PCC-6307; family Cyanobiaceae; genus NIES-981. The sequence continues at coordinate 81,564 of JBIIDV010000002.1, read as the reverse complement.
GCCTGTGTGGTCCGGCAGCTGCCCTCAGCTCAGCGGAGCGGGCCTGGCAGGAACGGCAGGGGGATCTGGCGAGCGCCTCAGGCTGAGGCGGGAGTGCAGGCGGCGGCGGCCAGCAGAAAGGTGCCGCGCCGGAAGCGCACCGCCAGCTGGCCCAGGGCCCGCTGCTCCACCACCTGACCAACCTCGTCAACGCCGATCAGATCAGGAGGCCGCAGCATGGGCATCGGGTCAGCGGTTTTCAGATAGGAGGGTCGCTGCAGCAGGCGCACCACGGTGCCCACGGGCCAGGAGCCAACTGGGTCGGTGGGCTGGGGCGTGGACTGGCCCTCTGGGGCTGGGGAGGCGGATGCGGCAGCCGGCTGCTCGGGCTGGGTGGCTGGCAAATCAGGCAGCACGAAACGGCAGGAGCAGGAGGGTTGGCCAGGCTAGGAGACCTCCAGGGGGTGGCCGTGGCGACCCCAGGCGGCAGACTGGCCGCAGCTTGAAGCTGGGTTGTTGCGGGCGCTAGCCAACTGGAGTGGAGCCCTCGCCGGGCTCATGCTGATCCTGGTGGGGGGTCTGATTCAGGCTGCGGTGCCCTGGACCAGCGGTGGTGGCCAGTGGGATATCGCCCCCTTGCCGGTCACCCTGCAGGTGCCAGCCCTGCTGCTGACCGGCCTCGTGTGCGGACCGCGCAGTGCCCTGCTGGCGGCGGTGGGCTACCTGAGCCTTGGGCTGTTTCAGCTGCCGGTGTTCCACGGCGGTGGTGGCAGTTCCTACCTGCTGGATCCAGGCTTCGGCTACCTGGCGGGGTTCCTTCCGGCTGGCTGGCTGGTGGGAAAGCTGGCCCGTCAGCCGGGGATGAATGACCCGCTCAACCTGGCAGGCAGCGCCCTGATCGGCCTGGTGGTGATCCAGCTCTGCGGACTGATCAACCTGGTGCTGGGGAGCCTGGCAGGCCGTTGGAGCTTGCCCTTCGGCCAGTTGGCCCTGCGCTACAGCCTGGCCCCCCTGCCGTCGCTTCTGTTGCTGTGCTGCGCCGTGGCAGCCCTGGCCGCGGGGCTGCGTCGTCTGCTGTTTGTGCAACCCTGATTGGCTGCCATGCCGCCTCACGCCGTGATGACTGCCCCCGCCAGTGCCAGGGCCGTGAGGCGGCGGGTTTGTTTTGGCACGGCTGGGCTGGTGGTGCTGGCCGACCAGCTCAGCAAGGTCTGGGTTGCCCAGGCGCTCCAGGGGGCGGGTCGTCGGCCGCTGATCCCTGGGCTGATCGACCTGTACTACACCACCAACACCGGCGCGGCTTTCAGCCTGTTCCCCGGCTCCAGCCGATTGCTGGGAGTGGTGAGCCTGCTGGTGGCGCTGGCCGTGGCTGGCTGGATCGTCAACAGCGGCCGCCGGGCCCTGCCCCTCAGCCGGGCCCTGGCCCTGGGCTTGCTGCTGGGTGGCGCCATCGGCAACGGCATTGATCGCTGGCGGCTGGGAGCTGTGATCGACTTTCTGGCCCTGGTGCCGGTGAACTTTCCGGTGTTCAACATCGCCGACGTGGCGATCAACCTGGCCGTGGTGGGCTTTCTGGTGGACATGATCCAGCAGCAGCGGACTGACAATGGCTGAGGCGAGGCTGCTGGTGCACCTGCCAGGCGAAGGATCACGCCGGGTGGAGCTGCACAGCGGTGCTTACCGGCTTGGACGGGACAGCGACAGCGAGATCTGTGTGCCCCACCCCACCGTGAGCCGGCAGCACGGCCTGCTGGAGCAGCGAGGCCGCCACTGGCTGCTGGTGGATCACAACTCCACCAACGGCCTGTGGTGGCAGGGCCAACGGGTGAAGGAACTGCTGCTCAAGGATGGCGACACCGTGCGCTTCGGCCCCAGCCATCTGGCCGGGGTTCCTGAACTGCAGTTCCACTGCCACCAGCCCACCCGCCTGGGGAAGCTCGTCAGGATGACAAGCCTGGCCCTGGCGGCGATGGCAGGCCTTGGCGTGGCAACCCTGGTGCTGGGGGTGCTGCAAGTGCCCATCCGCGGCAGTCTGGCGCCGGTGCGGGGACCCCTGGCCCTCTACGACCGCGAGGGAAGGCCGATCGCCAGCGCCGAGGGCAAGCGGCACCGCGAGATGGCCGATCTGAACGCTTACCCCAAGGTGCTGGTGGACGCCTTGCTGGCCAGTGAAGACAGCCGCTTCTGGTGGCATCCCGGGGTGGACCCGATCGGCACGGCCCGAGCCCTCATGACCAACCTGCTGGGCGGACGGGTGCTGGAGGGAGGCAGCACGCTCACCCAGCAGCTGGCCCGCAGCCTCTACCCCGACCAGGTGGGCCAGGGGGAAAGTCTGGGCCGCAAGTGGCGTGAGCTGCTGGTGTCTCTGCAGATGGAGGCACGCTTCAGCAAGCGGGATCTGCTGCTCAGTTACCTGAATCGGGTGTATTTGGGAGCCGGCTGGGGCTTTGAGGACGCCAGTCGCCATTACTTCGGCAAGTCGGCCGGGAAGCTGGACCTGGCGGACGCGGCCCTGCTGGTGGGCCTGCTGCCCTCTCCGAACGGCTACGACCCCTGCTTTGACCCCCAGGCCGCCCTCGATGCCCGCAACCGGGTGCTGGGCAAGATGGTGGACACGGGACGGATCTCGCCGGACGCCGGGCGGCGGGCGCGGCGCAGTCCGGTGCAGCTCAGCCCGGAGGCCTGCCGCGATCAGCAACGAAAGCGAGGGGCACCCTTCTACACCGACCAGGTGCGGCGCGATCTCCAGAGCCAGGTGGGGGCCGATGTAGCGGCTGAGGGGAACTTCCTGGTGGACACCCATCTCGACCCCACGCTGCAGGCCACGGTGGAGCGGGTGCTGCGCCAGCGGATCAGCAGCAGCGCCAGCCTGGGGGTAAGCGAGGGTGCAGTGGTGGTGCTCGATGCCCGGAACGGCGGCATCCTGGCCCTGGCCGGCGGCCGGGATTACAGCCAGAGCCAGTTCAACCGGGCCACCATGGCCCAGCGCCAGCCTGGCAGCACCTTCAAGTTGTTCCCCTATCTGGCGGCCCTGGAACGGGGAACCAAGGTGACAGACCCCGTGGGCTGCGGCCCGCTGCAGTGGCGCGGCCAGACCTTCAGCAGCGGCTGCGGCGGCTCCCTGTCGCTGGTGAGTGCCTTCGCCCGCAGCAGCAACACCGCCGCCCTTCGCCTGGCCCGGCGGGTGGGCCTGGATGCAGTGGTGCAGAAGGCGCGCGACCTCGGCATCACCAGCTCCCTGGCCGCCGTGCCGGGTCTGGCCCTGGGCCAGAGCGAGGTGACCCTGCTGGAGCTCACCGCCGCCTACGCCGCCGTGGCCAACGGCGGCACCTGGTATGCACCCTCCACCATCCGCCAGGTGGTGGATGGTGAAACCTGCCAGGAGGACGACCGGGCCCGCTGCCGCAAATCCACCGGCCCTTCCGCCACCACGGCTCCCGGACGCCGGGTCATGCAGCAGGCCACGGCCAAGAGCATGCAGGAACTGCTGCGCAGCGTTGTACGAGCCGGCACCGGCCAGGCCGCCTCAGTAGGCGGTCAGGAGGGGGGCAAGACCGGCACCACCAACGACAGCCGCGATCTGCTCTATGTGGGTTATGCCCCCGAGCGCCAATGGGTGATCGGCATCTGGATGGGTAATGACGACAACAGCCCCACCCGGGCCAGCAGCTCCCTTGCCGCGAGTTTATGGGGCGAGATCATCCGGGCCAGCGGCTCCTAGGTCCCGACCCTTGAAGCAGCGCACCCGCCTCTGGCTCGCCCTCGCCCTGGCACTCCTGGCCCTGCTGGTGGTGGGCATGGTGCTGCAGGCATTCAACCAGCTGATCTGGCAACTGAGCAGCGTGCTGCCCTACGGCATGGTGGGACCGGTGGCCCTGGTGCTGGTGCTGGCGGCGGCGCTGCTGCTGGGGCAACTGGCCTGGCCCTGGCTGCGGGATCTGAGCCAGGGCGGCTGGAAGCGAGGGGCCGCGGGCGGGCGGGAGGCCCGCAAACCACCTGAGCCTCCGCCCAGCAGCCGGCGTGATGCGGCCGCGCGCCAGTTGGCTGGCATCGATCAGACCCTGGAGCGGGTGCGCGACGGCGTCGCCCGGGAAGCCCTGCGCCAGCAGCAGCAGCGCATGGCCGCCGAACTGGAACGGGGCGACCTGGTGGTGGTGGTGTTTGGTGTTGGATCGAGCGGCAAGACCTCCCTGATCCGCGCGCTCCTGCAGGAGCTGGTGGGCGAGGTGGGCGCAGCGATGGGCTCCACAGGCGAGAGTGAGCGCTACAGGCTGCGCCTCAAGGGGCTGGAGCGGGGCATCTGGCTGGTGGACACCCCAGGCATCCTCGAGGCCGGCAGCGATGGTGAGAGCCGCGGGCGCATGGCCCGGCAGCAAGCCGCCACGGCCGACCTGCTTGTGCTGGTGGTGGATGGTGACCTGCGGGCAAGCGAAACCGAGCTGGTCCAGGCCCTGGCAGGACTGGGCAAGCGAATGCTGTTGGTGTTGAACAAGTGCGATTTGCGCGGCGAAGCGGAGGAGGCCAGGCTGCTGCAGCTGCTGCGCCAGCGCACGGTGGGGCACTTGGAGGCCGCCGATGTGGTGCCCACCAGTGCGGCACCCCAGTCGATCCCCCAGCCCGGCGGCAGGCCCTTGCAGCCTGAACCGGAGGTGGAGGCCCTGCTGCGGCGGATGGCCAGCCTGCTCCACGCCGATGGCGAGGAACTGATCGCCGACAACCTGCTGCTGCAGTCGCGCCAGCTGGGCGAGGCCAGCCGCCAGCTGCTGTCCACCCAGCGCCGCAATGACGCAGAGACGATTGTGGACCGCTACATGTGGATCGGAGCCGGCGTGCTGGCCGCCACCCCCCTGCCGGGTCTCGACCTGCTGGGCGCTGCGGCGGTGAACGCCCAGATGGTGGTGGAGATCGCGCGCCTGTATGGCATCAGCCTCAGCCGCGACAGCGCCCAGGAATTGGCGGTGTCGGTGGGACGAACCCTGGCCACCCTTGGCCTGGTGAAGGGTGGCGTGGGCCTGCTCTCGGCGGCGCTGAGCGTGAATCTTCCGGCACTGCTGGTGAGTCGGGCGCTGCAGGCAGTGAGCGCGGCCTGGCTCACGCGGGTGGCAGGGGCCAGCTTCATCACCTACTTCGAGCGCGACCAGGACTGGGGAGATGGCGGCATCCAGGAGGTGGTGCAGCAGCACTACAACCTCAGCCGCCGGGATGGGGCCCTGCGCCAGTTTCTGGAGACCGCTTTCAGCCGGGTGGTGGAGCCGTTGCGGGCCCGGGAGCGGCAGCTGCCCCCCCGGCCCCAGCGGGAACGCTGAGCTGGCCAAGGGCCTCGGGGGGAGGGGGCAGCAGGGGGCCGCGACTGTCGAGCACGGCAATCAAGATCAGATAGAGCACGGCTACCAGCACCGAGATGGCGCCGGTGACAATCGCCACCCAGCGACCGCGCCGCTGGCTGGAATCGGCGGGATCAGGGCGGGGGGAATCAGCCATGGAGCACGCCGTTGGGGCCGAAGGGAACGGGCCGGCCGGCCGCATCCACGCTGCTGGCCACCAGCGAGGCCAGCCGCTCCAGTTCTGCCATGCCGGTGTTGGGGTTGCCCAGCACGGCCTTGAGGTGGAAGCGACCACCGTAGAGCGGGCGGGAGAGCATCAGCTGCTCGTCAAGCAGGCGCTGGCGGGTGTGGCAACTCCAGGCTTCCGCTTCAGCCAAGCCGGCGTTGGCGGGAGTGAAGGCCAGCATGTGAAGCGGACCGCTCACCAGAGCGAGGCCGGGATGCAGCTGCAACAGCTGCTGCAGCTGCTCACGGCGGCCGATGGCCTGATCGAGCAGGGCTTCAATGCCCTCCAGGCCGAGCTGGCGCAGGCCCAGCCAGAGTTTGAGCACCTCGGCAGGCCGTGTGCCCTGGAGGCCGCTCTCGCCGCCATGGCCGCCGCCCCAGCTCGGCTCCATGTAAGGCAGGCCGGTGGCGAAGCTGCGCTCCAGAGCCTGGGGGCGGGCCAACAGCAACAGGGAGGAGGTCTTGGTGATGCCCAGCAGTTTCTGGGGGTTCACGGTGATCGAGTCGGCCAGCTCCAGGCCAGCCACCCGCGGGCGGTGGCGCTCGCTGAGGGCGAACACCGCGCCAATGGCCCCATCCACATGCAGCCATACGCCGTGGCTCTGGCAGATGGCGGCCAGGTGTGGCAGCGGATCGACAGCCCCCCGCACGGTCGTGCCGGCGGTGGCCACGACCGCGATCACCGGCACGCCGAGGCGCTGCAACTCGCCAAGCCTGGCCTCGAGGGCCGAGGCGTCCATGCCGCCATCGGCGGCGGTGGCAATGGTGTGCAGGGCTGTGGTTGGCAAGCCCATCACCGCCAGAGCCTTGCCGATCGATACGTGGGCATCGGCACTGGCCAGCACCACGGCCTCACCGCAGCAACCCAGCTGGCGCTCGCGGCGGGCGATCACCAGGGCCATCAGGTTGGAGAGGGTGCCGCCGCTGGCCGGCACACCGCCGCTGCCGGCAGGCAGGCCGATCTGCTCAGCCAGCCAGGCCATCAGGCTGCGTTCGAGGCGGCTGAGACTGGGGGAGAGCTCCTCGGCCAGCAGGTTGTTGTTGAGGCCGGCGCAGATCAGATCGCCCACGATCGAGGCGGCCAGCGGCGGCGGATCGAGGTGGGCCATGGCACCGGGGTGGCCGGGGTTGTAGGCCCCATCCATCACCAGATCCAAATCGGCCAGCAGCTGCTCGGGGGCGAGGCCGAGCCGCTGGGGCTCGATCGCCGGCATCAGGCTGATGCCCGGCAGGGGCGGGCGGCTGGCGGCGGACCCCAGCCACCGGCACAGGCGCTCGCTGGCCTGCTCAAGCAGCTGCAACAGGGCGTCGTCCTGCTGGTCGGCAGCCGCGAAGGGCAAGGGCGGGATCGCCCGCTGGGCGGATGGCGCAGGAGCCAACGGCGGACGGAAACGCCGCTGCATTCTCGCCTGTGGCCCTGCCAGTCACCGATCGGCTACAAGAACACCATGGACAGCCGGCCCACCAGCCCCGACCCCCAGCTGCAGTTCTGGATGGAACGCCTGCTGCGCAGGGCAGCGGCCGTGGGGGCTGGCGGGGAAATTCCGGTGGCCGCAGTGGTGCTGGACGCCCAAGGCCGCTGTGTGGGCTGGGGCAGCAACCGCCGCCACAGTCACCAGGACCCCCTGGGCCATGCCGAGATCAGCGCCATGGCCCAGGCGGCACGGGTGCTGGGCGACTGGCGGCTGAACAGCTGCACCCTGGTGGTGACCCTGGAGCCCTGCGGCATGTGCGCGGGGGCGGCGATCCAGGCCCGGGTGGGCCGGGTGGTGTTCGGCGCCGGCGACCCCAAGCGTGGGGCCCTGGGCGGCTGCCTGGATCTGGTCAGCCACCCCAGCGCCCATCACCGCATGCAGGTGATCGCCGGCGTGGCTGGGGAGGCCGCCAGTAGCCAGCTGGGCAGCTGGTTTCGCAGTCGGCGCCGATCCCAGCGCGAACCAGGCCCCCAAGCCCATAACAGCGGCAGCGCTGGAGGCAAACCAGGTGTCGAGCGAGCCACTCTCCCAAGTCCTGACTGACAAGTCCTGACTGACAAGTCCTGGCTGGGCCGAGCGGGTGGGTTGCCTCGCTGGTGGCTCAGACAGCGGCCGCAGCCGGACGAACAGCGCTGGGCTGGAAAGCGGGCAGCTCGGTTTCGAACAGGTTGAGCAGCCTGTCCACGTTCTCGGCGCGGCTGTTGTAGCCCATCAGGCCGATGCGCCACACCTTGCCCGCCAGGGCGCCGAGGCCGCCGCCCACTTCGATGCCGTGCTTGTTGAGCAGGTGCAGACAGAAGGCCTTGCCGTCCACGCCCTCAGGGATGCGCACGGTGGTGAGGGTGGGCAGGCGCAGGTGCTCGGGGGCGTGCAGTTCGAGCCCCAGCCGCTCCAGACCGGCCCAGAGGCGCTCGGCATTGACCCTGTGGCGCTCCCAGGCGTTTTCCAAACCTTCTTCAGCCAGCAGGCGCAGGGCCTCGCGCATGCCGAAGTTCATGTTCACCGGGGCGGTGTGGTGGTACACGCGGTTGCTGCCCCAGTACTGGTTGAGCAGGGACACATCGAGGTACCAGTTGGGCACCTTGTCGGGACGGGCGGCCAGCTTGGCCTCGGCCCGTGGGCCCATGGTGAAGGGACCGAGGCCCGGGGGGCAGCTGAGGCCCTTCTGGCTGCAGCTGTAGGCCATGTCCACCTTCCAGTCGTCGAGGAAGAGGGGCACGGCACCGAGGGAAGTGACGGTGTCGAGCAGGAGAAGGCAGTCGTACTTACGGCAGAGGTCGCCGATGCCCTCCATCGGCTGGCGGATGCCGGTGGAGGTTTCAGCGTGCACCATCGCCAGAATGGTGGGCCGGTGGTGCTCCAGAGCAGCCTCAATCTCCTCCAGGGTGAACGCCTCCCCCCAGGGGCGCTCGATGGTGGCCACCTCGGCGCGGTAGCGGCCCGCCATGTCGGCCAGGCGCAGGCCGAAGTACCCCTTCACCGCCACCAGCACCTTGTCGCCCGGTTCCACCGTGTTGGCCAGGGTGGCCTCCATGGCAGCGCTGCCGGTGCCACTCATTGGGATGGTGAGGCGGTTGTCGGTCTGCCAGATGTAGCGGAGCAGCTCCTGCACCTCCCCCATCAACTCCACGTAGAGAGGATCGAGGTGACCGATCGGCGTGCGGCTCAGGGCCTGCAGCACCATCGGATGGGCATTGGAGGGCCCTGGTCCGAGCAGCAGCCGGTCCGGCGTGGCGATCGGCGCGATGGAGCGGCGGTGGGCGGTGTTGATGGGGGGCAGGGCGGACAAGGAGCCTGGACCGGAGGGGTGAGTGGGGGCTGAGCCTACGCAGCAAGCTGGAACGTCGCGGCCGCTCAGCGGGCGCGCACGTCAGATGCCGCCAGACCGCGGCAGAGATGGTCAAACGGTGCGCGAACCACGGCGTTGAGCAGGGCTGGATCGGCGTTGCCCTGCTCGGCCAGCAGCTCACACACCACATCGCCCAGCAGGGCGATGCTGCGCACCGTGGGGCCAGTGGGCACGCCGAGACTCTTGTAGGTGTCGTCGAGACCGTTGAGCACCCGCTCATTGAGGATTGCGGTGTCGGCAGCGATCAGGGCGTAGCTGGCGTAGCGCAGGAAATAGTCCATGTCCCGCAGGCAGGCCGAAAGGCGGCGGGTGGTGTAGGCATTGCCGCCGGGCAGGATCAGCTCGGGATTGTCCAGCCAGAGGCGCTGGGAGGCCTCGCGCACGATGGCTGCCGCCTCTCGATTGATCAGTTCCACGGCGGCGAGACGCAGCTCCGACTCGGAGAGGTAGGCCTGGATGCGATCAATGGCGTCGCGATCGAGGTAGCGGCCGAGCTGGTCGTAGCGACCAATCAGACCGGTGATGGCATCCCGCATGGTGGAGTGTGGATCGCTCGAGCCTGAATGGGAACGTAGCACTCACGATCGGCGAAAACCCAGGCCAGCGGTGGCTTCTGGCGCATTTGACAGAAACGGTTACGCAACGGCACCGCGGCGCTAAGCGAAGCTTTGGTTACGACCGATACAAAGCAGCCCCCTGTCGGTCCGTACGGTCCCGGCCATCCGCCATCGGGGCGGCCCATCTTCCGTTCTTCGTCATGGCCAAAACAGCCCAAGACGTCCTCCGTCAGATCCAGGACGAGGGCATCGAGCTGATCGACCTCAAATTCGTGGACCTCCACGGCAAGTGGCAGCACCTCACCGTCCACAAGGACCTGGTGGATGCCGATGCGTTCACCGATGGTGTGGCGTTTGATGGCTCGTCGATCCGCGGCTGGAAGGCCATCAACGAGTCGGACATGGCGATGGTGCCCGACCCCAACACCGCCTGGATCGACCCCTTTTACAGTCATAAAACCCTCAGCCTGATCTGCTCGATCCAGGAGCCCCGCAGTGGCCAGCCCTACGGGCGCTGCCCCCGGGCCCTGGCGGAGAAGGCCCTGGCCTATCTGGCGACGACCGGCATTGCCGACACGGCCTACTTCGGACCGGAACCTGAGTTCTTCGTCTTCGACGACGTGCGCTACAGCTCCGGCAACGGCAGCAGCTTCTACAGCGTGGATTCGATCGAGGCGCCGTGGAACACAGCCCGCCTGGAGGAGGGCGGCAACCTGGCCAACAAGATTCAGCTGAAGGAGGGCTACTTCCCCGTCGCCCCCAACGACACCCTTCAGGACATGAGGACCGAGATGATCCTCACCATGTCGGCCCTGGGGGTGCCGATCGAGAAGCACCACCACGAGGTGGCCACCGCCCAGCACGAACTGGGCATGAAGTTCGCCGAGCTGATCAGCGCGGCCGACAACGTGATGATTTACAAGTACGTGGTGCGCAATGTGGCGCGCAAGTACGGCAAAACCGCCACGTTCATGCCCAAGCCGGTGTTTGCCGACAACGGCAGCGGCATGCATGTGCACCAGAGCCTCTGGAAAAGCGGCCAGCCCCTGTTCTTCGGTGAGGGCACCTACGCCAACCTGTCGCAGACCGCCCGCTGGTACATCGGCGGCCTGCTCAAGCACGCCCCCAGCTTCCTGGCGTTCACCAACCCCACCACCAACAGCTACAAGCGGCTGGTGCCTGGCTTCGAGGCGCCGGTGAACCTGGTGTACTCCCAGGGCAACCGCTCGGCCGCCGTGCGCATTCCCCTCACCGGGCCCAACCCCAAGGCCAAGCGCCTGGAGTTCCGTTCCGGCGATGCCCTCTCCAACCCCTACCTGGGCTTCGCCGCCATGCTGATGGCCGGCATCGACGGCATCAAGAACCAGATCGACCCGGGCGATGGCACCGACGTGGACCTGTTCGAGCTCTCAGCCGACGAACTGGCCAGGATCTCCACGGTGCCCGCCTCCCTCAATGGCTCCCTGGAGGCCCTCGACGCCGACAAGCACTACCTGATGGAGGGTGGTGTGTTCAGCGAAGACTTCATCAACAACTGGATCTCGATGAAGTACGAGGAGGTGCAGCAACTGCGCCAGCGCCCCCATCCCCACGAGTTCACGATGTACTACGACGCCTGATCCGGCGCAGTGGTGATTCACGAGCCCCTCACCAGAGGGGCATTTTTTTGACCCTTCAGCGCAGGGGGAACCACTCCAGCCGCTGGCAATGTCCACGTGCCTCCTCCTGCACCAGTTCCAGGGCCTTCACGCCGCCATCCTGCTGGTACCAGGGGTCCTGGCAGAGGCTGGAGAACGCCTGCCGGGCTTCATGAAGGCTCTCAAAGCTGCCCACTGTCACAACCCCCCAGGCGTCATGGGTGCGGATGGTGAAGGGCATCGCCGGGGCCGAAAGGCAGTGAAAGGCAGTGCGACCCTAGGGAGCCATTTAGGCAAGGACCCGCTGGTAAGGCCCCTGGCGCAGAGGCCGCTGCTGCACAGGGTCAGTGGTGCCGGAGCTGGGCCATCGCACTGTCGTGCAGGTGCTTCTCATGGGCCTGACGCACAGCCCAGGCCTGCTGCTGATGGACGGCATTGCCGCTGGGGTTGGCGTCGTGGTGGCGGGTGATCTGGGCCAACACGGCTCTGTGGCGCCTGCGCTCGCGCTGGTGTGTGGCGGCCCAGGCCAGGAACTCGCGGGCCGGACCTGCCTGGCGGGCGGCATTGGCCGGCAGGGGGATCTGGATGGCGGGATTGGGCGCGGCGGGGTGAGTCATCGCACAGATCCCTAAATCGTCCGAAACCTCATTCTCAAGCCTGTTCTGTAGCGGTTGCTACGAAGGAGTGATTCCTTCACAGCTCGTGATCTCACGGCGCGGCGCCGGATCGGCTGAAATGGGCTCACCACTCCGCCCCTCCATGCCAGATCAGCTCACCAAACTGGCGTACCAGACCCTGCAACAGGGGAAGGCGCTGTTCGGCATCACCCACAAAGAGGTGAGCAGCAAGCTGATGCAGTTCCTGGCGCCCGAGGGCAGTCCCCGCTTTGAGCCGGTGCCCGACCAGTTGTTGGCGGATCTACGTCAACAGATGCAGGGGCTGCAGGAGCGCGACTGGCAGGAGGCGGAACAGGGGCTCTATCCAGCCTCGTTGCTGTTTGATGCCCCCTGGCTGGACTGGGCCAGCCGCTATCCGCTGGTGTGGCTGGACATGCCCGCCACCTGGAACCGGCGCCGCCAGCGCAATGTGCGCGATCTGCCCCGCGACGTGGACCAGCGCGCCTACCCCGACTACTACCTGCAGAACTTCCACCATCAGACCGACGGCTACCTCAGCGACCACTCCGCGGCCCTCTACGACCTGCAGGTGGAAATCCTGTTCAACGGCACCGCCGACCCGATGCGGCGTCGGGTGTTGGCGCCCCTGCTGCGCGGGTTGAAGGCCTTCGCCGATCGACCCGCCAGCCAGATCCGCGTGCTGGATGTGGCCACCGGCACCGGCCGCACCCTGCGCCAGCTGCGCGGCGCCCTGCCCCACGCCCAGCTTGTGGGCCTCGATCTCTCCACCGCCTACCTGCGCCAGGCCAACCGCTGGCTCTCCGAACTGCCCGGCGAACTGCCTCAACTGGTGCAGGGCAACGGTGAAGCGATGCCCTTCGCCGACGCAAGCCTGCAGGCGATCACCTGTGTGTTCCTGTTGCATGAGCTGCCCGGCGAGGCCCGCCAGAACGTGATCAACGACTGCTTCCGGCTCCTGGAACCCGGCGGTGTGCTGGTGCTGGCCGACTCGATTCAACTGGCCGACTCCCCCCAGTTCTCCACCGTGATGGACAACTTCCGGCGGGGCTTCCATGAGCCCTACTACCGCGACTACATCGGGGACGACATCGATGCCCGGCTCAGCAGCGCCGGTTTCGAGGCGATCAGCGCCGAAACCCACTTCATGACCCGGGTGTGGTCGGCGCGCAAGCGCGCCCAAGCGGCCTAGGGCCGCAGCAGCCAGGCCAGCAGCAGCCCCAGTCCTCCCCAGCGAAGCCCCCGCCAGAACAGCTGGCTGCTGTGGTCGGCAGGGGCCAGTTCCCTCGGCAGGGGGTCCAGCAGGCGCTGGCTCAGAACCAGGCGCTGGCGCTGGCGCCGCCCAGCCACACCGCTGCTGCGCCCGGCCAGGGAAGCCTGGGTGAAGATGCCATCCAGCAAGTGCAGCAGGCGCACCGGGCGCTGACGAGGAGAGGGCGGCACGGAACCCATCACAGACACACACTCGCCAGGATGGAAGCTCCCCTGCCCAAGCGTCCAGTGATTCCCGAGCCGGCTGCCCCCGCCAACTCCTGGCCGGAGACCGCACGACCACTGGCGGAGGAACTGCAGCGGCAGTTGGTGATTGGCGACCGCGACTGGCACGCCCTCAAGCGCCAGAGGCCCCGTCGCGCTGCCGAGCAGCTGGCTGCTGCCCTGGTGCAGTTGCTCAGCGGTGACGATCCAGGCCACAGCGCAACCACGCCTGCTCGGGAGCAGGCGATCGCCCTGGCGGAGCATGCCCTGCAGTGGTTGCGGGCCGAGATCAGCGACCCCGGCTGTCCAAGCCACGGCCGTTGAGCTGGCTGCTGAAGACAAAGTTGAGGGGGCTGCTGCCGCGCCGGCGGCTTACCGCCAACTGCAGGCGGTTGCCCCTGGGGCTCCAGCGCACGTCGTCGAAGCAATGGTGAATGAGGAACAGGCCCCGCCCCCCCTCTGCATCGAGACGGTCGGGCAGCTGGGCGCAACGGGCCGAAGCCGGCAGTCCTGGTCCCTCATCCTGCACCTGCCAGACCAGCCAGTTGGGCGTCTCGATCCGGCGGATGCGCAGACACTTGGCCGGATCGCCGCCGTTGCCGTGGCGCACGGCATTGACCAGGGCCTCCTGCAAACCCAGCTGAAGCTGCGACTGCAACTGCATGCAGCGCACCGGCTCCAGCAGCAGCTCGACGAGGGGGCTGAGCTGCAGGGTGGACGGGGTAATGAAATCCGACCAGCGCAGTGTCATCCAGGCGGATATGCGACTGCCTGATCGACCATAAACCGCAGAGCTGCCCCGCCTCTGCTGCGGCTTCAGGCGTTGATCCGTTGTTGCAGGGCGGGATGGCTGAGCAGGGCATCCATCAGGCGAACGCCCCGCAGTTGATTCACCAGGGGCATGTGGCCTTCGGGAGCCGCAATCGACCACTGGAAGGAGCCGGGATAGCGGGTCCACTGGGAGCCGTTCTTCCAGCCGATCCGGGGCCAGAGCTGGTCCCAGCGCCGATTGCAGGCGCCCAGCAGCCGGCCCTGCACGGAGAATCCGAAGCGGCCACGCGAAAAACACACCCAGAGCCGATCGAGGCTGTCCAGGTCCGCCGAAGCCATCGGCGGCACCTCGCTGTAATACACGTAACCCCGCTGGATGGCATCGGGGCCGGCCAGCTGGCGCAGAATCTCGCTGGTGAGCCGGTCGGCCTCCTCGAACTGCTGCAGCGCCAGGGCCTGCTGCAGGGGCCCGTAATCCACCCCCTGGGCTGTGGGCGTTGCCAGCCAGCCAGAGGGATAGCGGGCAAGGAATGCCTCGCGGCCTGGGCCTTCCGGCGCCAGCAGCAACTGGATCAGAAAGCCCGCCGCCCAGTCGTCACCGGTGGCATCGAGCCCCATCAGGTGGTCGCTGATCAAGGGCCGTAGACCCTCGGCCTGCTGCTCGAGCTGGCCCACCAAGCTGCGGCGCTGACGCGCGGAAGCCACCTGGAAGCGTTCCAGCAGGGCTTCAGGGGTGGCGGGAGCAGTGACCGGAGGGCCGGAAAGCATGAAGAACCAGACCGCAATCGGTCAGCTTGGGCCCACTATGTCAGGCAGGAGCCACGGTCAGGCACCGGGCAGTGGCTCAGCGGCAGGTCGGTGAGCGGTCTGCGTGTCAGGGGCTGCAGCGTGCTGGCGCAGCCGATCGTGCGACTTAGGATTTTCTTTTAACCACTGCCATGGGCGCTGCCATTCAGTTCTTCCGAGGTGTGGACGAACCGGTCGTGCCCGACATCCGTCTTACTCGCTCCCGCGACGGGCGAACCGGCCAGGCCCTATTCGTGTTCGAGGAACCTCAGGCCCTGGCACCGGAGACCATGGGCGACATCGCCGGAATGTTCTTGGTGGACGAAGAGGGCGAACTGGTGACCCGCGAGGTGAATGCTCGCTTCGTGAACGGCAAGGCCAGCGCCCTGGAAGCCACCTTCACCTGGAAGAGCAGCAGCGACTTCGAGCGCTTCATGCGCTTTGCCCAGCGCTATGCCGACAGCCACGACCTGGGCTTTTCCGGCAGCCAGGACGAGGAGCCCAGCGGCGCCGAGACGGAGTGAGCCGTTGAACTTCGGACAGTGGCTGGGGTTGCTGGCTCTGGTGGCGGCACTGCTGCTGCTCTGGAGCCTGCGCGAAACCCTGATCCTGGTGTTCGCCGCCATCGTGCTGGCCATGGCCCTCTGCACCTTGGTGGGTGTGGTGCGCCAGCGGCTCGGTTGCTCCCGGGGCCTGGCGGTGCTGCTCTCCCTGGTGTTGGTCGTGCTGGTGGTGACCGTGGTCGGCACCGCGGTGATCCCCCCCTTCGTGGACCAGTTCGGCGAACTGATCAGCAAGCTGCCCGCGGCGGCCAACACCTTGCTGGAGCTGGTGCGCGGCTGGCTGCAATCGGCCAGTCAGATGCTTTACGGCGGCCAGGCGGCCGATCTGGGGTGGCTGCGTGATGGCCTTTTCCGCGGCGCTGGTGAGCCCCCGAATCTCGGCGGCGGTGCCCTGCGCCTGCTGGGGGTGGCCGGGGGTGTGGGCAGCGGCCTGCTGCAACTGCTGTTCGTGGTGGCCGTGGCCCTGATGGTCACCATCCAGCCCACCCACTACCGCGACGTGGCCATCCTGCTGGTGCCCTCGTTTTACCGGCGGCGCTTCACCGCCGTGCTCAGCCAGTGCGGCGATGCCCTCAGCGCCTGGATGGTGGGGGTGCTGATCAGCTCCCTGGCGGTGGGCAGCCTGGCGGCGATCGGTTTGTCGCTGCTCGGCGTGAAGCTGGTGGCCGCCAACGCCGTGCTGGCAGGCGTGCTGAATGTGATCCCCAACGTGGGGCCCACCCTCAGCACCGTGTTCCCGATGTCGGTGGCCCTGCTCGAGTCGCCCTGGAAATCGCTGGCGGTGCTCGTGCTCTATGTGGTGGTGCAGAACCTGGAGAGCTACCTGATCACCCCTTCGGTGATGCACCATCAGCTGAAGCTGTTGCCGGGACTCACCCTCACCGCCCAGTTGCTGTTCACCCTGGTGTTTGGCCCCCTGGGCCTGCTGCTGGCGTTGCCCCTGGCGGTGTGTGTGCAGGTGATCGTGCGCGAGGTGGTGATCCACGACCTGCTCGATCCCTGGAAACGGCGGCGGAGCAGCCTGTGAGCCGCAATCTGCTCGGGGCACTCGCACTGATCGTGCTGGGGTTGCTGGCCTGGCAGTTGCGCTGGGTGCTGCTGATCTTGTTCGGTGCGGTCACCCTGGGCGTGGCCCTCGATGTGCCCACCACCCTGCTGATGCGGCGTTGCCGGCTGGGTCGTCCACTGGCCCTGCTGCTGGTGCTGGTGCTGCTGGTGGGACTCGGCTTTGCGCTGGGCCAGGTGTTGGTGCCGGAACTGGCGGAGCAGGTGAACCAGCTTCGCCTGCTCGCACCAGAGGTGGCGAAGCGACTGGCTGACCTGGGCCGCAACGTGGACTGGTTGCCGAATCTCAACACCGAGCTGGACAGCTTCGGGCGCTGGGAGCGGCTGCAGCCGATTGGCGGCCAGCTGCTTGGGCTGGCCGGCGGAGCTGCCAACAGCACCGTTCAGGTGCTGTTGATGGCCCTGTTGGCGGTGCTGCTCTGCCTCGATCCCACCAGTCACCGCAGACTGCTGATCGCACTGACGCCGAGCTTCTGGCGTTCGCGCATGGCTGCTCTGCTCGACCGCTGCCGGGACGCCCTAGGCGGCTGGCTGGCGGGGATGACCCTCTCGGCCCTCACCGTGTTTCTGCTCACCTGGGCTGGGCTGGCCATCCTGCGTGTACCCCTGGCTCTCCTCAGTGCCCTGCTTTGCGGCCTGCTCACGTTCGTACCCACGATTGGGCCCACGGCCGCCAGCCTGCTGCCCCTCGCCGTGGCCCTGCTCGTGTCACCAGCCCGCGTGTTGCAGGTGCTGGTGCTCCGGCTGATCCTGCAGAACGCCGAAGCATTCCTGCTGACTCCCCTGCTGCTGCGACGCACCGTCAACCTGCTGCCCACGGTGGCACTGATGGCCCAGCTCAGCCTCGGGGCGCTGCTCGGTCTGCCAGGTCTGCTGTTGGCTCTTCCACTTGTGGTGGTGCTGCAGGTGTTCTGTGAGCAGGTGCTGGTGCGCGACGTGATGGATCGCTGGACCTGAAGGGTGGCTTCACCAGCGCCGGTAACGTTTCCAGAGGCTGGGCATCATCAGGAGTACCAGCACTGCCAGGGGGTGGCTGCGCAGCAGGTAGAGGCTGGCGGTGATGGTGGGTCGATCCAGCAACAACAGCAGCTCATCACGCAGGTCCAAGAGCGCCAGAACAGCAAGCAGCAGGGGCAGGATGGCCCAGCCCTGGCCCCCCCCTCGGCGGCCAGCGTGTCCCCCCGCCTCGCCGGGGTTGCTCATCGGCGACTGAACAGGGGCAACAGTGTTGGTGCCACGCTGATGCTCGACCATGCACCCACCAGGATGCCGATGCTGAGAGCAACGGCAAACCAGAACAGCGTGCTGCCTCCAAACAGAATCAGGGCAATCAGCGGCAGCAGGGTGGTGAGACTGGTGTAGAGGGAGCGGGTGAGCGTGGCCTGAACAGCGGCATCCGCCTGATCAGCCAGGGACTGGCCCTGAAGTTCAGTCCGCTTCTCCCTGATCCGGTCGAAGATCACCACCGTGTCATTCACCGAATAGCCGGCAATGGTGAGCAGGGCCACGGTGAAAAGGCTGTTCACTTCCACCCCGGCCAACAGACCGAGCCAGGCAAACACGCCACAGGTGATCAACACGTCGTGGGCCAGGCAAAGCAGCGCCAGAGCCGCATACACGCGGTCGTAGCGGAAACTGATGTAGAGGGCGATGCCCACAAAACTCACCAACAGGGAAATCAGGCTGGAGCGCAGCAACTGAGAGCCGAGGGTGGGCCCGATGGTTTCGATCGACAGACCGCCGGCCTCGGTTTCACCGACCACGGGCTGCAGCTGCTCCACCAGGGCTTGGCCCTGGGCGGGAGACAGGGTTGGTAGGCGCAGCACCGCCAAAGCCCCCTCATCGAGAAGCTGCGCCGAGACACCACGCAGGTCAGGAGCACTGGTACCTGGCTCGGCGGGCAGGTCCACAGCCCGGATGGCCGCCTCCAGCTGGGCAGCGTTGAGCGGAGCGCAGCTGGGGTTGCAGCGACGGCTGAGCTCGATCTGCGTACCGCCAGTGAAATCGAGGCCGGGACGAAGCGGAGCGCGGATCGTGGGCGACAGCCAACTGGCGGCGATGCCGACCAGGCTGAGCAGCAGGGCCAGGGTGGACACAGTCCACAGAAAACGGCGCTGACGGTTGACCCGGAACTGGAGCAGGGAGGAGAGAGAAAGCATCAGCGGGGCGTCGTCAGGCCGCCGTGGGCAGCTCGGCCCGGGGCAGGAAATAGGAGGAACGGCGCAGGGCCGGGTAGCTCATCAAGAGCCGCAGCAGGCTGCGGGTGCAGGTGAGCGCACTGAACAGGCTGAGCAGCACACCGATGGCCAGGGTCACGGCAAACCCCTTCACAAAGCCGGTGCCCAGGGCAAACAGGGCCAGGCAACTGATCAGGGTGGTGATCTGGCCATCGAGAATCGAGGACAAGGCCAGCGAGAAGCCCGTATCGATCGAGCGGATCAGGGTGTTGCCCTGCCGGAGCTCATCCTTGATCCGCTCGAAGATCAGCACGTTGGCATCCACCGCCATGCCGAGGGAGAGGATGAAACCGGCAATCCCAGGCAGGGTGAGCGTGACGGGGATCAAGGCGTAGACCGCCAGGTTGAACAGGGCATAGAGGCTGAGAGCCACCACCGCCACCACGCCGGCCAGGCGGTAGGTGAGCACCATGAACAGGGCGACCAGCACCAGGCCAGAGAGAGCTGCAACCAAGCTGGTGCGCACATTCTCGGCCCCGAGGGATGGGCCCACGGTGCGCACTTCCAACACCTTGAGAGGGAGGGGCAGGGAACCGCCGCGGAGTTGCACCTCGAGCTCACGGGATTCCTCCGCAGAGAAGTTGCCGCTGATGCTGGCCGAACCACCGGTGATGCCGGCCGCACGGAACTCCGGCCCAACACTGGCCTCACTGATCGAGCGGCCATCGAGAACGATCCCGAGGAGCCGGCCGCTTCCCGCAATCGACTGGGTGAGCCGGGCGAAGGCCTCGCCCCCTGCCCGAGTAAAGGAGAGGGTCACCTCCCAGCCGGCTCCGCTCTGCTGCTGCTGACGCCCGGCACCGGCCAGGTCCTTGCCCGTGAGGGCAGCTGGTTCGTAGAGAGCCACGATCCGACGGTTCACGGCCTCAAGCAGCAGTCGCAGCTGTTGGGATTCATCAGCACCGGCGGGAACGCTGACACCCTGCTCGCGCAGGGAGGCCGCCAACTGCTCGGCGCCGATGGCTGGCGGTTCCGGCTGCTGGGGGCTGGTCTGGGACAGCTGGTCTGAGCCGGAACGGCGTTCCCGACTGGCCAGCACCGCCTGGGCCTGGCGCTTCAGCGCCAGCAGTCCACGCATCTGCTCCTCAGTGCCACTCTTCTGGGCGCGGAATTCAAGCAGGGCGGTTGTGCCCAGAACCCGGGCCGCACGCGTCGGGTCCTGCTCGCCAGGCAATTGGAGCACCAGCTGATCGCTACCAACGGTCTGGAGGGTGGACTCGGCCACACCCAGTCCGTTGATGCGGCGGTCGAGAACCTCCTTTACCGCCTCGAGCTGCTCCCGCTCAACCCGGGTGATCGTGCCGGCAGGCAACACCTGAAGCGTGAGCTGACTGCCCCCGCGGAGGTCAAGACCCAGCTGCAACGGGAACTGGTTGAGCAGAACGGCGGCGGCGATCGCCAGAGCCAGGATCAGGGCGACCCATCCCTGTTGACGAGCCATCTCAGACCTGGCCGGACTTGAGAGCCCGGGCAGCGTCCACGATCTGGTGGGGCTGGATGATGGTGAGATTCTCCAGGGCCCCGTTGTACGGAGTGGGGATGTCCTGGGAGGACAGCCGCACCGGCCGGGCGTCGAGATCGTCGAAGCAGTGCTCGGTGATCAGGGCCAGCAGCTCGGCGCCGATGCCGCCGGTCTTCATGCACTCTTCCACCACGATCACCTTGTGGGTCTTGCGGATCGAGGCCGCGATCGTGGCCATGTCGAAGGGTTTGAGACTGATCAAGTCGATCAGTTCCACATCCACCCCATCGGCCTCCAGTTGTTGCACGGCCTTCAGGCAGTGGTGACGCATGCGCGAGTAGGTGAGGATCGTGACGTCCTTGCCCTCACGCACGATCTCTGCCTGATCGAGGGCGCAGACGTAGTCCCCTTCGGGAATGTCCTCGCTGAGGTTGTAGAGCAGAACGTGCTCAAAAAAGAGCACCGGATTGTTGTCGCGGATCGCAGCCTTCATCAGGCCCTTGGCATTGGTGGGGGTGCTCACCGCCACGATCTTGATGCCGGGCACCGCGTGGAAGTAGGCCTCGAGGCGCTGGCTGTGCTCGGCGCCCAGCTGGCGGCCCACGCCGCCTGGACCGCGCACCACGGCAGGAATCGTGAAATTGCCGCCGCTGGTGTAGCGCAGCATCCCCATGTTGTTGGAGATCTGGTTGAAGGCCAGCAGCAGGAACCCCATGTTCATGCCTTCCACGATCGGCCGCAGGCCGGTCATCGCCGCACCCACCGCCATGCCGGTGAAGGCGTTCTCGGCAATGGGGGTGTCAAGGACCCGCAGCTCGCCGTACTTCTCGTAGAGATCCTTGGTCACCTTGTAGGAGCCGCCGTACTGGCCCACGTCCTCCCCCATGACGCACACATGGGGATCACGAGCCATCTCTTCGTCGATGGCTTCACGAAGGGCATTGAACAGCAGCGTTTCGGCCACGCGTTGGCTAAGCACCTGATGGCGGCCAACCTATCTCAGCCTCCAGCCGCAAAGGTGCTCAGGATCAGCACCGAGAGCAGCATCCCGGGCAGCAGCAGGGTCACCAGCAGGCCCAGGTCGTGGAGGGTCATCGCTCAGCCAGCTTGTCCGGCTGAGACTAGGCGGCTTCGCCGTCACTGTCGCTGGCCTGTGGGGGAGTGCCTACCAGGCTGCGCACCAGCACGAGCGTGAGCCCCAGGGCGATGAAGGCGAAGCTGAAGGTGGCCAGAAAGGCCATGCCCACGATCAGGGTTTTGAGGGCGGTGGCGATCGACTGGGCAATGGCCGAGGCGTAGTGGGGCGGATGCAGGGCGTAATAGAGCGCCAGCCGACGGCTCAACCCCAGGCACAGCCAGGAGAGCAGGCCCGCGGTGAGGGCACCGGAGAGAAAGCTCAGCGGACCCTTGCGGCGCTCTGGCTCGGCGGGCGTAGCCAAAGCAGGCGGGCCCGTGGCGGGGGCTGGGGTGGGCTGGGGAATGGGATCAGTCACCCATCCAGCATGACGCCCCCGGGGCGCAGGGCGCAGGCCCAACTGTGGAAGCCGGCACGGTCCAGCGCCCCCGCCAGCTGCCCCTGAGCGGCCAGGGCCTGATCCAGATCCGCGAACAGGGCAAACAGGCTTGGCCCCGAGCCGCTCATCGCCACCGCCAGGGGGCTGTCGAGGCTGCGCAGCAGAGCCAGGCCCTCGCGCACGGAGGCGACCTCCGGCTCCACCACGGCCTGGAGGTCGTTGCGCAGGGGCGGCAGGGGCTCACCCTGCGCCAGCGCCTGCACCAGCAACCCCTGCCGCAGGGCCTGGCGGCGCTGCTCGAACTCCTGCTCGGTATGCAGGTAAAAGTCGTCGCGCAGGTCCCGGCAGCGGCCATAGGCCCAGGGGGTGCTGACAGTGGCGGCGGGATGCTTGAGCAGCAGCACGGCCAGGGGACCGGCCTGGCCGCCGGCAGCGCCCGCTGCTGGAAGCGGCTCCAGCCGCTCACCGCGCCCGAAGCAGAGCTGGGTGCCGCCGGCCAGGCAGTAGGGCATGTCGGAGCCCAGCTCGGCGGCCATCGCCTCCAGCTCGTCCGGGGTGTAGCCCAGGCCCCACAGCCGATTGAGGCCGAACAGGGCGGCTGCGCCGTTGCTCGAGCCCCCCGCCAGGCCCGCCCCGATCGGGATGCGCTTGCTCAGGTGGATCACGGCGCCCAGCTCGGGCAGCCCGGAGCGGGAGCGCAGCAGCTCGGCCGCCCGCACGATCAGGTTGCTGCCGTCGGTGGGCAGGTCGGGATGGTCGCAGTGCAGGGTGATGCTGGCGTCGGCCGTGGGCGCCAGGCGCAGCACGTCCAGCAGCTCGATGGTCTGCATCACCATCGCCAGTTCGTGGAAGCCATCGGGCCGCAGGCCGAGCACCTCCAGGTGCAGGTTGATCTTGGCCGGGGAGCAGACGCTGAGCTCAGCCATCGGTGGCCGGGGCGGCGGAGGAGCTGCGATTCAAGCCCGCCGCCAGGGCCACCCAGGCGGCGGGGGCCAGCTCCTGGGGCCGCTGCTGCAGGCTGATTCCGGCCTCAGCCGCCAGGGCCGCCAGCGGCTCGGCCGGCAGCAGGCCCGCCAGGGTGTTGCGCAGCATCTTGCGGCGGGCGGCGAAGCAGCGGCGCAGCAACAGCTCCACCCGCCGCGCCAGCGCTGGCTCGAGCCGCTGCGCCTCCGGCAGCGGGTCGATGGCGATCACCTCCGATTGCACCTTCGGCGGCGGCTGGAAACAGCGGGGCGGCACCGCACACACCGACTGGCAGGCGCCCAGCAGCTGCATGCGCACGCTCAAGGCGGAATAGGCGCTGCTGCCGGGGGCGCAGCGGATGCGCTCACCCACCTCCTGCTGCACCAGCAGCACCAGGCGGCTGTAGGGGGGCGACACGGGTCGGTCGAGCCGGCCCACCAACCGTTCCAGCAGCGGGCCGGTGATGTTGTAGGGGATGTTGGCCACCACCTTCTCGGCCGGCGGCAGCGGCACCTCCAGGGCATCACCGGCCACCAGGGCAAAGCGGGGATCGGCCGCAAAACGCTGCTGGAGGCCCTCGAGCAGGTCGCGGTCGAGCTCCACGGCGGCCACGGCAGCGGCGGGGCTGCGCAGCAGGCACTCCGTGAGGGCCCCGCGCCCCGGCCCGATCTCCAGCACCCGCTCCCCCGGCTGCAGCTCGGCCGCTGCCACGATCCGATCGAGCACGCCCTCGTCCACCAGCCAGTGCTGGCCGAAGCGCTTGCGGGCCCGGTGGGCGGTGAAGGTCATGGAGGGGATGACGCGGGTTGGCCGGATTGCTCCAGATTGCCTGCGGCAGCCGCAGGCAGCCTCAGAAGCCAACCCGGATCCAGCGGATCGCACCCCGCTGCGGCGGCAGAGGCACCAGGGCGTACACCAACTCCACCGCCCGCTGCGCCTCATGGGGGTGTTCGGCCAGCCAGCACCGCCAGGCCCGCTCCAGCCGCCGCCGCTTGCCCCGCTGCAAGGCTGCCGCCCCCCAGCCGTCCACGCCGCTGCGGCGGCCCTTCACCTCCACCAGCAGCAGGCGATCTGGCTTCTCCAGCAGCAGGTCGAGCTCGCCCCACCGGCAGCGCCAGTTGCGGGCACGCAGCTGCCAGCCGCGGCTGCAGAGCAGGCGCAGGGCCCGCTGCTCCGCCCAGCCGCCGCCCAGCCTGGGATGGGATCTGGGATGGGCCAAGGGCTGGGGGGGGCTTGCGCTTCCTAGGGTTGCCACCACACTCCCCCGCTGGTCCCAGGAGGATTCATGGCGCAACGCTTTCGGCTTCGGCGAACCCTGGCAGCGGGCCTGCTGCCACTGCTGCTGCCCCTGCTGCTGCTGCTCGGCGGGCTGGCTGGGCCCCTGGCCGGCCCGGCGGCGGCGGCGGTGGATGTGGCCAAACAGGTGCTGATCGGCGCCGACTACTCCGGCCAGGACCTGCGCGGCGCCACCTTCAACCTCACCAACCTGCGCGACGCCAACCTCTCCGGCGCCGACCTGCAGGGGGCCAGCCTGTTCGGCGCCAAGCTCCAGGACGCCGACCTGAGCAACACCAACCTGCGCGAGGCCACCCTCGACTCGGCGGTGTTCAACGGCACCAACCTCAGCAATGCGGTGCTGGAGGACGCCTTCGCCTTCAACACCCGCTTCGAGGGGGTGACGATCAGCGGCGCCGACTTCACCAATGTGCCCCTGCGGGGCGATGCCCTCAAGGCCCTCTGCGCCGTGGCCGAGGGCACCAATCCGGTGACGGGCCGCGACACCCGCGCCAGCCTGGGCTGCAGCTGAGATGAGCTTCGACCCCCGCAGCCTGGAGCGCCTGCGCGAGCTGGGGCGCAGCCTGCCCCAGCCCCTGCCGAAGCCGGAGCCGAAGCCCAGCGCGCGGGCCCGGGCGGCCGAACCCCGCCACAAGGTGGAAACGGAAACCGATCCGGAGCAGCTGTTCCGCGAACTCATGCAGGCCAGCGCCGACGGCACGGTGCCGCCCCACCTGCTGGAGCGGCTGCGCCAGATGGAGGGGGAGCGCCGGCAGCGCCCCGCGGCCAGCGGCGGCAGCCCCGCGGCCAGCGGCGGCAGCCCCGCGGATCCGCAGCTCGAGACGCCCAAAGCCAGGCGCCGCGACACCGGCATCGGCCGGCCCGACCCGAAGCTCGCCGACGCCCATGGCGATCTCTACACAGCCTTTCAGCAGCTGCTGCTGGAGGACGAGGAGCCATGAGCTCCCGCCCGGGCTTGCGCCTGGCGCTGGGTCTGGGTCTGGCCCTGCTGCCCAGCCTGGCCGGAGCGGCGTGGGGCGCCCCCACCGAGAAGGAGTCGTTCATGCTGATGTTCGGCAAGGGCAACGGCGCCATGCGCCTGCTGTGCGCGCTGGAGCGCGACGGGCGGATCAGCCCGGCCACCCGCCGGCTCTACAGCGAACGGCTGGAGCAGCTGGTGAGCGAGCCCGCCGACAGCGACGCCGATCGGCGCAACGTGCGGGTGGGCATGGCCTTCGCGGTCGGCCGTCGCAGCCTCTGCCTGCAGCCAGAACCGGCGGACGCCCCTGAAACGGGAAAGTAGGCTGGCACTGGATTTCAGCCCGCCCATGACCATCCGCATCGGCATCAACGGCTTCGGCCGCATCGGTCGCCTCGCCTTCCGCCGCGCCTGCAGCGTCGCCGACGTGGAGGTGGTGGCGATCAACGATCTGATCGATGTGGAGTACCTGGCCTACATGCTCCGCTACGACTCCACCCACGGCCGCTTCAAGGGCGAGGTGGCGGTGGAGAACGGCCAGCTGGTGGTGAATAGCAAGGCCATCCGCATCACAGCCGAGCGCGACCCCAACAACCTGAACTGGGGGGCGGTGGGTGCCGAGTACGTGCTGGAGAGCACCGGCTTCTTCCTCACCGATGAAACGGCCCGCGCCCACATCAACGCCGGCGCCAAACGGGTGGTGATGAGCGCCCCCTCCAAGGACGGCACGCCGATGTTCGTGATGGGCGTGAACCACAGCAGCTACGCCGGCCAGGACATCGTGTCCAACGCCAGCTGCACCACCAACTGCCTGGCGCCGATGGCCAAGGTGGTGCACGACAACTTCGGCATTGTGAGTGGCCTGATGACCACCGTGCACGCCACCACCGCCACCCAGAAAACGGTGGATGGCCCCTCGGTGAAGGACTGGCGCGGCGGCCGCGGTGCCGGCCAGAACATCATCCCCAGCTCCACCGGTGCCGCCAAGGCGGTGGGCAAGGTGATCCCGGAGCTGAACGGCAAGCTCACCGGCATGGCCTTCCGCGTGCCCACCCCCGATGTGTCGGTGGTGGACCTCACCGTGAACCTGGCCAAACCAACCAGCTACGACGCCATCAAATCCGCCATGAAGGCCGCCTCGGAAGGCCCCATGGCCGGCATCCTCGGCTACACCGAAGACGAAGTGGTGAGCAACGATTTCCTGGGCGAAAGCTGCACCTCAGTGTTCGACGCCAAGGCCGGCATCGCCCTGAGCGACACCTTCGTGAAGCTGGTGGCCTGGTACGACAACGAGTGGGGCTACAGCTGCAAGTGCATCGACCTGATCCGCCACATGGCCACGGTGGCCTGAGCGCCGGGATCCGAGACAACCTGGCCAGAGACAACCAGGTCTGAGACAACCGGGGCACTGGAGAAGGGTCTTGCCCCCGCTCCATGTCCCGGACCTATCCCTGTCCTGCCCTGATCTCCCTGGTGCACGTGCAGCATCCGCGTCAGCACCATTGGTGGCTGGCCGAGGATGGCTTTCCCCAGCGAATCGCCGGCCTGCTGGGGGCCCCCCTGCGCGGCAGCAACCGCGGTGCCGATGCGCTGGATGAGCTGCTGCAGGTGTTCGATCCCCTGCCTGAGCTGGGTTCAGCCGAGGCCAACCCCGCCGGCCTGCAGGCCAGCTACCGCTACCTGATCCAACTGAGGCCCGGTGGCGCCGCCCTCAGCTGCTGGCGGCGCTACCCGGAGGGCATCGGCTGGCAGCGCCGCTGCGGCCCGATGCCCCTGGCGCTGTTCGTGCGGCGGTTCCAGGCTCCGGCCCTCGCGGTGCATCCAGCTGATCCAATCTGCCGAGATCTGCTGGGGGAACACCGCCTCGGACTCCAGCTTGCCAGCAAAGCCGCCGAAGCCATCAGCAGCCCCCGGCAGCCATCGGTAGCTCCATCCTCTGAATGGAGAGATGCATCAGCACGCAATAGCTAAGCAGGGTGGAGGTGATCCTGGCGCAGACGACGGGGAGGCAGGTGTCGGCTTGTCATGGCACATCTGCACAGTCCTATCCAAGCTTCTGCATGCGCTGTCTTGGCTCCCTTGGATAGGGACCCAAAGCTTTGCGAATGCATTCCATTGGCTAGTCGCACTTTCATAAGTTGCTACCCCACTAATTCGAGAATAATTTGATTTACATCTGCAGTATTTTGCGCGGATCTGATCGCCGACGAATCACGTCCGCCCAGCCTCTGACATGTCCCCTCAAGCGGTCGACACCCTCGCTAGGGATCAAGCGCATGGAACGAAGAGTTCTGCGGATGCACCCAAGGACCATCCTTGGCGGCAGACCAAGCCCATGCTTGCTGGCAATATAAAAAGGATTAACAATCTCCGAGTATCCCCGTCGATAGTTTGATATGCGCCCAACAGACGGCTCCATATGCACGTATTGAGCGAATGGCACCATCACACAACGGCCATACACTTGACATGAGAGACTAAAATCATAATCTTCCAGATAACTATACAAAGGAAGATTCTCATCGAACCAGACCCGATTAACAAGGGTGCCACGAAACGCCATGCTTGAACCAGTAGCTGCTCGGCAATCTGAATAGCGATAGCCCGTTGTCGGAGCTGATGGGAGCTGAGAATTGATGCACTGCCTGGCTTGATTCCTAGAAATGCTTGTAATCCCACTCATTAAGTCGGGTGCATTAGCAATGACAATGCTTAAATCAGACTCAAAGCACGCAAGATATGCCGCAAGATGGCCTGGAGCAAGCTCGACATCATCATCAAGAAAAACGACAATATCAGGATTGGAGACAAGAGCTTGAAGCCCTGCATTTCGCTGGGATGCACTACCTCGGCGCGGCGAGACAAAGCTCTTGACCCTTGGTAGAATTGATGATTTGGGAAGAATATCCGATTGAGATGCAACAGATACAATAATCTCTGAAGGGAAAGCGGGCTTTTGGCTCTGAACGCTGAGGAGCGTTTCATGGAGAATTTCTGGACGCCCAGTAGAACAGATGATTACAGCAGCAGACAGACGTGTCATAATCTATTCAATTCAATCGACAGCATTGCCAGGAGTTGCACATCACGAATTTATTCATGCGAAGATTCTGCCCCTCTTGAAGCAGGAGAGCCAGCCAGGCGTAAAGACACCCCATCCTCATGACTGAGTTCAACAATGTTGACTGCATATTTCTTTCTTTACTACCAATCAATAGACACTGCAATTGCCAACCAGACCACAGGGAACCAGAGGCCTGAAGTGAGCAGATATGACCTTGGCGTAGACAAGCTGCTTTCGTCCATGCCATGCAATAAGCTATTGCCATTATTGTCAATACCAATACAGTCAATAGCAATTTCACTTGAACACCGAATACAAGTCTACCACAGGAAAATACGTCTCATCACACGCCATCCATTCCCGTCTTTCACTGTCAGCCTGTCAACCAGAGCGAGCAATCTAGACAACACCCAATTAGTGCCTATGGCATACGGATGCTTGCTTCTCATGGCCATAGTCACACAAGCTTGATTAGGATCCAAGTCATCAAAGAAAATAGACAGCAAGAAAGCATCTAGATTACTGTTCGAATTTCGCTAATATCGGCGCCCTTTCCGCAGAGACTACTTGCCTTCAACAAGGAAAGACCGATACAGAGTGTACTGTAAATCAATGGATTGATGGTTGCAGCCTTAAACAGTCCAGGCACACTCGTTGATACGGGATGTTCATGATTATAAATACTGAACCGCCTTTGAATGATTGGATCTTGGACTGCCGCTCCGAGCCGATAGAAATGCGCCGTAAGTGATTTACGAGTACGCTGACTGGAGACAGGCATATCTGCCCCGTGAAATAGATATGAATTCCATATAACCAGATCGCCTTTGCGAACCAGCAATCGCTTGCACTTTGACAAAGGATAATCTCGCTTAAAATTGAAATCGGTTTCTAGAGCGTCAAAATCATAAGAAGATGGATCGACGCGTCTATGATTTGTTTGGTCGTAAATTTTAAACGGGCCACAATCTTGGGTTATATCTTCAAGTGCAATCCACACTCCAAAAACCCCACCGCTGGGCACAGTATCAAGATACCAAGTATCTTGATGGAGCTTGGTACCCACACTTCGATCAAATAACATTGTTTGCCAATTTACAAACGGACCTTCTCCTAGCTCCGAAGAAAGGGCTTCGAATACATATTCAGAAAAGATAATTGCTTCTACAGCTTGGCGAAATTGTGGCATTGCGCCAAGGAGATGGGGATTATGAATAGAGTTCCGAAGATTGCCATTTCCATCAATCTTTGGCTTCTCAAATGAATTTGTACCCTGAGCCCGGAATCTGAATCGACGACAATGCTTCACTTTAGCAAGATGATTGAGCAATAAATCAATACAACCAGCAGGGATGGCTTGCTGCTTGACCACATAGCCATCTTCCGCTATAGAGATTGCCATAAGGCTAGCTTCTGAAACTGAAGTATCCAGTTTACTCCTCTATGGCTGACGCAAACTCTTCTGCCGCAGATTAGATGCAATATTGCGCTGACGAGGGTCGCAACCCTGTCAGCACCGGCCCTCGCGGTGCATCCAGCTGATCCAGTGAGCCGAGATCTGCTGGGGGCAGACCGCCTCACACTCCAGGTTGCTGCTGCAACCGCCGAACCCTTCGGCTTCCATCTGCGCCTGCATCGCGGCGGAGCGGCGGGCCCGTTCCGGCTGGCCCTGGGGCAGCTGGGCCAGGTGGGCCAGCTTGGCGGCCACAAACAGACTGGCCGAGGCGTTGCGGCAGCTGGCCACGCAGGCGCCGCAGCCGATACAGGTGGCCGTGTCGAAGGCGGAGCGGGCCTGGTCCTGGCCCACCAGGATGGCGTTGGCCTCCGGCGCCTGGCCCGTACTCACTGAGCAGTAGCCACCGGCGATCAACAGCCGGTCGAGGGCACTGCGCTCCACCGCCAAGTCCTGGATCAAGGGAAAGGCGCTGGCCCGCCAGGGCTCCAGGGTGAGGGTGGCGCCACCTGTGAACTGGCGCAGGTAGAGCTGGCACACGCTGGTGGCCGCCTGGGGCCCGTGGGCCTGGCCGTTCACCAGGAAGCCGCAGCTGCCGCAGATGCCCTCGCGGCAGTCGTGCTCAAAGTGCACCGGCCGCTCGCCGGCGCTGACCAGCTGCTCGTTGAGCAGATCGAGGGCTTCCAGCAACGACAGATCTGCCGACACGGCCTCCAGCCGGTAGGTCTGGAAGGCACCGGGGCTCTCGGGCGACGCCTGGCGCCAGATGCGCAGGTTGAGGGAGAGGTGGCGCGGCCCCTCTGCCGGGCTGAGGGGCGGCTGGCTGGTCATCGGTAGCTGCGGGCGCTGGGCTGGAGCGCCGTGAAGCGCAGCGGTTCGCTGTGGCGGATCGGCTCGCTGCCATCACCCGTGTGCTCCCAGGCGGCGATGTGGGCGAAGCGGGCGTCGTCGCGCTGGGCCTCGCCGTCGGCGCCCTGGTGCTCCTCGCGGAAATGGGCGCCGCAGCTCTCCTCCCGGGCCAGGGCATCGCGCAGCATCAGCTGGGCCAGCCCGAAGAAATCGCTCACCCGTAGGGCCTTCTCCAGCTCCGGGTTAGGCCCGGCCGCCGTGCCGGGCACCCGCAGTTCGGCGTGGAAGCGCTGCTCCAGCGCCGCCAGCTCCGCCAGGCCGGCCTGCAGGCACGCGGCCGTGCGGCTGATGCCACAGCGCTCGATCATCACGGCCCCCAGCTCCCGGTGAAAGCTATCCACCGGCCGGTTGCCAGCTGCCGCAAGCAGGGCATCGATGCGGGAGCGGGCCCGGGCGAGGGCCTCGCGACAAGCCGGCTGATCGGCCGCGATGGCGGCGGTGGGATGGCCCGCCAGCCAGGCTGTGACCGTGGCCGGGGCGATGAAGTAGCCGTCGGCCAGGCCCTGCATCAGGGCGCTGGCGCCGAGCCGGTTGGCGCCGTGCTCCGAGAAGTTGGCCTCCCCCAGCACGAACAGCCCCGGGATTGAACTCATCAGCTGGTAGTCCACCCACAGGCCGCCCATCGTGTAGTGGGGAGCGGGGTAGATGCGCAGCGGCACGGTGTAGGGGTCGTCGCCCGTGATGCGCTCGTACATCTCCAGCAGGTTGCCGTAGCGCTGCTCGATCACCGCCCGCCCCTGCTCGGCAATCGCATCGCCCAGATCCAGATACACCGAACGCCCGCCGGGCCCCACCCCGTGGCCTGCGTTGCAGAGCTCGCGGGCCCGGCGAGAGGCCAGGTCGCGGGGGGCCATGTTGCCGTAGCGGGGATAGAGCCGCTCGAGGAAGTAATCGCGCTCGGCCTCGGGGATCTGATCTGGGGGCCGGCTGTCGCCGGCGATCGCCGGCAGCCAGATGCGGCCGTCGTTGCGCAGGCTCTCGCTCATCAGCGTGAGCTTGCTCTGGCCCGGATCGCCGCTGGGGATGCAGGTGGGGTGGATCTGGGTGAAGCAGGGGTTGGCCAGCAAGGCCCCCTGGCGGTGGGCCCGCCAGATCGCCGTGGCGTTCGACTTGAGGGCGTTGGTGGAGAGAAAGAACACGTTGCTGTAGCCGCCGGTGGCCAGCAGCACCGCCTGGGCCGTGTGCACCTCCAGCGCGCCCGTGAGCAGGTGGCGGGCCACCACGCCCCGGGCCACCCCATCCACCGTGATCAGCTCCAGCAGGTCGCGGCGGGGCAGCAGGGTGACGCGCCCGGCCGCCACCTGGCGCAGCAGGGCCGATGTGGCGCCGTAGAGCAGCTGCTGGCCGGTCTGGCCGCGGGCGTAGAAGGTGCGGCTCACCAGCGCCCCCCCGAAGCTGCGGCTGGCCAGGGTGCCGCCGTACTCGCGGGCGAAGGGCACGCCCTGGGCCACGCATTGATCAATGATGCCGCCGCTCAGCTCGGCCAGGCGCATGCAGCCGGCCTCGCGGGCGCGGAAGTCGCCGCCGCGCAGGGTGTCGGCGAACAGGCGCTCGGTGCTGTCGCCATCGGCGGCATAGTTCTTGGCGGCGTTGATGCCCCCCTGGGCGGCCACCGAGTGGGCCCGCCGCGGGCTGTCGTGATAAGTGAGCACCGTCACCCGGTAGCCCTGCTCGGCGAGGGTGGCGGCGGCCGAGGCACCGGCCAGGCCCGTGCCCACCACCAGCACGTGCAGCTGGCGCTTGCGCAGCGGGCTGATCAGCGGCAACTCAGCGCGGGTGCGGCGCCAGGCGTCGGCGATCGGGCCGGCGGGCAGGCGCGGATCGGGCAGACCGGCCATCAGGCCCCTCCCCCGGCCAGCGCGAGCGCCAGGGTCACGGCCACAAAACCACCCCCGATCAACACCGCCAGCAGGCGGGTGGCAGCGCGGATGGGCGCGCCATTGGCCGGCTGCAACAGCCCGAGGCTGCGGTGGGCCGCCTCGCCGCCGTGGAACAGGTGCAGGGCCAGCGCCAGGCCCCCCGCCAGGTAGAGCAGCAGGCTCCAGGGGCTGGCCAGCACGGCGCCCAGGGCCGCCAGCTCAGCGCCTGCCAGGGGACGGGGCCAGCGCAGCTGGGCCAGATGCACCACCAGAAACCCCAGCAGCACCACCCCACCGGCGGCCTGGCTGCGAGCGGCCAGGGCCGCCAGGGGGGCGAGGGGGCCGCTGCGGCGGCTGCGCAGGGCGGCGCCGTTGCCAGCGCGGCGGTTGGCCAGGGCCCGGGCGAGGCTCAAACCCAGATGGGCCAGGGCCACCGCCAGCAGCGCCAGCTCGGCAGCCGGCAGCCAGGCGCTGCGGTGCAGGGCGGCGGCGTAGGCCTCGAAGCGCGCCGGTGCCAGCGGCGCCAGGGCAACCCCCGCCAGGTGCAACACCAGGAACAGCACCAGCAGCAGGCCGCTAGTGGCGGAACCGCTGCGCAGCCATCCTCCAGACAGGCCAGGACTGGGCATACCAGTGCCGTTGTCAGCCTGCGTCTGCACCCTGGGCGCCCAGCCGTGAATCCACCCATCGTATGGAGACCGCCTGCGGCGGCCGGGGCTCACAGGCGCGGGCGGGGGCCTGCCCCTGCTGCCAGCTGGCCCGATCCCCCTTCACCCAGAAGCTCTGGTTGCCATCGCTGTAGCGGGCGCCGCTGGCGCTCACCGTCTGGGGAAGGCGCGTCGCCCCTTCCCCTTCCAAAAGCACCACGGCGCTGGGGGTGCCCTTGAAGAAGAAGGCTGTGATCGTGCTGGCATCGAAGCGGCCCTTGCAGAGGTAATCGGCCCGGATGCCCGCCTCAGCCCAGGCCACTGCAGGTAGCCCCGCCAGCAGCCCAGCCACCAGGCCCGCGCCCGAGCAGCGCACCAGTCCGCTTGCCACCCCGGACCCCCGCCACCCGGTCACCCCCATCCTCAGCATCAGCACGACCATCAACCAACCTGCCCAGCCTGACAAGCGCCAACCCCGACCGCCAACGGACTAGTACAGGCATACTGATGCAGGTATCGGACTGGGCGATGGCGCTGGACGCGGCAGGGGGGCTTAGGCGGGAGCCTGGCCTGGAGATGGGCCGGGAGCCTGGCCGGGAGATTGGCCTGGAGATCGTTCCCCGCTGCCAGCTGGAGGCGGCACTGGTGGGCCAGGCCGATCCCCTGCGCCCACCCCGCTGCCAGCCCCTGCCCCTGGCCGGCACGGCGGTGGCGGCGGGCTTTCCCAGCCCGGCCGACGACTACATCGAGAGCCGCATCGACCTCAACGACGTGCTGATCCGCCACCCCAGCAGCACCTTCTTCCTGCGGGTGAGCGGTGAGTCGATGCAGGGCGCCGGCATCCTCGACGGCGACCTGCTGGTGGTGGACCGGGCGATCGAACCCCGGGCCGGCCGGGTGGTGGTGGCTGTGGTCGACGGCGCCTTCACCCTCAAATACCTGGCCCGCCACCGCGGCCGCTGGCGGCTGGAGGCCGCCCATCCCGACTACCCGCCCCTGGAGCTGGCCGACCGCGACGACGCCCGCATCTGGGGCGTGGCCATCCACGCCATCCACAGCCTGTGATGGGTCGCCAGGCCACGGGCCGGGACGCCGTGGTGTTGGTGGATGGCAACAACTTCTACGCCTCCTGCGAGGCGGTGGTGGATCCAGCGGTGATCGGCCGGCCGCTGGTGGTGCTCTCCAACAACGACGGCTGCATCGTGTCGCGCAGCGCCGAGGCCCGCGCCCTCGGCATCCCCATGGGTCAGCCCTACTTCCAGGTGCAGCGCCAGCTGCAGCGGCAGGGGGTGATCGTGCGCAGCTCCAACTACGCCCTCTACGCCGACATGAGCCAGCGGTTGATGGCCGTGCTGGAGGAGTGGGTGGAAGCGCTGGAGATCTATTCGATCGACGAGGCCTTCGGCCTGCTGCAGCGGCCCGGCCCGACTAACGGCGGCAGCGATCTCACGGCCTGGGGCCATGGCCTGCGCCGCGACGTGCGCCGCCGCCTGGGCCTGCCGGTGGCGGTGGGCATCGCCCCCACCAAGGTGCTGGCCAAGCTGGCCAACAAGTGGGCCAAGACGGCCCCGGCAGGCGGTGGCGGCCGGCCGGAGGTGTTCGACCTGGGCGCCTGCCCGCTGCAGCAGGCCGAGGCGGTGCTGGCCGCCACCGCCATCGAAGACGTGTGGGGCATCGGCAGGAAGCTCTCGCGCTGGTGCCGGCTGCGGGGCTGCGCCGATGCCCGCAGCCTGCGCGATCTGCCCACGGGCGAGCTGCGCCACCGCTGCGGCGTGGTGGGGGTGCGGCTGCAGCAGGAACTGCGCGGCCACGCCTGCCTGCCCCTGGAGCTGGTGCCGCCCGCCAAACGGGAAACCTGCGTGAGCCGCAGTTTCAGCACGCCGATCGACAACCTGGCGCAGCTGAAGGAGGCGGTGGCCACCTACACGGCGCGGGCGGCAGAGAAGCTGCGGCGCCAGGGCCAGCGGGCCGGCGCCCTCACGGTGTTCGTGCGCAGCAGCCCGTTCAACGGCACCAGCTTCTACGCCAATGCGGCCACGGTGCGGCTGCCCCTGGCCAGCCAGGACACGGCGGTGCTGCTGGCCGCCGCCCTACCCCTGGCCGCCGCCCTGTTCCGCCCCCACAAACCGCTGCAGAAGGCCGGCGTGCTGCTGCAGCAACTGGAGGACGAAGGCCTGCTGCAGCACCACCTGCTGGTGCCGCTGCCGCCGGAGCAGCAGCAGCGGCGAGCGGCGCTGCTGGCCGCCGTGGACCAGCTCAACCGCCGCTACGGCAGCGGCACAGTGCAGTGGGCCGCCTGCGGCCTGGCGCGCCCCTGGGCGATGCGCCGCAGCCAGCTGTCGCGGGCCGCGACCACCCGCCTGGCCGATCTGCCCACGGTGCGGGCCTAGCCGTGTTGCAACAGCTGCAGACAACTGGAGCGCTGGCTGAGCAAAAGCACCAGCCGATCGCCCGCCCCCGCCAGGCCCGTCTGCAGCCGCAGCTGCTCCAGCGGCACCAGGGCCAGGCCGCAGGTTTCCACCAGCAGCAGCGGCAGGGTGGCGGCGGTGCCGTGCATGGCCTGCAGGTCGAGGGCCTGCTGCACGGCCCGGCTGCTGCGCTCCACCCCCAGCCGCTCCACCAGCTCGGGCCAGAGATGGTTCACCGGCGTGAAGCGGGCCAGATCCAGGCGGGGCCCCAGGCTCGGCTCAGCCATGGCCAGCTGCGGTAGGAGCAGGGGGGAGATCGGCGAGGGCGGCCTCGATCATCGCCGCAGTCACCGGAATGGTTTCCAGCTCATCGGCGTTGTCGAGAAAGGCCTCGAACGAGGCGTAGCGGCGGATGCAGGGCTCGGCACCGGCGGCGGCGCAGGCGCTCTGCCAGTCGCCGTCGTCGGGCTTCACCAGGGCATAGCCCTGCAGAGCCTCCTCGAGATCACCACCATCGCCGATGCCGTCGCCGTGCCAGAGCACCTCGTAGAAGCCCATCGCCGCACGGTCGCTGCAACACGCTTCAAACGCTAACGAAGCGGGGCTCACCAGACGCCGAACAACGGCGGGCCGAAGTCGTCGGCGAAGGGCTCCACCTTCCACTCGGGTGCGGGCCCCCCGGCCTTCGGGGGCTTGGGCGGTCCGGAGAGGCTCTCGGGGTTGATGCCAGGGATCGGCAACGGCTCACAGGGGCACTGACAGGAGCCGTTGGGTCCGATCGTGCCCAGGGTGGGCTGGCCGCAGTTGCAGCCGCACTCCTGGGCCAGGGCGGGTGTCAGCACCGGCGCCAAAGGGCTCAGCAGCGCCAGGGCCAGCGCGACACGGGCGGGGGAGGGCAAGGGTGCGGAACCGGTGACACCGGAAACGCTAGAGGAGTTGCAGGCCGGCCCCCCCTCAGGCCGCCGCGCCGAAGCCGGCGCAGCGATGGGCATCGAGCTGGCTGAGATAGCGGCGTTCGCCGTAATAGAGCTCCTGGAAATGGAGCGCATCGGCATTGAGCTCGGCGAACAGGGCCTCGATCCGCGCCTCCATGTCCCGCACCACCGGCTCCAGGCCGGCCGGGGCAGGGGACGCCGCAACGGCCGGGGCCTCCGGCTGCAGCAGGCGGGCGATGCAGCGCTCCAGGGTTTCCAGCCGCTGGCTGCTCCAGGCATCGAGCAGGTGGCGGCAGCGCTTGAGGCACTTCTGCCGCTCCAGCACCGCCGTGGCGCCACGCAGCTGCAACAGCGGCTGGGCCAGCTGCAGGCGCTGCAGCTCCGAGGGCTCAAGCAGGGGGGTGAGGCGGGAGAGCAGGGCGCTCTGCTCCACCACCAGCTGATCGCCCAACAGCCGGGGCAGATCGAGATCGGCCAGCTCGTGGCCGGGATCCTGGCCGCGGTTGATCGCCTCCAGGCGGCCGCTGCCGAGGTTGTCCTCCTCGAGGGCGCCGATCGCCCCCCAGAGCTGGCGGTGATGGGCCAGGGCGAAGTCGTCCAGCTCCCGCTGGCGCAGCTCGGCGCGGATCGCCCCCCGCTGCTGGGGGCAGTGCAGGTAGAGCCGCAACACCTCGGCCTCGGCCCGCTCGCGCAATCCCGCCTCCCCCGGCTGCTCCCACTTCTGGGAGCGGCCATGCCAGCGCTGGCCCTTCACCTGCTGGCGCAGGTCGTCTTCGAGCTGCAGGGCCAGACGCGCCTGGCCGCCCGAGAGCCGCTCAGCCACCTGCTGCAGGTAGCGGCTGCGCACGGCGCTCTGGGGCAGCTTGCCCAGCAGTGCCACCAGGGCGGTGACGGCCTGCTGGAACTGGTCGGCCTTGCCCAGGTCACGGCCCGCCAGCACCTGGTCGATCTGCCAGTCGAGAAACAGCGGAGCCCGGTCGAGCAGGGCGCGGTAGTCGCCGGACCCGTGCTCCACCAGGAACTCATCGGGATCCTTGCCGGCCGGCAGGTGCAGCACCCGCAGCTCCAGCTGGCCCTGCAGCGCCAGCTGCTCCACCTCACCGATCGCCCGCTGGGCCGCCCGCACGCCGGCGCCGTCGCTGTCGAAATTGAGCACCAGCCGGCGGCTGTCGGTGCAGCGGCAGAGCTGGGTGATCTGCTGGCTGCTGAGGGCGGTGCCCAGGGCGGCCACCGCGTTGGTGATGCCGGCGGCGTGCAGGGCAATCACATCGAAGTAGCCCTCCACCACCACCGCCCGGTCGTCGCGGCGGATGGCATCGGCCGCCCGGTCGAGGCCGAACAGGTGCTTGCCCTTCTCAAACACCTCCGTTTCCGGCGAGTTGAGGTATTTCGGCTCAGCACCGTCGAGGCTGCGGCCGCCGAAGCCGATCACCCGCCCCTGGCGGTCGCGGATCGGCACCATCACCCTGCCGCGGAAGCGGTCGTAGAAGCCGTCACCCCCCTTGCGCGGCACCACCAGGCCGGCCGCCTCGAGCAGCTCGGGAGCAAAGCCATGCACCTGGCGCAGGTGCTGCAGCAGGCCGTCCCAGCGGTCGGGGGCAAAGCCGAGCTCGAAGGCCTCCAGGGTGGGCTCGCTGAGGCGGCGCTGCTGGCGCAGGTAGGCCAGGGCCGCCGCCCCCTCGGGCGCCTGGAGCTGGCTGCGGAACCAACCCGAGGCGAGGCTCAGCACCCGCTGCAGCTGCTCGCGCCGGGAGAGCTGCTTGCGCAGCCGCTCCTGCTGGGGCCCGTCGAGGGTCTCCACCGGCAGCTGGTACTTGCGCGCCAGCTCCAGCACCACATCGCTGAAGCTCTGGCGCTGAAGTTCCATCAGGAACTTGATGGCGTTGCCGCCGGCACCGCAGGAGAAGCAGTAATAGAACTGCTTGGCAGGCGACACCGTCATCGACGGCGACTTGTCGTCGTGGAAGGGGCAGATCCCCACGAACTCCCGCCCCTTCTTCTTGAGCACCACGTGCTCGCCCACCACATCGACGATGTCGGCCCGCTCCTTGACGGCCTCGATCGTGCGGGGATGGAGGCGGGGCAGGCTCAAGGGGCAACGGCCCGGGGGTGGGGTTGATTCTGACGCCAGCGCCGGGATCCGCCAGCATGGCCACCGCTGCCGCAGGAGCCGATGACGGTGAGAAGACCGGTGCTGGCCATGGTGGCCAGCGCCCTGAGCTTCTCGCTGATGGGGGTGTGCGTGAAGCAGGTGGGCGGCCGCATCCCCGCCGCTGAGGTGGTGCTGGCCCGCGCCCTAGTGAGCGTGGTGCTGAGCTGGCTGCTGGTGCGCCGGGCGGGCCTCAGCCCCTGGGGGCAGCGGCGCGGCCTGCTGATCGGGCGCGGGGCCATCGGCAGCGTGGCCCTGCTGTGCGTGTACATCGCCCTGGCGGAATTGCCGCTGGCCTCGGCCACCGTGCTGCAGTACCTCTACCCCACCTTCACGGCCCTGCTGGCCTGGCTGATGCTGGGCGAGCGCATCGGCCGGCGGGTGCTGCTGGCGGTGCTGGTGGGCTGGACGGGGGTGCTGCTGGTGGCCCGGCCGGCCCAGCTGCTGGGGGCAAGCGGGTCGCTGGCCGGCCCAGCCGTGCTGATCGCGGTGGCGGGTGCCTTCTGCACCGCCCTGGCCTACGTGAGCGTGCGCTCCCTGGCCCGCAGCGAACACCCGCTGGTGATCGTGTTCTATTTCCCGCTGGTGGCGGTGCCCCTGAGCCTGCCGCTGGTGCTGCTCAACCCGGTGGCACCCACGCCGGTGGAGCTGCTCTGGCTGCTGGGGGTGGGCGTGTTCACCCAGCTGGGCCAGGTGCTGCTCACCAGCAGCCTGGCGGCCCTGCCGGCGGCGCGGGCCACGGCGATCAGCTACGTGCAGGTGGCCTTCGCCGGCCTGTGGGGCTGGCTGCTGTTCGGCGAAACGGTGGATGGCTTCACCGTGGCGGGCGCGGCCCTGGTGCTGAGCGCCACCCTGATCAGCCTCAGCCCGGGATCGGCAGGGGGTCGGTGATCCAGGCCTGGGTGCTGCCGTCGGGGCTGCCACTGGGACGAGCCAGGCGCCAGCTCTCGCCGCGGGCACCGCGCTGCAGATAGAGCTCGAACGGACTGTCCACCCGGATGCGGTCGCCGGGCAGCCGCCAGTCGAAGGCCCCGGCCAGGCGCCAGCCCGGAGCCTCGCCGATGCGCATCGCCTGCTGTTCGGCCACCCGCACCCGGCTCACCTCGGGCAGGCCGCCCGCCTCCAGCTCCAGGGCCTGGGCAATTGCCCCCTGGGTGAGCTGGATCTGCAGGGCAAGGGCCTGGAGCAGCACGCTGCGGGGCGGCTGCCCCCCATTGCCGCAGGCGCTCAGGGACAGCACCAGCAGCAGCGGCAGCACCAGGGCCAGCAGCCGCCGGCCGAGGGCCATCCACAGGCTGGTAAAGGGGGACGGCTGGGCAGAGGGCCGCGGGGCGGGCAGCATGGGGGCATTCGAGCTGCATCCATGATCGGCTGGCTGCAAGGGGAACTGGCCGATCCGTGGCAGCAGGACAAGCGCTCCGGCCTACTGCTGGTGTGCCACGGGGTGGGCTACGAGGTGCAGGTGAGCCAGCGCCAGTGGCAGCGCCTGCCAACGGCCGGCAGCGTGCTGGCCCTGCACATTCACCAGGCCGTGCGCGAGGACGGCTGGACGCTCTACGGCTTTGGCGCGCGGCATGAGCGGGACCTGTTCCGGGAACTGGTGGGGGTGAGCGGGGTGGGACCCCAGATGGCCCTGGGCCTGCTGGGCTGCCTGGAGCCGGAGGAGCTGGTGCAGGCGATCGTGCAGGCCGACCTGCGCCGGCTGTGCAGCGCCCCCGGGGTGGGCAAGCGCACGGCCGAACGGCTGGCGGTGGAGCTGCGGGCGCGGCTGCAGCAGCGCTTTCTCGGCCAGCTGCTGGCCGCCGAGCAGGAGGGCGAGCTGCCGATGGGCGAAGCGATGGCCCACGACCAGCGCGATGAGGTGCAACTCACGCTCTCCGCCCTGGGCTACGAGGCGCTGGAGGTGCACCGGGCGCTGCGGGCGGTGGCCGCTGCGGCAGAGGCGGCGGAGGCCTGGCAGGCGGACGACTGGATTCGGGAGTGCCTGCGCTGGCTGTCCCGGGAGGCCGCCTGACCCCGCCGCGTTAAGGTGACTGTTTGCTCCGCAGACAACCGGGCCGGTTGACTCCCGGCAGCGTTTCGTCCTCCCCCACCTCCATGCCGCTCACCACCTCCCAGAAGCAGGACCTGATCAACACCCACCAGACCCACGGCACGGATACCGGCTCAGTGGAGGTGCAGGTGGCGATGCTGAGCGAGCGGATCAGCCAGCTCACCGGCCATCTGCAGCAGAACAAGCACGACTTCTCCTCCCGCCAGGGGCTGCTGAAGATGATCGGCCGTCGCAAGCGCCTGCTCGGCTACCTCAAGGGCCTCAGCCAGGAGCGCTACAGCCAGCTGATCGCCAGGCTGGGCATCCGCGGCTGAGCAGCGGCGCCCCCCGATCGGCACACCCCATGGCGGGCAAAGGCATCCGGCCCAGGGCCAGCAAGCCCGGGACATCCGGCCAGGCACCCAGATCCAGCAAGAAGGCTGCTGCTGCTCGCGCCGGCCGGGAGCAGGTGATTCCCGAAGCCGTGGCCAACCGCATGGCCCGGCGCATCGCCATTGCCACCGGCATCCCCACCGTGCTGGGCATGGGGGTTTTCGTGGGCAGCTATTTCCTGGTGAGCCGCCAGATCTACGACGTCCCCCCCGGCGCCACCCTGGCCGCCTCGGGGGCCTGTTTTCTGCTGGGGCTGGTGGGCCTCAGCTATGGCGTGCTCTCCGCCAGCTGGGAGCCCCAGCCGGGCAGCCTGCTGGGCAGCGAGCAGCTGGGGCTGAACATCGGCAGGATCAAGCAGTCGCTCGCCGCCATGCGTCAGCGCCGCGACGGCTGAGGCAGCGGCAGGCCGTTGTAGGCGTGGCCATAGAACAGCTGGTAGCGCCTGAAGGGATGCTCCTGCACCGTGACCTGCAGGGGCGGCAGGGGTTCCAGCTGGGCAAACAGCCGGCGCAGGGGGTCCGGGTCGGTGGCCTCATCCAGCACGATCAGGGCGTGGGCTCCCCGTTGGGAGGGCAGATCCTGCCGGGCCCAGAGGTCGTATTGGTTCATCCTTCCCCTGCCCAGCGCCACGGTGAACACGGTGCCGGGGGGGCGGGCCAACCCATGGGCCAGGGCTGATGCCGTGGTGTAGCGATCGGTGAACAGCAGCGCGGCGGAGCGCAAGCGCTGCGGTTCGCGTCGCTGGAGGCCTGCGGAGAGCTCCTGCCAGCCCACCAGCCTGCGGGTGGGCAACTGGCTGGGGGCCAGGCCGAGGCGCACGCCATAGAACGGCAGCAGAGCCAGCCCGAACAGCAGGGCGTTGAGGCCCGTGCCCCCCACGAGCCAGCGCCGCAGCCGCAGGCTGCCCACCAGCTGCGGCCAGGCCTCCACCAGCAGCAGGATGGCGATCAGCCCCGCCGGCAACGGCCAGTTGGCATACACCGTGCGCCGCAGAGACACCAGCCCGCACACCAGCAGCAGCAGGGCGGCCAGGGCGGCCAGCAGCAGGGGATAGGGATCGCGCCGCCGCCAGGCCGCCGGCAGCACCATCCCCACCGCCAGCAGCAGCAGCGGCGCGGTGATCGGCCCGAACAGCAGCAGCTGCCCCCCCACCAGCTCCAGGGGCCCGAGCAGCAGCTGTGCGGGGGCAAAGCCGGCCGTCACCCCGAGGTGTCCGGCGTTGTGGGCCAGGTTCACCCAGCCATGGCGAGCGTTCCACACCAGCAGCGGCACCAGGCCCGCCAGGGCAAGCAGCTGGCCGCACCAGAAGGCGGGCCGGCGCAGCAGCGGCCTGGTGCAGGCCAGCCAGGGCACCGCCAGCAGCAACCCGAAGGGCAACAGCAGGGAGGTGTACTTGGCAGCGACGCCGATGCCCGCCGCCAGGCCGTACACCAGCCAGGCGGACGGGGATCCCTGGCGCACGGCGGGAGCCAGCGCGATCAGGGCCACGGTCCAGCACACCAGCACCGGAGGATCGGTGGTCATCGCCAGCCCCAGGCCGGCCACCAGGGGCAACAGCTGCACAACCCCCGCCAGAGCCAAGGCATTCCCTGGGCCGATGCGGCAGCGGGCATGGCCATAGATCAGCAGCACGAACAGGGCCCCCAGGAGCAGGGCCGGCAGCCGCACGCCCACCTGGCCGTCACCCACCAGGGATCGGGACACCGCAATCAGCAGCGCCACCACGGGCCCCTTGCTGTAGTAGGCCAGGTCCAGACGCCGGGACCAGTCCCAGTAGTGCATCTCGTCGGCGGAGAGCTGGAGCTGGTTGGTGAGCAGAAACAGCAGGCGCAGGGCAGCCACGGTCAGCACCACAACCAGGATCAGGCCATCGGCCGGGTGCAGGGCGGCTCGCAGCCGAGCTCCCCAGCCGCCGATCAGGCCAGGAGTGGGGCGAGCCTCACGATTCGCGGCAGGCAAGAACAAGCGAACCGAATAGCAGATTCTCCGGCGATGTTCGTCGACTGTCGTGGCCAGCCGTCACAACAGCCCGGCATTCCAGATCACCATCTCACTGCCATGGAGACAACCGACAACTGCCAGATCAGGGCGAGAATTGTTGTTGTGGCGGGTGATATCGGTGCTGAAACGGTCAGACATTCAAGTCGAGACTTTCCCCTACAGAACAAGCAATGGATACGGTTAGATCGTCGCTGCCGCTTATCAATCTGAAGGTGGTGCTGCTGGTGACGGCAGGCACAGTGCTGGTGGTGTGGCTGGGGGCTGCAACCGAGCTGGACCGCGCCGTGCTGCACTGGCTTGCCTGGCCGGAGAAGCAACCGCGCAGCGATCTGCTGCTGCTGTTGCGGGTGTGGGGCAGCCTCTGGACCTGGTGCCTGATCGCCCTGGCCGCCACCCTCCAGCACTGCTCAGGCCGTCTAGCCCTGGGAAGCCCGGCCCGGGCGCTGGGTTTACCCCTGCTGCTGGTTCCAGCCTCGGCAGGAGGTCTGGCCGAACTGCTCAAGTTGCTGATCCGCCGCAAACGGCCATCCGAACTGGAGGTGTACCTGTTCCGCGCCTGGAATGAGCAGCCCTGGAGCACCAAGGGGCTGGGGCTGCCCAGTTCCCACACTGCGGTGGCCTTCGCCGGCAGCATGGCGCTTGCCCTGCTCTATCCCCGTCTTGCCTGGCCTGCCCTGGT
This sequence comes from Prochlorococcaceae cyanobacterium, assembly GCA_044238185.1. Lineage (GTDB taxonomy): Bacteria > Cyanobacteriota > Cyanobacteriia > PCC-6307 > Cyanobiaceae > NIES-981. Next base: position 38,263 of record JBIIDV010000002.1, on the reverse strand, counting down.
GGTTGCCATGGGCTGCGGCTTCACCCGCATCGCCAGTGGAGCCCATTACCCCAGTGATGTGGTGGCCGGAGCAATGGTGGGGATCATCACTGCGCTGGCGCTCACCCCCCTGCGACGGCCGGCGAGGTGAGTCGGGCACGGAAGTGGGCTGAATTGAGGGTCGAGAGGGCGGCAGCAGGATCGCCCACACAGAACTGGGGCCCGAGGCGCACAAAGCGCGTCTGCTCCCCCTGGCGCACCAGGGCCACCACCGGCACCCGCGCACCCACCTCATCCTGGGGGGGCCGATGGCGCTGCAGGCATTCGCGCAGGCGGTGCTGCACGGCGATGTCAGCCGCCTGCTCCACTGGGATCTCCACCATCAGCAGCTGCAGGTCATCGATCGAGCGGCAGTCGTCCACGATCAGTTGCACCCGGTCGTCGCGGCGGTCCACCGAGGCCCACACCAGCAGGCGTGCATCCACCATCAGGTGATCGGCCAGGCGGGCATAGGCCTTGGGGAACACCACCGCCTCGCAGCTGCCGGTGAGATCCTCCAGCTGCAGCACCGCCATGCGGTCGCCCTTGCGGGTGGTCACCTGGCGCAGCTCAGGCACCATCACCACCGCACTCACCTTGGCCTTGTCGGGTTGCTCCTCGAGGGAGCCCAGGGCCAGGGGAGAGAGCAGCTTCACCTTCGGGGCCAGCTGCTTGAGCGGGTGATCGGAGAGGTAAAAGCCCACCAGCTCCTTTTCCAGGCGCAGCTTTTCGGTGGGGGGGTAGTCGGGCACGGGAGCCGCCTTGGGCGCGGTGGCCAGGGATCCGGCGCCACCGGACGCTCCGGCCTCAGCGGACTCGGGGGCCGCGCCAAGACCACCCAGCAGATCCAGGAGATTGCCCTGGCCGCTGGCCCGGTCCTTGGCGCGGGAGCTGGCCCAGTCGAGCACCAGATCGAGATCGGCCATCAGCTGGGCCCGGTTGGCCTTGGGCTCTAGGGCATCGAGGGCGCCGGAGTGGATCAGGGCCTCCAGGGCCCGGCGGTTGAGCTGCTGGCCGGCAATGCGGTCGCAGAGATCGGCCAGGGAGGCGAAGGGGCCATTGGCCTGGCGCACCTCGATCAGCTGGCGGATCGCCCCCTCACCGAGATTGCGCACCGCCGAGAGGCCGAAGAGGATGCGATCGCCCACGGGGGTGAAATCGATGCCCGAAGCATTCACATCCGGCGGCATCACCTCAATGCCCATGGCATTGCAGTTGGCGATATAGCGCTGCACCTTGGCCGAATCGCCGGCATTCACGGTGAGCAGCGCCGCCATGTAGGCCACCGGGTAGTGGGCCTTGAGGTAGGCGGTTTGATAGGTCACCGCGCCATAGGCGGTGGAGTGGCTCTTGTTGAAGCAGTATTCGGCGAACAGCACCATTTGCTCAAACAGGCCCTCGGCGATCCTCGGATCGACCCCACGCTCGGTGGCGCCCTTCACGAAAATGCTCTGGTGTTTCTCCATCTCACTCTTCTTCTTCTTGCCCATCGCCCGCCGCAACAGGTCGGCCTCACCGAGCGAGTAGCCGGCCAGATCCTGGGCGATCTTCATGATCTGCTCCTGGTACACCATGATCCCGTAGGTCTCCTTCAGGATCGGCTGCAGCTTCTCGTGGGCGAAGTCGATCGCCTCGCGGCCGTGCTTGCGGTTGATGAACTTGGGGATCAGGCCGGCATCCAGCGGACCCGGACGATACAGAGCCAGGATCGAGGAGATGTCCTCCAGGGATGAGGGCTTGAGGTCGCGCACGATCTGGCGCATGCCGCTCGATTCCAACTGGAAGATGCCCTCCAGATCGCCGCGGGCCAGCAGGCCGTAGGTGCCGGGGTCATCCAGCGGCAGGGCGTCGGGATCCACCGTTTCGCCAGTGCTCTCCTTCACCAGATCGACGGTTTTATCGATCATGGTGAGGTTCTTCAGCCCCAGGAAGTCCATCTTCAGGAGTCCCATCGACTCCACGTCTTCCATGAAGTACTGAGTGATCACCTGACCGTCGTTGTTGCGCTGCAGCGGCACCAGCTCATCGAGGGGATCAGCGGCGATCACCACGCCAGCCGCATGCACACCAAACGTCTTGTTGGTGCCCTCGATCCGCATCGCCATGTCCACCCAGCGCTTCACCTGGGGGTCGTTCTGGTATTTCTCACGGAATTCCGGCGCCGGCGATTCCTCGCCGATCATCTCCTTGAGCTTGGCGGGCTTGCCGCGCACCACCGGAATCAGTTTCGCCAGCCGGTCGGCGTCGCCATAGGGGATGTCGAGCACCCGGGCCACATCCTTGAGCACCGCCTTGGAGGTCATGCGGTTGAAGGTGATGATCTGGGCCACCTTCTCCTCGCCATAGCGGCGGGTGACGTAATCAATCACCTCACTGCGGCGCTCGATGCAGAAGTCGGTATCGATATCTGGCATCGACTTGCGTTCTGGATTGAGAAAGCGCTCGAACAGCAAGCCGTTCGTTACAGGGTCGATGTTGGTGATCCCCAGGGCGTAGGCCACCAGCGAGCCGGCGGCCGACCCGCGGCCCGGCCCCACCGGAATGCCGTTGTCGCGGGCAAAGCGGATGTAGTCCCACACCACCAGGAAGTAGGTGGGAAAGCCCATCTGCTCCATCACCTGCAGCTCAAAATCCAGCCGCTCGCCATAGGTGGCATCAAAGGCCGCCCCATCCGCCAGTCCCAGCCGAACCCGCAGCCCCTGCTCGCTCACCTCGCGCAGGTAGCTCACCGGCGTGTGCCCGTCGGGGATGGGGAAGCGCGGCATCTGGTAGCGGCCGAGGATGTCGTAGTCGTCCACCTTCTCGGCCACCCGGGCGGTGTTGGCCACCGCCCGCTCGATCACCTCGCGCTCCAGGTGATCGCCGAAGAGCTCCAGCATCTCCGCCTCGCTCTTGATGTATTCGGTGCCCGTGTAGCGCAGGCGCTTCTCATCGCTGATCAGCTTGCCGGTGAGCACGCACAGCAGGGCGTCGTGGGCCTCCACATCGCCCACGCTCAGGTAGTGGGCATCGTTGGTGGCGATCAGCTCGATGCCCAGCTCAGCGCCGATCTCGGCGATGCCGGTGTTCACGATGCGGTCTTCGATGCCGCCGTGGTCCTGGATCTCCAGGTAGAAGTCGTCGCCGAACACCCCCTGGTACCAGCGGGCCACCTCCCGGGCCGCATCGGGACGACCACGCAGGATCGCCTGGGGGATCTCGCCCCCCAGGCAGGCGGTGGCCACCATCAGCCCCTCGCTGTGTTGTTCGAGGGTGGCCTTGTCGATGCAGGCCCGGGCGAAGATGCCCCGGCCGCGCATGCCGCGCAGGTGGCTGATGCTGGTGAGCTTCACCAGATTGCGGTAGCCCACCGCGTTCTTGGCCAGCACCACCAGGTGGTATCGGCGCTCCTTCTTGGGCGGATTGGGGTCATCCAGGGAGCCATTGATGACGTACATCTCGTTGCCGATGATCGGCTTGATGCCCGCCTGCTTGCAGAGCTTGAGCAGCTCAATGGCGCCATACATGACGCCGTGGTCGGTGAGGGCCAGGGCCGGCATGCCCAGTTCCTTCGCCCGCTCCACCATCGCCGGCAGCTGGCTGGCCCCATCCAGGAGGCTGTAGTCGCTGTGGTTGTGGAGGGGAACGAAGGCCACTGGTAGCGGCAGAGGCGGCTTCACCTTAGGCGGAGCACCCCAGATCTGGTGCTGGCGATGGGATCAGGGCACCAGGGCCGCCGCGGGCCTGGTGGCCATCACCTGGGCCGCCTGCTCGTAGTGGTGGGCCACCTGCAGCAGACGCTCCTCCTGCAGCACGCCGGTGATCAGCTGCAGGCCGATCGGCAGACCCTGCTGGTCGAAGCCACAGGGCAGGGAGATCGCCGGCAGGCCAGCCATGTTGGCGGGGATGGTGAGCAGGTCGGCCAGGTACATGGCCAGGGGGTCGTCGGTGTGGGCCCCGAAGCGGAAGGCGGTGGTGGGGGAGGTGGGGGTGAGCAGCACGTCCACGCTGTTGAAGGCCCGATCAAAATCGCGGCGGATCAAGGTGCGCACCTGCTGGGCCTTCTTGTAGTAGGCGTCCACATAGCCGGCCGAGAGGGCATAGGTGCCGATCAGGATGCGGCGCTGCACCTCGTCGCCGAAGCCCTCCGCCCTGCTGCGGGCCGTCATCTCCGCCAGGCTGCCGCTGCCCTCGGCCCGGTAGCCGTACTTCACGCCGTCGTAGCGGGCCAGGTTGGCGCTCGCCTCCGAGGGGGCGATCACGTAATAGGTGGCGATGCCGTCGTTGAAGCGGGGGCAGCTCACGTCCACCAGCTCACAGCCCAGGGCCTGCAGCTGCTCGGCCGCCGCCAGCACCGAGGCCTTCACTGCCGGATCCAGACCCTCGGCTTCGAAGCACTCGCGCACGATGCCCACCCGCAGGCCGGCCACCGGCTGCCCCAGGGCGGCGCGGTAGTCGGGCACCGGCGCCTTGAGGCAGGTGGAATCGCGCTGGTCAGCGCCAGCGATCACCTGCAGCAACTCGGCGGCATCGGCCACAGATGTGGTGAAGGGCCCCACCTGGTCGAGGGAGCTGGCGAAGGCCACCAGCCCCCAGCGGCTCACCCGGCCGTAGGTGGGCTTGAGCCCCACCACGCCGCAGAAGCTGGCGGGCTGGCGGATCGAGCCGCCGGTGTCGGAGCCCAGGGAGGCGACGCACTCACCGGCGGCCACCGCGGCCGAGCTGCCTCCGGAGCTGCCACCGGGCACCCGCTCGGGATCCCAGGGGTTGCGGCTGGGGCCGAAGGCGGAGGTCTCGGTGGAGCTGCCCATGGCGAACTCATCGAGGTTGGTCTTGCCCAGCATCACGGCCCCCGCCTGCCAGAGCCGCTCGGTGACGGTGCTCTCGTAGGGAGGCACGAAAGTTTCCAGCATGCGGCTGGAGCAGGTGGTGCGGATCCCCAGGGTGCAGAGGTTGTCCTTGATCGCCAGGGGGATGCCGGCCAGGGGCGGCAGCTCCTCACCAGCAGCGCGGGCGGCATCGATGCGGTCGGCATCGGCCCGGGCCCGCTCGGCGGTCACCTCCAGAAAGGCATGCACGGTGCCGTCCACGGCCTCGATGCGGGCCAGGTGCTGGTCGGTGAGCTCCCGGGCGGAAACCTCACCGCGCTGCAGCCTTGAGCGCCATTCGGCGATGCCCATCCACCCACTCACCAGGTGATGGCGACGCTATCAGTCAGGGCCCTCCGGACCAGGGCCCGGGAGCAGGGACGCCTCACTCCAGCTCGGTGAGGGGCTCGCCGCGGCGGGTGCGCATCAGCTCGTGCTCCAGACCCGCGGGGGATTCGGACTGAATGTCACTGAGAAACCCCGGCAGGGCCTGCTCCAGGGTGCTGCGGCGCACAAAGGGGCCGAACCAGTAGGTGACTGCGGGGGACTGGGTGCGCACCCGTGCCCACCAGGCCAGGCCCAGTCCGTTGGCGCAGCGGCGAACGGGCCAGAGCAGCGGATTCATGCAGCGGGATTGATCACCACTCCATTGTGCCCGGCCTGGGCTTTCTGAGCATGGAATCGCATCAGAGCTGCACGTCAGCCATGAACCCGCTGGGCTGGGGCGGCTGCAAACCGAGGGAGATGCCGGCAGGGGGCGTCAGCTGCTCCTCGGGCGGGGATGCGCTCTCAGGCGCTGGCTCAGGCTGGTCCTGAACAGGCTGGTCCTCGGTAGAGAGCGGCTCAGGCTCTACAGACGGCTCAGGCTGATGGTCGAAAGCTGAGGCTGGAGCTGGCTGAGGCTCAGATTCAGCTTCAAATTCAGATTCAGATTCAGGTTGAGGGGGCTCAAGCGACTCAGGCTGCTGGGGCGCAGCCGGTTCGAACGCCGCCTCAACAGCCGCCTCAACAGCGGCATCCGGCCCAGGCCCAGGGGCTGGTTGGCCCTGCGCCTCCAGCTCCTGGTGCTGGACGGGCTCAGCCGAGGGCGTGGGTTCGTGTTCGATCTCCGCCAGCGCGTCAGCCGCGGGGGCGGCCGCACTGGGCAGCTGGGGGCGCACGATGCGCGGGGCAGGGTCGCCGCCGCGCAGGCCCTTCATCCAGCCTCGCCGCGCCACCTCGTACAGCAGCAGGGCCGTGGCCACGGAGGCATTGAGGCTGGGCGTGACGCCGCGCAGGGGGATGCTCACCAGCTGGTCGCAGTGCTTGCGGGTGAGCATCGAGAGGCCATCGCCCTCTGAGCCGGTCACGATCACGAGGGGTCCGTCGAGATCCACCTGCTCCAGGCTCAGCGTGCCCTCCGCAGCCAGGCCCACCACCCGGTAGCCCTCCTGCTTGAGGCTGTCGAGGGCGCGGTTGAGATTCACCACCCGGGCCACCGGCAGATGCTCCAGGGCACCAGCCGCCACCTTGGCCACCGAGCCGGTGAGGCCGGCGCTGCGGCGCTGGGGCAGCACCAGGCCATGGGCCCCGAGGGCCTCGGCGCTGCGGGCGATCGCCCCAAGGTTGTGTGGGTCGGTGATGCCGTCGAGGGCCATCAGCAGCGGCGGTTCACCCAGGTCGCGGCAGCCGTCGATCAGGCTGGCGAGATCGAGGGTCTCGGCAGCGGCGGCCTGGAGCACGATGCCCTGGTGCACGGCACCGCCGGTGAGCTGGCCGAGGCGAGCCCAGGTGACCTCCTCCACCAGCACACCGGAGGCCTTGGCCTCGCGCAGCAGCTGCAGGAAGGCCGGACTGAAGCGCATCTCGGCGGTGCACCAGATGCGGTGCACCGGCCGGCCGCTCTCCAGGGCTGCCTGGGCGGAATGGCGCCCCCAGATCAGGTCGTTGGCCGGACTCTCATCGGCGTGCACCCCCTGGGGGGCTTGCTGCGGCACGCTCTCCACGGCCACCACCGGCGGCCGGCTGAAGCGGGAGGGCAGCAGGCGGCGCGGGCGGCTGTCATCCCGGCGCGGACCCGAGCGCGCATAACCACTGCGCTCACCCACACCGCGCACGGGCTCGCGGCGGCTGTCCCGCCGGCCGTCCCGAGGGGTGCGGTTCCAGTCACTGCCAGCCGCCCGCTCGCGCTCGGGCGCACGGTCACGGCTGGAGGGGCGGAAGCGGTCCCCAGGCCGGGCCGAGGGTCGACCACGCTCAGAAAACCGATCAGCCCCAAATCGCTCAGCCCCAGGCCGCTCACCTTTAAACCGCTCAGCTTTAAACCGATCAGCTCCTGCTCCGCGGTCGGCAGAGCGGTCGCGGTCGCGGCCCTTGTCCCACTCGCGGCCTTTCTGCCCCTCGCGGCCCTTGTCCCGGTCCCGGTCGCGGCCCTGCTCACGGTCACGGAATGAACCGGTCGGGGATCCCGGACGCGCGGGCTTTCGTCCCCCGGCTCCGGCCCACTTGTCGGGGCGGCGTTCAAATCGAGGGCTCATGGCGAAGGCTGGTTATGGATCGATCTCCTCCAAGTGATCTAGCAGTTCGACCAGCCGGGGGGGATCGTGGAGGAACAGCCAGCCCAGCAGAGCCTCGAAGCCGGTGGCCAGGCCATAGGCCGCCGCGTCACCCTGGCGGGGCCCCCGGCCAGCCCGGTTGCGACCGCGGCGCACCAGCTCGCGCTCCCGCTGGCTGAGCAGACCATCGAGTCGCTCCAGGGCCCTGGCCTGGGCATCGGCGCGCACGCTGGCCACCACCTGGCCGTGCAGGGCATGGGAGCGGGCGGGAGTGCGGCAACGGCGCAAGCGCTGGTGCAGCTCCCACACCGCGTCTCCCAGCCAGGCCAGCTGCAGCGCACCCAGATCGCCCCTGGGCAGGGATCGGGCCAACCCGGCCAACCAGGCGGTGTCCCGGAACGCTGGCTCAGGCGGCGAGGCTGGCAAGGGCGGTCTCCAGGTCGGGCTGGAGATGGAGGAACTCCTCGAGCCGCACCAGCTTCACGGTCTGCACCACGCGGGCGTTGCCAACCACCAGGAAGTGCTGACCATCGGTCTTGCACTGCTTGGCGAGCTGCACCAGGGCGCCGAGGCCCGAGGAGTCGATGAAATCGATATGGGAGAGATCGATCAGCAGGGGCTGGTTGGGGCTGCGATGGGAGGCGATGAACTCGCCGAACTGCTTGTCGGAATAGGCGTCGAGCTGGCCCGTGAATCGATAGAGCTGGCAGCGGGCCTGCTGCTCGAATCCCCCACGCAGGGACACCGTGAGTCGCTGCAGGTCGTTGATGGCTCTGGCCCCCATTGCGGATCTGCGGGGAGTGTAGGGATCGCAGCCCGGCCTGCAGCGCCTGGGGCGAAAATGACCGGGATCAGTAAAATTCATTAAAAAGCGAACACACTCGGCCGGTCGCCGAAATCGCTTTGCTGGCCCGCCCGCCAAGGGCAAGAACCAACTAACTGCCAGAGCCAACTGCCAGAGCCAACTGTCAGGACCAGCTGTCAGGACCAACTGTCAGAAACCAGCCGCCCTGGAGAACGGCGGTTCAGGGCCGGCGTTCCGCCATCAGGGCGGTGAAGCGGGCGAAGTGGTGGTCGGCGTCGTGGGGCCCGGGGCTGGCCTCCGGGTGGTACTGCACCCCGAACACCGGCTGATCCGGCAGGGCCAGCGCCGCCACGGTGCGGTCGTTGAGGTTGAGGTGGGTGACCTGCACCCGCTCCGGAAGGGAGTCGGCCGCCAGGGCAAAGCCGTGGTTCTGGCTGGTGATCTCCACCTGGCCGGGGCTGCCGCAGGGGTGGTTGAGGCCGCGGTGGCCGTAGCCCAGCTTGAAGGTGGCGCCGCCCAGGGCGAGGCCGAGAATCTGGTGGCCCAGGCAGATGCCGAACAGGGGCAGGTTGGGCTGGGCGAGCAACTGGCGTGCCAGGGCGATGCCCTCGCTCACCGCGGCCGGATCGCCGGGGCCATTGGAGAGGAACACCCCCTCCGGCTGCAGGGCCTGCACCTGCTCCAGGCTGGCGTCGGCGGGCAGCACCGACACCTGGCAGCCATGGGCCACGAGGCGCTCGAGGATGGCGCGCTTGATGCCGAAGTCGATGGCCACCACCCGGTAGGGCCGGTCCGGCTGCTGCTGCAGGCGGGCGTCGAAGGCGGCGCTGCAGGGCTGCTGCCAGGTGTAGGGCTGGCGGGTGCTCACGGCGGCGGCCAGGTTCAGGCCCTGCATCGAGGGGGCCGAGCGCACCTGCTCCAGCAGGGCCTGGGGGCTGGCGCCATCGCTGCTGATCGCGCCATTGATGGCCCCGCCCTCGCGCAGGTGGCGCACCAGGGCGCGGGTGTCCACGCCGCGGATGCCCACCACGCCATGGTGCTCCAGCCAGGCCTCCAACGGCTCCTCCGCGCGCCAGTTGCTGGCGGTGGGCGCGAGCTGGCGGGCAATCACGCCGCGCACGTGGGGGTGGTCGGCCTCCTGATCTTGGACGTTGACGCCGGTGTTGCCCAGTTCGGGATAGGTGAAGGTCACGAGCTGGCCGGCATAGCTCGGATCGGTCATCACCTCCTGGTAACCGGTCATGCCGGTGTTGAACACCACCTCGCCGATGGCGGTGCCCCGGGCGCCGAAGGCCTCGCCGCGCAGCACGGTGCCATCGGCCAGCACCAGCAGGGCAGCGGAGGTGGACGTACGCACGGTCACGGCTGCAGCACTGTGCCGATCATCCCCCAGCGGGGGGCTGCAGGGCCGCCCGCAACTGCTCCAGTCGGGTCCAGGCCTCGCCGGCGGCCAGGGCCTCGGCCGCGCGCTGATACCCAGCGGCGATGCCGTCCACCAGGCCGGCAGCCCAGAGCACCAGGGCTGCATTGAGGGCCACCACAGCGGCCTGGGGTTGGCTGCCCCGGCCCTGCAGCACCGCTTCCAGAATCGCCTGGTTGGTGGCCAGGTCGCCGCCGGCCAGGGCGCTGTTCGGCGCCGGGGCAATGCCCAGACTCTCGGAATCCAGCAGCTCCTGGCGCACGGTGCCCTGCTCCACCAGCCGCAGCTGGCTGGCACCGGCCAGGGAGGCCTCGTCGAGACCGCCGCAGCCATGCACCACCACGGCACGCTCCAGCCCCAGGCGGGCCAGGGCCTCGGCCATCGGATCGAGCAGGTCGGCCCGGGCCACGCCGAGCACCTGGGCCTCCGGCCGCAGGGGGTTCACCAGCGGCCCCAGCAGGTTGAACACCGTGCGCACCCCCAGGCTGCGGCGCAGGGGTGCCAGACCCACCAGGGCGGGATGCCAGCCGGGGGCGAACAGGAAGGTGACCCCGGCGGCAGGCAGGGCGGCCAGCACCTGCTCCTGGGGCGCCTGCAACTGCACGCCGAGACCCTCCAGCACATCGGCCGAACCCACCCGGCCGCTGGCGCTGCGGTTGCCGTGCTTGGCCACGTGGGCGCCACAGGCGGCGGCCAGAAAGGCCACCGCCGTTGAGATGTTGAAGCTGTCGGCCCCGTCCCCGCCCGTGCCGCAGGTGTCCACCAGGGGCAGTGCCGGCCGGCCGGCCGGCTGGGGACAGGCCTCGCGCAGCACCTGGGCCATGGCCGCCAGTTCCTCGCCGGTCACCCCCTTGCTGCGCAGGGCCGCCAGCAGGGCCCCGGTGAGCACCGGCGGGATCTCCTCGGCCAGCCAGCCCCGCATCAGCACGGTGGCGGTGTCGCTGCTGAGGGCCTCGCCAGCCAGCAGGCGCTCCAGCAGGGCGGGCCAGCTGGGGGACTGGGCATCAGCGGCCATGGCCACGCCTCCGGAAACCGTGGGGATCGGCCAATTCAACCCTGCACCGGCGCCGCTGCGCAGCCAGCGGCGCACAAAATTGGCTCACAAAATCGGTGCACAAAAAAGCCCGGGTGCAATGCACACCGGGCCGGGTGATGGGGACGGATCCACTATCCCCTGAAACGTGCCAAATGGCGAGATCAACCTCAGCCGTCCTGATCCGCCGTGTCGAAACCAGAGCCCACCGCCTCCTGGGCTGGGGCTGCGGGGCCAGCTGGACCGGGGCGGAAGCCACTGGCCCAGATCGCCCGGGTGCGGCTGTGGAGCTCCTCGCGACTGAAGCCCCACAGGCGCAGCACCTTCTCGAGGTCGTCCTGCAGGTCGTGGGCACCGGGGAAGCCCTGATAGCGCATCAGCAGACGGGCGGCATCCACCAGCTGGGCATCGGCCGGGGTCTGCACGGCCAGCAGAGCGTCGAGCACATCCCGGTCGAGGGCGTGGAGGGGATGGCTCTGCTCGGGCACAGCTGAGCCGGAAGGAGGGGGAGAAGCGGGCACGACCGGCGGGGACGATCCTTAGGTTGGAACCATCTTCGTGCAGGCGGCGTGGGTGCCCTGAGGACCGATCTGATCCTGCGCTACCTGCGTCCCCACCGGCGTGCGGTGCTGCAGGGCATGGCGGCGCTGGTGGTTGTAAACCTGCTGAGCGTGTCGATCCCGCTGCTGGTGCGGCGGGTGATCGACGACCTCCAGGACGGCTTCGACCTGCGGGACGTGCTGCTGCAGGCGCTGCTGATCATGGTGCTGGCCACCGTGATGGGCGGGGTTCGGCTGGTCTCGCGGATGTTGGTGTTCGGCGTGGGCCGCCAGGTGGAGGCGGATCTCAAGCAGAAAATCTTCGACCATCTGCTGCTGCAGGAAACCGGCTGGGTGCAGACCACCGGCAGTGGCGAGGTGATCAGCCGCGCCACCAGCGACGTGGAGAACGTACGCCGGCTGCTGGGATTCGCCGTGCTCAGCCTCACCAACACCGCCCTGGCCTATGCGTTGACGCTGCCGGCGATGCTGATGATCGACCCCTGGCTGAGCCTGGCGGCCCTGGGGCTCTACCCGCTGATGCTGGTGACGGTGCGGCTGTTCGGCGGCCGGATGATGCGCCAGCAGCGGCGCCAGCAGGAGGCCCTGGCCCAGCTCAGCGACCTGATCCAGGAGGATCTCTCCGGCATCAGCGCCATCAAGATCTACGGCCAGGAAGCCACGGAGCAAACCGCCTTTGCCGGCCGCAACAGGGTGTATCGCGATGCCGCCCTCGGTCTGGCCCGCACCCGCAGCACCCTGTTTCCGCTGCTGGAGGGCATCTCCTCGATCAGCCTGCTGCTGCTGCTGGCTCTGGGCAGCGGCCAGCTGGAGAGCGGCCGGCTGAGCATCGGCGACCTGGTGGCCCTGATCCTCTACGTGGAGCGGCTGGTGTTCCCCACCGCGCTCCTGGGCTTCACGCTCAACACCTTCCAGACGGGCCAGGTGAGCCTGGATCGGGTGGAGCAGCTGCTGGTGCGCCGGCCGCTGATCCAGTCACCATCCAAACCCCAGCCACCACCGGCGCGAGCCCGGGGCGCCCTGCAGGCTCGCGGCCTCACGGTGCGCTACCCGGGCGCTGCGCGGCCTGCCCTGGTGGATGTGAGTTTCCAGGTGGAACCCGGTGAACTGGTGGCGGTGGTGGGGCCGGTGGGCTGCGGCAAGACCACATTGGCGCGGGCCCTGGGGCGGATGGTGGAGCTGGGGGAGGGGGAGCTGTTCCTCGATGGCGTGGACGTGACGCGCCTGGACCTGGAGGAGCTGCGCCGCCGCGTGGCCCTGGTGCCCCAGGAGGGCTACCTGTTCACCGCCACCCTGGCCGACAACCTGCGCTATGGCGAACCGGATGCCAGCCAGGAGCAGGTGGAGCAGGCGGCTGTCCAGGCCCGGCTGGAGGGAGACATCAAGGGCTTCCCCGACGGTTTCGACACCCTGGTGGGAGAGCGGGGCATCACCCTCAGCGGTGGCCAGCGCCAGCGCACCGCCCTGGGCCGGGCTCTGCTGGTGGATGCACCGCTGCTGGTGCTCGATGACGCCCTGGCAAGCGTGGATAACAGCACCGCCGCCTCGATTCTGGCAACGATCCGTGGCCAGGGCAGCCAGGGCCGCACGGTGCTGATGATCAGCCACCAGCTCTCGGCGGCCGCCGCCTGCGACCGGGTGCTGGTGCTCGATGAGGGCCGGCTGGTGCAGCAGGGGCACCACCTCGACCTGGTGGAGCAGCCCGGCCTCTACCGGCGGCTGTGGAGGCGGGAACAGGCCAGCGAACAGCTGCAGGCCCCTGTTTAGGTGTCGACCACCTGTTTGGGTGTCGCCCAGCTGATGAACTGCCGAACAGATCTGCCGAACAGTTGTTGCGAAGGGCAGACAGGCCGCGGCGGCCTGGCTTAGGTGGAGGCACAGCCCGTCCACCCACCTCGAGCGTCATCCCGCCATGGCCACCGACAGCGCCCCAGCCGAGGCAGCCCCCAGTGCTCTGCTGCCAGCCCAGGGCTTCAACCTGCGCTGCACGCTCACCTTCGGCGACATCTACGCCCAGATCCTGATCTGGATGGGCGTGATCTTCGCCAGCCTGGCGTCAGGCCTGGCCCTGATGGGCACCAGCAAACCGATCGTGGCCTTGATGGCGGTGGGGCTGATCCTGGTGCTGTCGCTGCCGTTTCTGCTGTTCGCCTTCACCACCACGCTCCTGAACCACATCGCCCTCGATCCGCACAACGGGCCGGAGAGCGGTGCGGCCTGACTAGGCTCGCTCCATCTGCACGACACCGGTGTTCGGACTGTTCCAGAGCCAGGGGAAGGCGGCAGCGGAGGCCCCGGCCGGCCAGGAGCTGCACGCCGTGCTGGGCACGCCGACCCGCCAGGCCCCCGGCGAAGGCCAGGCCGAAGCCCTGTTCGGCTGCGGCTGCTTCTGGGGAGCGGAAAAGGGCTTCTGGCGGCTGCCCGGGGTGGTGACCACCGCTGTGGGGTATGCGGGCGGCGGGCTGGCCGATCCCAGCTACCAGCAGGTGTGCTCCGGCAGCACCGGCCATGCCGAAGTGGTGCGGGTGGTGTGGGACACCAGCCGCCTGCACTTCAGCGACCTGCTGAAGCTGTTCTGGGAATGCCACGACCCCACCCAGGGCGACCGCCAGGGCAACGACCGCGGCTCCCAGTACCGCTCGGCCATCTACGTGAGCGACGCCGAGCAGCTGCAGCTGGCTGAGGCCAGCCGGGCGGCCTACCAGCAGCTGCTCAGCGCCGCCGGCTACGGCGCGATCACCACCGAGATCGCCAACCAGCCCGCCTTCTGGTTCGCTGAGCCCTATCACCAGCAATACCTGGCCAAACCGGGCAGCCGTCCCTACTGCTCGGCCCAGCCCAGCGGCCAGCGGCTCGGCGACTTCGCTGGCTCGTCGTACCAGCTCGACGAGCGGGTGTGGCAGCACTACGACTGGACCGTCAGCCACTGCGTACTGCGGGGCGACAATGCACCCATTGCGATCTGAACCGTGGCGCCCGCACCGCTGCTGCTGGCTCTGACCCTGCTGGCGCAGTCCTCTCCCTGGTGGGAGCAGTACGACAGCCGGGAAACCTTTGTGTGTCCGCGGCTCGGCCGGGTGGTGGTGGAGCGCAACGATGCCCAGGCCGCCCTGATTACCGGTGGGTACCGCAGCACGGGGTTCCGCGACAACAGTGGCCTCAGCGGCATCCGCTACCGCAACGAGCAGATGACCCTCATCCTGCGGGGCGACCTGCTCACGATCGAGCAGCGGCCCAGCCGGATCGAGTGCACCCGCTCCGAGCAGGTGTAGTGACCCAGCGCCAGTGCCCGCCATGACTCCCTTGCCCGACCGGGTGGTGTTGATCGGCCTGATCGCCACGATCGGGCTGTGCTTCGCCCTGGTGTTCTGGACCGTGAAACTGCAGCCAGGCCCAGAGCGACAGTTGCAGTGGCGCGAGAGTCCCGCCCAGCCGCTGCCGCCGCAGAGGCCGGGCAGCAGATCCGACCAAGTCCTGTGAGCGGCACCGGGCCCGAACCCACCAGCCCGGGCAGCGGCCTGGAACCCCGCCAGCTCCACCCCCTGCCCCGCGGGCTGGTGGAGCTCTATGGCCTGCTGGCCGTGCTGGTGGTGCTAGTGCCGGAGTGGATGGCCAGCGGCGCCCTGCAGGGCCTGGCCGGCCAGCGCCGCGGCGAACTGCTGCCCCCCAGCAGCCAGGCCTGGCAGCGGCTGCCGGAACTGCGGCTGGCCAGCATGACCCTGGCCGAGCTGCGCCAGCTGGCGGCTGAGCTGCGGCTGCGGGGCTATGGACGCCTCTCGCGGGAGGGGCTCAGCCGCCGCCTGCTGCGCCGGCTGGGGGGACGCAAAGCGCTGTGATAGCTTGCATCCGCCGGCATCGACCGGGGCGTAGCGCAGCTTGGTAGCGCACCACTTTGGGGTAGTGGGGGTCGTGGGTTCAAATCCCGCCGCTCCGATTCCACTGGGGTTGGTTTTAACCAGCTTCAGTCGCCAGCCCTTCCATGACACCCCATCCGAAGGGTTGATCAAAATCAAAGTTGATCAACATCACAGTCGACCAACACAACTGATTCATCAACCGGCCTCCCCAGCCGGTTTTTTTGTTTCAGGTCGAGGGTTCAGGGATTAAGCCGGGTGATCACCCCAAACCGCTCCAACCAGCGGTTTACCCGGCGGCGCAGCCGCGGCGGCACCTCGGTGAGCAAGGAGCCGAGCTCCAGGGCCGCCAGCCGGTGCATGGCGCGCACGTCCACCCGCCAGAGGCGCTCGGCCTCGCGGATCAGCCGGGCCCAGGTGCGGCTCACCTGCCAGCTGGACAGGCTGCGGCGCAGTGGATCGGGGGAGCGTGGGGGATCGGGCATTGGCCAGGCTGAGGCCCCGATGGGATGGGTCGTTGCCATCAGCTTGGCGAGGGCAGCCGCAGGTGAACGGGACGCCAGGAGGAGCTTCAGCAAGCCGAAGCAAATCCAACGATCACCCGTCGTTCAGATCAGCCCTGTCAGGCTGCCTCCAGGGGTTGAACAGTGAACGGCAACTCCGCCGCCTCCCGCTCGCTGAGGCGGCGGCTCCAGGAACCACGCACCGGATCGTTCCAGCGGAAGCCGGCCTCCTTGGCCTGTTGGCGCTCGCTGTAGGAGAGGCAGGCGCGGAACAGGCGGCGGGGCTCCAGCGCGGCGGCCAGCAGCTGCTCGAGGTCGGGGCAGCGCTCGAGCACCTGGGCCAGATAGATGCAGTCGGTGAGGGCCCGGTGGGCGGCCCACACCGGCACGCCATAGGCCAGGGCCAGGTCGCGCACCGAGGGGCTGGCGCGCAGATGGCGCTCCGCCGGCCAGCGGATGTCCTCCATCGAGCAGATCCAAGGTTTGTCGATGGATGGCAGAGGGCCGTGGCCGAACCACTGGCGATCAAAGGCGGCGTTGTGGGCCAGCAGGGCATCGGCCGCCTCCAGCAGCGCCGCAAAGCACTGCAGGCCGGCCTGCCAGGGCTGGGGCAGCTGGGTGATCGCCGCGGCGATGCCATTCACGTGGGCCGCCGGGTTGCTGGGGGCCGGCAGCAGAAACGAGACCTGGGCCAACACGGCCCGCTGGGCCACATGGAAGAGAATCGCCCCCACCTCGATGCACTGGCCCTCGTCGGGTGAGAGCGCGGTGGTTTCGGTGTCGAGGATCAGCAGCGTTGCGGGCAGATTGCCGGCGCGGCCGAGCTGCTTGGGCTGGGCGGCCGGCTGAATCGGAGGCAGGGAGGGGGAGCTGGTCCCCGGCGAGGCCGCAGCGGTGGGAGACGCTGCCCGGCCAGCAGGGACGTGAAGGCTTGGTCCCAGCGGTGCTGGGGATGAAGCGGCAGGCGAGACGGGATCTGGAGGTTGTCGCCTCTCGGCAACGGGTTCGGCCGGGGGCTCCGCCTGCAGGCCGAACAGATCCGGCTGCTGCCAGGGGGCACTGGATTCAGCGGGGGTGGCAGTCACGGGCTGCGCTGCAGGCCTTCTCCTCCATCTTCCCAGGCTCGACAAGCGCGCGGCAGCCCAGGGGAAGCAACGGCAGCGGCTGCCGATTCCTAGGGTTGGTTCAACGTCTCCCACCTGGCTGCATGGGCCTCAGCGCCGGCGATACCGCCCCCCTGATCGACCTGAGCGATCAGCACGGCCAGCAGCGGCGCAGCGACCAGCTGGATGGCCGCGCCCTGGTGCTGTTCTTCTATCCCAAGGACGACACCCCCGGCTGCACGATGGAGGCCTGTGCCTTCCGCGACAGCTATGCAGAGCTGCAGGCCCTCGGGGCCGAGGTGTGGGGGGTGAGCGGCGACGACGCCAGCAGCCACCAGCGCTTCGCCCAGCGCCACAGCCTGCCCTTCCCGTTGCTGGTGGACCGGGGCAACGGGCTGCGCAGGGCCTTCGGGGTGCCCAGCGTGCTGGGCCTGCTGCCCGGCCGGGTCACCTACGTGATCGATGGCCAGGGGGTGATTCGGCACGTGTTCAACAACCTGCTCGACGGGCCAGCCCACCGGCGCGAGGCCCTGGCGGCGCTGCAGCAGCTGCAGCAGGGCTGAGCGCCATGGCCCGCTGGCGCCAACGGGGCGATGTGTGGGAGCTGGGCAGCGGCGGCGCCGCGCCCCAGGGGACCATCGAGTTCATCGGTGGCAGCTACCTGGCGGCCACCCCCCAGCTGAGCTACCGGCGGCTGCTGGAGGCCCTGGGCGCGCGCGGCTGGAACGTGCTCGCCTGGAGCTACGTGCCGGGCTTCGACCACCAGAGCCAAGCCAACGAGGCCTGGCGGCAGTTCCGCAACCTGCGCAGCGACGGCCCGCCGCCCCTGCGCCTCGGCCACAGCCTGGGCTGCAAGCTGCACCTGCTCGCCCCCGACGGTGGCCGCAGTGGTCGCGGCTTGGCGGCGCTCAGCTTCAATAACTTCTCCGCCGAGCGCTCCGTGCCCCTGCTGGCGGAACTGGGGCAGCAGCTCAACTTCCGCAGTGAGTTCAGCCCCTCACCGGAGGAAACCCTGCGCCAGGTGGCCAGCAGCTACCGCCAGCCCCGCAACCTGCTGGTGCGCTTCAACCGCGACGGCCTCGACCAGAGCCGGCGGCTGCTGGATGCCTTGCGGCAGCGGCCCAGCGACAACAGCGCGGTGCTGGAACTGCCCGGCGATCACCTCACCCCCGCCAGCGCCGGCCTGCGCCGCAACCTGCTGGGCGACTGGGCCGACGACCCCGGGCGCCAGCGCCAGATCGATGCCCTGGCCGACCAGATCACCGCCTGGAGCAACGGCTGAGCCACCACGAAACCCACACCTGCGCTTGACGATCGTCCAGTCGCCACGCACCCTGCACGGGACGACATGTTCAAAATGGACAAACTGATTGGCGCCTTCACTGCCGCCTGGCAGCGCAGCTTCGACTACACCGGCCGCTCCAACCGCGGCGACTATTGGTGGTATGCCCTGGCCAATCTGATCATCAGCGTGGTGCTGCTGGTGCTCAGTGCCGCCTCCGACTTCTTCGGCTGGATTTACTCCATCTGGGCCGTGGCCACGATCGTGCCCAGCCTGCCGGTCACCGTGCGCCGTCTGCGCGATGCCGGCAAGCACTGGGCCTGGATCTTGATCGGCCTGATCCCCCTGGTGGGCAGCATCTGGCTGATCTGGCTGCTGGCCCAGCCCTCGGCCGCCACCCTGGGCTGAGCCTCACACCCGCAGCTGGTCGAGCACGGAGCGGTCCTCCAGGGTGGAGGTGTCGCCGCTCACCTCCTGGCCCGAGGCCAGGGAGCGCAGGATCCGGCGCATGATCTTGCCGCTGCGGGTCTTGGGCAGTGAGTCGGTGAATTTGATCAGGTCGGGCCGGGCGATCGGTCCGATCTCCTTGCCCACATGGGCCCGCAGCTCGGCCATCAGGGCGTCGTCGCCGCTGCGCCCCCCCTCCAGGGTCACGAAGGCCACAATCCCCTCGCCCTTGAGCTCATCGGGGCGGCCCACCACGGCCGCTTCGGCCACGGCCGGGTGGCTCACCAGGGCGCTCTCGATTTCCATCGTGCCGAGGCGGTGGCCGCTCACGTTGATCACGTCATCGACCCGGCCCATCACCCAGAAGTAGCCATCGGCATCCCGGCGGGCGCCATCGCCGGCGAAGTAGAGATGGGAACCATCGGCTGGCCGTACCTCCTCCCAGTAGCTGCGGCGGAAGCGATCGGGATCGCCGTGCACCGTGCGCATCATCCCCGGCCAGGGCCGGCGCACCGCCAGGTAGCCGCCCGCATCGGCGGGCTGGGACACGCCGTCATGGTCGACGATGTCGGCGGCGATGCCCGGCAGGGGCAGGGTGCAGGAGCCGGGCTTGGTGGGGGTGGCGCCGGGCAGGGGGCTGATCATCACCCCGCCGGTCTCGGTCTGCCACCAGGTGTCCACCACCGGACAGCGGTTGCCGCCGATCACGTCGCGGTACCACATCCAGGCCTCGGGATTGATCGGCTCACCCACGGTGCCCAGAATCCGCAGGGAGCTCATGTCGTACTGGTCGGGCACCTCACGGCCGCTCTTCATGAAGGCGCGGATCGCCGTGGGGGCGGTGTAGAAGATCGTGCAGCGGTGCTTCTGGATCACCTCCCAGAAGGCGCCGGGCTTGCTGGGGCGCGGCGCCCCCTCGTACATCACCGTGGTGGCGCCGTTGGAGAGGGGCCCGTACACGATGTAGCTGTGGCCGGTGATCCAGCCCACATCGGCGGTGCACCAGTGGATGTCGTCCTCGCGGATGTCGAAGATCCACTGGAAGGTGAGGTGGGCCCAGAGGTTGTAGCCGGCGGTGGTGTGCACCACCCCCTTGGGCTTGCCGGTGGAGCCGGAGGTGTAGAGCACGAACAGACGGTCTTCGCTGGCCATCGGCTCGGCCGGGCAGTCGGTGCTCTGGCCCTCCACCAGCTTCTGCCACCAGTGATCGCGCCCGCTCACCATGGCGCAGTCGCCGCCGGCCCCGGCCAGCCGGCGCACCACCAACACATGCTCCACGCTGGGAGCACCGCCCTTGGCGCTGAGGGCCTCATCCACCGCCGGCTTGAGCGGCACGGGCTTGTCCTTGCGGAAGCCGCCATCGGCGGTGATCACCGCCTTCACCTGGCCATCGATCAGCCGGTCGCGCAGGGCATCGGCCGAGAAGCCGCCGAACACCACCGAGTGGGGGGCACCGATGCGAGCACAGGCCAGCATGGCGATCGCCGCTTCCGGCACCATCGGCATGTAGAGGGCCACCAGGTCGCCCTTGCCGATGCCGAGGGCCTTGAGGGCATTGGCGGCCCTGCACACCTCGGCGTGCAGCTGGCGGTAGCTGAAGGTGCGGCTGTCACCGGGTTCGCCTTCCCAGATCAGGGCCGGCTTGTCGGCGCGGGGGCCGTCGAGGTGGCGATCGAGGCAGTTGAAGCTGAGGTTGGTGGTGCCCCCCTCAAACCAGCGGGCGAAGGGCGGGTTGCTCCAGTCGAGCACCGTGTGAAAGGGCTCGAACCAGTGCATCTCGGCGCGGGCCCGGTCGCCCCAGAAGGCGTCGGGATCAGCCTCGGCCTGGGCACAGAGGTCGCGGTAGGCCTGCATGGAGCCGATGCGGGCGCCTGCTGCCAGCTGGGCGGGCGGCTCAAACAGCCGGGCTTCCTGCAGCACAGACTCGATCGTGGCCTCAGGCATGGTGACGACGGGAGTGGAGACCATTGTGAACTGGAACAGCCAACACACCAGGGCCGTCAGCGG
This sequence comes from Prochlorococcaceae cyanobacterium, assembly GCA_044238185.1. Lineage (GTDB taxonomy): Bacteria > Cyanobacteriota > Cyanobacteriia > PCC-6307 > Cyanobiaceae > NIES-981. The sequence goes on along the minus strand of JBIIDV010000002.1, from coordinate 17,850 downwards.
GGTTGCCTACAGCACCAGCGGCGGCCGGTTGGTGGCGGGGCGCAACTGGTTGTTCTGGTATCTGCAGCGCAGCAAGAAAGTGTGGTTTCGGCCCGGCACAGACAGCGGGGCCGAGGCCACCACTGGCGACCTGCAGTGTTGCTACGACGGCCGGCCGATCCTGCACCACAGGCAGCAGCAGGCCTGGATTGCAGCCCGGGGGGACCAGCCGAGGCCGGTGGTGTGGGGAAAATATGCGGGCATGGGCTGGGGTCGAGGGCCCAGGGGCACCACGCTGTATCTGGAGCTCTGGACGCGCTGGACGTGGCGGCATCCCGAGGCCTGCGGCCATCCCGAGCGCTTCAGCGTGGTTCGGCTCAGCCCCGCCAGCAGCTAGCGGCCTGGGCGGGTGCCTGCCATCCGGCTGAGAGACTGGCGCCATGCCCCGCCCCGCCGCCTGCCTGTTCGACCTCGACGGTCTGCTGCTCGACACGGAACCCCTGCACGCCCGGGCGTGGCTGGACGCCACCGCGACGTTCCGCCTCCAGCTGCAAGCCGACCAGCTGCTGGCGCTGCGGGGTCGCCGGCGCCTGGATTGCGTGAGCCAGGTGCAGCAGTGGCTGGCGGACGCCGGCCTGGCGGTGCCCAGCAGCGCCGAGCTGCTGGCGGTGCGCCAACCGATTGCCGAGACGCTGCTGCCCACGGCCCGGCCGATGCCGGGTGCCCCTGCTCTGGTGGGGCGCTGCCAGCAGCTGGGGATCGCCACGGCCCTGGTAACCAGCAGCAGCCGCGAGGCGGTGGCCCTGAAGGCCGAGCCCCACCCTTGGCTTGCCGCCATCCGCGAGCGGGTGTATGGCGATGATCCCGATCTGGCCGCAGGCAAGCCCGCCCCCGATCCCTTCCGTCTGGCCGCCCTGCGCCTGGGGGTGGCAGCGGCAAGCTGCTGGGCCTTTGAGGATTCCCCCGCTGGAGCCCACTCGGCCGCCGCTGCCGGCTGCCAGGTGGTTGTGTTGCTCCCCGAGCAGCCGGATCTGCAGCGGCGGATCCGGGGCCAACTACCGCCTGGGGTGCTGGCGGTGCACAACCTGGAGGAGGTGGCTCTCAGCTGATTGGCTCAATCGGTCAGTAGGGGCGGTCAGTAGAGCCGGCTGAGCACGAAGTCGGAGAGGGCGCGCAGGGCGCGGCTGGGTTCGCTGTTGGGCAGCCAGGCCAGGGCATCCACAGCCTGGCGGGCGAACTGCTCGGCCAGGGCCCGGGAGCGGGGAATGGCTTCGCAACCGCGCACCAGCTCCAGGGCCTGCTCCAGGTCGCCCTCCTGGCTGAACTCCCGCTCGATCAGGCCGGCCAGGGCGGGCCGTTCCTCCAGGGCGTAGAGGGCCGGAGCGGTGAGGTAGCCGGAGGCCAGGTCGCTGGCGGCGGGCTTGCCCAGCTGCTGGTCGCTGCCGGTGAAGTCGAGGATGTCATCCACCACCTGGAAGGCCAGGCCGAGCTGGCGGCCGAAACGGTAGAGCTCGTCGAGCTGGTGGTCAGGCAGGCCGGTGAGCACGCCGGCCGCGCGGGCGCTGTTGGCGATCAGCGAGGCTGTTTTGCAGTAGCTCTTTTCCAGGTAGGTCTCGAAGCTCTGGCCCGTGTCGTAGCGGTAGAGGCCCTGCTTAACTTCGCCGTCGGCGAGGTCCATGATCACCCGGCTGAGCAACTTCACCACGTCCAGGTCGTCGAGGTTGGCCAGGTGCCAGCTGGCCTGGGCGAAGAGGAAATCGCCGGCCAGCACGGCCACCCGGTGGTTGAAGCGGCTGTGCACGGTGTCCACGCCCCGGCGGGTGGCGGCCTCATCCACCACGTCGTCGTGCACCAGGGAGGCCGTGTGGATCATCTCGGTGATCTCGGCCAGGCGGCGGTGGCGCGGCGTGAGCTCCCCGTCCGGGGCCACGGCCCGGGAGAGCAGCAGCACGATGCCGGGCCGCAGCCGTTTGCCGCCGGCCGCGAACAGGTGTTCCGCGGCGGCTTGGAGGATGGGATGACCCGCGCCGATCAAGCTGCGCAGATCGGCCAGCAGAGCATCGAGATCGCCCTCCACAGGCTGGAGCAGCTCTGCAACCGTTGCCACAACACCTCCCTTGTGGCCAGATCCTAGAAGGCTCAACCGGCCGACCGCAGGTCGACCCAGCTCACCTCCGGTCGATGGCCCAGCCAGCGCTGCGCTGCCGCCGCGAAGCTGCTGGCGCAACCGGTGACGCACACCCGGGCAGGCACCGCGGCTGCTTCGGCGGGATTGAGGGGGTGTTCAGCTTCGGGGGAATCGCCGAGGCTGGCCAGCAGCGGTCCGAGCCGCTCCACCGCCGCCAGGGCCGGATCCACCAGGCGCGTGCCCGCCGGCAGCACCTGCTTGAGCAGGGGCCGCAGCAGGGGGTAGTGGGTGCAGCCCATCACCACCGTGTCCACCTCCGCCTGCAGCAGCGGTTCCACATAGGTTTCCGCCGCGGCGCGCAGCTCGGTGCAGCCCAGGTCGCCGGCCTCAATCAAGGGCACGAAGGCCGGACAGGCCACCTCGGTGACCCGGGCCGTGGAGCGCACGGCGTGCAGGGCGCGGCGGTAGGCGCCACTGCTGGCGGTGGCCGGGGTGGCCAGCACCCCTACCCGGTCGCTGTCGATCACGGCGGCCACGCTGTCGATCAGGCCCACCACCGGCACGCCGGCCTCGGCCACCGCCACGTCGAGGGCGAGGGCATTGGTGGTGTTGCAGGCCATCACCAGCACGTCCACCCCCTGCAGGTGCAGCCAGCGCACCACCTCGCCGGCAATCGCGCGGATGTCCTCCACCGTGCGGGTGCCGTAGGGCACCCGGGCCGTGTCACCCAGGTAGATGCAAGGGGAGTGGGGGTAGCTGGCCTGTACGTGGCGGAGCACGGTGAGTCCCCCCAGGCCGCTGTCGAACAGACCAACGCGCAGGCTCATCAGCGTCCCCCCAGGTAGTCGAGAATGCCGGCGGCGATGGCCAGGGCCATGCTGCGGCGGAAGTTGGCATTGGCCAGGCGCGGCGCGTCGATCTCACCGGTGACAAAGCCCATCTCCACCAGGGCGGCGGGCATCACGGCGCGGCGGATCACAAAAAAGCGGCCCGGTTTCGCCCCCCGGTTGGGGGAGCCGCTGGACACGGCCATCATCCGGCCCTGGAGGGAGGCGGCCAGGCGGGAGGACGGGCCAGAGCCTTCGAAGTAGAAGGTTTCAACCCCATTCACATCCGGCCTGGCCATGCTCAGGGCGTTGGCATGGATGCTCACAAAAGCAGTGGCGCCGGAACGGTTGGCCAGGGCCACCCGTGGCGGCAGGTCGACGTCCACCTCGCTGGTGCGGGTCATCACCACCTGCACCCCCCGGGCCTGAAGCAGGCGGGCCACCTGCAGGCTCACATCCAGCACCACGTCGGTCTCGCGCAGGCCGCCGATGCCCACGGCGCCGGGATCCGGACCACCGTGGCCCGGGTCGATCGCCACCAGGTAGCGGCCGCGGGGCACCACGGGCAGACCATCGGCGGAGAGGGGAGCGGCGGCCGTGGGGAAGGGGGCTCGGGCCGTCCAGGTGGAGGCTCTGCTGCTGCCCTCCAGATCCCCCTCCCCGAGCGCGATGGCGGGGGCGCGGTCGAGTCCGCGCAGGTCCATCCGCCAGCGGTCCTGGGCGGTGCCCACCAGGCGCAGGTCGGCTGGATTGAGGGTGGTGCCCGGCGCGAACTCCATCACCAGCCGGGTGGTGCCGGCATCGGGGCGGCCGATGCGCACCTCCTGGATCGAGCCGCTGCCGCGGATGGTGCGGCTGCGGCCGGGGGCACCGGGAAAATCGACCCACACCCGCGGCCCCCGGCCGCCGGAGCCGGCCTCGTAGAAGGCCTGCAGCGACACGTTGGGGGTGGTGCGCAGCTCAAGTTGACCCTGGCGGTTGAGCCGCCAGGCGGCCAGGCTGGAGGCGAGGGTCGGCAGGTCGGCCAGCAGCAGGGCCAGCAAAAGCAGAACGCGCGAACCGCGGGCCCGCCAGCTGCGAAGACGCCAGATCCCTGCCATCAGCGAACGGCGAACAGGCCAGGACGGCAGTGCTGCAGGCTGGGCATCTGGGCGCGCACCCGCTGGGCATGGCCCTGATCCACCGGCGCCACCGCCAGGCCGGGAGCCACGCCGGCATCGGCCAGCACGGTGCCCCAGGGGTCGATCACCAGGGCGTGGCCATGGGTGTGGCGGCGGCCGTAGTTCACGCCGGTCTGGGCGGGGGCCAGCACGTAGGCGGTGTTCTCGATCGCCCGGGCCTGGAGCAGCACCTGCCAGTGGTCCTTGCCCGTGAAGGCGGTGAAGGCGGCCGGCACCATCAGCACATCGGCGCCCTCCCGGGCCAGGTGGCGGTAGAGCTCCGGGAAGCGCACGTCGTAGCAGATCGAGAGGCCGATCCGGCCCAGCCCCGGCACCTCCACCACCGGCGGCAACGCCTGGCCAGGCTCCACGGTGGACGACTCCCGGTAGGTGATGCCGTCGGGCAGATCCACATCGAACAGATGGATCTTGTCGTAGCGGGCCAGCAGCTGGCCCTCGGTGCCCACCAGTTCGGCCCGGTTGGTGGTGAGCCCCTCACCGGCTGGCACGGGGAAGCCGCCGCCCAGCAGGGTCACCTGGTAGCGGCGGGCCATGGTCACCAGGAAGCGGCTGCAGCGCTCCGCCAGGGCTGGCGCCAGCTCCAGGCGCAGGCTGTCCTCGCCCATGAAGGCGAAGTTCTCGGGCAGCCCCACCAGCTCGGCGCCCCGGCGGGACGCCAGCTCAATCTGCTCCTCGGCGGCGGCGAAATTGGCATCAGGATCCGGCGTGCTGGTGAGTTGCACCGCTGCCGCCAGAAAACTGCTCACCCCGACACCATCTGAACCGGGCCGAACTGTAGGGGACATGCCGGATCTCGCCAGCTCAGGAGGCACGCAGCACGCCCGGCTCGAACTGCTGGGGCACCACCTGCAGGCTGTCCACGGCGCTGCAACAGGCGAAGTCGGCGTCGTGGTCGCCCAGGCCGATCAGCCGCTGGCCATGGCTGGCCGCGCGCAGGCAGGTTTCCGGCTCGTGATGCCACTGGTCCCAGAGCGCCATCGCCGCCAGCAGTTCGTCGTTGCCGATGCTCACTCCGCGGTGGGGGGCCACGGCCTGCTCCAGGGCCGCCGAGGCCAGGGCCCCCGCCGCCAGGCTGTCCTCAAGGGAATAGGCCCCCTCCCAGCCGCTGCCCACGATCCACACCTGCTCGCAGCCCTGCTGCACCAGCCGGCGGGCCACGGCGCCACGGTTGGGCAGGCAGGCGGTGAGCAGCAGCGGCACCGCCCGCACGGCCGCCAGGGAGCGGGTGCCGTTGGTGGTGCTCATGAAGATCCGCTTGCCGCCCACCACCTCCGGGGTCACGGCCAGGGGGGAGTTGCCCAGGTCGAAGCCCTCCAGCCGGCTGCCGCCCCGCTCGCCGGCCCGCAAGCGACGCTCGGCCGGCCAAGCGGTGGCGGCGGCCTGGAGGGCGTCGAGGTCGGCGAAGGCCTCCACGGCCTCGGCGCCGTTCATCAGCGCCCAGGCGATGGTGGTGGTGGCCCGCAGCACGTCGATCACCACGGCCGCGTCGGGGCCGCCCTCAGCCACGGGCCGCACGGGCGGCACAGCTTCTGAGGTGTGGAAGTAAGAGATCTGCACGGCCACGGGCGCTGCTGAGGTGCGTCACAGTAGGCACCGCACCGCTGGATGGATGCCAGGCCAACACTTCAGCAAGGCGTCCCGCCGCGACCTGCGCGGCTTTCTGCAGCTGCTCGAGCAGCGCGGCCAACTGCGGCGGATCACCGCTCCGGTGGATCCGGACTTGGAGCTGGCGGCGATCGCCGACCGGGTGCTGGCCGCCGGCGGCCCGGCGCTGCTGTTTGAGAACGTGATCGGCTCGGCGATGCCGGTGGCGATCAACCTGATGGGCACCCAGGACCGGGTGCTGTGGAGCCTGGGCATGGAGCGGCCCGAGGAGCTGGAGGCCCTCGGCGAGCGGCTGGCGTTGCTGCAGCAGCCCCGGCCGCCCAAGGGGGCGCGGGAGGCGGTGCGCTTCGGCTCGGTGTTGCTGGATGTGCTCAAGGCCAAGCCCGATCTCGACCTCACCCCCCCCTGCCGCCAGCAGGTGTTCAAGGGGGAGCAGGTGAACCTCGATGCCCTGCCGCTGCTGCGCCCCTGGCCGGGGGATGGCGGCCGGATCATCACCCTGGGGCTGGTGATCACCAAGGACCCGGAAACCGGCACGCCGAACGTGGGCGTGTACCGGCTGCAGCAGCAATCGATCAACACGATGACCGTGCACTGGCTGAGCGTGCGTGGCGGCGCCCGCCACCTGCGCAAGGCGGCGGCGATGGGCAAGAAGCTGGAGATCGCCATCGCCATCGGCGTGCACCCACTGCTGGTGATGGCGGCGGCCACGCCGATCCCGGTGCAGCTGAGCGAGTGGCTGTTCGCCGGCCTCTACGCCGGCGAAGGCGTGCGGCTGGCCAAGTGCAAAACCGTGAACCTGGAGGTGCCAAGCCACAGCGAGGTGGTGCTCGAGGGCACGATCACGCCGGGCGAGGAGCTGGCCGACGGCCCCTTTGGCGACCACATGGGCTTCTACGGCGGGGTGGAGGAGTCGCCCCTGGTGCGCTTCCAGTGCGTGACCCAGCGGCGCGAGCCGATCTACTTCACCACCTTTAGCGGCCGGCCGCCCAAGGAGGACGCCATGCTGGCGATCGCCCTGAACCGGATCTACACGCCGATCCTGCGCCAGCAGATCCCGGAGATCGTGGATTTCTTCCTGCCGATGGAGGGGCTGAGCTACAAGCTGGCGGTGATCGCCATCGACAAGGCCTACCCGGGCCAGGCCAAGCGGGCGGCGATGGCCTTCTGGAGCGCTCTGCCCCAGTTCACCTACACCAAATTCGTGGTGGTGGTGGACAAGAGCATCAACATCCGTGACCCGCGCCAGGTGATCTGGGCGATCAGTGCCCAGGTGGATCCCCAGCGGGATCTGTTCGTGCTGGAGGACACCCCCTTCGACACGCTCGACTTCGCCAGTGAGCGGCTGGGCCTGGGCGGCCGGCTGGCGATCGACGCCACCACCAAGATCGGCCCGGAGAAACGCCACCCCTGGGGCGAGCCCCTGCGCCGCTCCGCCGAGCTGGACGCCCGCCTGGACAGCCGCTGGGCGGAACTGGGCCTGGCGGATGTGGGCACCACGGAGCCGGATCCGGCCCTGTTCGGCTACACCCTGGAGCACGTGCTGGAGCGGCTCGCGGGCCAGGTGCCGGCGGCGGGGTAAGGCCTGATGCTGTCGCGCCAGGCCAGCCACGCCCTCAAGGCCCTGCTGGAGCTGGCCGGCGACCCGAGCCGCTGGCGCTCCACCCAGCAGCTGGCTGCAGCCCAGCAGCTGCCTGAACCGATGCTGGAGCAACTGCTGCTGCGCCTGCGGCGGGCGGGGCTTTTGGTGGCCCGGCGGGGGCGGCTGGGGGGCTACCGGCTGGCCCACCCAGCGGCGGCCATCAGCCTGGCGGCGGTGCTGGACGGGCTGGGGGAGGCGGGCCCCAGCGGGGCGCCCGGCCAGGACTCGTCGCCAGCCGACCAGGTGACCCGGGCCCTGCAGCGGCGGCTGGAACTGGCCCGCCAGCAGGCCCTGGAGCGGCTCAGCCTGGAGGACCTGCTCTTCGACCTGCGCAGCGCCGAGGCCAGCGCCGACGACGAGGCGGGCCTGCTGCTGGGTTGAGGGTCAGTTGCAGCCTTCCACCGACACCCGGTAACTGAAGCCGGTGGAGCGGGGCATGGCGGTGGCGCCAACCCGCACATTCACCTGGTTGGTGCGCTTGTCCGGCACCGCGGGGAACGGCCCGAACACCACCTGCTGCTGGGGCTCAAGGCTGCGATTTTCATTCACCACCCGCAGGTCGGTGTTGTCGGTGAAGCGCAGAAAAGCCGCGATGGGGAACACGCCCCGCTCGCTCGATGCCGACTGTAGGTTGATGCGGTAGCTGGCGTAGGTGCGATCCACGGCGAAGTCGGTGTTCCAGTTGGTGCGGCGCAGCAAGCCATCCGGGCTGATCCGCTTGTCCACCACCGGCTCACCGCCCCCTTCGATTGGCATCAGAAACTGGCAAGACGCACGGCCCAGGCCAGCATCGATCAGCAGAAGCAGGCTGGAGGTGACAAGAACAGGCTGCAGCAGCCGGGACAACGCCATAGGAATCAGATCTCAGAAGGAAGAAGCCAAGGCGATGCTAGGGGCGGCCTGGGAATCACTCAGGGGCACGGGGCGGGATGGCCTGGCCTGCCCGTTGCTTCTGGCGCAGGCGACGGCTCCAGGCCAGGGCGGCGGCGGCGGCCCCGAGGGGCAGCGGCCCGGGCACCTGGGTGGTGAAGTAGCCGCCGAAACCTGAACCTTGGCCAGAGTCCTGCAACGGGAGCGTGTCAGCTGGCACCACGCCAGCTGGGCCCACGGCAAACCGGATGGTGATGGCGGCGCTGGGTTGGCGGAGACTGGCGAGCGTGCCCCTGATCTGGAAGCTGCTCACCGATTGCAGGGTGATCGCGTTGGGCGAGCCTGGATCACTGCTGAAGCCGCCGAAGCCGGGAGCATCAAAGCTGACATCCAGCGACTGGTAGCGACCGAGAAAGCCACTCGGATTGGCAGGCTGATAGCCCAACGCGGTTGCAGCCGACCCAAAGGGCTGATAGGGCTCAGGTCCCCACAAAGCGATCGGGCCGTTGAAGGCTCCATAGCCCCAGGTGACGCCATTGACAACAACCTGAAGATCGGTGAAAGCCAGGGGCGTCCCGCCACTGGTTGTGACCCCAACCATCAGGAGTGTGTCCCTGAACGTGGGGTCGTTCAACGTGTCGAAATAGGCGGTGAGATCGAGCGCAAATGTGTCACCGAGGCGCAGAACACCGCAATCGGTGCCGGAGGCCACCGCGCCGCCTGCAGCGGTTGCACCACCCTTGCAATTCACAACAGCCTGAGCAGGAGAGGCAACAGCAATCACTGCCAAAACTGCGGCCCAGCATGGGACCAGTGACCAGGCAGGAATCCGAAGCACAGAACGAACAGGACAGGGCCGCGGCGACAACGTAGGGGCGATTGAGCCATTGACAAGCAATCGATGAGATTCCCTACGCGGAGTCACAACCCCAGCGCACCAAGAGCCCTCTCGCCGCCAGCCATTAGCTGAAGCCTTGGGGCCCTCAATCACCCCTGTTGATTAACAAAAAGCGCAAGATTTCCTTTAAGAGTGAATGGGCAGGCAGGAGCATGGGTTGATCGTTGCCGCCGATCCCAGCCGTGAGCCAAGTCAGCCCCAGTCCAAGCCCGGCGCCCCAGCCCCTACTCGATCGGCTGGCGCGCTTCCCGGCGCCAGCCCCTGGCCAGCGGCGGCTGGTGGTGGTGATGGGTCAACTGGGCGACTTCGACAGCCTGGAGTACGCCCAGGCCCTGGCGGAGGCCCTGCCGCGGCTGGAGGCCTGCGGGATCCAGCTCGCCTGTGTGGCCATCGGCAACGAGGCCGGCGCAGACCGCTTCTGCCAGTTCACGGGCCTGCCCCGCCCCTGCCTGCAGGTGGAGGCCACGGCGGAGCTGCACCGGGCCCTGGGGCTGTATGCCGGCCTGCAGGTGCCGGGTGGCCCCTGGCCAGCCCTGCTGCTGATGTGTGCAGGCATCGGCTCGCCGGGCACCCTGGCCGAAGTGCTGCGCGGCTACAGCGGCGACCGCCAGGCGCCACCGCGGCTGGAGCTGCCCCTGTTCAACCTGGTGGGGCAGGGCTACCAGCGGCCCTTCGAGCTGGCCACGGTGCGGCTGCGCAACATGGTGGAAGTGCTGGGCCGCTGGCGCACCTATGTGCCCAGCGACAGCCACCTCACCCAACGGGGCGGCACCGTCCTGCTCGACGCCGACACCCAGGTGGTGTACAGCCACCACGACCGGGGCATTCTGGGCTTCTCGGCCACCATGGCCCGGCCCCTGAGCTTTCTGGAGCCCTGGCTCCAGCCGATTGACGCGGCAGCGGACCCGCAACCTTGAACCAGGGCTCACACCGCCAGCTGCGCCAACCACTCCCCGGCACAGTGGCTGCCATTCACCAGCGTGGTGGAAAAACGTCGCAGCCCTTGGGCGCTCACAGGCGGCGCTCACAGGCATAGATCTCCACCGCGGCGCGGCGCTGCTTGAACTCCGGCCGATCCGGGTCGACCGGGCTCCACCACCAGCGCCCGTCGGTGTAGCTGGGCGGGCCGGCGTTGTTGGTGCGCGGCAGCTGCAGGCGGAGGTCGCGCCACTGCAGCACCACGTAGGCGCCCGGGGGGGTGCCGGCCACCGTGTTGGGGATGCCCACGGCATCCACGGCTCCGGGATAAACGGCCGCGCGCAGGGGATCCCCCTCGCAGAGGTAGTGCTCCACCTGCAGGGGTTGGTCGGCCGCCAGGGCCCGGGACGGAGCAGGGGCCAGCCACAGGAGCAGGGCCAGCAACAGGGATACCAACCAGGCCATGGCAGCGGCGTGCATGCTCCATAGGATCGCCGAATCAGCGCCCTGTCGCCCGTGGTTGAGACCGCCGCCCCACCCAGCCCCCTGCAGCTCAGCGGCGGCGGCAGCCTGCGGGGCACGGTGCGGGTGCCGGGCGACAAGTCGATCTCCCACCGCGCCCTGCTGTTTGGGGCGATTGCCGAGGGGGAAACCCGCATCGAGGGGCTGCTGCCGGCGGAGGACCCCCTGAGCACCGCCGCCTGCCTGCGGGCCATGGGGGTGGAGGTGACGGAGATCCGGGCCGGCGAACCGGTGCTGGTGCAGGGGGTGGGGCTGGACGGCTTGCGGGAGCCAGGCGACGTGCTCGACTGCGGCAATTCCGGCACCACCATGCGACTGATGCTGGGCCTGCTGGCCGGCCGGGTGGGACGCCACTTCGTGCTCTCGGGCGACGGCTCCCTGCGGGGCCGGCCGATGCGGCGGGTGGGGGCGCCCCTGGCCGAGATGGGGGCGGTGATCCACGGCCGCAAGGAGGGCAACTTCGCGCCGCTGGCGGTGCTGGGCCAACCGCTCAAGGGCACCACGATCCGCACGCCGGTGGCCTCGGCCCAGGTGAAGAGCGCCATCCTGCTGGCGGGCCTCAGCGCCGAGGGACCCACCACCGTGATCGAGCCGGCCCAGAGCCGCGACCACAGCGAGCGGATGCTGCGGGCCTTCGGCGCCCAGCTGGCGGTGGGGGGCCCCAGCCTCACCGAGGTGATCGTGACCCCCGGCAGCCGGCTCACGGGCCAGAGCGTGGTGGTGCCGGGCGACATCAGCTCAGCCGCCTTCTGGCTGGTGGCCGCCGCCATCACCCCCGGGGCCGAGCTCACGGTGGAGAACGTGGGCCTCAACCCCAGCCGCACCGGCATCCTCGAGGTGCTGGAGCAGATGGGTGCCCGGCTGGAGGTGCTCAACCAGCGGGATGTGGCCGGCGAGCCGGTGGGCGACCTGCGCGTGAGCCATGGGCCGCTGCAGGCGTTCGAGATCGGCGGCGAGCTGATCCCCCGGTTGGTGGATGAGATCCCGGTGCTGGCGGTGGCCGCCTGCTGCGCCGAGGGGGTGAGCCGGATCAGCGATGCCGGCGAGCTGCGGGTGAAGGAAACCGACCGGCTGGCGGTGATGGCCCGCCAACTCGGGGCCATGGGCGCCCGCATTGCGGAATTCGAAGACGGCATGGCGATCACTGGCGTGACCGACCTGCAGGGGGCCACGGTGGACAGCGAAACCGACCACCGGGTGGCCATGAGCCTGGCGGTGGCCGCCGGCATCGCCAGGGGCAGCACCAGCCTGCACCGGCCCGAGGCGGCGGCGGTGTCGTATCCGAACTTCTGGGATGACCTGCGGCGACTCCACATCTGAAGGACTGCGCCCCCGGCTCGGCGGAGACGGCAGCTTCAGCCTGTTCAGCAGCCGCTTCGGCGAAGGGTTTCACGCCGGCGTCGGCGCCCTCAGGGAAGCCTGGGACAAATTCGTGCTGCCCGCCCAGCTGGAGCGCTTCCCCGCCGGCAGCCAGCTGCTGGTGGTGGACGTGGGCTTCGGCCTGGGCACCAACAGTGCGGCCCTGCTGGAGGCCGCCAGCCCCCGCGGCCTGGGCCTCACCATCCACGGCCTGGAACTGGAGGCCGCCCCCCTGCGCACGGCCCTGGCGGCGGAGCCATTCCGCCGCCAGTGGCAGCCGGCCACCCTGGCCCTGCTCGAGCAGGTGCTCGCCAGCAGCACTGCAACACAAGAAGCCAACTGCACGTCCAGCTGCACGTCCAACTGCACCGCCAGCCTCCACTGGGGGGATGCCCGCCAGCGCCTGCCGGAGCTGCTGGGCGAGCGGCAGCTGGCCGGCCAGTGTGATCTGGTGCTGCTCGACGCCTTCTCGCCCCCGCACTGCCCCGAGCTCTGGAGCCTGGAGTTCCTCGGCCAGCTGGCCCGCCTGCTCAAGCCCCAAGGCCGGCTGCTCACCTACTGCTGCGCCGCCGCCGTGCGCCACAGCCTGCGCCTGGCCGGCCTGGAGCTGGCCTCCATCCAGCCGCCGGCTGAGCTGGCGACCGAGCTGGCCACTGGCAACGCCTGGAGCTACGGCACCGCCGCCAGCCCCACAGCCCTGGCGAGCGGGGGGCCAGTGTGGCCCCTGGCGCCGATGGAGCTGGAGCACCTCCACACCCGGGCCGCCGAGCCCTACCGCGACCCCAGCGGCCGGGCCACGGCCGCCGCGATTCTCGCCGCCCGCCAGCGGGCCCAGGCCGCCAGCACGGCCACCTCCACCAGCGCCTGGCGCCGCCGCTGGGGCCTGGAGCGGGCCACCTAGATTCCGCTCCAGCTGTTGCCTCGGTCCATGCTCGCCGTTGCCGTGTTGGCCGCTGGGAAGGGCACCCGCATGAAGAGTGCCCTGCCCAAGGTGCTCCAACCCCTGGCCGGCGCCACGCTGGTGGAGCGGGTGCTGGGCAGCTGTGAGCAGCTCAGCCCCGAGCGGCGCCTGCTGATCGTGGGTCACCAGGCCGAGCGGGTGGAGCGCTCCCTGGGCCAGCACAGCGGCCTGGAGTTCGTGCTCCAGCAACCCCAGAACGGCACGGGCCACGCCGTGCAGCAGCTGCTCCAGCCCCTGGAGGGCTTCCGTGGCGAGCTGCTCGTGCTCAACGGCGACGTGCCCCTGCTGCGCCCGGAAACCCTCCAGCAACTGCTGGAGCAGCACCGCAGCAGCGGCGCCGCCGTAACCCTGCTCACCGCCCGCCTCGACGATCCCACCGGCTACGGCAGGGTGTTCGCCGATGGCCAGGGGCGGGTGGAGCGGATCGTGGAACACCGCGACTGCAGCGGCGCCCAGCGGGTGAACAACCTGATCAACGCCGGCATCTACTGCTTCAGCTGGCCCCAACTGGCCGCGGTGCTGCCCCAGCTCACCACCAACAACGACCAGGGCGAGCTCTACCTCACCGACACGGTGGCCATGCTCAGCCCGGCCATGCACCTGGAGGTGGCCGATGCCGACGAGATCAACGGCATCAACGACCGCCTCCAGCTGGCCCAGTGCGAGGCGGTGCTGCAGCAGCGGCTGCGGGAGCACTGGATGCGCGAGGGGGTGACCTTCACCGATCCGGCCAGCTGCACCCTCAGCGACGCCACCCGCTTCGGCCGCGACGTGGTGGTGGAGCCCCAGTGCCACTTCCGCGGCGCGGTGACCATCGGCGAGGGCTGCCGCATCGGTCCGGGCTGCCTGATCCAGGACGCCAGCCTCGGCGAGCGGGTGGAGATCGTGCAGTCGGTGGTGCGCGAGGCCACGGTGGCAGCCGACTGCGCCATCGGCCCCTTCGCCCACCTGCGCCCCGGCGCCGAGCTGGCGGAGGGCTGCCGGGTGGGCAACTTCGTGGAGGTGAAGAAGAGCAGCCTGGCGGCGGGCTGCAAGGTGAACCACCTCAGCTACATCGGCGACGCCGACCTGGGCGAGAACGTGAACGTGGGCGCCGGCACGATCACCGCCAACTACGACGGCGTGAACAAGCACCGCACCGTGATCGGCGCCGGCAGCAAAACCGGCGCCAACTCGGTGCTGGTGGCACCGATCACCCTGGGGGCCAACGTCACCGTGGGGGCCGGCTCCACCCTCACCAAGGACGTGCCCAGCGGCGCCCTCGCCCTCGGCCGCGCCCGCCAGCTGGTGCGCGAAGACTGGCGCGGGCCGGCCTAGACCAGCCCCTCCAGCAATGGCAGCAACCGCTCCAGGGCCACGCCGCGGCTGGCCTTGAGCAGCAGCACATCGCCAGCCGCCAGCCACTCGGCCAATGGCGCAGCCGCCTCTTCCGGCGTGGCGACCACCGCCAGCCGGGGCAGGCCGGTGGCAGCCTCGGCCATCACGGCGGCCTCCGGACCCGCCGCCACCACCACCAGCCCATCCAGCCCCCGCTCCCGGGCCCGCTCGGCCACCTGCCGATGCAGGGCCTCACCCTGCTCCCCCAGCTCGAGCATCGTGCCCAGCACCGCAAAGCGCCGGCCCCCCTGGCTGGCCAGCAGGTCGAGGGCCGCCAGCACCGCCTCCGGCGAGGCGTTGTAGGTCTCATCCAGCACCGTGAGCCCGCCCAGCTGCAGGCGCCGGTTGCGGCCATCCGACACGGCCACCTCCAGGGACTGCAGCGCTGTGAACGGCACCCCCAGCTCCCGCGCCACAGCGGCGGCGAGCAGCAGGTTGCGGGCGTTGTGGCGGCCATCGAGGGGCAGCCGCAGCAGCTCCCCTTCCAGCTCCAGCACCCCGGCCGCGCCGTCGTAGCGGCCCACCAGGTTGGCCTGCTCCTGGCCCGGTTCATCGTGGAGGGCAATCCGGCAGATCCGCCCCTGCCACACCGCGGCCACGGCAGCCTCCAGCAGGGGATCGCCGGCCGGGATCACCAGCAGACCATCCGGTTTGAGGCTGCTGGTGATCTCGCACTTGGCGCGGGCGATCGCCTCCCGGCTGCCCAGCCGGCCGATGTGGGCGGTGCCGATGTTGGTGATCACCGCCACGTCCGGCTGGGCGCAGCCGCTCAGGCGCTCGATCTCCCCCAGGCCGCGCATGCCCATCTCGATCACCAGGGCCCGCTGCTCGGGGGTGGCCTTGAGCAGGGTGAGCGGCACGCCCACGTCGTTGTTCTCGTTGCCGCTGGAGGCCAGCACCGGCCCCAGGGATCCCAGGGCCGCCCGGATCAGCTCGCGGGTGCTGGTCTTGCCCGCCGAGCCCGTCACCGCCACCACCGGCACCGCCAGCTGCCGCCGCCCCTGCCGCCCCAGCTGCTGGTAGGCCAGCAGGGTGTCGTCCACCGCCCAGATCGCGCAGCCGCTGGCCCTGGCCGCACCTTGCAGCTGCTCCAGGGCTGCGGGCTCCAGCCGGTCGCGCTGCAGCAGCACCGCCCGGCAGCCGGCCGCCACGGCATCGGCCAGAAAGCGGTGGCCATCAAAGCGCTCGCCCACCAGCGGCACAAACAAACTGCCCGGCGCCAGGGCCCGGCTGTCGGTGCTGATCGCGCTCAGCTGGGGCGAGGGGCAGGCGGCGGCATCCCCCACCAGGGGCGGCCCCCACAACTGCTGCAGGCAGGCGAGATCAAGGGGCATGCGCAGGCGACAGGGGAGCGAGCAGGATCATGCCTGAGCCCACCCGGGCGCTGCGCGCCAGGGGCCGCCCCTGCCCGTTGAGCACCCAAAGACGCCCATAGCCCAAGGATTCAGCCCGCAGCTGCCACTGCTCCGCCAGCCCCAGGCGCTCGGTCGCCGGCAACCTCTGCCACAAGGGCTGGTCCAGAAGCAGCTCCAGATCCCCATCCCGTTCCTGCAGCCGCGCCGCCTGCAGCAGCTCGGCCCCCTGCTCAGCGGCGAAGGCCTGCAGCAGGGGGTCGGCTTGGTGGGCCAGCGGGTCCTGCGGGGGCTCCGGCTCTGGGATTGGGGACTGGGCAGGGGGCTCAGCAGGGGGCTCAGCAGCCGGGGGGGCCTCGGCAGGGGGCTCCAGAATTGGCGGTTCCTCGGCAAGGGGCTCAGCAGCCGTCTCGTTCAGGGCGGGTGCCGGGGAGGAGACTTGGTCTGTCGGGGGGGGAGCCTGCAGGGCCCGCAGTCCCCAGCCTGCCGCCACCAGCAGGCTGAGCAGCAGCCCCAGAAGCGCTGGCCAGAACCAGGCGACCAGGGCCCGGGGCCAGAACGCCGGCCGGGGCAGGTCGCCCTGCCGGTTGCGGCGCCACAGCTGCCACGCCCCCAGCCGCACCGTGGCCAGCACCGCCAGCAGGTCGCGGCGCAGCAGGCCCCAGGGACTCACATACACAGCGGGCAGATCGTCGTGGGCCAGCCGATCGCGCTGCTGCTCCGGTTCAGCCACCGGCGGCGATCAGCGCCGCTTCAGCAGCCCGGCCAGGCCCCGGCGGCTGGGATCGGCGTCCTGCCCCTGGGAGAACTGCTCCACCGCCGCCGCTTCCGGCGTGGGTTCCTTCACGCCGCACACGTCGCGGTACATCGCGTCGTACTCCAGCGCGGAGCGCTCCCAGCTGAAGTCCACCGCCATCGCCCGCTTCTGCAGCTGGGCCCAGGCGGTGGGGTTGCGGTAGGCCTCCCAGGAGCGCACGATCGCCGTGTAGAAGTCGATCGGCTCGTAGCGGTCGAAGCCATACCCCGTGCCCCGCCCGGCGGCCGGATCGTTGGGGGGCACGGTGTCCACCAGGCCCCCCACCATGCGGGCCACGGGGATCGAGCCGTAGCGCATGGCCAGCATCTGGCTGATGCCGCAGGGCTCGAAGCGGCTGGGCATCAGGAAGGCGTCGCTGCCGCCGTAGATCAGCCGGGAGAGGGCGTCGTCGTAGGTGAGGAACACCGCAAAGCGGCCGGGGTGCCGGGCGGCCATCTGCCAGAGCCCGGCCTCATAGGTGCGATCGCCGGTGCCCAGCACCACGATCTGGCTGTCGGTGTAGGCCAGCACCCGGTCGGCCACCTGCAGCAGCAGGTCCACCCCTTTCTGGTCCACCAGCCGGCTCACCATCCCCATCAGATAGCTGCGGGGGTTCACCGTCAGCCCGAAGCGTTCCTGCAGCGCCTGCTTGTTCTGGGCCCGCGGGCCCAGGTCGTCGGCCGTGAAGCGCGCCGGCAGCACTGGATCGGTGGCCGGGTTCCAGTCGTCCACATCGATGCCATTGACAATCCCGCGCAACTTGCCGCTGATGTAATTGAGCAGGCCCTCCAGCTTCTCGCCGTACTCCGCCGTGCGGATCTCCTGGGCATAGGTGGGCGACACCGCATTCACCCGGTCGGCATAGAGCAGGGCCGCCGCCATCGTGTGGTCGCCCTGCATATACCAGGGGCACCAGGTGATGCGGTCGAGCTTCCAGCGCCAGGGGCCCTGATACTTGAGGTTGTGGATGGTGAACACCGTGCTCACCTCCGGGTCCTGGTGCATCCACACGGGCAGCATGCCGGTGTGCCAGTCGTGGCAGTGCAGCACCTGGGGCTTCCAGTGGTGCCAGCAGAACTCGGCCGTGGCGCTGGCAAAGAAGGTGAAGCGCCAGTCCTCGTCGTCGCCGCCGTAGATGCGCTCGGCGTCGAACACCGGGTGGCCCACCAAGTAGAGGGGCAGACCGGTGGTGGGATGGGTGGTTTCAAACACCGCAAAGTCGTTGCCCATCGTGTGGCCGCGCCACACCGGCTCCGCTGGGATCGAGAGCCGTGACCAGAGCCGGCCGTAGCCCGGCAGGATCACGCGCACGTCATGGCCGAGCCGGGCCAGGGCGGGGGGCAGGGAACCCACCACATCGCCCATGCCACCCACCTTCACCAGGGGTGCGCACTCAGCCGCGGCGAACAGGACGCGCATCTCCACCACTCACCAG
>JBIIDV010000066.1:0-14683 GCA_044238185.1 Prochlorococcaceae cyanobacterium | reverse complement strand
TCGCAGAGGGCCAGAAAGGCCGCATCTTCGGTGAATTCCCAGCTCATGAAGGGGGTGCGCACAACGACGGACGAACCGCCTGAACGACCTTTAACGCCTCACCCCCGCAGTCCGTCAACCACCTGGGCCAGGTTTCCGCCTGGATCCCTGCCCTTTCGAGTCGCCAGACCCCTGTCCATCCATTGCGTCCAGTCGTCCGGATCCATGTCTGCCACCCCCGAATCCCAGACCGCAGCCAGCCCAGAAGCCACCAACGTCCTGGGCGACCCCCTGGAGCTGTGCAGCTGTGAACCGCTCACCGGCTGGTTCCGCGATGGCACCTGTCGCAGCAACACCACCGACCTCGGCCGCCACACCGTGTGCTGTGTGATGACCGAGGCCTTCCTCAGCTACAGCCGGGCCCAGGGCAACGACCTCCGCACCCCAGCCCCCGCCTATGGCTTTCCAGGGCTGAAGCCTGGCGACCACTGGTGCGTGTGTGCCCCGCGCTGGCTGGAGGCCTACCAGGACGGCATGGCCCCACCGGTGCGCCTGGCGGCAACTGAACAGGGCACCCTCGAGCTGATCCCCCTCGACCTGCTCCACCAGCACGCCGCCTGAGAACCGCGCAGGGGTTCTCACCAGGGGATTGGCTGGCCGTCCCAGGCCCAGAACCCGCCGCTCTGCTCCGGCCCCAGCCCGCTAAGCACGTCGAGGAGCTGCCGCGCCGAGCGCTCCGGACTGAACAGTTGGCCGGCCGGCACATTGGCCTGAAACGGCTGAGAGAGGCGCGTGGCCGTGGTGCCCGGGTGCAGCAGGCTCACGCACAGCTGGGGCAGCCGTCGCCGCCACTCCAGGGCCAGAGTGCGCAGCAACTGGTTCTGGGCGGCCTTGGCGGCGCGATAGGCGTACCAGCCGCCAGAGCGGTTGTCGCCGATGCTGCCCACCCGTGCCGACAGGCTGGCGAAGTGGCAGGGCAGATCCCTGGGGAACAGCGGTTCCAGGGCCTGGGCCAGCAGCAACGGCGCAAAGGCATTCACCTGAAAGCTGGTGAGCAGGGCGGCGCGGCTCACCTGGGTCAGCCGCTTTTCCGGCGCGATCCCCTCCCCCTGCAACAGGCCGGCTGTGTTGATCACCAGCCGCAGCGGTGGGCCGTCCGCCAGGGATGCTCTGAGCTCGGCCAGGCTGCGGTCACTGGCCAGATCCAGATGCAGCACCCGAGCCGGCAGCGGTGCTGCCGGCTCGGGTGAACGACTGGTGGCCAGCCGCTCCAGCGCGGGCGCGCGCTCCTGCAGGCCCCGCACCAGAGCGGAGCCGATGCCACCGCAGCCCACCACCAGGGCCCGCCCTTGCCAGTGATCCAGGCCCATTGCCACGGCCATGGCCCGTGTCTCCCAGGTGTGGCGCATGATGGCAAGCGCAACTGGGTGTGGAGCCGCGCCATGTCCCTGCGGATCGCGCTGATCGGCCGTGGCGCCTGGGGCAGCACGCTGGAGAGCATCTGGATTGGCCAAGGCCACCAACTGCGCAGCTGGTCGCGCCGGGATGGCGGCGATCCCCTTCCCCTGCTCCGCGATTGCGACCTGGCGGTGATGGCCGTGGCCATGGCGGCCGTGGAGCCCCTGGCCCAGGGCCTGGCGGCCCAGATGCCCCCGCAGCTGCCGCTGCTGAGCTGCAGCAAAGGGATTGACCTCGATCGCCTGATCACCGCCGGTGAGATCTGGCGTAGCCACCTGGCCAACCCCGTGGCCGTACTGAGTGGGCCCAACCTGGCGGCAGAGCTGGCTGAGGGCCTGCCGGCCGCCAGCGTGGTTGCCAGCGCCGACCAGCACCTGGCGGGGCGCCTGCAGGCCGAGCTCAGTACCCCGAACCTGCGGCTTTACACCAACAGCGATCCCCTGGGCACGGAACTGGCAGGCGCCCTGAAGAACGTGATGGCTCTGGCTGCCGGCCTCTGCGACGGCCTGCATCTCGGTGCCAACGCCCGCGCGTCCCTGCTCACCCGCGGGCTCGCTGAGATGGGGGTGGTGCTAGAGGGGCTGGGCGGCTGCCGCTCCACCCTTTACGGCCTGGCCGGCCTGGGCGATCTGCTGGCCACCGCCACCAGCCCCCTCAGTCGCAACTACCGCTGCGGCCTGCTGCTGGCCGAGGGCCAGAGCGCCGAGCAGGCTGCCCACGGCATCGGCGCCACCGTGGAAGGTCTGGTCACAGCGCGGGCGGCGGTGGCGCTGGCCCGGCGGGAGGGCTGGGCTCTGCCGATCTGTGAGCAGGTGGTGGCGGTGATCGCGGGGCAGGCCACCGCCGAAGCTGCGGCCCGGAGCCTGATGGGCCGGGGCCTGAAGCCCGAAGATGCCCCCACTGAAGCCCTGCCAAGCCAGCGATGACCCAGGAGCTTTCCCTGTCCTGTCCGGCGGTGCTGGTGGAGGCCTTCACCGAAACGCCCTGCGGCGGCAATGGAGCCGCGGTGGTGCTGCTGGAGAAGCCGCTGGCGGCAGCGGCGATGCAGGCCCTGGCTCGCAGCCTCAACCAGTCGGAGACGGCCTTCCTGCTGCGCCATCCCGGGGGCTGGCACCTGCGCTGGTTCACCCCCACCTGTGAGGTGCCGCTCTGCGGCCACGCCACCCTGGCGGCCACCCTGGCCCTGGGCCACTGGGGTCTGATGCGGGCGGGTGAAAGCACCAGCCTCCTCAGCCAAAGCGGCCCCCTGGCCGTGCAGCTTGGGAACCTGCCCGGCACGGCGTCGATCGTGCTGCCGAGTGGGCCGCTCATGCCGGCCATCGCCTCTGCAGAGCTGCTGGGCTACCTGGATGTCCAGCTGGGGGCAGTTCCGCAGGCCTACTGGGAGTCGGCCCTGGGTTACCGCGTGGTGCTCCTGCCGGCGGGGGCCCCATTGCAGGCGGCTGATCTGCCAGCCCAGACCCTGCCCCGGGAGGCGTGGCCGGGACTGGTGCTGATGCAGCGGATCGACGCCGATCCCGCGGCGTCTGAACACGTGCCCCAGGTGCTGGGCGAGGCCTGCGATTACCAGCTGCGCTTCCTGGCACCGGGGCTGGGCATTGACGAAGATCCAGTCACCGGTTCCGCCCACGCCCTGGTGGCCCCCTGGTGGCTGGAGCAGCTGGGTCGCCAGCGTGTGCATGGCTGGCAATGTTCAGACCGTCCTGGGGGGATGGTGTGTGAGGCCCATTCCTCAGGCATGATCCGCCTGAGCGGCGCGGGACATCTCCTGTGGGACGGAACCTTGCAACCTGGGTGTCCCGCGTTCTGCGCCTGGGACGACCTGCTGAACTGAAACTGCCCACTGGTTCCCCCCGTCAGCTCCTGCTGGCGATGCCGGTGGCCACCGCAGCCCTCGGCCTCGGCTTTGCCGCCCAGGGGATGCTTCCCCGATCGAACGCCATCAGCCAGAGAGCTCTGCTGGACACCCTGATGGAGGTGCCCCCCAGCAGTGCCGTGGATACGCAAGCGGCCAGTGAGCAACTGCGTCAGCTGCAGGCCCAGCGCGGCCAGCCCGTGCCCGAGGTGGCGGGCTCAGCCGCACCGGCAGGCCAGGCCCAGGCCCTGGTGGAGCCCGCCGCCGCCGCGCCCGTGGATCTGGAGATCCGGGTGGCCCTGCTTGGCGCCGGTGAGGTACCCAGCCTCTCGGCCAACGGTCCCTGGCAACTGGTGAGCCAGCAGGGGGCGGTGTTGCAACAGGGCCAGGCAGGGGAGCCGGTGCAACTGGGCGGTCTCTGGGCAGCGGGGCCAGAGGCCTGGCTGCAGACCAGCGGCTCCGCCCTGCTGGTGAACGGAGCGGCCTACGCCGGCCGGCTGCGCCTGATCCAGGACAGGTCCGGCCTGCGGGTGATCAATCACCTCAGCCTGGAGCGCTACATCAGCTCGGTGGTGGGCGCTGAGATGCCGAGCGGCTGGTCGATGGAGGCCCTCCGTGCCCAGGCGGTGGCCGCTCGCTCCTACGCCCTGGCCCACATGGCCCGGCCCGCCAATCCCCACTGGCATCTGGGGGACACCACCCGCTGGCAGGCGTACCGGGGCCTGGCCAGCGTCAACGGTCGTACCCAGGACGCCACCGCCAGCACTGCCGGCCTGATCCTGAGCTACCAGGGGGCCATCGTGGAGAGCCTCTACGCCGCCACCACCCAGATCACGATCGAGGCCCACGGGCACCTTGGAGCCAGCATGAGCCAGCACGGGGCCCAAGAGCTCGCCCAGCGGGGCTACACCTACAACCAAATCCTGGGGCACTACTACCAGGGAGCTTCCCTGGCACGCCTCAAGGCCGGTGGAGCGAGCTGAGCGCCTCTGGAAGGCGGGCCTGCAGCGCTCCGATGAGGCCCGGGCTGTCCAGGCCCTGGTTCCCCTGGCCACTGATCTGCTGGCCCTGCCTGCAGCCGATCCGTTCGTGGTGCGGCGCCTGCTGAGCGCCAGCCCCAAGCACCTGCGAGCCAGTGGGCCACGCCCCAATCCCTTCCTGCCCTGGGACCCGCGCCTGGAGCTGGCCCAGCTAGGCCAGAGCCACGTGGTGCTGCTCAACAAGTACCCGGTTCAGCCGGGCCATCTGCTGCTGATCACCCAGCACTGGCAGCCCCAGTCAGGCTGGCTGCAGGCCCGCGACTGGCAAGCGGTGGCCGAACTGGATGCCGACACCGGCGGGCTGTGGTTCTTCAACAGCTGCGCCGCATCCGGCGCCAGCCAGCCCCACCGTCACCTGCAGCTGCTGCCCAGGCCAGCAGCGGCGAGCAGCTGTCCCCTGGCGGAGTCGATTCTCCAGCAGCTGGATCAGCAGCAGCCGTGCTGGCCCTGGCACTACGCCATCAGCCGCCGGCCGCAGCAGGGAGTGGAGTGCTCCAGCCCCAGTGAACGGGCCCGGGAGCTGGAGCATCACTACCGCGACCAAGCCCGCCAGCTCGGACTCGGCGACCCGCGGCACGACCCCCAGCCTCGCCACCCCTACAACCTGCTGTTCACTGATCACTGGTTGATGACTGTGCGCAGGCAACGGGAGCACTGCGCGGGGTTCAGCGTCAATGCCCTGGGCTTTGCCGGCTACCTGCTGGCCACCGAGGCTTCTGATCTGGACTGGCTGGAGCACCAGGGCCCCTGGCAGCTGCTCAGGTCTGTTGCGGCCACCAGCGTCGCGCGCACAGGAAGGGAGCAGCCTGAATGACGGCGCTGTGATTCCGTGTTTTCACGGTTGTGGTGAGCAGGGGCGCTGGAGCTGTTTGGAAAAGAAGGAGCACGGTTCTGCTCCGGCCCATTTGTCATGTCCAGCACCCTCATCAGTCCACGCGCAGCCCGTCCTGCCACCAGCAACACCGCTGGTCGCCAGCGCCGGTTGCCCCGAACGCTCCAGCAACGCAATGCCCGGATCGAGCAGTACCAGCAACTGGTGCGGCCAATCGCCCTGCATTACCACCTGCGTTGTGCCGAACCCCTCGACGACCTCGTGCAGGTGGGACTGCTGGGATTGTTGCGGGCCGCCGAGCTCTACAGCCGCCAGCGCCAAACGCCCTTCGACGCTTTTGCCCGGCCCCATATCCGGGGAGCCATCCTTCATTACCTCCGGGACACGGCCCCGGTGGTGCGTCTGCCGCGGCGGCTTGAGGAGCAGCAGCATCAACTGGCCCAGCTGCGTCGGCAATCGGCGGAACCGCCCTCCCCTGAGCAGCTGCGCCAGGCCATGGGTCTCAATGCGGCTCAGTGGCAGCGCCTTCTGGAGAGCGGACTGCACCGCCGGCCCGTGAGCCTGGACCACCTGCTGCTCGACCCGGAAGCCACCGATCGTCTGCCTGCCGTTCAAGCCAGCAGTGCCGAGGTGGAACGGGAGGTGGAGGTCCGCAACCTTCTGGGCCAGTTGGAGAGCAGCCAGCGGGCGGTGCTGGAGCGGGTGGTGCTCGCTGGCTGGAGCTACCGGCGCACCGGTGAAGCCCTGCAGATCAGTCCAATGACGGTGCAACGCAGGCTGCGCAGCGGCCTGGCACACCTGCACCAGCTCCTCAGGGCTGGGGTTCCTGTGGCTGCCGTTGCATCTGCTGCTCCAGGGTGCTGATCGAGGCATCGAGGGCGGCCAGCTGGCGCTCAACGCCGTCGCGCCAGAAACGCAACATGTGCAGGCGGCGCTCCTGAAAACGACGCATGGCCTGCTGGCGATCGCCCTCAGGTCCTGGGCAGCACCCAAACAAGGGAATCATGGATCTATGCTTCGGGACGTTCTTTTTAGCGAGTCGTTCCCCCCGAACGAGAGGCAGTCGCTTCCTTTCTGGCGGGTCGCCAAAATTTCAGTAACCGAGCGTGCACCTTGGTCACGAGATGCACGCGCCGGATTCGTCCTGGCTCCACTGCTCACCATTCCGTGGAGAGCCTCCCTTGTGCTGGTATGCGCGGGCCACCAGCCACTCAAAACGTTATTTGTCAAGTTAGTTTGCGTTCATTCAGATCAACCACTGTGTTTCCCGCCATCGCCGGAGTGGTGTTTGGCCTGGCTGCGGTGGGTCCGGCACTCCCGGGCGATGCCGCAGTTAACCTGATGGCAGGGCAACGGGCCAAGCCGCTCAACGGCAGCTTCAACCGTGTGCCGGTGCTTCACTCCAACCAGCCGGAGGAGGTGGAGGGGCCTGGGATCCTGATTTCCTCGGTACCGGGATTCAGCTATGCGGCTGAGAACGGCATGGCCCTGGCCAATGCCGAATACACCTTCAACGGTGAGTTCGGCCTGCATATGCATCACAAGTACTTTCCCACCTACCGCAGTCAGATTCGGGCCGATCAGCGACGTACCGAACTCACCCTGGGGGTGATTCTGATCAATCCAGGCACCACACCGGTCACGATTCAGTTCGAGCGGGGGGCCGTACGCAACAGTTTCGAGGCCCCTTACTTGGCCAACAACCTGATGGGGGTTAAACCGCTGGGTCGCCGTCCCTGGAACACCGGTCCTGGCGACGCCACCGCCGTGCAGATGCTGCGCAATCAGCTCGACCGCAACCTGGTTGACCAGGTGGTGATCCCCCCGCGCAGTCGCATGGTGCTGTTGACGACGCGCTTGCCTGCGCTCGGCATCGCCAATGGCCTTCTCAGGGGTCGCAGCAATGGCCCATTTCAGATGGCTGTGGTGGCCGGCGGCAACGGTGCTACGGCGATGGATCTGATCGCCGTGCTGGACAGCCGGCGCCTGGCCCCCGGCCGGGTGTATCTCAACAGGCTGGCGGAGATCCAGAACAGGCGCATCTTCTCCCGCGTGGGCGGTGTAGCACTGGGCGACAGCTACGAGGCCCAACTGCGCCACGACCTGAATGCCGAAGGTCCACTGCACGTTCCGCTCACCAGCACGGTGCGCCATCACTTCGGCACCCGTGACGTTCAGGTGAATCCCCTTGCTGTACGCATGGCCGATTCAGCCCTGGACAACGTGGGCACCTACGGCGTGCGCTTCGATGTTGATCTCAATCTCTATGGATCGGGACCCTATGAGTTGGTGATGAGCCATCCCTCAGCCAATGCCGGCACCTCACCCTTCATCGCCTTCCGCGGTTCCCTTCAGGTGCAGACCAAAGACGGTGTGCAGGACATGCACCTGGGCATGCGCTCCGGTGAAAGTCATGCCCTCACCACCGTCAACCTGCGACCTGGGGTGCCCAATCCTGTGCGGGTGAGCCTGGTGTATCCCGCCGATGCCACCCCTGGCCATCTGCTCAGCGTGGTGCCAGCCAGCCAGCTGGCAATGGCGCGGGCCCGGCAGCAAAGCGCGCCGCCTGTACCGGTCAAGGGTCCAGCGGCTGCGGCCACGGCTGTGGCTCCCGCGCCCCGGCCCCCGGCAGGCGCTGGGGCACCCACACCCAACCCACTGATGGGGCCTGCACCCAGAAAGCCGCCTGCCTCCTTGCCATCCCGACCGCCGATCCAGAGCTCCGGTGTGAATGCCCAGCAGCTGGACCGCTACCAACGGGCGATTGAGGCCCAACAGGAGATGATGCGCCAGTTGATGGGCCGTTGAACAGCCAGCAGGGGACCGGTGGCCGAGGACGAGCTGCAGCAGTGGCGCACGATCAACCTCAAGCTCCCAGCTGAGCTGGTCTCGCGCATTGACGCCCTCAAAGGCGAGTACGGGCTTCGTAGCCGCGGCGCCATTGTTGAACGGCTGCTCAACGAGCTGTTCGGCCCGTCTCCTGGCGAAACCAGTGATGGCCAGGCTGAATCGTCTGAAGAGCGTTCGGAGCTCGAGGGTGCTGATGGGATCTTCGATGAACGCGGGGCCCTCGTACTGGTGTGCCGCGGCAGCAGCGACGATGTCGTGCTGGACCTGGATCTCCGACCCGACCCCGCCGACCAGCCGGAGGCCAACTCCGCCAGCTCCAGGTCCCGTCCTCGGGGAATCGACTTGCCCGGCTTTGTGCGCCGCCAATCGGAACAAGTACGCCGCAGCCTGCAACCCAGGCACCGTGCCGATGCGGAGTCGCTGGATCTGTTGCCCCAGATGTCTGCTGATGTGCTGGATCAGGCCCTGGAGCGGGTGCGGAGCCACTGGTTGGAGCTGTACGGCAAACCAGCCAATGAGACTGTCCTGGAGGCGGCAATGGTGTGGCTGGCCCAGGACCTCTGGCCCCAGAGTGACCAGAGCGAGGGGCGACCGTTCAGCTGGAGCCTGGTCACGGACGTGATGACCAGCCTGGCCCCCTGCTGGCTTCCAGGAGCTCCAGACTTTGAGCGGGTGATTGTGGCCGGAGGGATCCTGGAGGATCCCTTCAGCGGCTCCACCCTGGTGGTGCGGGTGCCCACCCTGATACGCCGCTTCGTTCATCGCTTCCGGCGGCGGCGAGGGGCCTCATTTCAGACCCTCGAGCACACGATGACCCTGCACGGGGCACTGAAACTGCTCGAGCTTCCCACAACCCCTGGCCACCGGCTCACCCTCCCGCAGATTCGTGAGGCCTATCGCGAGTTGGCGCTTGCCCACCATCCAGATTCGGGCGGCACCGAAGAGGGCATGCGCCGACTGAACGAGGCCTACCAACTCCTCAAGGAGCTCTACCGCAGTCCCACACCCTGACTCGCTCGTCTCAATTGCGACTCTATTCAGGTCTCACGTCCAGACCCTAACGCGACCCATGATTCATGGCAGGCGATCAATCGCCGGGCTATCTCATCTGCGCCTCTAAACAAGACCAGACCCGAGTCTGAGTTGCGACTTCCAGGGCTGGATTTCGGTCTTAACTAACGCGCATGAGTCTCTCAAAAATCCTTAGTTCTGGACGCCACAAACGGTGTGGTGGTGAGCCAGGTGGATCTGATCGTCCATGCACTGAAGGGAGCAGCGTGCGTGACCCCAGAGTGGATTGCAGATCCGGATCGGTCGTGTCCAGAACCCCATTCACGCCGTGTCCACCGTCCCTGATCAATGCCAGGGCATCAGTCGCCACAGGGGTTTGAGCTATTAAGGAACTTCTGCGTATCTGCTTTAGACACAGATACGCAAGTGTGTCCAGCTTGTGGGCGCTGCGCACCATCAGCTGCCAGACCATGGAGCTCACTCACCAGACCATCGAGCGAACGCACCAGAATCGCGATGGAGAGCGTGAGTGCCTCAGGCTGACCGGAGTCACCGGTCGTCGATCAGGTGTCTCATTCAAGAATCTCCGTGGGTCTATTGCTGAGTCGTGCCTGGGCTCGGCGAGACGATGACGCGCACTGTGCCAAGGGCGAGTGCGGGCCACCTTCCGCTGGGCGCCAGAGACAGCACACGCACAACCCGCCAACAACAAAACCAGAGCGGCCCCAGCCCCTGCCAACAGGACAGCTCGGACCGCTCATCTCATAGGGGAACCAGCATGGGACTTGCTACGAGACCAGGCTGTGACTTGCGAGACAACTGATCGAGCTGTGGGCAACTCCTGCCGACAAAAAACCCCACTGGCGTCGGATCACCAGCGGGGTTTTTTGTCGCAGCAATCGAAGTTGCGGGTCAGGTGGTGGTCTGCATCCCCTGAATCAGATAATCGAAATAAGGACCAGCCAGAGCAGCATCGTCAGTTCCCAGCAGTGCCAGAGCGGCCTCTTTCATGGTCCGCATCGCCTCCACCATGCCGGGCATCGGGACACCCAGGCTGTTGTACATCTCGCGGGCACCCTCAAGACCAATTTTCTGGATCAGTTCGGTGCTGCCTGCCAGCACGCCATAGGTCACTAGCCGCAGGTACCAGCTGTAGTCGCGCAGGCACTGGGCCCGCTGCTTCTGACCGTAGGCGTTGCCGCCGGGGGCCACATACTCCGGCTTGCGGGCAAACAGCTGCTTGGCAGCCTCATCCACGATCTTCTTCTCGTTTTCGGTGAGCACCCGCACCACCGATAAACGCCGCGCTCCCCCGTTGAGGTAATCCACCATCGAGCGGAGCTCACCGCCACTGGGGTAACGGAGCTGATCGTCTGCCTGAAGAATCAGATCCCGAACGACGCTCATCGCAGCGACCACACGCTGGACCATCGTATCGAGCGGATCCCGATTCCCGCCCACGGTTGCGCAAGGTGTAACGGCACTTTGCACGGCGTAGGGTCAACACGCTGAGCTGGTCCAGGTCCAATGCAGAGCGAGGCACAGCCCAGGGGCGCGTTGCGGGTGGGCCAAGTGTTGGAAAGCGCTGTGAGTGGTCTCAGTCACGATGGCCGCGGCGTTGTGATGCTCGACGGCGGGGTGGCCTTTGTGCCTGGTGCCCTGCCGGGAGATCAAGTGAGGGTGCGGCTGGAGCATCGGGCCCGGCGCCATTGGCAGGCCCGGCTGGAGCAGGTGCTGGAGCCTTCAGCCCAGCGCTGCCAGCCCGCCTGTCTGCTGGCTGATCGCTGCGGTGGCTGCAGCCTGCAGCACCAGCAGCTCCAGGATCAACGGCTCTGGAAGCGTCAGAAGGTGGTGGATGCCCTGCAGCGCATTGCCCACCTGCCGCAGGCCGAGTCGTTGGTGGCCGCTCCGCTCGGCGCCGGCAATGGCCTGGGCTATCGCAACCGCGCCACCCTGCCGCTCGAGCGCAGAGATGACGGCAGCCTGCTGGCCGGCTACTACCGCACCGGCAGCCACCGGCTGGTGAATGTAAACCACTGTCCGGTGCTCGATCCACGGCTGGACCAGCTGATTGCCCCGATCAAACATGACCTTGAGGCCAGTGCCTGGCCTGTGGATCGCCACCTCCACGCTGAGGGCGGCCTGCGCCACCTCGGCCTGCGTCTGGGTCATCACAGCGGCGAGCTGCTGGTCACCCTGGTGAGCAGCCACGCCGAGCTGCCTGGGCTTGAGCGCTGGGCCAACCGCTGGTTGGATCGCTGGCCGGAGCTGGTGGGTGTGTGCCTGAATCTGCAGGACAGGCCCACCAACGTGCTTCTCGGCCCCCGCACCCAGCTTGTGGCGGGCCGGGATTGGATCGAGGAGCGCTTTGCCGGCCTGAGCCTGAGCATCGGCGCCGACACCTTCTTCCAGGTGAACACGCCGATGGCCGAGCAGGTGGTGCCGCTGTTGCTGGGGGCTCTGCAGGGCCTAGAGCCTGCTCTGGTGCTGGACGCCTACTGCGGGATCGGCACCTTCAGCCTGCCGCTGGCAGCAGCCGGCTGGCAGGTGTTGGGCATCGAGCTGGGCTCAGCCTCGGTGGAGCGGGCCCGCCACAACGCCGAGCGCAACCAGCTCGGCCAGCGCTGCCGTTTTGAGGAAGGAACAGTGGGCGCGCTGCTGGGCGAACGGCTCAGCGGGGCAGCGGTCCTGCTGGTGGATCCCCCCCGCAAGGGACTGGAGCCGCAAGCACTGGCAGCGATCCTGGCGACACCGCCGCAGCGGATGCTCTACCTGAGCTGCGATCCGGCAACCCTGGCCCGCGACCTGGCCGTCCTGGCCGGAGCCGACGGCCCTTACAGCCTGAGCGCGGTACAACCCCTTGATTTCTTTCCCCAGACCAGCCATGTGGAGACCCTGGTCAGCCTGGTGCGGCTCTAGCGCAGGGTGGCGCCGCACTGGTTCTCCAGGGCTGCCCGCACGGCAGCATGGGCCTGCTCCACCTGCTCGTCGGTGAGGGTGCGCTGGGGATCGCGATAGCGCAGGCGGAAGGCCTGGCTGCAGGCGTCAGCCTCCAGCTGGCTGCCCTCGTAGCGGTCGATCAGCTCGGCATGCTCCAGCAGGGGTTTGCCGGCCTTGCGGATGGTCTGCAGCAGGGTCGAGGCCTGGGTGCTGCGTGGCACCACCAAGGCGAGATCCCGCTCGGCGGCAGGAACGGTGGGGTAGGGCTTGAAGGCCGGCTGCCAGCGGTTGCGGCGGGTGGCCGCCGTGAGCAGGGGCGGCAGCTCCAGTTCGAACAGGTGGGTGGCCTCCGGCAGATCGGCCTGCTCGGCCTGATGGGGATGGAGTTGGCCGAACCAGCCAGCCGGGCGGCCCTCCAGCACCAGTTGGGCAGCCCGGCCCGGGTGCAGCAGGGGGTGGCTCTTCAGCACCCGATCCTCCAGACTCAGCTGCAAGCTGTCGAGGGCCTGCTGCAGGGCGCCACGGGCCTGGAAATAGTCGGCGGGCGCTGGCTTGCCGCTGCTGCGCCAGCGCTCAGCACGCCGCTCACCACAGATCACACCCACCAACAGGCTGCGGCAACCCTCGACCGCAGTGCTGTAGACCGCGCCGATCTCAAAGGCCCAGAACCCGGGTTGGCCGCTCTGCAGGTTGCGCCGGGCAGCGGCCAGCAGCTCCTCCACCAGGCTGTCGCGGAGATGGCCGTAATCCGCCAGCAGGGGGTTGGCCAAGGGGATGCGGCCGTCGGCGACCGGCACCAGCGAAAAGCTGCACACCTCCTGCAAACCGGCATGGCAGAAGGCGCGCCGCAGCCGCCGTTCAGCGGCCTGCTCCGCTGTCAGGCCGCCCGGCTCGATCGGGTCGGGCAGGTGACAGGCGAACTGGTCGTAGCCCACCAGCCTGGCCACTTCCTCGATCAGGTCCACTTCCCGGCGCAGATCGATCGCCCGGGCCGGCGGCACGCTCACGTGCCAACCCTCACCCTGATCCTCCACCGTGCAGCCCAGGGCCTCGAGGGTGGTGCAGATGCGGGTGTCGTCCAGGTCCTGGAGCTCGCCAGCCACCACCACCGGACCCAGGAGGTTGTGCAGGGCATCGCGACGCAGATGCAGCGGTGGGGTGGGCTGCTGCGGGCGGCCATGCAGCCAGCGGTTTACCACCCGGCCGCCAGCCAGTTCAGCCAGCAGGGCGCAGGCGCGATCGGCCGCCTCCAGGGTGGCTTCCACCGGCAGCCCCTTCTCAAAGCGGCTGCTGGCCTCGGTGCGCAGGCCCACACTGCGGGCCGACTGGCGCACCAGCTGGGGCGCGAACACCGCCGCCTCCAGCCAGATCGCGCTGGTGCCGTCGGAGACGGCCTCGTCGGCACCGCCGATCACGCCGGCCAGGGCGATCGGCCGATCCCCGTAGGTCACGGTGAGGGCCGCTTCGCTGAGGAGACGCTCTTCGCCATCGAGGCTGGTAAAGCGCTCCTCAGGTCTGGCCTGTCGCAGTCCCAGGGCCGAGGGCTGGGCTTCCCCGCCGCTCAGGGCAGCCAGGCGATCCCGGTCGAAGGCGTGCAGCGGCTGGCCCGTCTCCAGCATCACCAGGTTGGTGACATCCACCAGGTTGTTGATCGGCCTGATGCCGGCCTTCTCCAGCCGCCGTTGCAGCCAGGCAGGCGAAGGAGCGACCCGCAGGCCCTCCAGGGCCGTCACGCTGAACAGTCCCCCCTGCTCGATGGCCTGGCAACTGGCGTGATCCAGCTCCAACGGCGCGGCTTCGCCCACGGGTGTCACGGCACCAAAGCGGGTGCGACCGCCACTGAGAGCCGCCACCTCCCGGGCGATGCCCTGCATGGAGAGGCCATCCGGGCGGTTGGCGGTGATGGCCAGCTCCAGCACCTGGTCGTCCAGGCCAAAACAGGGGCCCACCGGCGAGCCCAGGGGCGGAATCACGTCGAGGAGCTGGTCGAGCTCGGCGATGCCATCGGAGCCGTCATGCAGGCCCAGCTCCGCCAGGGAGCAGATCATGCCGCTGCTGGCCACACCCCGCAGCTCGGCCGGTTTGATGGTGAGGTTCACCGCCGGCAGGGTGGCTCCCACCAGAGCCACCGGCACGTGCAATCCGGCCCGCACATTGGCGGCTCCACACACGATCTGCAGGGGCTGGGCCTGGCCCACGTCCACCTGACATACGCTCAGCTTGCTGGCGTCGGGATGGGGCTGGCGGTCCAGCACCTTGCCCACCACCACGCCCTCGGCCTGGGCGGCCAGATCCTCAATGCCCTCCACCTCAAAGCCGGCGATGGAGAGCCGTTCGGCCAGCGCCTCGATCGGCAGGTCCAGGACGGCCTGGCCGTCCAGGCCCCCCACCAGCTCCCGCAGCCACTGGTGAGAGACGCGCATCTTCTAAAGCATGGGAACATCGGCAGGTGATCCTAGGCAGCCACCGCGGGGAGGCCGTTGCCGCAACAGCCGCAACAGAGAGGACAGGGGGGTGGGGGACCCATCACGCAGTAAGGTGGGCCCTTGTCAATTCGCATCGCACACGCGGCGCAACGTCCTTCATGGCTAAGAACAAGGGCGTCCGGATCGTGATCACTCTTGAGTGCACGGAATGCCGGTCCAACCCCGCCAAGCGGTCTCCTGGTGTGTCTCGCTACACCACCGAGAAGAACCGCCGCAACACCACCGAACGGCT
>JBIIDV010000018.1:0-46337 GCA_044238185.1 Prochlorococcaceae cyanobacterium | reverse complement strand
CGGAGATGCGGCAGGTGCTGGCCTCGTGCTCGATCGCCGCATCCGGCTGCTGACAGCGGATGTAGGGATAGGTGTTGGCGGCGGCCTGATCACCGATCAACATCGAATCGCACTGGCTGTAATTGCGGGCGCCCGCCGCCTTGGGTCCGATCTGCACCAGGCCCCGGTAGCTGTTGGAGGAGTGGCCGGCACTGATGCCCTTGCTCACGATCGTGGAGCGCGTACGCGGCCCCACGTGGATCATCTTGGTGCCGGTATCGGCCTGCTGCTTGTTGTTGGTGAGGGCCACGGAATAGAACTCACCCACCGAATCGGCACCTTGCAACACACAGCTGGGGTATTTCCAGGTGATCGCCGAACCGGTTTCCACCTGGGTCCAGCTGATCTTGCTGCGATCCCCCCGGCATTGGCCACGCTTGGTGACGAAGTTATAGATGCCGCCCACGCCGTTCTCATCGCCGGCATACCAGTTCTGCACAGTGGAGTATTTGATCGAGGCATCATCCAAGACCACCAGTTCCACAACCGCCGCGTGCAGCTGGTTGGTGTCGAACATGGGCGCCGTACAGCCCTCCAGGTAACTGACCGAGGCCCCTTCCTCCGCCACAATCAAGGTGCGCTCGAACTGGCCGGTGTCGCCGGAGTTGATGCGGAAGTAGGTGGAGAGCTCCATCGGGCAATCCACCCCCCTGGGGATGAACACGAAGGAGCCATCACTGAATACAGCTGAATTAAGCGCCGCGAAGTAGTTGTCGTTGCTCGGCACAACGGTACCCAGATAGCGCTCGATCAGCTCCGGATACTCCTTCACCGCCTCACTGATCGAGCAGAAGATCACGCCGTGCTCGGCCAGCTGGGCCCGGAAGGTGGTGGCAATCGACACGCTGTCGAACACGGCGTCCACCGCAACGTTGGACAGCCGCTTCTGCTCGCTCAGGGGAATGCCGAGTTTGTCGAAGGTTTCCAGCAACTTGGGGTCCACCTCGTCGAGGCTGGCCTTTTTGGCCTGCTGCTTGGGCGCCGCGTAATAGATGATCTCCTGGTAGTCGATCGCCGGGTAGCCCAGGGCTGCCCAGTCAGGCTCCTCCAGTTGCAGCCACTGGCGAAAGGCCTTCAGCCGGAAATCCAGAAGGAAGGCCGGCTCCTCTTTCTTGGCCGAAATCAACCGCACCACATCCTCGCTGAGGCCCTTGGCGATCTTTTCGGTTTCGATGTCGGTGACGAAGCCGTACTTGTACGGCTGCGAAACCAGATCTCCAACGGTGGCAGTGCTGGTCATGACTCAGGGAGATGCCTGTCGGCAGGGGGAGGTTCAGTTGCCGGCCGTGGCGGCCTTGATCACGTCCATCGAGATGGTCTGCTCGTCGCCACGGAAGGGGTTGTCCTCCGTGAGGAACAACATGCAGTGACATTCCTTGCGCTCACGCATCGGCACACAGGGGCAGTTCCAAAAGGCCTGGGACACCTCGGCCTCTTTGTCTTCGTAATGACGGCATGGACAGAGAGCACCGCCCAGTTCGTCCTTGTGACGGGCCAGACCCTCCAGCACCACAGAAGTGACTCCGGGATCACTGCAGAAATAGGTGCCGGTGCGCTGGGCGTAGGTCTCGGCGAACTTGCGGATCACCTCCAGGCTGTCGGCAGCGGCTGCAGGGCTGGCGGGGGAATCGGACATGACGGCGGGATGGGTGCGCTGAACTCAGACCAGCCCAGAATTCAGACCAGACCAGGAAGGCAAATCAAGACAGATTCCCTTTGAAAACGACGCGAATCAAGACTCACATCAAGGCCAAAGGGAAACGGGATTAGCCGCTGAACTGGGTGGACAAAGAACTGGTGGCGGGAGGGCCGGCCCGGCGACCTGACGGCAAGTTAGGAAACGATGGCGTTTCGTTATTCGCAGCCTAGGGCACGGAGATGGCACCTGTGGGTCCCCGCCATTGTGCAGCCCGGCACGAGGAACCGCCCCCCCAATCGCCGCGCATGCGTGGCATCGTGTGGAGGCCTGGCCTGGGCCATGACCACGTCTTCGTCACCACCAGCTCCCGTCCCAAGCGCCACAGCAGCTCAAGCAACCGTTGAAGGTGCAACAGCTGCTGGTGTTCAGGGCAGTGGACGTTCCACCCGGGAATCGGCCCTAGCTCTGTTGCTGCGCCTGGGAGAAACAACAGCCGCTTACCTGGCCGAGCAGCTCGGGGTTTCTGTGCAGATCATGCGCCGCCACCTGCGCGGTCTGGAAGAGGAGGGACTGGTGGCTTCCAGCCCGGCACCGGAGGGGCCTGGACGGCCCACCAACCGCTGGCATCTCACCGCCGAAGGCCGCGCCCAGTTTCCCGATGGTGGCCAGCAGTTTGCCCTCGGCCTGCTGGAGTCGATGGCCGACCACCTCTCGCCGGAGATGGTGCGGGAGCTGATGGCCCAGCAGGCCCAGCAGAAGGCCCTCTCCTACCGCCAGCTGATCGGCGACGGCAGCCTGCAGGGTCGGCTCGAGCGGCTGGTGGAGCTGCGCCGCCGCGAGGGCTATGTAGCCGAATGCACACAGGATTCTGGGAGTGATGCCTGGCTGTTCAGCGAGTTTCACTGCTCGGTGATGCGCATCGCCGAGCGCTTCCCCTGCGTGTGCGATCAGGAGCTGCAACTGATCCGCTCCACCTTCCCCGACTGCCAGGTGGAGCGGGTGCACTGGCGCCTCGACCAGGGCCACTCCTGCGGATTCCGCCTGCTCCCTGCCGATGGGCGCGCCTGACGCCAGCAGCCCCCTCAGCAGGGCCGAGGCTGAGCTGCTGGACTCCACCCTGCTCCCCCACCTGGAGCGCCACCACCTGCGGCTGCTGGCCCATGGCCTGCGCAGCTTCCAGGCCATGGCCGGCCGTAGCTCAGGCTCGCTGCCAGGCCCCCGGGAGCTGGATCGCTGGCTGGAGCAACAGCCCGGCCTGGCGGACGATCCCGGCTTCCGCGAGGCCTTCCGCCAGCAGTTGATCGGCCTTGGCAACCAACTCGAGGAGATCGCCGCAGAGGCCGGCAGCACGCCCCTGGCCCTCGGTCTGGAGCAGCTGATCCACTGGGCCAGGACCCAGGCGGACAGCCGGCTAGAGCAACAGCAGTCCCACCCCGACCAGCACCAGTAGGGCCGCAAGCCAGCCCCGGCGGCCGGGCCGATCCCCCTCCGCCCCCGCCAGCAGCACCGCCATCACCGGCGAGGTGGAGAGCAGTGACACCGCCAGACCCGCCGGCAGCCGCGAGAGGGCCAGCTGCTGCAAGGCGATCGCCACCACAGTGCCCAACAGGGTGGCGGCCAGCACCAGCAGCCAGCGGGCCTGGGAGGGCTCGGGTCCCCAGCGGAGGCGCAGCCGCCCTGCCAGGCCTGGCAGCAGCGGCAGCAGCACCACCGCCGCACCGGCCAGACGCAGGGCTGCAGCCTGCAGCGGCGGCAGCGGCGTGGCCCGCAGGGCCTCCCTGGCCAGCAACGCGCCGGCGCTGCCGCACACCAGCCCCAGCAGGGCCAGCAGCAATCCCATCTCCTGCTGCCGCTGAAGCCGGCCGCGGGGGTCGCCCGGGGGGGCCTGACCCGCCACCGTGACCAGGGCCAACGACACCAGGGCCACCCCGGCCCACTGGCGGGGGCTCGGCACCTCCAGCAGCAGCAAAAGCCCGGCGCCACTGGTGAGCAGGGGTCCGCCGGCCTCCAGCGTGAGCGTGCGGCGGGTGCCGAGGCGGCGCAGCGCGGCGAAGAAAAAGCTGTCGCCGGCGGCGATGCCCAACACGCCACTGGCCAGTAACAGGGTCGCCTGCCGCGGCGCCAGGGGCTGGAGCAGCAACGGCAGCAGCGGCAGCAGCAGGGCCAGGGCCAGCAGGTTTTTGAGCAGGTTGAGCTCGGCCGGGCCCAGGGAGGTGGGCAGGCGCCGCCACAGGCCGCTGGCCAGGGTCCAGCCCAGGGCTCCGGCCAGAGCCGCCATTACCCCAATGGCCATCCCAGGGCGGTCGGCGCCTTGCGATCATCTCCCCAGCCGCCCCGCCGCTGTGAGCCCCGCCAGCGAAGCCCCCGATCCTGCCCAGCCCATCGCCGACGCCATCGGTTTCTTCCGGCTGAGCTGCGGCCGCTGGCGCTCCCAGCGCAGCAGCCACCACCTGCTCCACCGCCGTGCCGAAGCCGGCGACTCCTGGATCGAGGTGGTGGAACTGCAGGCCCACGACCCGCGCCTGGTGGCGATCGCCGAACTGCACGGCCAGAACCCGGCCGATCTGGTGGGGGGGTGCCGGGTGACCTGGAATGCCTCGATGGCCTGGGACAAGGCCGGCGAGGCCCACGAGGGGGAGAGCGTGTTCGGCCTGATCCCCACCGACGACCGGGGGCGCCAGGGACTGCTGCTGCGCGACCGCGGCTATGCCGAAACGGCTCCTGTGGCCGGCCACTTCGCCATGGACGAGCGCGAAGGCCTGCTGCTCACCACCAGCTACGAGACGATGAACAGCCTGGAGCGCTTCAGCTTCTCCGGGCCCAATGTGCGCCTGCGCACCAGCACGGTGGAGGGGCTCTCCAACACCGCCTCGTTCTGCGTCGAGACGCGGGTGCTCAGCCTGCCCGACCCTGCCGACAGCGCCAGCCCTGCACCATCCGCTTCCGGGAGCGATACGCGGCCCCTCTCCCCCCTCGGCTGGTGAAGCCCTGCCCCCATCCGGCTGTGGCGAACGTTACGGACTGTGAGCCCTGGCGAGGCGCCCTCAATCGGGGCCTGGGGACACTTCTACGATCCACGGCGACGGATGCTGAATTCGCGTGGCCCTGCCCCTTCTGAAGTACGCGCCCACCACCCAGAACTCCCGGGTTGATTCCCTGCGCGTGGGTTCGGATGAGGACCCCAAGGCCGTGGCCATGGACAAGGCCATGGATCGCGAAGATCAGAACTTCGTGATCGAGGCCGCCTACCGCCAGATCTTCTTCCACGCCTTCAAGGTCGACCGGGATCGCACCCTGGAGTCTCAGCTGCGCGACGGCCAGATCACCGTGCGCGATTTCATTCGCTCGCTCTGCCTGTCGGACACCTTCACCCGTAGCTTCTACAACCTCAACAACAACTACAAGGTGGCCCGCCACCTGGTGGAGAAGCTGCTGGGCCGCAAGACCCATGGCAAGTCCGAGGAGATCGCCTGGTCGGCCGTGCTGATGACCCGCGGCGTCAAGGGGATGGTGGATGACATCCTCGACTCCCAGGAGTACCTGGAGTCCTTCGGCTACGACACCGTGCCTTACCACCGCAACCGGGTGGTGGGCAGCCGGGATCTGGGCGAAACCCCCTTCAACATCACCAGCCCCCGCTACGACGCCTACTACCGCAGCATCCTGGGCTTCCCCCAGGTGGTGTACACCGGCACCGCCAAGGCCTTCCCGGAGCGCTCCCGCCAGCGCCGCGGCGGCTTCCCCGAGGACTACCTCTCGATCGTGCGCAGCATGCCGGCGATGCGCGTCAGCAGCGCATCCGGCAGCGCCGACATCGACTACCTGGCAAAAGTGCCTTACCGCAGCATCGGCCGCTGAACATGGCCGCAGGCCTGAAAACGGGATCCAGGCGACCAGCAGGGTCGCCTTTTTTGTGCCCCAGTTGCTGGACACAACCAGTCAGTGGATGCTGACGGCCCCGCGCCAAGATCGGCAACCGGTGGGAGAGTCGATCACACTGATCCCAAAACAAACCTTTCGCTGTGAGCCCTTCCTTCAGCTCGTTGGCCAGAATGACACTGCGGCAGTTGCGCCAGGTCGCCAGCGATCTGGGCGTGGCTCTGTACAGCCGCAAATCAAAGGACGAACTGGTGGCGGCCATTGAGGAGCGCCAGGACGTCCAGGAGCCCAGCCTCAAGGCGATCGAGGCCGAGATGACCCCGGCCCCCCGGCCGATGGCGGAAACCAGCGTGGTGTTCCTGCCGCGCGATCCCCAGTGGGCCTACGTGTTCTGGGAGGTGTCCGAAAGCGATCGCGAGAAGGCCCAGGCCTCCGGCGCCAGCCAGCTCGCCCTGCGGGTGGCGGACGTGACCGGCTTGCCTGGTGGTTCAGCGCATCCACACACCCTGCAGGAAGTGGTGGTGGACAGCCACTCCACCGAGTGGTATCTGCCCGTGCCTCTGAGCGACCGCGACTACCGGGTGGAACTCGGTTACCGCACCAATGGCGGAGGCTGGATCTCCCTGGCCTATTCCTCCGTGGCCCGGGTGCCGGCCCTGCATCCCAGCGAGCAGATCCTCGATCAGTTCGTGCCCTTCTCCCTGGAGGCACCCACGTCCATCCCCCTGCCAGCCCCCGCTCCGATCGAACCGGCGGACACCGGCCTACACGAGCGTCTGTATCAAAGCGCCACCAGCCAGTGGCGGCGGATCAGCCGCGGTTCTGAGGCTTTCCACGAGCTGGAGGCCGCTGGGCTGGACACCAGCGAACTGAACGCCTCCGGCATGGGCGTGTGGGCCAGTGGCCGTGATTCCGGCATCGGTGGCGTTGCTCCCCGCCAGCGCTCCTTCTGGCTTGTGGCCGATGCCGAGCTGATCGTGTATGGCGCCACCGACCCTTCGGCCCGCCTGAGCATCGGCGGCGAGGACGTGCCCCTCTCAGCTGATGGCACCTTCCGGGTGCAGGTGCCCTTCCGCGACGGCCAGCAGCTCTACCCGATCGAAGCGGTGGCCGCCGATGGGGTGCAGAAGCGCAACATCACCCTGGCGTTCCAGCGCACCACCCCCGAAGACAACAGCAATCCGGCCGACAAGGCTGTGAGCGAGTGGTTCTGAGCCCATGTCCAACCTGCAGCTGAAACGGGCGGTGGTGGCCTTCACCCCATTAGCAGGAGCCCTGGCCTTTCCTGTAGCAGTGCCGCTGGTGCTGCGCTCGGCGGGCTTGCCAGCGGCCCTGCTCACTGCGGTAAGCCTGGGCAGCCTCTGGTTCGTGCTGATGTTGCGCAGTGCCGAAATGCCCGGCGAGCACTGAAGGCGACCACTCAAACCGAGCACTAAGGCGCTGAGGCAACCCTGGCAGGAGCTGCTGCTTCTTCATGGCCTGTCGTCGTTCCCGAGCTGGTTGGCTACCGCTGTTGGCCCTGCTGGTGTGCGGCTGCAGCGCCCAGGCCCAGCTCATCGGCCAGCCCCCGGCGCCGCTGCCCTTGCCGGAGGGCATCAGCGTGGCCTTCAACCACAACGCCAACAGCCGCTACCGCAGCCCGATCGACGGCCAATGGCGCCAGGGCGATGACCTGGAGGCCTTTGTGCTGAAGGGAATCGCTGACGCCCGCGAGGAGGTGCTGGTGGCGGTGCAGGAGTTCACCCTGCCGCGCATCGCCGAGGCCCTCGTGGCACGCCACAGGCAGGGCGTGCGGGTGCGGGTGGTGCTGGAAAACAACTACAGCACCCCCTGGAGTGAACAGCACCCGGCGGATCTCACGGCCCGCGAGCGCCATCGCCAGGCCCAACTGCAGGCCCTCGGTGGCCCTGACGCCCTGGCGGTGCTGCGGCGTGGCGGGATTCCCGTGATCGATGACACCGCCAACGGCAGTGCCGGCAGCGGCCTGATGCACCACAAGTTCGTGGTGATCGACAACCGCGAGGTGATCACCGGGTCCACCAACTTCACCTCCTCCTGCGTGCACGGCGATCCCGATGATCCCCGCACCCGCGGCAACGTGAACCATCTGCTGCAGCTGCGCAGCCCCGAACTGGCCGGCCTGTTCCGCGAGGAGTTCGAGCGGATGTGGGGCGATGGCCCCGGTGGCGCCCCGGACAGCCGCTTCGGGCTGGGCAAAAGCAATGGGCCCATGCGCTGGGTACAGGTGGGCGACGTGCCGGTGGGCGTGCTGTTCGCACCCCACCGCAGCCGGGATGAGCACCACGGCCTGAACCTGCTCGACAGCCTGCTGGACGGCACTCGCAACCAGGCCGATCTGGCCCTGTTCGTGTTCTCATCCCAGCAGCTCGGCAACCGGGTGAGCGCCCTGCACGACCGGGGGGTCGGTATCCGCCTCCTGGTGGATCCCGGCTTCTCCAATCGCTATTTCAGCGAGGTGCTCGACCTGCTGGGGCTGGAACTGCCCGATCACCGCTGCATGGTGCAGACCGAGAACCAACCCCGCGCGAGCGGTATCGATGGGGTGGGCACACCACGGCTGGCGGCAGGGGACAAGCTGCACCACAAGTTCGCCGTGCTGGACGACCGGCGGGTGATCACCGGCTCCTTCAACTGGAGCCCATCAGCTGCCCACAAAAATGACGAAACCGTGCTGGTGATCGACTCACCCCTGCTGGCTGCCCACTTCCGCGCCGAGGTGGACCGGCTCTGGAAGGGGGCCGAGCTAGGGATCACGGCCCGGCTGCAACGCAAGCGTGAACGGCTGCGTCAACAATGCGGCGGTGGCCGCCCGATGCAGAGCTGAGGTCAGAATGCAGACAACGCCTCTGATCCCACCGTGAGCACGCCCGCAGAGCCCCAGCACCTGGCCACCCTGGATGCCATCCAGCTGATGCTGAGGGATCTCCATACCCGGCACGATGAGATCCGCCACCGCGCCGCCTTCCGCGGCTGCACCCGGGAGCTGCTGGAGGTGCAGCAGGAGCTGGTGGACTACCTGCTGGCCAAGAAAACCGATCTGATGGGCCAACAGAATCCCGACGGCCTGGGCAACCCCAGCTACCACGCCTTCCTCTGAGCCGCGGCAGTGAGCGGATCCAGCCGGTGAACACCCAGGTGGGCGGTCAGCCATCAGCCCCACCTCCAGCTCCACCCGTGGTGGTTGTGGGGGCCGGGCCGGCCGGGGCCAGCCTGGCGTTGTTGCTGGCGCGCCAGGGGGTGCCGCTGGTGCTGATCGAAGCCAGTCGCGACCCGGCCCGCCGCTTCCGTGGCGAAGCGCTGATGCCCCATGGCCTGGCTGCCCTCGAAGCCATGGGGCTGCTGCCCCTGCCGGCAGCCATCCCGCAGCGCCCGCTGGCCGGCTGGCGCTTCGTGTTCGACGGCCAGGAGCTGTTTCGGCTGGCAGAGCCCCTGGAGGGGGATGGCCACCAGGGCTGCTCCCTGATCAGCCAACCGGCCCTGCTGCGCGCCCTGCTCCAGGAGCTGGCGGTACTGCCCAACGCCACCGTGCTGCAGGGGCAGCAGGTGCTGGGTCTGGAGTGGCAGGGAGAACGGGTGGCTGGCGTACGGCTGAGCGAG
The DNA here is from genome assembly GCA_044238185.1 of Prochlorococcaceae cyanobacterium. Taxonomy (GTDB): domain Bacteria; phylum Cyanobacteriota; class Cyanobacteriia; order PCC-6307; family Cyanobiaceae; genus NIES-981. The sequence goes on along the minus strand of JBIIDV010000018.1, from coordinate 37,162 downwards.
GGCCGCAGCCTGGCAGCCCGGCTGGTGGTGGCGGCCGATGGCCGCAGCTCCCGGCTGCGCGAGCAGGCGGGGCTGGCGCTCCAGCTCCAGGGCAAGCCCTTCGATCTGCTCTGGTTTGCCCTCCCCCAGAGCGGCCCATCACCGCTGCAGGGGCTATTCACCACGGTGGTGGGCCCGGCGGGCCTGTTCAGCCTGTTCGACACGGCAGATGGATCGGTGCAGCTGGGCTGGTTGCGGCGGGATGGCGACCAGGGCAGCAGCAGCAGCGCCTGGATCGCCCGTCTGGCGGCCCAGAGTCCGGCGGATCTGGCCGGCTGGTGGCCCGGGCAGGAGGCCGGGCTCGGCCAGCCCACCTGCCTGCGGGTGCAGGTGGGCCTGGCGGAGCGCTGGTGGCAACCCGGCCTGCTGCTGTTGGGCGATGCGGCCCACCCCCTCAGTCCGGTGCGCGCCCAGGGCATCAATCTGGCCCTGCGCGATGCCTGGGTGGCAGCCCAGGAATTGCTGCCCCTGTTGGGCAGCGGGCAGCAGGGGCCAGCGGCTGCGCTCGAGCCGGCGCTGGCCCGGATCGAGGCGCTGCGCCGGCCGGAGGTGAGCCGGTTGCAGGCCCTGCAGGCGGCGGAGACCGCCCGGGGCCAGCTGCTGCTGGACACCCCCTGGCTGCGCCACCTGATCCGCGGCGGCGCCCCCCTGCTGGGCCCCGCGATCGCCGCCCGCTGGCGCCACGACCAGCGCCAGCTGCGGCAGGGTGTCACCCCCCTGCCGCCAGCCACCCCAAACCCTGGCAATGATGGGTGAACTCCCGCGAACCAGCCCCCTGCCGATGGTCGCTCGTTCCGTACGCTCCCGCCCTCGTCCACCAGCTACCCCAGGACTGCTCGCGCTGGTGTCGCTCGTGCTTGCCGCCCCGCTCCAGCCGGCGCAGGCCCAGGCCCTCCAGCAGGATCCAGCCTTTCCCAGTGAGCAGGAGCTGCGGGATCTGCAGCAGCTGGTGTTCGCCTGTGGCCGGGAGAACAGCAGCGGCCCCTGTGAGCAGGCCCGCCGCCAGGCCGACCCCCTGCTCGACCATCCACGCCTGCCCGGCAGCTGCAAGGACGTGCTCTGGCAGATCCGCCAGCAGGCGGTGGTGGCCAGCACGAATAGCTTCAGCCGACGGGATCAGCTGGATCGGGTTGGCCTCGACCTGCTGCGGATCTGCCAGCAACGGCGCCCGCAGGCAGGTACCCCCAGCACCAGCCCAGGCTCCGGCGGAACCAACCGCCGGCCGATGTTCGGACCCAGCCAGCAACCCTGAGCCTGTGTCCGCGATCACGGGCAAGGTGGCCAGGCAAACGGGAGCAACGGACCTACAGGGTTAATTTGGGCGCGCTCCGAGCCCGTTCCATGGCTGCAACCAGTTCCATCCGTCAGGTCAGCCTGGAGCGCCCCTTCAGCGACCAGAAGCCAGGCACCTCGGGCTTGCGCAAGAGCAGCAAGCAGTTCGAAACCCCCCACTACCTGGAGAGCTTCATCGAGGCCAGCCTGCGGGTGTTGCCGGGCGTGTCCAGCGGCACCCTGGTGGTGGGGGGCGACGGCCGCTACGGCAACACCCGAGCCATCGGCGTGATCGCCCGCATGGCCGCCGCCCACGGCGTGGCCCGGCTGATCACCACCACCGGCGGCATCCTCTCCACTCCAGCCGCCTCCAACCTGATACGCCAGCACCAGGCGATCGGCGGCGTGATCCTCTCGGCCAGCCACAACCCCGGGGGCCCTGAGGGAGATTTCGGCGTGAAGATCAATGGCGCCAATGGCGGTCCGACGCCGGAGTCGATCACCGATGCCATCTACGCAACCACCCAGGGCCTGGAGGGCTACCGGATCCTCGAAGACGCCCCCGAGCTGAACCTCGATCAGCCCGGCAGCCAGCAGCTGGGGGCGATGGCCGTGGAGGTGGTCGACGGCGTGGAGGCCTACGTGGCCCTGATGCAGCGCCTGTTCGACTTCGACGCCATCGCCGATCTGCTCAAGGGCGACTTCGCCGTGGCCTTCGACGCCATGCACGCCGTGACCGGCCCCTACGCCAAACGCATCCTGGAGGGGCTGCTCGGAGCACCAGCGGGCACGGTGCGCAACGGCATTCCCCTGGAGGATTTCGGCGGCGGTCACCCCGATCCCAACCTCACCTATGCCCACGAGCTGGCCGAGCTGCTGCTGGGCAGCGACGCCTACCGCTTCGGCGCCGCCTGCGACGGCGACGGCGACCGCAACATGATTCTGGGCACCCGCTGCTTTGTGAACCCCAGCGACAGCCTGGCGGTACTCACCGCCAATGCCACCCTGGCGCCGGGTTACGCCGATGGCCTGGCCGGGGTCGCCCGCTCGATGCCCACCAGCGCCGCAGCCGATGTGGTGGCCAAGGAGCTGGGCCTGCCCTGCTACGAGACGCCCACCGGCTGGAAGTTCTTCGGCAACCTGCTCGATGCCGGCCGCATCACCCTTTGCGGTGAGGAGAGCTTCGGCACCGGCTCCAACCACATCCGCGAAAAGGACGGCCTATGGGCGGTGCTGTTCTGGCTCAACATCCTGGCCAGACGGCGTGAGCCGGTGGCCCAGATGATGGCCGAGCACTGGAGCCGCTTCGGGCGCCACTACTACTCCCGCCACGACTACGAGGCGATCCCCAGCGAGGCCGCCCATGGCCTGTACGGCCGGGTGAAAGAGATGCAGCCGTCGCTGGTGGGCCAGGGCTTCGCCGGCCGCAGCATCGCCACCGCCGACGACTTCGCCTACACCGATCCGGTGGATGGCTCGCTCACCAGCGGCCAGGGCCTGCGCCTGCTGCTCGATGACGGCAGCCGGGTGGTGCTGCGACTCTCGGGCACGGGCACCCAGGGGGCCACCCTGCGGGTGTACCTGGAGAGCTACGTACCTCCCAGCGGCAACCTGGCCCAGGATCCCCAGCTCGCCCTGGGCGACCTGATCACCGCCATCGATGGGCTGGCGGAGATCAAACGACGCACCGGCATGGAACGACCCACGGTGATCACCTGAGCAGCGTGGCCCCTGAAGCCATCCAGGCCAAGGGAGATCAGCTCCAGCGGTCGTGATCCCGGCTGCGCCTGAGATCTCGCGGGTGGTACTCCGGCTCGGGGCTGGCCACCTGCAGCTGGCGCACCGCCTCGATCGCCATGCCAGCCACAAGCCCGAAGCCCGGCAACAGCACCAGCAACCAGAACAGGGCCGACGGGGACATCTGGGCGGGGGTGCGGGCAACGATCCTGCGCAGCAGCAGGGCCATGGCCAGGCCCAGGGCAGCGCCGATCAGGCCCACGGACAGGATCTGCCGGCCGCGGAAACGGCGCTCAGGCGGGAGCAGGGGAGGCGGCGGGGCAGACATGGTCAGACCGGCTGCTCAGGGACTGGCGACGCCGCCGTGAGCTGCTTGAGCACCACATAGAAGGCCGGCACCACCAGCAGCGACAGAACCGTGGCCACGGTGAGGCCGCCGAACACCACCGTGCCCAGCGAGGCCTGGCTGCGGGCGCCAGCGCCACTGGCCAGCACCAGCGGCAGGAAGCCGAACAGGGAGGAGATGGCCGTCATCAGAATCGGCCGGAAGCGGGAGACGGCCGCCTCCCGGGCGGCCTCCAGGGGCGTGCAGCCCTCATCCAGCCGCTGGTTGGCCAGATCCACGATCAGAATGCCGTTCTTGGCCGCCAGACCGATCAGCATCACCAGCCCCACCTGGGCATAGATGTTGAGCACCTCCTGGCGCAGGAAAAGGAACAGCAGGGCCCCGAGCATGGCGGTGGGCACCGTCATCAGGATGATCAGCGGATCGGTGTAGCTCTCGTACTGGGCCGCCAGCACCAGATACACCACCACGATGCCCAGGGCGAACACCACCACCGCCAGGGCGCCGGCCTTGATCTCCTCCCGGGAGATGCCGGTCCAGTCGGAGCCGATCACCGGCTGATTCAGCTGATCGAACTGCTCCCGGATCGTGTTGATCGCCTCGCCCGAGCTCACACCGGGAGCCGCCAATCCCTCCACCTTGATGCTGCGAAACAGGTTGAAGCGGGGGATGAGTGAAGGGCCGGACTGCTGCTCCAGCTGGATGAATTCCGACAGCGGCACCGGCTTACCGGAGCGGTCGTTGACCGTAAGGGCTGCCAACTGGTCGGGGCTGGCGCGCTTGCTGGCATCGGCCTGCACGAACACCCGCCGCACCCGGCCCTCATCAAAGGTGTCGTTCACGAACAGACCGCCGATGTTGAGGGTGATCGCCCGCATGGCCGCGCCGTAATCCACGTTCAGGGCCGCCAACCGGTCGCGGTCCACCGTGACCTGCAGCTGGGGCGCCGACGGCGAGAACTGGGTGAACACCCGCTGAAAGCGGCCGCTGGCGTTGGCCTCCCCCACCAGCTGGTTGGCCAACCCCGCAAAGTCGTCCAGGCTTAGGGCGCCGCTGCTCTGGTCGAGGAGCTGCAACTCAAAGCCACCACCGGTGCCGTAGCCCGGAATGGCCGGCGGCTCCACCACCACGATCCGGGCTTCATGGATCGGCGCCAGCTTGGCATTCAGCCGGCCCACGATCGCCCCCAGGCTCTGATCGGCCGTGGGCCGTTCCTCCCAGGGCTTGGTGCCGAAGAAAAAGATGCCCCGGTTGGGGCTGTTGCCATCGAGGCTGGCGCCACTGAACAGGGCGGCGCTCACGATGTCGGGCTCACTGCGCAGCACCTCAGCTACCCGGGCGTTGACGGCGCGGGTCTGGGCCAGGGGCTGGCCGTCGGCAAGCTGCACGATGCCGATGGCGTAGCCCTGGTCCTCGATCGGCACGAAGCCGGTGGGCATGGCGGTGAAGGCAAAACCGGTGAGCACCACCCCCGCCGCCAGACCGGCCAGCACCAGCCGGCGACGGATGAGGCTGGCATCCAGCAGGGCCTGGTAGCCAGCCTGAACGCGGCTGTAGCCGCGGTTGAAGGCGGCGAAGATCCAGGGGGTTGCCCAGCCGAACAGCGCACCGATCACGCCGAACAGCAGCAGGGGCCAGGCGTTGATACCGGGCACCGCCACCAGGGCCACCGCCACGGCCCCCAGGGCGAAGGGCAGGCGCAGCGGCAGGCCGGTGAGCAGCGACAGGCCGAAGCCCGTCACCACGCCCACCACCAGGGCGAACAGGGCGGGCACCACCCCAACGCCGCCCAGGAGGAGGCCATAGATCAGGCCGATAAAACCGCCGGCAATGGCATAGGTGCGGCGGCTGGGGGGGGCCTGATCCCGGGCCAGCAACAGGGCCGAGAGCATCGGCGAGAAGGTGAGGGCGTTGAAGGTGGAAATCGCCACCGAAAACAGGATCGTGGCGGCGAACTGCTGGTAGATGGTGCCGGTGGCGCCGGGGAAGAACAGCACGGGCACGAACACGGCCAGCAGCACAAGGGAGGTGGCGATCACGGCCCCGAACAGGCCATCCATCGTGGCCCGGGCGGCGTTGAGGGCCGACAGGCCCGAGGCCTTCTTGGTGGCCGTGTCCTCCACCACGGTGATGGCGTCATCCACCACCAGGCCGGTGGCCAGCACCAGGCCGAACAGGGTGAGCTGGTTGAGCGAGAAGCCGAAGGCCTTCACGAAGGCAAAGGTGCCCACCAGCGCCACGGGAATGGCGATCGCAGGCACCAAGGTGGCCTTCCAGTCCTGCAGAAAGATGAACAGCACCAGCACCACCAGCACCACCGCATCCCGCAGGGCGCTGCTCACCCCCTGGATCGAGGCGTTGATGAAATCGGTGTTGTCGTAGATGAGCTCCTTGGTCATGCCCACGGGCATCAGGGGCTCGAACTCGGCCAGCACCTCCTTCACCCCGCGCGACACCTCCAGGGCGTTGCTGCCGCTGAGCTGGTAGATGGCCATGCCCACCGAGGGCACACTGCGCAGGTCGGTGGCCTCCACGTCAAACGACTCCCCTCCCAGCGTGACCCGGCCCACATCGCGCAGCCTCAGCAGGCCGCCATCGGCACTGGTGCGCAGGATCAGGTTTTCGAAGTCCGCAAGGCTGGTGAGCCGCCCCTGCAGCTGCACCGAGAGCGTGTACTGCTGATCGGGGGGCGCCGGGGCACCGCCGATCTGGCCCGCCGGCACCAGCCGGTTCTGGCTGCGCACCGCCGTCACCACATCGTCGGCACTGAGGCCGTTGGCCGTGAGCCGGCCGGGATCGAGCCAGAGGCGGTAGGCCAGTTCCCGGTTGCCGAAATAGGTGAGGCTGCCCACCCCGGGCACCCGGCGGATGGCATCGGTGAGGTTCTGATCCAGCAGGCCGCTGATCATCTCCACGCTGTAGGGATTGGCCGCGTCCTCACTGCTGAAGTTGGCCACCAGCAGGATCGAGGTGGAGGCCTGGTTCACGGTGACGCCCGCCTGGCGCACCTCCTCCGGCAGCCGGGGCTGGGCCAGGGACACCCGGTTCTGCACGTTCACCTGGTTGATGTCGCGGTTGCTGCCACTGGCGAAGGCCACCGTGATGCTGCTGGTGCCATCGGCACCACTGGTGGAGGTGATGAACTCCATGTTCTCCACCCCATTGATCTGCTGCTCGAGCACACTCGTCACGCCCTGCTCCACGCTCACGGCATCGGCGCCCACGTAGCGGGAGAGCACACGCACGGTGGGCGGAGCGATGTCCGGCAGGTTCTCGATCGGCAGCAGGGGCAGGGCGATCAACCCGGCGAACACCACCAGCAGGCTGCACACCGTGGTGAGCACGGGGCGGACGATGAATTGATTCGAGGGCGACATGGCGGGTGGTGCTCAGTTCACCTGAACCGGTGAGCCATGGCGCAGGTTGAGCAGGTTGGTGGTGATCACCTGCTGGCCGGTCGTGAGGCCGCTGAGCACGGGATAGCGGTTGTCCTGCAGGGGCCCGAGCTTCACTGGCACCTGCAGGGCGAAGCGGCCATCCGCCGGCAGCGCCGCCAGCCGGGCAGCGTCGAGGCGACCGGGGTTGTTGCGCAGCTGCTCCAGCCCCCCCACCACAAACACGAAGCTCTGACCGGCCACCTGGGTGACGGCGGCGAACGGCACGGCCGGCTGTTGCCGGGTGTCCAGCACCAGGCGGGTGCGGGTGCGCAGGCCGGTGCGCAGCTCTGCGCTGGGATTGGGGAACTCCGCCTTCACCAGCAGCGACTGGCTGGCGGCCACCACCCCGGGATCGATCGAGCGCACCTGGCCCTCGGCCAGGGGCGCATTGCTCACCGGATCCATCAAGATCACGGATTGGCCGAGTCGCACCCGGTCGGCGAACACCGCCGGCACATCCACCCGGGCCAACAGCCGATCGTTGCGGATGATCGTGGTGAACGGGGCGCCCGCCTGCAGCACATCGCCCTGTTTCACCTGGAGATCGCCCACCACCCCGCCAATCGGCGCCTTGAGATCGCGGAACTGCAGATCCGCCTGGCGGGCCACCAGAGCCTGGCGGGAGGAGATGTACTGCTGGCGGGCCTGGTCGCGGCGCAGGGCCGTGTCGGCCCCGACGCGGGCCAGCTGCTCGAAACGGGCGTAGTTGATCCGGTCGGTCTCGGTCTGGGCGCGCAGGGCCGCCACCTCGGCGCGGAGCTGCACCTGGTCGAGCACCAGCAGCCGCTGGCCCTGGTTCACCGTGTCGCCCTGGCGCACCAGCAACTGCTCGATCCGGCCCGTGGCCTGGGCCGCCAGCGCCACCTCATCGATGGCCTCCAATGTGCTCACCGTGTCCACGTTCTGGCTGAACACGGCAGCCCCCACGGGCACAGCCTGCACGGGCAGGGGGCCCTGCACGGGCGCCTCCGGTTTGGACTGGCAGCCCGCCGCGGCCACGCCGAGCAGCACGCTCAGGCCAAGCCCGCCTGCCCAGGAACGACGGGAACGTCGCAGGAACGGTGATGTCATGTCAGGAACGGACGCACCACTGACGGCTCCTGAGCAGGTGCAAACCAGAGCTGCCCACGTTGCTTGCTCGCCGCATCGAAGGGTGGAACCGCGCCGGGTGGATGCACCGTAGCCACCAACTGGAGATCTGAGGCCGCACTGGAGCTCAGACGTCCTCCGGCCCCCTCGGTTCCCCCAGGTGGGTGAGCGCCAGCTGACGCATGGTCTCCCCCCAGGCGGCACAGCCGGCGGCCCCACTCACCAGCAGCACGGCCCTCAGCAGGGGGATCGGACGCAGCAGGGCCCCGGGGGCGCGGGCAGCGCGGTGAACGAACACCAGCAACACGCTCGCGGCAACGCTGGCCAGCACCGCGCTGAGCAGAATGCGCCGGCGGTCCACCCGGCGCTGACGGCCCCGTCGATAGCCGGGTGGTGAGGGGAGCGGCATGGTGGACAGACCGGATCGGAGGTGACAGCTGAATCAGGACAGGGATCAGGCAGCAGGTGGCGGTTCAGGTGCCAGGGGGTCGCTCTGGCGGCTGGCGGGGAACCAGGAGGCTTCCAGCTGCTTCATCAGCACATAGAAGGAGGGCACCACGAACAAGCTCAGGGCGGTGGCCACCAGCAGCCCGCCGAAGATCACGGCGCCGAGGGAGCGCTGGCTGAGAGCTCCGGCACCGCTGGCCACCAGCAGGGGAAAGAAGCCGGCCAGGGCCGCCATCGCCGTCATCAGGATCGGCCGCAGGCGCGAACTGGCCGCCCCGATCGCCGCCTCACTGGCCGGCAGGCCCTGTTCCATCCGCTGGTTGGCGAGGTCCACGATCAGGATGCCGTTCTTGGCCGCCAGGCCGATCAGGGTCACCAGGCCCACCTGGGCATAGACGTTGTTCACCTGGCCGCGCAAGACCAACAAGGCCAGAGCGCCGAGCATGGCCAGGGGCACCGTCATCAGGATGATCAGGGGATCGATGTAGCTGCCGTACTGGGCCGAGAGCACCAGATACACCACCACAATCCCCAGGGCGAACACCAATGCCGCCAGGGAACCGGCCTGCACTTCGGAACGGGTGAGGGCCGACCAGTCGGAGCCGATGTTGCTGAGATTGAGCTGGCGGAAGGTGGCCATCAGGCTGTCGATCGCCTGGCCGCTGCTGCGGCCCATCGCCTCCACCCCCTGGATCAGCACCGTGCGGTAAAGATCGAAGTGGCTGATGATCGGCGGCGCGCTGTCCAGCTGCACCTTCACCACGTTGGTGAGCGGAATCAGCTTGCCAGCCCGATCGGGTACATAGAGATTGTCGAGCGATTGCACCAACTCCCGTTTGCCGCCCTCCGCCTGCACGTACACCTGGCGGTACTGCTGGTTCTCGTAGGTCTGATTCACGAAGCTGCCGCCGTTGAGCGTGCCGAGCACCTGCATTGCCTGGCCGTAGTCGATGTTCAGGGAGGCCATCCGATCCCGGTCCACCTCCAGGCGCCACACCGGCGCGTCGCTGATGAACTGGGTGTACAGGTTGCCGAAGTCGCCCGTGGCCCGAGCCGAGGCAATCAGCTTGCCGGCCATCTGGGAGAGGTCGGTGGGGCTGTAGCCGCCGTTGCTGAGGTCGTTGAACTGGAACGACAGGCCGCCCTGGGCACTGAAGCCGGGCACGGCCGCAGGCGACTGGGCCATCACCAGGGCGCCGGGGATGGACTGGAACTCCTTGTTCAGGCGGGCGATGATCGCCTGGGCCGACTGGGCCTGAGCGGTGCGTTCATCAATCGGGCGCAGGCCGAAGAAGAACAGGCCCTGGTTGAGCGAGCCGCCATTGAAGCCCGCGCCACCCACGATCTCGCCGGAGATGATCTCCTTTTCCCTGGCCAGGATCGCCTGGGTCTTGGCCGCCACCTCCATCGTGGCCTCGATCGAGGACTGGGGGGGCAGCTGGATGATGCCCAGGCCATAGCCCTGGTCTTCGGTGGGAACGAAACCGGTGGGGATGGCGGTGAAGGCCACCCCGGTGAGCACGATGCCGCCGAGCAGGATCAGGGCTATCAGGCGCCGCAGCCGGATCACCTGCTGCAGGGCCCGGCCATAGGCCCTGGCCAGCCGATCAAAACCGGCGTTGAAGGTCGCAAAGATCGGCATCAAAAACGTGCCCACCAGCGCGCCGAGGCCCCCCAGCAGCAGCGAGATGATCCAACCGCCGGCCATGGCGCCGTAGATCCCGCCGAAGACGCCGCCGATCAGGGTCCAGCGCAGGCCGCGGGGCTCGGTCTTGCCGCCGCCCAGCAGCAGGGCCGATTGCAGCGGCTTGCCGGTGATCGCATTGAAGGTGGACACCAGGATCGAGAACACGATCGTGAGCGCGAACTGGCGGTAGATCACCCCGGTGGCCCCGGGGAAGAAGGTCACCGGCACGAACACCGCCAGCAGCACCAGGGCCGTGGCCAGGATGGCGCCGGTGAGCTCCTTCATGGCGTTGGAGGCGGCCAGGAAGGGGCGGTCGCCCGCTTCAATCCGGGCTGACACCGCCTCCACCACCACGATGGCGTCGTCCACCACCAGACCGGTGGCCAGGATGATGCCCAGCAGGGTGAGTTCGTTGATCGAGAAGCCGAACACCTTCACGAAGATCAGCGCTCCCAGCAGGGCGATCGGCAGCGCCAGGGCCGGCACGGCCGTGGCCTTCCAGTCCTGCAGGAAAAGGAAGATGATCAGCAGCACAAGCACCACGGCATCGCGCAGGGCATCGAGGGCCCCTTCGATCGAGGCGTTGATGAAATCGGTCTGATCGAACACCTTCTCCAGCACCACCCCGGGCGGCAGGGTGCTGCGGAAATTGGTGAGCACCTCATCCACGGCCTTGGCCGTGCTGATGGCGTTGCTGCCCGGCAACTGGATCACCCCAAAGCCCACACAGGGATAACCGGTGCGGGCATTGATCGCCGACTGGTTGAAATTCTGGAAGGCGTATTCGGCCCGGCCCACATCACCCACGCGGATCAGGCCGCCATCGGGGCCCCTGGCCAGAATCACATCCTCAAACTCCTGCACCGTGGCCAGGTTGCCATTCACCAGAAGCGGGAATGTGGTGCGGTTGGCACGGGTTGACGGCGGGCCGCCAATGCTGCCGGCAATCACGATCTGGTTCTGGGATTTCAGGGCCTCAACAACCGCATCCACGCTGAGGTTGAAGCGGGCCAGGCGCTGGGGATCCACCCAGATGCGGAAGGCGGGATTGCTAGCACCAAAGATGTTGACCTGCCCCACACCTTCAGCCCGGGTGAGGGGGTAGTAGAGATTCAGCTGCAGCAACCCGTTGAGATAGTTGCGATCGAACTGACCAGCCGTTGATGTGAGGTTATAAACCAGCAGATAACTGCTGGCCGTCTGCTGCACCGTCACCCCCTGAGCATTCACCTGGGGCGGCAACTGCGGGCTGGCGGTCTGCACCCGGTTCAGCACATTCACCTGGTCGATATCAGGATCGGTGCCCGCCTTGAAATACACGTTCACCTGGCTGGTGCCCTGGCTGGTGCTGAACGAGGTGATGTAATCCATCCCGGGAGCACCGTTGATCTGCTCCTCCAGCGGTCCGGTCACGGCACTCTCCACCGTGAGCGCATCGGCCCCGGGCAGGCTGGCGTTCACCTGCACGGTGGGCGGCGCAATGTTGGGCAGGTTCTCGATCGGCAGCAACGGCAGGCTGATCAGGCCGGCCATCAGGATCAGGATGCTGCATACCGTGCTGAGCACGGGGCGGCGGATGAACGTGTCGGAGAGACTCATCGGGCCTGCGTCCGGCTGGGGGCAGGCAAGCGCATCCCTGCGAAAGGACTCTGCAGCGCCGTGGCCGACTGCACCGACAGGCCACTGCGCAGCTGGGCCAGATTGCCCACCACCACCGTGTCTGCAGCGGAGAGCCCCTCCAGGACTGGATAAGCACCGTTCTGCAGCGTGCCCAGCCGCACGGGCACCTGGATGGCCACGGGCAGATTGGGCAGGGGGGACGGTTCAATCTCACGCCCCAAGCGGCGGCGGGCCTCCTCCGCACTCACCGCCAGGAACACAAAGGTCTTGCCAGCCTGCAGCAGCACCGCCTGCTGGGGAATGGCCAGCTGCCGGCGCTGGTCGAACACGAGGGTGGCGCTGACCCGCTCGTTGTTGCGCAAGGCTCCATCGGGATTGTTGAACGCCGCTTTCACCAGCAGGGTCTGCCGCTCGCGGTCGAGATCCGGGGCCACGAACACCACCTGCCCGGTGGCCCGGGGGCGGCTCGGGTCCGGACCCTTGAGAATCACCGGCAGCCCGGTTCGCACCCGATCGCTGAGTTCACCAGGCACATCAATCCGCACCCAGAGTCTGCTGTTATCCACCACACTGGTGACCACTTCCCCAGCCTGAATCACATCGCCGATCTTGAAGTTGAGGCTGCCCACATAGCCTTCAATCGGCGCCACCACATTCTTGTAGGCCAGGGTGGCGCTGGCAGCCTTAAGGCGGTCACGGCTCTGGATGGCCTGGGTCACGTAGTAGTCGCGGTCTTTGGTGGAGACAGCCCCCTGCTGATTGAGAAAGATGTAGCGCTCAGCGTTGATGAAATCCTTGCGGGCTTCGGCCGCGTCGGCATCCACCTCGGCCCGCTGCTGCACCTGATCCAGCCGGAACAGCAGATCGCCCGGCCGCACGCTCTGGCCCTCATTCACGGGCATGGAGGTGATGCGTCCGGCGATCTCCGAGGCGAGCCGGATCTCACGGATGGCTTCGAGAGTGCTCTGGTAATCAGCCGAATCTGTGGTGAGCAGGGGTCTGGGGTTCACCAGCTGAACCTGGGGGGGCACCACAGCCGGAGGTTTGGGCTTGCTGCAACCTGCCAGCAGGGCAGCTCCCATCCCGAGGCAGATCAGGGCCGGAATGGCTTGAATTGAACGCACGGGGACCGGCCGCCTACGCAGCAAGTTACTCAAGGCGCGTCGTTTTCCCGCAGCTGGCGGAACAACCACACCTGTGACGGATCTCTTCAGCCACCAACGGCAGGTGCACCTGCAGGCCCTGGCCCCCCTGGCCGACCGGCTGAGGCCCCGCAGCCTCGACGATTTCGTAGGCCAGGAGGCGATTCTCGGGCCAGGCCGGCTGCTGCGCCGCGCCATCGCCGCCGACCGGGTGGGCAACCTGATCCTGCACGGCCCGCCCGGGGTGGGCAAGACCACCCTGGCCCGGATCATCGCCGGCAGCACCAGGGCCCATTTCAGCAGCCTCAATGCGGTGCTGGCCGGCGTGAAAGACCTGCGCGCCGAGGTGGACGCGGCCAAGCGGCGGCTCGAACACCACGGCCTGCGCACGATCCTGTTCATCGATGAGGTGCACCGCTTCAACGCCGCCCAGCAGGACGCCCTGTTGCCCTGGGTGGAAAACGGCACCCTCACCCTGATCGGCGCCACCACCGAGAACCCCACCTTCGAGGTGAACAAGGCGCTGGTGAGCCGCTCCCGCCTGTTCCGGCTCCTGCCCCTGGAGCCCCCCCACCTGCAACAGCTGCTGCAGCGGGCCCTGGCCGACCCCGAGCGGGGCTACGGCGATCGCACGATCGCGCTCACGCCCGCGGCGGCCGATCATCTGGTGGACGTGGCCGGCGGCGACGCCCGCAGCCTGCTCAATGCCCTGGAGCTGGCCGTGGAAACGACGGGACCGGGCGATGACGGCGTGATCACCATCGATCTGGCCATCGCCGAGGAGTCGATCCAGCAGCGGGCCGTGCTCTACGACAAGCAGGGCGACGCCCACTTCGACACGATCAGCGCCTTCATCAAGTCGCTGCGCGGCAGCGATCCCGATGCGGCGCTGTTCTGGCTGGCGCGGATGGTGGAGGCCGGCGAGAACCCACGCTTCATCTTCCGGCGCATGCTGATCGCCGCCGGCGAGGACATCGGCCTGGCCGATCCCCAGGCGATCGTGGTGGTGGAGGCCTGCGCCGCGGCCTTCGAGCGGGTGGGACTGCCGGAGGGGCTCTACCCCCTGGCCCAGGCGGCGCTGTATCTGGCCGCCACCGAGAAGAGCAACAGCGCCCTGGCCTTCTTCGACGCCCTCAAGACAGTGCGCGCCACCGCCCGCCAGGAGGTGCCCAGCCACCTGCGCGACGCCAACCGCGACGGTGACGTGTTCGGCGACGGGGTGGGCTACCGCTATCCCCACGCCTACGCCGAGCACTGGGTGGCCCAGCAGTACCTGCCCGGCAGCCTGCAGGGAGAAGTGTTCTGGCAGCCGGGGGGGCAGGGCTGGGAGGGAGAGCAGCGGCAGCGCCTGCATCAGCGCCGGGCCGCCCAACTGGCCGCCGCCGCGGAAACCGGCCTCAGCGGCCACGACTGGCTGACCAGCGGGCCTGAGGCCCCCCAGCTGGAGCGCTGGCTGCAGCGCCAGGCCGGGGCGGAAGGGGCACGGCTCGACAGCCTGCGCCAGCGGTTCTGGCAGGGGGCCGACTGGCGGCGGCACCAGCGGGTGCTGCTGCTGGAGGCGCGCTCGCTGCTATGGGCCCTCGATCCCCTGCAGGCCACCCCCGAAGGCGGCGTGGTGATCGCCGTGGCCGACAGCCCCACCGCCGAGCGGCTGGAGGCCCAGCTGCAGGTGCTGGACAGCCTGCGCCGCCCCCGGATCGCGGTGATCGACCCCGGCCAGCCCGAGCAACTGCTCAGCGCCTGCGGCGACCAGCAGTTCGAGTGGATCGCCGCCCGTCAGCCCTGGCTCCAGCAGTCGCCGGCGGTGCAGGCCCGCAGCTGGGCCTGCCTGGCTGAGCTGCTCGCGCCCGGCGGCGAGTGCCGGCTGCTGTTCAGCGCGCCGCGGCTGGGCCCAGCCGCAGGTCTGCTGCGCCATGGGGGGCCGATCGCGACCAATCCTGCCGCGGCCGCCCTGCTAGAGGCCGCGGCCCAGGCGGAAGCAGACAGCCTGAACGCCCCCCTGCAGCAGCGCCGCCACGGGCAGCAGGAGGCCGAGAGCCAGGGCTGGAGCTTCACCGAGGACAGCTGGAGTGAATCCCTCAGCCTGGAGATCACCGGCGCGGTGCTGGAGCGCTGGCTGGAGCCGGGCAGCGCCTACCGGGCCCAGCTCAACGGCCTCGATCTCTCCCGGCAGGACCAACTGGCGGCCCTGCTGCTGCAGGCGAAAGGCCTGGCCCTGCCCCAGGAGATCGAGCACACCCGGCTGATCGCCCGGCGTTGACAGCAGGGCCTCAGCCGGCGCCAGGCCCCTGCGTCCACTGCGCCCGCACCACGCCGGCCCCCACGGCGGCCCAGCCCCAGGGGCCCAGCCAGCCGCTGCGCCCCTCCGGCTCCAGCCCCAGCCGCAGCTGGCGCAACTGGCCCGTGCCGTGGTCGAGCTGCCACTCGGCCAGCTCGGCGGCCAGGCTGCTGCGCCGCCACTTGATTGCCGCCTCCTTCAGCAGCCAGCTGGTGAGCACCGCCTGCCGCCGGGGCGCCTCCTCCAAGCACTGCAGTTGGCGCACCTCAGCGGGCGGGAAGAAGCGCCGCATCAGGGCATCGGCCGCCAGCGGGCGGGCAGCAATCTCCAGGTCGACGCCAATCGGCTCGGCGGAGAGCCCCAGCAGCAGGCCGTCGCCGCTGTGGCTGAGGCTGATGAAGGCCCGGTCGCCGCTGAGCCTTGGCGGCTCTCCAGGGGGGCTGAGCAGCGGCACCGCCAGCGGCGCGCAGGCCCACAGGTCGGCCAGCCAGGCCCGCAGGCAGGCCCGGCTGCTGCAGTAATCCCGGCGGCGGGCCGGTGCCAGATCCTGGCTCCAGCTCCACTCCTCGGCGGAGATCTCCGCCGCCTGGGGCAGGGGCCGGCCAGGATCCAGCTGGCCCAGCCAGAGCAGCACCCGGGCCGGCTTGCGCACAACCGAGCCGGGCTGATCCGGATAGGCTTCAGCCCCCCCTGTGTGCTGCGGCAATGGCTCTGGAGATCGGTTCACCTGCCCCGGACTTCACCCTCCCGGATCAGGACGGCAATGCCGTGAGCCTGGCGGCGCTGCGGGGGCAGCGGGTGGTGATTTATTTCTACCCGAAAGACGACACCCCGGGCTGCACCAAGGAGGCCTGCAACTTCCGCGATCAATGGGCGGCGTTCGAGCAGCACGGCATCAAGGTGCTGGGCATCAGCAAGGACAGCGGCACCAGCCACAACAAGTTCATCGCCAAATACAGCCTGCCGTTCACTCTGCTCACCGATGCCGAGCCCTGCCCGGTGGCCACGGCCTATGAAAGCTACGGCCTCAAAAAGTTCATGGGGCGCGAATACATGGGGATGATGCGCCACACCTTCGTGGTGGATGCCGAGGGGAATCTCGAGCTGATCTACACCAAAGTGAAGGCGGAAACGATGGCCGACACAATCCTGGCCGATCTCAACCTTCAGGCTCCGGGCTGAGGGCCACCAGCGCCTCCAGGGCCAGGTTGGGCTGGCAGGGCTGATCCAGGGCCTCCGCCAGCCAGGCCCCGTCGCCGCCCGTGATCCACAGGCGGCAGTCGGGTTGCAGGCGCCGCAACTCCCGCCAGGCCTGGGCCACGGCGGCCACCATCCCCTGGCACACGCCGGCTTCCATGGCTGCCGCCGTCTGCCGCGGCCAGGGGGGGAGCCCCTCCTCCCCCACGGCCCCTTCTGCCAGGGGGGCGGGGTGCTGCAGCGCAGGCAGTTGAGCGGTGTGGCTGGCCAGGGCCCGCAGCTGCAGCAACCGGCCGGCCTGAATCCGCCCGCCGGCGAAGGCACCGCTGCCATCCACCCGGGTGAGGCTGAGGGCCGTTCCGGCATCGGCCACCAGCACCGGCGCCTGGCTGAGCTGCCAGGCACGCCAACCCACTAGGGCCCTGTCCACCCCCAGCCACGGGGGCAGCTGGGCCAGGGGAACCTGCTCAAGCCCCAGCCGCCGGCGGGGATCCAGCCAGGGGGCTGTGGGCACGGGCCCGACGGCGGCCCAGGCCCGCAGGTGATCGGCCTCCACGCTGGCCCCGGCCTGGTCCAGGCCGGGTGGGGAGCTCCAGCAGCGCAACCTGTCGGAGCTGCCGCTGGCCCAATGCCAACGGCTGTTGCCGATCAACAGCCAGCCGGGGGGCTGAAGAGCGCCAGAGCCAGGGTCAGATTCCCTCACCCATCAGCCCGGGCAGATGAATGCCGCACTCCTGCTTCAGGCCCCCGAAACGGGTCGACCTGCCGGACGCCGAGCCGTCGTCAGGGGCACTGGAGTGCCAGTCACCAACGGTGGAATACCCCTGCTCGAACAGCGGATGCTGGGGCAGCTGATGCTCTTGCATGTAGTAGTACACATCGCGGTTGCTCCAGTTGAGCAGCGGTCGCAGCGACCAGCGCTGCCGCACCGGGTCCAGCACGGTCATGGAGCGGCGATGGTCGGTCTGGTTGCCGCGCACGCCACTGGCCCAGCAGGTCACCCCCAGGGCCGTCAGGGCGCGGTCGAGGGGCTCCACCTTGCGGAGGCGGTGGTAGAGCTCGAGATCGTCCACCCGGCCGGTCTCCCACAGCCGCCCGTGCAGCGCCTCCATCCGGGCAGGACTGATCTCGGCCTGGGCCACGTGGGGAGCTATGCCCAGCAGCTGGCTGAGCTGCTGGGCATAGCGGTAGGTCTCGGGGGGGAGGTAGCCCGTGTCCACCCAGATCACCGGAATCGTGCAGTCCCGTTCCGCCATCAGCTGGCTCACCAGATGCAGCAGCACGGCCGACTGGATACCGAAGCTGGTGGTGACCGCCAGACCGTCGCCGAAGCTGTCCAGTGCCCAGCGCAGCCGGCCGGCGGCCCCCATCGACCCGAGCAGGTCGCGGACCTGGCCAGGATCCAGGCTTCGTCCCGTGGGATCAGCAGGCAGGGGCTGGGCTGGAGCACTCACCATCGGGCCATCATCACCCCCCACCCCGATCGCTGGTTAGGGTCTGGTTGGTGAATGGGCACGCGGCGGCCATGACCTCCCCCTGTTCCTGTCCAGCCACGGGCCAACCGAGCCCATGAGCAGCTCAGCCTCCGGCCCAGCCGGCTCCAGCGCGGCCGCACCGATCGCCATCGTGGGTGGAGGGTTCGGTGGGCTCTACACCGCCCTAGCTCTGGCCGAGCAGCGGCAGCACCCTCCCCTGCTGCTGATCGAACCCAATGCGGAGTTCCTGTTTCTGCCGCTGCTCTATGAGCTGCTGAGCGGTGAACTGCGGCGCTGGGAAATCGCTCCCCGCTACGACACCCTGCTGGCCGGCCGTGGCATCGCCTGGCTGCGGGATTCGGTGGTGGAGATCGACAGCCGCAGCCGCTGCCTGCACACCGCCTCCGGTCGCCAGCTTGGCTACAGCCAGCTGGTGCTGGCCACCGGAGCCAGGCTGCAGAGCTTCGGCATCCCGGGGGTGATCGAACACGCCCTCAGCTTCCGCAGCCTGACAGACGTGGAGCGGCTCCAGGGCCTGGTGGCCCAGCTGCGGCAGCGGCAGCAACCGCTGCAGCGCCTGGCGATCGTGGGCGCAGGCCCCAGTGGCGTGGAACTGGCCTGCAAGCTGGCCGACATGCTGGCGGGCACGGCGGTGGTGGAGCTGATCGAGCAAGGCCCGCTGCCCCTGCCCCAGGCCCGTGCCTTCAACCGCGAACAGGCCACCCAGGCCCTGCAACGGCGGGATGTGCGCCTGCGCTGCAACTGCCAGGTGCTGGAGGTGGGCAGCGACCAGATCCGGCTGCAGGGCCCCGCCGGCGAGGAGAGCATGGCCGTGGCCGGTGTGGTGTGGACTGCCGGCCTGGCCTTTGCGCCGCCGACGATCCAGCCGGCACCGATCCAGGACAACCGCGGCCGGCTGTCGGTGAACGAGCACCTACAACTGATCGGCCAGCCCCAGATCTTTGCCCTGGGGGACATCGCCGCCCTGCGCAACGGCGACAGCGACGGCGATCCCAGTGCCGGCCCAGGCGATGGCCCGCCGCCCTGGCCGGCAACCGCCCAGGTGGCCTTTCAACAGGCCACCTGCCTGGCCACCAACTTGATTCAGGCCCGCCGCCAGGCGCCGCTGCAGAGCTTCCGCTTCCAGGACCTGGGCGAAATGCTCAGCCTCGGCCGCGGCGAGGCCACCCTGGTGGGCAGCGGCCTCACCCTGGCCGGCGCCGCCGCCTTCCAGCTGCGCCGCCTGGCCTACCTCACCCGCCTGCCGGGGCGCTCCCACCAGCTGCGAGTGGCGGCGGGCTGGCTGGCCGACTGGTGATGGCCGCCAGCCTGCCAGCGCCCCAGGGGCTTCTGCTCGATGCCATGGGCACCCTGATCGGCCTGCGGGAGCCCGTGGGCCGCACCTACGCCCAACTGGCGGAGGCCCATGGCCTCAAGCTGGATGCCCAGCAGGTCGAACGGGGTTTCCGCCAGGCCTACCGGGAGGCCCCTCCCCTGGCCTTCCCGGGCCTGACCGGCCCGGAGCTGCGCGGGGCCGAGCTGGCCTGGTGGAGCGAGCGGATCCGCAGCAGCCTGGCGGCTGCCGGTGCCCAGACGATGCCCGAGTCCCTCGGCGAAGCCCTGTTCAACCACTACGCCGATGCCGCGGCCTGGCAGGTGTATGCCGATGTGGCCTGCCAGCTGCAGCGCTGGTGGGAGCAAGGCCTGAAACTGGCGGTGGTGAGCAACTTCGACAGTCGCCTGCCAAGCCTGCTGGAGCAGCTCGGACTCTCGCCCTGGTTGAGCGCGGTGGTGGTCTCCAGCAGCGCCGGCGCAGCCAAGCCCGACCCAGCCCCGTTCCACATCGCCCTCGAGCAGCTCCAGTTGAACGCGAGCCAGGTGTGGCATGTGGGCGACAGCCCGGACGACGTGGCCGGCGCCGCCGCTGCCGGCCTGCCCTGCATCCAGGTGCGCCGCTCTTGAGGCAGGGGGTGCTGGCGGGGCGAACCGCGGGCCTGCGGCCGGCCCAGCGGCGGCGGCTGGAGCGGCTCTGCCATCGCCGCCACCCCGAGACAGGCGTGGCCGAAGAGCTGTGTCTGCAACGGCTGGCCGAACTGAGCCAGGAGCTGGAGCTGCCCCTCAGCCTGGTGGTGGATGGCCGCGGCCTCTGCCGGCTGCTGTGGGTGGGGCCGCTGGAGCAGTCCGGGCGGCTGCTGGAGGCCCTGCCCGGCTCTCCACGCCGGCAGGGCAGCGGGCTGCGGCTGATCACCTGCTGCGGCCGCAGCAAACACCTGGAACCGCCCCTGCTGGAAGGGGTGGTGGGGCTGGACTTGAACCCCTGCCTGTGGCTGCGTTTCGGCGATCGCCCCGAGAGCAGCGGCGCCTGGTCGGCCCAGCTGCTGACCCCCTGCCGCAGCCCCGGAGCAGGAGAGGTCCAGCCGGCCTGGGCGACGGTGGAGCGCGGCGATCTGAGCCAGCTGTGTGAGCACCCCCCCCTGGCCGAAGCCGAGGCGCAGCCGGCTGCTACATCTCCAGCCAGCGCAGCCACCAGGGCAGAAGCGGGGGCCGAGCGGGTGCTGCTGCTGGCCCTCTCCCCCGGTGATCGATCCATGGCCCAGCGTCAGATCGCCGAACTGGAGGGGCTGGTGCGCAGCGCCGGCGCCATCCCTGTGGGGGTGATGGAACAGCGCCGCAGCCAGCCCGCTCCCCAGACCATCTGGGGGGAGGGCAAGCTGGCCGAAGCGGCGCTGGAGGCCCGGCGCCTGGGGGCCACCCTGGTGGTGACCGACCGGGAGCTGACGCCGGTGCAGGGGCGCAACCTGGAGCGCCTGCTCGATCTGCCGGTCAGCGACCGCAGCGAGCTGATCCTGGACATCTTTGCCCAGCGGGCCGCCAGCGCCGCCGGCCGGCTGCAGGTGGAACTGGCCCAGCTGCGCTACCGACTGCCGCGGCTGCTGGGACGGGGCCGCAGCCTCTCCCGCCAGGGTGGCGGCATCGGCACCCGCGGACCGGGTGAAACCCAGCTGGAGAAAGATCGCCGGGCGATCGCCCGCCGAATCGAACGGCTGCAGCGGGATGGGCGGCAACTGGCTGAGCACAGGGCACGCCTGCGCCAGGGCCGCAGCGGCCTGCGCCGGCTGGCGCTGGTCGGCTACACCAATGCCGGCAAGAGTTCGTTGCTCAATGCCCTCGGCAAGGGCCAGGGGCGCACGGCGGTGCTGGCGGAGAACAAACTGTTCGCCACCCTCGATCCCACAACCCGCCGCATCGATCTGGCCATACCGGAGGAACCCAGCCGCGAGACCCTGTTGCTCACCGACACGGTGGGCTTCATCCGCGAACTGCCCCCCGCCCTGATCGAAGCCTTCCGCTCCACCCTCGAGGAAACCCTCTCCGCCGACGGATTGCTGGTGGTGGTTGACCTGAGCGATCCCAGCTGGCCGGAGCAGCGCCGCACCGTGCACGCCATCCTCGACTCCCTCGACTGCCACACCCCTCGACGCCTGGTGGCCAACCAGATCGACCGCTGCGACGCGGCCGAAATGGAACGGGCCCGCAGCCTCGAACCGGATGCCCTGTTCGTGTCGGCGACCGCGGGGCTCGGCCTGGAGCGCCTGCGCCGCATCCTGCGCGAGTGGCCCCCGGCGCCAGACGCAGACAAATAACCCAGTTTTTTACCGGTGAATAGGGCCTGAAGGCAGCACTTGCAAACTCCCAGGCAGGCCAGGCAAGCCTTCGGATCCAGGCACATTCCCGATCCCAGAGGCGTCTTATGCTCATCGCCTGATTCCGCCAACCATGCACGAGCTCGCCCAGGCCCTGCTGCAGCCCGGAGCCCAGATCACCCTGGCGGTGCTGGCCGGCTCGGTGGTGCTGTTCGTGACCGGCTGGCTGGCTCCCGAGATCACGGGGCTACTGGCCGCCGGCCTGTTGATCGCCACCGACGTGCTGAGCCCAGCCGATGCCCTGCGCGGCTTCGGCAGCCCTGCCCTGATCACGCTGATGGGCCTGTTTGCCCTCTCCGCCGGCCTGTTCCGGGCCGGCGGCCTCGACCGGCTGCGGGCCCTGCTGGGCTCGGACGCGATCCGTAGCCCGAAGCGGATGATCCTGCTGGTGAGCACCGTGGTGGGCCCGGTGTCCGCCTTCGTGCCCAACACGCCGATTGTGGCCGCCCTGCTGCCGGTGCTGGAGAGCTGGTGCCAGCGCCGGGGCATCTCCCCCTCCCGGGTGTTGCTGCCGCTCTCCTTCGCCACGGTGCTGGGGGGAACGCTCACCCTGATCGGCAGCTCCGTGAACCTGCTGGCCAGCGAGGTGAGCGAGCGGATGGGCTATGGGGCCTTCGGCCTGTTCAGCTTCTCGGCCATCGGCTTGGGCGTTTGGCTCAGCGGCAGCCTGGTGATGGTGCTGCTGGCCGATCGCCTGCTGCCGGACCGCGGCCTCAACGACGACGACCTGGCGGCCGACCTGGCCAGCAGCGGCTACCTCACCGAGGTGGAGATACCGGAGCGCTCGGAACTGATCGGCCAGTCGCTCCACGCCAGCCGGCTGCAGCGGCGTTTCGACGTGGACGTGTTGGAACTGCACCGCGGCAGCGAGCGGATCCTGCCGCCCCTGGCCGATCACAGCCTCGCCCTGGGCGACCGCCTGCTATTGCGCTGCAGCCGCAGCGACCTGCTGCGCCTCCAACAGGAACACACGGTGGTGCTGGCCCCGTCCGCCGATCCCCACGACCCCCAGCCCACCAACGACGGGGCCAACCGCCAGCGCATGGTGGAGGTGCTCCTGCCCCCCGGCTCCGCCCTCAGCGGCGAGTGTCTGCGCGATCTGCGCTTCCGCCAGCGCACCAACGCCACGGTGCTGGCCCTCAGGCGCGGCAACCAGCTCGTGCGCGAGCGGCTGGGGCAGGTGGTGCTGCGCGAAGGGGATGTTTTGTTGCTGCAGGGCCCCAAGGACGCCATCCGGGGCCTGCAGGCCAACAACGACCTCGTGGTGCTCGAGCAACTGGAGAAGGATCTGCCCACCGTGAGCCGCAAGGGGGTGGCGATCACCATCAGTGTGCTGGTGGTGCTGCTCGCCGGGCTCGAGTGGCTGCCGCTGGTGGCCGCCGTGCTCCTGGGCACCGTGGCGATGGTGGCCAGCGGCTGTCTGCGGCCCGGGGAACTGCAGCGGGCGATCCGCCTCGACGTGATCCTGCTGCTGGGCTCCCTGGCCAGCTTCAGCGTGGCCCTGGAGAAAACCGGACTGGCCTCCGCCCTGGCCGATGCCCTGATGCAGGCCCTGGCCGGCTGGCCGGTGTATGCCGCCCTGCTGGTTGTGTTCCTGTTCAGCACCTTGCTCACCGAAGTGATGAGCAACGCCGCTGCTGTGGCCCTGCTGATTCCCGTAGCCGGCCAGCTGGCCGTGGGCCTGGGCCAACCGCCCCTGGCGTTCGTCTACGCCGTGCTGTTCGGCGCCAGCCAGAGCTTCCTCAGCCCAGTTGGTTATCAGACCAACTTGATGGTATTCGGCCCCGGTCGGTACCGATTTCTGGATATCACCCGCTATGGCTTGCCCCTTACGCTCACCATGACGGTGGTGGTGCCCCTGCTGATCTGCCGACACTTCAACCTCTAGGGATTGACCTGGGGCCGGAACTCCGGCTGTTGACGTGTCTGCCGCCCCCTCAGGGGGCACGCCCAACCGGTCCTCCGCCAGCATCGCTGCGGCTGGACATTCCCCTTTCCCCTTCACCTCTCCCTGCCATGAGCCTGCAACTCGGCGACACCGTGCCTGACTTCACCCAGGATTCCCAGCTGGGCCCGATCAACTTCTACGACTACGCCGGCGACAGCTGGGTGGTGCTGTTCTCCCACCCCGCCGACTACACCCCCGTCTGCACCACCGAACTGGGTGAGGTGTCGCGCCTGCGCCCCGAATGGGAGAAGCGCAATGTGAAGACCATCGCCCTCAGCGTGGATTCAGCCACCAGCCACAAGGGTTGGATCGGCGACATCAACGAAACTCAGAACACCACGGTCGACTACCCGATCCTGGCCGACGAAGACAAGAAAGTGAGCGATCTCTACGGGATGATCCATCCCAATTCGCTCAACAACCTCACGGTGCGCTCGGTGTTCATCATCGACCCCAACAAGAAGCTGCGCCTGCAGATCACCTATCCCGCCAGCACCGGCCGCAACTTCGATGAGATCCTGCGGGTGATCGACTCCCTGCAGCTCACCGATTACCACCAGGTGGCCACCCCCGTGAACTGGAAGGATGGCGACGACTGCGTGGTGGTGCCCTCGATTCCCACGGAGGAAGCGCGCAACAAGTTCCCCAAGGGGGTGACCGAGATCAAGCCCTACCTGCGCATGACCCCCCAGCCCAACAAGTGAGGCTGCAGGTCCGTTGAGCGAGCATGCCCCCGGCCCCTCGTCCGGGGGCTTTCCATCAGCGGAGCAGGCCAGGAAGGAGATGGCGGAGCAGAGGGCAATGACAGGACCCAGCAGCAGCCGCTGGCGCACCGGCACTGCCGTGCTCGGCCTGATGAGTGGCACCAGCGCCGATGGGGTGGATGCGGTGCTGGCCTGGTTCCAGGGGAAGCCAAGCCGGCCCCACTGGCGCATTTTGAACAGCAGCTTCCTGGCCTATCCCGAGGCGCTGCGCCAGCAGCTGATTGCCGCCGGCCAGGGCGAGCCCTGCAGCAGCGCCACCTGGCTGAACCTGGCCGAAGCCCTCACCGAACACCACGCCGCCGCAGCCCGCCAGTGCGACCCCCAGAGGCTGGCCGCCCTGGTGGGCTGCCACGGCCAGACCGTGTGGCATCGCCCCCCCGAAGGCGCGCGCCGCGGCGCCAGCTGGCAGGTGCTGCAGGCGCCGCTGCTGGCCCAGTTGCTGCAGCGGCCGGTGATCTTCGACTTCCGGGCCGCCGATCTGGCCCTCGGTGGCCAGGGGGCGCCGCTGGTGCCGCCGGCCGACGAAGCCCTGCTGGGCCGGGTGGCAGGCTGGCGGGCCCTGCTCAACCTCGGCGGCATCGCCAACATCACCCTGGTGCCGCCGGCCTCGGGACCGGACCGCCGGCAGAGCGTTCTGGGCTGGGACTGCGGCCCCGCCAACACCCTGCTCGACCTGGCGGTGAGCCGCTTCAGCCAGGGCCGGCAGAGCTTCGATCCCGATGGCAGCTGGGCGGCCCAGGGCACGCCCGACCAGCGGCTGATCGCCACCTGGCTGGAGGAGATCTACTTCCAGCAGCCGCCGCCCAAATCCACCGGCAGGGAACTGTTCGGCGCCGCCGACCTGGATCGGCGACTGGCCGAACTGGAGCAGGCCGCGCGCCAGAGGGGCGGCGAGCTGGAGCCCGCCGACGCCCTGGCCAGCCTCACGACCCTCAGCGCCGCGGTGGTGGCCCAGGACCTCAGCCGGCTGGCGACCCGGCCGGTGGAGTTGCTGGTGGCGGGCGGCGGCTGCCGCAACCGCACCCTGATGGCCGAACTGGGCCGCCGCTGCCGCGGCACGGCCGTCCGCCCCCTGGCCGACCTAGGCATCGCCGACAACCAGCGTGAGGCCCTGGTGTTCGCGCTGCTGGCCTGGTGGCACCAGCAAGCCCACCCCGGCAACGCCCCCAGCGTCACTGGCGCCAGGGCAGGGTGCCGGCTGGGCGTCCGGGCCGAACCGGCTGGCCCCCTGACCTGAAGCGGTCTGAAGCCGGGGCTCTCAGTCGGGGCGCTGCAGCCGCAGCCGGCGGGGGGCACCACGCAAGCGGCGTGGTGCCTGGGTTTCCTGCCGTTCCAACTGACGGCGAAAGCGATCGGAACCGCCAAGCGGGGGCGCCTCCTGCTCGGCCTGCTGGCGGAGCTGGCGCTCAAGCCGCTCCACGCCCTGCTGGATCAACACACGAGCCATGTTGCTCACGGTGCGGGCTTCGCCATCAGCAAGCAGGGCCAGCCGTTCACACAGCTCCTCGGGCAGCACCACCTGAATCCGGGGGGACTTGGGCCGGCCGCTGGAGGAGGTTTGGCGGGTGGCCACAGCTGCTGAGGGCGAGGGGCGGGCGGAGCACAGGCAGGCGCTGGCAGGGAAGTGGAGGGACCCGACTGTCTCCGGCTGTCAGGGATGTCCTTTCGTGGACACCAGTGTACGGTGATGCTTACGGATAGTATCCACGACTAAGCTTGTGGCATGTCATCCGTTCAGCCCCTGAGGCCGGAGGCCAGACCATGCCCAGAAGACGCGAGCGCAGCACCGCTGAGCGCACCGACGTGTTGGTGTCAGCAGTGATCAGCACCTACCTGCTCACCCACCTGCATCACGTGCTGCAACGGGCCGAATATGGCGCCCAACAGGAGGGGCGCACTGCCCTGGCCGCCAATTACGCCCAACTCCGCAAGGTGCTCTGTCTGGATGCCCGCAGCATGGAAGACGCCTCCGCCTGCGGCAATCCGGTGAGCGACTCCCCAAAGGCCGCCTGATCGCCGGATCGATCCACCTCCAAATGTGTCCAGGCCATGGCCGGGAGGGGGATAGCCCCATAGGGTCGGAACAGCCCCCGATCGATCCCCCCGCCAGCCGATGAACGACGCGTTCAACCAGGCGGCCGCAGCCCCTGGCTCCAGCAGCCCCAGCGCCTCCATCCCCCAGGCTGCCGCGGACAACGCCGCTGCGCTCTACGCCCGCATCAGCGCCGACGCGGAGCTCACCCAGGCCCTGTTCCGCCAGGCGCTGCAGGATCCTTCAGGCGCCCTCGACCGCATCGTGGCCCTCGGCCAGGAGCTGAACCTGCCCGTGGACCGCGAGCAGGTGCGGGCCCACATTGCCTCCCTCGACGACCCTGCCAGCAAACAGTGGTTGCTCAAGGCTCGCGGCGGTCTGTAAGGGCAGGTGCTGTGAAGACAGGGCCTGGGGGAGCAGCTGGCTGCGCCGCTGCCGCTGATCAGACCCCCCGCCCTGGGCCCAGCTGAAGAACAGCCAGTAGCTCACGATCGCCAGGCCCGCCGCCACCACCAGGGCAGCCACCTGCTCCAGGCGCTTGATCATGGCGAGACCAGCTGCAACTGTCCGGAGTCTGCCGGAGCGGTGCCCGAGCGGACGACGGGCCGGCCCGCCGCCAGGGATGATGAGACAGGCCGCCCGGCGGTCGTCCTGCAGCCCCCGGCCTCCCCCGTGCTCCGTCTCGAACGCATCGGCAAGATCTATCCCACCGGGGAGGTGCTGCGCGATGTCACCTGGGAGGTGAAGGCAGGCGACCGCATCGGCCTGGTGGGCGTCAACGGCGCCGGCAAATCCACCCAGATGCGGATCATCGCTGGCCTGGAGGAGCCCAGCAGCGGCACCGTGGTGAAGCAAGGCTCGCCGCGCATCGCCTACCTGCAGCAGGAATTCGATGTGGATCCGGCGCGCACGGTGCGCGAGGAGTTGTTCCAGGCCTTCGGCGAGGCGGCGGTGGTGCTCCAGCGCAAGCACGCGGTGGAGCATGAGATGGCCAGCGAAAGGGCGGCCAGCGATCCCGACCACCTCGAAGAGCTGATCCACGAGCTGGGCCGGCTGCACGAGCGCTTCGAGGGCCTGCATGGCTATGAGCTCGACGCCCGCATCGACAAGCTGCTGCCCACGATTGGCTTCACGCCGGAGGGCGCCGAGCAACTGGTGGCCGATTTTTCGGGCGGCTGGCAGATGCGCATCGCCCTGGGCAAGATCCTGCTGCAGGATCCCGACCTGCTGCTGCTGGATGAGCCCACCAACCACCTGGATGTGGAAACCATCCAGTGGCTGGAGGGGTACCTGATCGAGCAGAGCGCCGCGATCGTGGTGATCAGCCACGACCGCACCTTCCTCGATCGGGTCTGCACCCAGATCGTGGAAACCGAACGGGGCGTTTCCCGCACCTACCTGGGCAACTACAGCCAGCACCTGGAGCAGAAGGCCCTCGAGCGCGAGGCCTCCCAGGCGGCGTTTGAGCGCCAGCAGAAGGAACTCTCTGCCCAGCAGGCCTACATCGACCGCTTCCGCGCCAGCGCCACCCGCTCCACCCAGGCCAAGAGCCGGGAGAAGCTGCTCGAAAAAGTGGAGCGGATCGAGGCGCCGATCGAGAGCCTGGGCGGCCCCCGCTTCCAGTTCCCCGAACCACCCCGCTCCGGCCGACTGGTGGCGGAGGTGAAGGACCTCAGCCTCAGCTACGGCGATCAGATCCTGTTTCTGGGAGCGGAGCTGGAGGTGGAGCGGGGCGACCGCATCGCCTTCGTGGGCCCCAACGGCGCCGGAAAATCCACCCTGCTGCGCCTGATCATGGGCCTGGAGCAGCCCGATGAGGGGCGGGCCGGCCTGGGCGAGCACAACGTGATCGCCGGCTACTTCGAGCAGAACCAGGCCGAGGCCCTCGACCTCTCCAAAACGGTGATCGACACCATTTTCGAGGCCGTTCCAGACTGGACCCAGACCCAGGTGCGCTCGCTGCTGGGCAGCTTCTGCTTCTCCAACGAGAGCGTGTTCAAGGAGGCCGGCAAGCTCTCCGGCGGCGAGAAGGCGCGGCTGGCCCTGGCCCTGATGCTGCTGAGCCCCTGCAACCTGCTGGTGCTCGATGAGCCCACCAACCACCTCGACATCCCCGCCAAACAGATGCTCGAGGACGCCCTGATCGCCTACGAGGGCGCCGCCCTGCTGGTGAGCCACGACCGCTACTTCATCTCCCGGGTGGCCAACCGGATCGTGGAGCTGCGCGACGGCGAGCTGGTGCTCTACCGCGGCGACTACGCCTACTTCCTGGAGAAAAAAGAGGAGGAGGCCGAAGCCGCCTGTGCCGCCGCTGAGGCGAAGGTACGGGCGGCCAAGCAGGCTGCCAACCGCGCCAAGCAGAAGGAGAAACAGGCCGCCCGCCAAGGCAAGGAGAGGGCACCAGCGGCCTGAGCCAGGAACCAGCGATCAAACACAAACCAGAGAGACTGTCGCAGCCGCTACGCAACCCATCGAAACAGTTTGTAGCGTTAGGCCATTACCGATTCGTTGGATGCGGCCCATGTCCGAACCCCTTGCCCTCAGCCTCGGTCAGCAGTTCGAGCTGGAGCGGATGAGCCGGGCCATCGATGAAACGGGCGATGTCACGGCCCTGCGCGGCATCGCCAAGCAACTGCTGCAGGCCTGGCAGAGTCAGAAGGCCGCCACCCAGTGGGTGATGCGCCAACAACTCGGCGCCCCACGCCAATTGGCCCAGACCCTTGCGGGCCAGTGGAGCCAGGAGCCCTGAAGGCTCAGCTGTCACCGATGGCCACGGGCACCAGGGTGAGCTGCATCATCTGGCCTGAGCGGCTCACACTCAGGTTGAGGGTGCCACCCACCCCTGCCTTCTCTACTGCGGCAATCAGCTGAGAAGGTTGGAGCATCTGCTCGCCATTGGCAGCCACCACCACATCCCCCTGCCGCAGTCCAGCCCTCTGGGCAGGCCCCCCGGCCACCAATGAGGCCACCCGCACCCCGCGACTCGCCCCGGTGCCATCGCCCGGGCGCACGATGTCCATGCCGATGCCAATCATCGGGTGTCTCACCCGACCACTGGCCACCAGCTGACGGGCAATATCTCGAGCCCGGTTGATCGGAATGGCGAATCCCAGACCGGCACCCGGCCCGGTGCGCACCAAGGTATTGATGCCAATCACCTCGCCGTCGGCGTTCAGCAGCGGTCCGCCGGAGTTGCCTGGATTGATCGCGGCGTCGGTCTGGATCAGGTCAAGCCGCTTGTCGGTGATGCCGAGCTTGGCCGCGTTGCGGTTGAGGTTGCTGATGATTCCCATGGTCACCGTGTTGTCGAGACCGAAGGGATTGCCCACCGCAATCGCCCACTCGCCCACCTCCAGCTTGTCGGAGTTGCCCAGGGTGACCACCGGCCAGGGCCCTTTCCCTTCAAGCCGAACCACAGCCAGGTCGGTGAGCTTGTCCATCCCCACCACGGTGCCGGGAATGCGGCGGCCATCCTGCATGCCCACGGTGACCCGGTCGGTGCGTTCCACCACGTGGGCGTTGGTGAGCACCAGGCCATCGGCCTGATACACAAAACCGCTGCCCTGGCCCCGCTCGGTACGCGGGGCGGGGCGCTGCTGCGCGCCCTGGGATGGCAGCCCGAAGAACTGGCGGAAGAGCGGATCATTGAGCATTGAACTGGGCACACCGCCCTGGCTGCCCGCCACCGCCACCGTGCGCTCGGTGTCGATCGTCACCACTGCGGGGCCTGCCCGGCGCACCGCCGCGGCCACAAACGACTGGCGGCCGAGGCTGGCGGCGACCTTGGCGGAGGCCAGAGCCGGCGCAGGGAACTGGCTGATCCCCGCCAGGGCCAGGGGCCCAAGCGCCAGGGATGAGGCCACAGCCAGGCCCAGGCCACCGCTGGGGCCGAAACGACGGATCTGCATGCAGCGGACTGCGGGATCAAAAGACCGTAAACACCCCCACGAGACCACGACAGGCCGGTTGCCCGCCCCACCGCTGCCCCAGGGGCGCCAACACAGGCCAAGCGGGCCGCCTAGGCTTTGCAAAGAATTGTTTAAGGCCATGGACACCTCTCGTCTGCTGCTGGCCTTTCTGGCCTTCGGGGCAGCCTGCACCACCCTCTGGGCCTGGATGCTGGCCACCAGCAACGCCGATCCCGAATCGTCCGGGCAATGATGGAGTCACTGGCATCACCATCACCTTCACCCCTGCGGGACTGAGACCATGAACGCTCTGCTCTCCCAGATTTTTCCGATCCTGTACGGGGTCTGTTTTCTTGCCCTGCTCTGGCAGGCGTTTCGGGTGATGGGCCGGGGCTTCAAGGCAGTGCAGAGTCCGGCCGAGCCCCCGCCCAACCGTCCCGTGGGCGATCGCACCGGCCAGGTGACGATCCATCCGGAGCTGCTAGACGCCGATGGGCAGCTCACCCAGGAAGACCTGCTCACGGTGCGCTTCGGCGGAAACGGCGAGAGTTCAGCCCCCCGGGTACCCCCTGCTGAATAGGCTCGGTGACGAGTCCGTGACTTCAGGGAGATCTCCGGCATTGGATCAACGCACGCGCATCGTGGCCGCAGTCCTGCGCAACCTCAAGCTGCCGCCCCGCTTCCGCCTGCGGTTGGTCAAGGAGGATCCGGTGCGCCTAGAGCTCAGCCTCACGCCCGCCTACGGCAAGGACGCGGTGCTCGTGGGGCTGCTGGAGTCGCAGGACCTGGTGACCCGCCGCGACCGGGAAGGACGCATTCCCCGCGACCTGCAGGGCACCTGGGACTGGACGGTGCGCCACGGCAAGGTGAGCACCGGCGGCTGGAACCCCTACCTCAAGGAAGCGCTGCAGACGATGTTCGAGACCGGCCTGCCGGCCATCGTCTATGAGGAGCTCACCGGTGAGGACTATCACCCGGTGGATGGCGTGCGCCACGTGCGCTGAGCGCCACTCTGCCCAGCCCTGATGGCCGCGGCCCTGCCGATCGACCCCCTGTTGCCAGGGCTGGGTGATGCGATCACGGCCCCTGGGGCCAGCCTGCTGATCCAGGCCCCTCCCGGGGCCGGCAAGACCACCCGCGTGCCCCGAGCAGTGCAAGGCCGGCTGGCTGGACGGGTGTGGATGCTGGAACCGCGACGGATCGCGGCCCGCAGCGCAGCTCAGCGCCTCGCCGCTGAAGCAGGTGAAACGGTGGGTGGGCTGGTGGGCTACTCCGTGCGGATGGAAAGCCGCAGCAGCGGGGCCACCCGCATCGAGGTGCTCACCCAGGGGGTGTTTCTGCGCCGGCTGCAGGCCGATCCAGCCCTGGAGGGGGTGGATTGCGTCATCGTCGACGAGTTCCACGAACGGCAGGCCGAGGCCGATCTGTCCCTGGCCCTGCTGCGCCAGGCGCGGGAGCTGCTGCGCCCGGACCTGCGGCTGATCGTGATGTCGGCCACGCTGGCCCTGGATCCCCTGGCCGAGCAGATGCCGGAGGCCAGAATTTTGCGCAGTGAGGGCCGCAGCTTCCCGGTGGCCATCAGCCACCAGCCGCCGCGCAGCGATGAACGCCTGCAGGAGCAGGTGATCCGTGCCCTGGAGCAGCACTGGCTGGATGGCTGCCAACCGGGGGAGACGGCCCTGGTGTTTCTGCCCGGCCTGCGGGAGATCCAGGCCTGCTGCCGGACAATCCAGGGGCGCAGCTGGAGTGATGCGCTGGATCTGGTGGAGCTGCACGGCAATCTGCCCCTGGCCGAGCAGGCCCGCGCTGTCGCCCCTGCCAGCACCGGCCGGGCCAGGGTGGTGCTGGCCACCAGCCTGGCGGAGAGCTCCCTCACCATCGCCGGGGTCACCCTGGTGGTGGACAGCGGCCTGCGGCGCTGCAGCCGCTTCGATCCGGCCCGGGGGCTCAATGAACTGGTCACGGTGCCGGCCAGCCAGGCCAGCGCCGAACAGCGGGCCGGCCGGGCCGGGCGACTGGGGCCGGGGCGCTGCGTGCGGCTGTGGTCGCCCGCTGAGCAGCAGCGGCGCCCGGCCCATGACCGTCCCGAACTGCTGGAGTGCGACCCCCTGCCACTGGCCCTGCAGCTGGCCGAGTGGGGCGATCCCCTGGGCCAGGAGCTGCGCTGGCTCGACGCGCCGCCGGTGGCCAGCCTGCAGGAAGCCCGCGCCGGGCTGATCCAGCTGGGAGCCCTGCCGCCCGAAGGTGGGGGGGGGCTCACCCAGGCGGGACGAGCAATGGCGGCGCTCGGACTGCATCCGCGCCTGGCACGGATGCTGCTCAGCGGCCACAGCCGTGGGCAGGCCGAGCTGGCCTGTGAGCTGGCGGTTCTGCTCAGCGAACGCGATCCCCTCAGCCAGCAGGAAGCAGGCGCCGACCTCGGCCTGCGGCTGGACTGGCTGCGCCGCCAACCGTCGCGCCACCCGCTGCATCAACAGCGGCAGCAGTGGCTGCGCCAGCTGTCCAGGCTGCCGCCCCACCGTGAGGGCACCGAGGTGGCCGCCAGCACGCCGGCAGCGGTGGGCTCCGAACAGGAGGCCCTCGCCCTGCTGGTGGCCGCCGCCTTCCCGGAACGGCTGGCCCTGGTGCGCCCCGGCCAGAGCCACCGCTATCTGCTGCGCAGCGGCACCGGCGCGATCCTCCACCCCCAGGATCCCCTGGGCCGCGAACCAGCCCTGGCGGTGGCCAGCCTCGATGGCGGCGGCCAGGATGCCCGCATCCAGCTGGCCGTGCCCCTGCCCCTGCAGACCCTGCAGCACTGGGCCAGCACGGCAGGTGATGTGGAGCTGTCCGCCCGCTGGGACGGGCAGGCCGGTCGCGTGCGCTGTGAGCGCAGCCTGCGCCTGGGGGCACTGGTACTGGAGAGCCGTCCCTGGGCAGAGGCCGAGCCTGAGCAAGTGCAGGCGGCCTTGCTGGAGGGGCTGCGCCAGCAGGGCCTAGCGGCGCTGCCCTGGCAGCCGGCCACACGCCAGTTGCAACAGCGCCTCAGCCTGGCCCACCGGCACCTGGGGGATCCCTGGCCAGACCGCAGCGATCCGGCCCTGATGCACCAGCTGGAGCCCTGGCTGGCACCCTGGCTCGGCGCTGCCCGCAGCCTTGGCGACCTGCGGGACCTCGATCTGGAGGCCGCCCTCTGGGGCGCGCTGGACTGGCCGCAGCGCCAGGAGCTGGAGCGGCTGCTGCCCTTGCACCTGGCGGTGCCCTCGGGCCGCAGCGTGCCGCTCGACTACAGCAGCGGCGAACCGGTGCTGGCGGTGAAACTGCAGGAGATGTTCAGCAGCCGGGATACACCCCGGCTGCTGGATGGCCGGCTGCCGGTGACGCTGCACCTGCTCAATCCCGCCGGCCGGCCGGCGGCGATCACCCAGGACCTGGCGGGGTTCTGGGCAGACAGCTACCGGGAGGTGCGCCGCGAACTGCGCGGCCGCTACCCCAAGCACCCCTGGCCGGAGGATGGCGCCACCGCCACGCCGACGGCCTTCACCAAGGCGCGCCTGCAACGCCAGACGGGCTGACCCGGCCGCTGCTGGGCCATGCTGGCCGGCGTGCTGCCGCACCTCAACGCTCAGCTGTCATCCCAGCTGCGACTTCTTGACTTCAGCCGAGCTCCCATCCCTGCAGCTACCCCGCTACAGCGTCAGCGCGCTGAATGCCGCAGTGGCCAGCCTGCTGGAACGGGGTTTTGCCCCGCGTTTTCTGCTGGAAGCCACCGTGAGCAGGCCCCAGCTGAAGAAGGGACATCTCTGGATGAACCTGGTCGACGAGCAGGCCTCGGTCTCGGCCGTGGTCTGGGCCTCCCAGGTGCCGAAACTGAGCTTCCTGCCCAGCGATGGCGACGGCGTGCTGGTGGTGGGCAAACTGAACTTCTGGGCGGCCCGGGCCAGCCTGAACGTGCAGGTGCTCGATCTGCGCCCCAGCCTCAGCAGCGTGCTCCGGCGCTTTGAACGGGTGCGGCAGCAACTGGAGCCGGAAGGTCTGCTGGACCCAGGGCGCAAGCGCCCCCTGCCGGACAGTCCCGCCCGCATCGCGCTGCTCACCAGCGTGCCCAGCTCAGCCCTGGCTGACATGCTGCGCACCGCCCGGGAGCGCTGGCCTGCTACCGGCATCCTGCTCGTGCCGATCCCCGTGCAGGGGGCCGTGGAGGCCCGGATCTGCACGGCGCTGGAGCGGGTGGGGGCAGCGGCCGGCCCCCTGGGGGTGGAGGCGATCGTGCTGGCCCGAGGAGGAGGCAGCCGGGAGGATCTCAGCGTGTTCGATGGCGAGGCCCTGGCCCGCTGCATTGCTGGGGCTCCGGTGCCGGTGGTGTGCGGCATCGGCCACGAGGACGACACCACAATCGCCGATCTGGTGGCCGATCACCGCGCCGCCACCCCCACCGCAGCGCTGGTGGCCCTGCTGCCCGAACGCCGGCAGCGGCAGCTGGTCTGCCAGCAGCTGAGGCGGCACCTGGCCCAGCTGGTGGTGCTGCGCCTGCAGGGGGAGCGCCAGCGGCTCGGTCAGCTCGGTGAGCGACTGCAGCGGCTTCACCCCAGCGCTCAACTGCGCCAACGCCGCAGGGATCTGGAGCAGGCACGACGCCTGCTTCAGGCCCTCTCCCCCCAGCACGTGCTGGAGCGGGGCTTCTCCCTGGTGCACCGCCCGGATGGAGGCCTGGTGCGCCAGCTGAAGGATCTGAAGGCCGGCCAGTTGATTTCCATCGCCCTGGCCGACGGTGAAGCGGCTGCGCTGGTGCAGGAACTGCGACCCAGCCCTCGGGCTCAGCCAGAGTGATCACCAACTTTGCCAATCCGGCCTGCCATGGCCCGTAGCCGACGTCAGGACGCCTCGCCCGACCCAGACAGCAGGCCTGAGCCTTGCGGTGATGAAGGTGGCGCAGCCGACCTCAGCTTCAACGAGGCCCGCGCCGCCCTGGAACTTGTGTTGGCTGAACTGCAGGCCAGCGACCTGGACGTGGAGGCGATGGCCGGGCTCTACCAGCGGGGCCGCACCTATGCCCAGCGCTGCGAGGCCATTCTCGATCAGGTGGAGCAGGAGGTGCTGATCTGGGACGACCTGGCCAACCCCGACGGAGCTCCGGTGCGTTATGACCCAGAGCTTGATCCCGCCTGAGCCCTGCCCCATCTGATTCGCTGCCGATGACCGTGATTCCCCCTGCCCAGCCCGAGCGACGGTCGACTGGGGCCCTGAAATGGCTCTACCTGGGGCTGGCGATCGCCGGTGCCGTTCTGCCCTGGCTGGCCAACCTGGAGTTCATCCAGGCCTATGGGGCCAGCGGAGATCTGGGACTGTTCGTGCGCCTGGCCAATGACAACCCAGCGGCCAGCTCCCTCTCCCGTGACCTGGCCATCGGCGCCACGGCAGTGGTGATCTGGATGGTGACGGAAAGCCGCCGGCTGCAGATGCGCGGGCTGGTGTGGGTGCTGCTCAGTTGCTTCACCCTGGCCTTTGCCTGTGGCGCCCCGCTCTTCCTCTACCTGCGGGAGCGTCGACTGGCCGAGATGGCCCGGTTGACTCCAGCAGACAGTGAACTGGAAGCCAGCCCGCAGGGATAGGCGAGCAGAGCTGCCTGGCGTTCCTCAGTCGGACTCTTCAATCACTTCAACGTCGATGGTGGCCTGACTGGCATCCACCACAGCGTCACTGCCGACCCCATCGCCCCGCAAGTCGTAGACAGCCCCACAGGCCGGACATTGCTCCAGACCAATGGAGCGAAAGCCACACACCGTGCAAGTTCGCGCCCGCCGTTGCAGCACCTGCCAGCCCACGAAACCGGCCACGCCGAAGAGCAGGGGCAGGAGCAGGAGCGTCACGGTGAAACCGCCAATCAGATCGAGGAGCAGCCGGCCCGCCGGACTGGGCGCCAATAGCAGCAGCAGCGCCAAGCCGATCCAGAACCAGGGAACAGAACGGGACATCAGCGAGCAGGGGGCTCGTCAACCATCCTGCTGAATCTGGACTGGCCTGGTCTGCTGAAGGCCAGGCAGAGGCACTGGGCGTAGTAGATCAACACGCCGATCAACCAGATCCAGAGGGTGAACAGCAGAACACCACCCACCACGCCATAGGCCTGAAAGCGCACCCCCAGAGCGGGCAGCAGGGTTGTGAGAGCCAGATTGAGCAGGTGGATACTCAGGCCGAGACAGATGGCGCCCGGCAGGAAGGTGCGCCAGGGAATCTCCTGGGAAGGCAAGGTCTTCAACAGCACCAGCGAAGCCCCGATGGCCAGGACGATGGAGAGCGGCACCACCAGCACTGGCGACAAAAACCACTGCCGCAGGGGAGTGAGTGCAGCGAAACGGCCGCGCAGCACCACCTGATCGGCGGTGATGAACAGGCCCACCACCAGCACCCAGGCAAGGGCCTTGCCCCTCAAAAGCAGAAACCTCCCCACCACAGCCTTCCGCGAACGAGGTGTGGCCTGAACCCAGGGGCGGTGGAACCAGAGACGATCCGCTCCCCGTTGCAAGGTGAGATAGGCATTGGATGCTGTGAGACCCAGGATCACCACGCCGGCAAAACCAGCCCCTGCCCCTTGCTGCAGAAAGCGATCAAGCCCAGCTTCCACCACCGGCACCGCGGCAGCAGGCACCACCCCAGCGATCAACTCCAACACCCGCCCCTGCAGCGCTTCAGCACGACCAAGCAATGCAGAAGCAATGGCGAGAGCAATCAGGCAAAGGGGAAAGATCGACTGGAGACCGTGATAGGCAAAGGCTGCACTGAGATCCACACAGTCATGGCGCAACCAGAGGCGGTAAGCCCTCCAGAAGGGCGTGATCCATCTGTGCCTCCAGGAACCCATCGCGACTGGACCATCCCATCAGCATGCAGCAGAGCGTAGATGGAGGATCTCGCCGGTGTCCCACCCCCATCAACAAGCAAAAACCAACGGGCACAAAAAAAGCCACCCGCAGGTGGCCTTTTTCATCAGCAGCGGATGCTGCTTTAAGCTGGAGAAGAATGTTTTACCTGGCATCGACCTATTTTCTCAGGGGGCTACC
>JBIIDV010000001.1:0-149430 GCA_044238185.1 Prochlorococcaceae cyanobacterium | reverse complement strand
AGCTCCTGCTCCAGCTCCTCGATCGCCACCAGCTCCTGCACCTGCCGCCCCAGCGTGATCTCCTGCTCGTGCGTCAGCAGCGGCACACGGCCGATGTCCCGCAGGTAGCTGCGCACCAGGTCGGTACTCACAACGGCATCGGCGGAACCAGTGCGTACAGGGACAGCACTGGGATTGGGGGCAAGAGCGACGACCACGGCTTCCATCCGTGAAGTGATGTAAAGCCTAACCTGAAGAAGTGTGAATTCCTTCTCAGAAAGGCCGGCCAGCCGCGGTGCTGCCCCAACACCGCGTCACCAAGCCAGCAGAGGAGCGTCCCTCAGCCCAGTCCGCTCAGGAGCTGACTGGCGGTCTGCAGATAGATGAAGACCCCGGCCACATCCACGATCGTGGTGATGAAGGGGGCCGACATCAGGGCCGGATCCAGGTTGAACCGGTCAAACAGCAACGGCAGGCTGGCCCCGGCCGTAGCCGCCAGGGTGCTGATCGCCAGCAGGCTGGCGGCCACGGCGCCCGCCACCAGCGGTCCGCCGCTCAACCAGGCCCAGGGCAGAACCACCAGCGCCAGCAACAGCCCCAGCAGGGCGCCGGCCAGGGCCTCACGGCCAACGGCTTTGCCCAGGCCCAACTGGTGAATGCTTTGGGTGCTCAGGCCCCTGATCACCACCGTGGAACTCTGGGCTCCCACATTGCCGCCGGTGCCGATCAGCAGCGGGATGAAGGCCGCCAGCAGCACCAGCCGCTTGAGCACACTCTCCTGACTGGCAATCACCGCCGAGGTACCGGAGTTGGCCACCAGCAGCACTAGCAGCCACACCACCCGGCGCCGGGCGATGGCAAACAGATTGCTGCGGAAGTAGTCGTCCTCATCGCTGGCTTGCACGGCACCGGCGGCGTAGAGATCGCGGGTGGCCTCCTGCTGAATCACGTCGATCACGTCATCGACGGTGACGATCCCCACCAGCCGCTGCTCCCGGTCCACCACCGGCATCGCCAGGAAGTCGTAGCGCTGGATCGCCCGCGCCACCTCCTCCTGGTCGGTGTCGGTGCTCACGCTGATCACCTCCCGGGTCATCACATCACCGATGCGCGCCTCAGGCTCGGCCACCACCAGATCCCGCAGCGAGAGGATGCCGGTGAGCTTGCGGGCGCCATCGGTCACATACAGGGAGTAGATCGTCTCGGTGCTGCTGGAGCGCCTACGCACAATCTCCAGTGCCTGTTCGGCGGTGTGGAATTCCTTGAGGTCGATGAACTCCGTGGTCATCAACCGCCCCGCCGTCTCCGGCGCGTAGCCCAGCAGCTGCGCCGTCACCCGGCGCTCCGCCGGACTCAGTTCCGCCTGCAACCGGCGCACCACCTTCGCCGGCAGCTCATCGAACAGCCGCACCCGATCGTCCGGCGACATCGCCTCCACCAGCTCCAGCACCTCCCCTGAGCGCAGACGCTCCAGCAGCGTCTGCTGCACGTCCACCGGCAGGTACTCGTACACCGCGATCGCCTCGTCCTTCGGCAGCAGCCGAAACGCCAGCGCCTGCAGCGTCCGCGGCAGGTTGCCGATCGCCTCCGCCGCGTCCACCTCCTGCACCGGACGCAACAACAGCTTCGCCCCGTCGTAGTTCCCCGCCTCCAGCAGCACCTTGAGCTGGCCGGCGACCAGCTCCGCCACAGACGTGGCCTGGCCAGGGCCGCCGTTGCCGATGGCGGCAGGTGTCATCCCTCACCTCCCACCAGGGCCGGCAGCAGCAGGCGGGCCGTGCGCAGGTAGATGAACACCCCGACCACATCCACCACGGTGGTGATGAACGGGGCCGACATCAGCGCCGGGTCAAAGCCGAGGCGTGCAAACAGCAGCGGCAGGGCGGCGCCGGCCGTGGCCGCCAGCACAGAGATGGCCAGCAGACTCACACCGGTGGCCAGGGCCACCATCGGCTCACCGCCGAGCTGCCAGACCCAGGGCACCACCACCACCAACAGCATCAGGCCGAGGATCAGCCCAGCCGCGGCCTCCCGCAGCACCGTGACCCGGCGATCGTTCACCAGCAGCTGCTGGGTGCTGAGTCCGCGGATCACCACCGTGGAGCTCTGGGCCCCCACGTTGCCGCCGGTGCCGATCAGCAGCGGGATGAAGGCCGCCAGCACCACCACCCGGCTGAGGATCTCCTCCTCGCGGGCGATCACAGCAAAGGTGAGGCTGTTGGCCAGCACCAGCACCAACAGCCACACCACCCGCCGCCGCACCACCGTGAACAGGCTGCTCTGGAAGTAATCGTCCTCGTCACCGGCCTGCACGGCACCGGCGGCATAGAGATCGCGGGTGGCCTCCTGCTCGATCACATCAATCACGTCATCGACGGTGACAATCCCCACCAGCCGCTGCTCCCGGTCCACCACCGGAATCGCCAGGAAGTCGTAGCGCTGGATCGCCCGTGCCACCTCCTCCTGGTCGGTGTCGGTGCTCACGCTGATCACCTCCCGGGTCATCACATCGCCGATGCGCGCCTCGGGGTCGGCCACCACCAGATCCCGCAGCGACAACATGCCGGTGAGCTTGCGAGCCCCGTCGGTGACATAGAGGGCGTAGATGGTCTCGGTGGCCCGCGCCAGCCGGCGCACAATCGCCAGGGCCTGGGCCACGCTGTGGAACTCCTTGAGGTCGATGAACTCCGTGGTCATCAACCGCCCCGCCGTCTCCGGCGCGTAGCCCAGCAGCTGCGCCGTCACCCGGCGCTCCGCCGGACTCAGCTCCGCCTGCAACCGGCGCACCACCTTCGCCGGCAGCTCATCGAACAGCCGCACCCGATCGTCCGGCGACATCGCCTCCACCAGCTCCAGCACCTCCCCTGAGCGCAGACGCTCCAGCAGCGTCTGCTGCACGTCCACCGGCAGGTACTCGTACACCGCGATCGCCTCGTCCTTCGGCAGCAGCCGAAACGCCAGCGCCTGCAGCGTCCGCGGCAGGTTGCCGATCGCCTCCGCCGCGTCCACCTCCTGCACCGGACGCAACAACAGCTTCGCCCCGTCGTAGTTCCCCGCCTCCAGCAGCACCTCCAGCTGCTGGGTCACCATCTCGGGCACCAGGACGCCTCCCACCTCGCCCATCGCCATAACCCGCCTGGGGTCAAGTGTATGGGCCGGTCGCCTGATGGGGCCGCTAGGGTCCGGCCGCTTCCTCTTGAACCGGTCATGGCTGTGAGTGTGCGGGATCTGACGCTGCGTGATGCCCAGGGCGACCCGAAAAGCCTCGGCGACTGGAGCGGCCAGGTGCTGCTGGTGGTGAACGTGGCCAGCCGCTGTGGCTTCACCCGCCAATACGCCGGGCTGCAGGCCCTGCAGGAGCGCTACGGAGCCCAGGGATTCACGGTGCTCGGCTTCCCCTGCAACGACTTCGGCGCCCAGGAGCCGGGCAGCCTGCCGGAAATTCAACAGTTCTGCTCCAGCACCTACGGCGCCAGCTTCCCCCTGTTCGACAAGGTGACCATGGCCGAGGAGCCCTTCACCACCCTCACTCAGGCGGAGCCCGCCGGGCCGGTGGCCTGGAAC
Source organism: Prochlorococcaceae cyanobacterium (assembly GCA_044238185.1). GTDB lineage: Bacteria > Cyanobacteriota > Cyanobacteriia > PCC-6307 > Cyanobiaceae > NIES-981. The sequence continues at coordinate 145,887 of JBIIDV010000001.1, read as the reverse complement.
TTCGAGAAGTTCCTGGTGGGCAAGGACGGCACCGTGCTGACCCGGTTCAAGAGCGGCGTCGAGCCCGAGAGCGCCGAACTCACGTCTGCCATCGAATCGGCCCTGTCGGCCTGAAGCTAAACCTAGCCCAGCAGCCAGCCCCGGCGCACCCCGGTGGGGCTGGCCAATTCCACATGCAGCCAGCGTCCACCGCCGGGCTCGCTCCAGCGCCGCAGCACCCGCAGGGGTTCACCCACCTCAGCGCAGCTGATCGCGGGAGCCTGATGGCGGGGTGCACAGCGCAGCACCTGGCGAGCCGGCGAGAGCAACGGCTCGGCCTGGCTCTGGCGGCGGCGCACCTCTGGCTGTCGTCGCTCAGCGCCCCCGGCGGGCAGACCGGCTGGTGCCACCAGGGCAAAACCCAGCAGGGCCGCCCAGCGCCAGAGCGGCCACGGTGTCGCACCAGGCCGCATCAAATGTCCAGCTGGGCCAGATCCAGCTCGGCGCTGTGGGTTTCGATGAATTCACGGCGAGGGGCCACCTTGTCACCCATCAGGATGGTGAAGATGCGGTCAGCCTCCAGGGCGTCTTCAATCTCCACCCGCTTCATCATCCGCGTGCTGGGATCCATGGTGGTTTCCCAGAGTTGCTGGGGCATCATCTCGCCCAGACCCTTGAAGCGCTGGATGGTGTAATTGGCCTTCTCTCCAAAAGACTGGATGGTCTTTTTGAGGTCGCTCTCGTTGTAGCAGTAGGTGTGGTTCTTGCCGCGCTCCACTTTGTAGAGAGGCGGGCAGGCGATGTAGATATAGCCACCCTCAACCAGGGCCTTTTGGTAGCGGAAGAAAAAGGTGAGAATCAGGGTGCGGATGTGAGCTCCATCCACGTCGGCATCGGTCATGATCACGATGCGGTGGTAGCGAAGATTTTTCTCGTCGAATTCCTCACCCTTGATGCCCAGACCCAGGGCCGTGATCAGGGCCTGGATCTCGGTGTTCTTGTAAATCTTGGCGTCATCTGTTTTTTCGATGTTGAGGATCTTGCCCCGCAGCGGCAGGATCGCCTGGAAGCGTCGATCGCGGCCCTGCTTGGCTGAGCCGCCGGCGGAGTCGCCCTCCACGATGTAGATCTCCGATTCCGAAGGATCGCGGGAGGAACAATCGGCCAGCTTGCCCGGCAGCGTGGAACTCTCCAGCACGCTCTTGCGGCGCACAAGCTCCCTGGCCCTGCGGGCGGCCTCGGCGGCGTTGAAGGCCTGAATTGCCTTCTCGAGGATCAGATCGATCACCGAGGGGTTGAACTCAAGGAATTCACTGAGGGCCTCGCCCACCAGGGAATCGACGATCCCACGCACCTCAGTATTCCCAAGCTTGGTCTTGGTCTGGCCCTCGAACTCTGGCTCGGGCACCTTCACCGAAAGCACCGCGGTCAGGCCCTCACGGATGTTCTCGCCAGCCAGATTGGCATCGGCTTCCTTGCGTTTGCCGCGCTTCTTGGCGAAGGCGTTGAGGGTGCGGGTGAGCACCGTTTTCAGGCCTTCAATATGGGTGCCGCCATCCACGGTGCGGATGTTGTTGGCGAAACCAAGAATGCTGTCGGAATAGGCATCCACACACCACTGCAGAGCGGCCTCCACCTGCACGCCGTCGCGCTCAGCGTTCACATAAATGATGTCGGGATGCAGAGGGTCCTTCTCTGCATTCATGTAGGCGACGTACTCACGGATACCGCCTTCGTAGAAGTACACCTCTTCATGGGGTTCGCCAGCCTCGTTGCAGGCGGCTTCCCGCTCATCGCGGAAGACGATCCGCACACCGCCATTGAGGTAGGCCAGCTCGCGCAGCCGAGAGGCCAGGGTCTGATAGTCGAATTCAATGCCACCGCTGAAGATCTCCAGGTCTGGCTTGAAACGCACCTGGGTGCCGGTGCGGGCGGGATCCTCAGCCGGCTCGGAGGCCAGGGTGCCGATCGGGGCACCGCGCTCGAAGCGCTGGCGGTGCTCCTGTCCCTGGCGATGCACCGTCACCTCCACCCACTCGGAGAGGGCGTTGACCACCGAAACGCCCACGCCATGGAGGCCGCCGGACACCTTGTAACCACCGGAGCCGAACTTGCCGCCGGCGTGGAGCACGGTGAGCACCGTCTCCAGGGCACTCTTGCCGGTGCGGGGGTGGACGTCGGTGGGGATGCCGCGGCCGTTGTCGGTGACGCAGCAGGCGCCGTCCCGATCGAGCACCACCAGGATCTGATCACAGTGGCCGGCCAGGGCCTCGTCCACCGAGTTGTCCACCACTTCGTAGACGAGGTGGTGCAGACCCCGGGGACCGGTGGAGCCGATGTACATCCCGGGCCGTTTGCGCACCGGCTCCAGACCTTCCAGAACCTGGATCTGTTCGGCTCCGTAGGCGGCCTGAACTTTGGTGGCTTCGCTCATGCGGGAAGGGGTTGCCTGGTGATCGGCCGCGGCTCAGGGAAGGGTGTGTTGGCCGGCCGGTTGGCCGACCCCCCGTGATCGCGGTGCACAATCCCGGACAAGGGCTTGGCAGGGGAGGGACAGGGCCTGAAAACCCAGGTCCAAGGGGCAATCTACCACCGCCGCAAGGCTCTCTCCAGTCGCTGGCAAGGTGGGGGACATGGCCCTCCATCCCCCCTCCCAGCAACCCCTGGTGATCGTGCTGCTGGGCCCCACGGCCAGCGGCAAGACCGAGCTGGCCATCGCCCTGGCCCAGGCCCTCGACCTGGCCGTGCTGAATGTGGACTCCCGCCAGCTCTACCGGGGCATGGATGTGGGCACGGCCAAGCCCACGCCCCAGCAGCAGGCGGCGGCCCGCCACGAGCTGATCGACCTGCGCGACCCCGACCGGCCGCTCAACCTGCAGGAATTCCGGCAGATCGCCGAACCCCTGATCGAGACGGAACTGAGCCGCCCCCGCCAGGGGGCGGGCCTCGCCCTGCTGGCCGGCGGCAGTGGGCTGTATCTGCAGGCGATCTGCCGCGGACTGCGTCCTCCGGCGGTTGCCCCCCAGCCCGCGCTGCGCCAACAGCTCACGGCCCTGGGGCAACCCCTCTGCCACCGGATGCTGCAACAGGCCGACCCTGTGGCCGCCAGCCGCATCGCCACCGCCGACCCCGTGCGCACCCAGCGGGCCCTGGAGGTGATCTACGCCACGGGCAAGACCTGCTCAAGCCAGCAGAGCGTCGCGCCACCAGCCTGGCGCGTACTGGAGCTGGGGCTGGATCCGCCCAACCTGAGGCAGCGCATTGGCCAGCGCACCGAGCGCCTCTACGCCGATGGCCTGGTGGCCGAAACCCAGCGGCTGGTGGAGCGCTATGGAGCGGATCTGCCGCTGCTGCAGACCATCGGCTATGGCGAGGCGCTGCGTCTGCTGGCCGGTGAGCTCTCGGAGGCCAGCGCCATCCAGCTCACCTGTCAGCGCACCCGCCAGTTCGCCAAGCGCCAGCGCACCTGGTTCCGCAGGCAGCACCAGCCCCACTGGCTGGTGGGTCAGCAGATCGAAGAACAGCTGCAGCAGGCCTTGCAGGAGGTCGGGCGCGTTCTAGGGTGAAGGGTGATCATCACAGCCTTGGAGGCCAACCTTCCAGGCAAGCCTCACAGATGCGAGCCGCCCAGGCACCACCTGACTCACCCTCGCACCTCCTGTCCCCTATCCCCCCTGAAAATCTCCACTGAATGCCTCCTCGTCCCCGTTTTGACCGCCGTGCTCCCGTGCGGGAGCTGCCCAACATCAATGAGCGCATCGCCTACCCCCAGTTGCGGGTGGTTGATGCAGACGGCAGCCAACTCGGAGTGATCACCAGAGAGGCGGCCCTGGAGGTTGCCAAGGACCGCGAGCTCGACCTGGTGTTGGTGAGCGAGAAGGCAGATCCGCCGGTGTGCCGGATCATGGATTACGGCAAATATAAATTTGAACAGGAAAAGAAGGCCAAGGAAGCAAAGAAGAAATCACACCAAACCGAGGTCAAGGAAGTAAAAATGCGCTACAAGATCGACCAGCACGATTACGACGTGCGTATCGGTCAAGCCTCCCGTTTTCTCAAGTCCGGCGACAAGGTGAAATGCACCGTGATCTTCCGCGGCCGGGAAATCCAGCACACGGCCCTCGCTGAAGTGCTGCTGATGCGCATGGCCAAGGATCTGGAGGAGGCAGCTGAGATCCAGCAGCCCCCCAAGCGGGAAGGGCGCAACATGATCATGTTTCTCAGCCCACGCAAGGCGGCCATTGCCACCAAGGCCAGCGCGCCCAAGCCAGGCCGCAGCAAGGCCGACGCCCCCGCCGTCAGCTCACCCCAGGCGAACGCTGCCGAATCCTGAGCGGCATCACTCAAAGCACCGCGGCGAACAGGTCCAACATCGCCGCCCAGCCCTGGCGGGCGGCCTCGGCCTGAAAGTCAGCGCGGGCCTCGCACATGAAGCCATGGCCTGCCCCTGGTAACAGCAGCTGGCGAGATTGCCGGCCAGGATCTGCCTGGCTGGCAGATTCCAGCGCCGCCTCGATGGCAGCCAGCTCGGTTGCGGGCATGAGCGGATCAGCCGTGCCGGCCAGGCAGAGCAGATGGCCGTGGACCTGGGGCAGCAGATCCAGGGTGGGTTCACCGCCGCCCGGGCGGAACGTGGAGACCCGCGCCCCATAGAAATCGCAGGTGGCGGCCACCTGGGGAAGGGTGGCCGCCAGCATCGCCAGGTGGCCACCGAAACAGAACCCCACACAGCCCACCGGCCGCCCCTCCAGGCCTGGCTGCGACTGCAGCCAGGTGATCACGCTGCCCAGATCGGCCAGCAGCTGGTCGGCCCTGACGGCATCGCGGTGGCGGCGTCCCTCCAGCAGTCCCTCCTCGTCATAGCCCAGCTCCAGATCCGGGGCGGTGCGGGCAAACACCGGCACCGCCAGGGCGGCAAAACCCTCTGCGGCCAGCCGGTCGGCCACGCTCCGCACCCAGGCATTCAGGCCGAAGACCTCCGGCAGCACCAGCACCGCCGCCCGGGGCGGATGGCCGGCTGGCAGAGACCACCAGCAGCGCAATGGCAGACCCTCCGGGCCGGCCAGGAGCTGCCAGCTGGAGTTCACCGCCAGCGACGAGTTCCCTCCAGACATCCCGTCCACCACCGCTCCGAAGCTGCAAAACCCATTGTGATGGCCGCCAACCGGCACACGGTCTTATGCCAACAGGGGGATTGTCCCCACCGCTGATGCTCCGTATGGTGGCCAGGCGACCATCTGGCCCACTCCGGCGTGCGATTTCATATCCAACAGGAAAGCGACATCCCGGCCTCGACCCAGCTCTACAACCAGATCTGTTTCGCGATCGCCGCCCGTCACTACCCGCCAGGCCACCGCCTGCCGAGTACGCGCCAGCTCGCCATGCAGACGGGCCTGCACCGCAACACGATCAGCAAGGTGTACCGCCAGCTGGAAACCGATGGTGTGGTGGAAGCCATGGCCGGGTCGGGCATCTATGTGCGTGACCGTCAGAAGCCAAGGGATCTGAAGCCAGCCCTGGGCAGCCGCAGCCGCACCCTTCCCGACATCGACCGGGAAGTGCGCCAGAGCATCGACGGCCTGCTCCATGCAGGCTGCAGCCTGCAGCAGGCCCGCGACCTGCTCACCCGCGAAATCGACTGGCGGCTGCGCTGCGGCGCCCGGGTGCTGGTGAGCACCCCCCGGGAGGACATCGGCGCCTCCCTGCTGATCGCTGAAGAACTGAAGCCAACCCTGGAAGTCCCAGTGGAGGTGGTGCCGATGGAAGAGTTGGAAAACCTGCTTGAACAGTCGAATAACGGCACCGTGGTGACCAGTCGCTATTTCCTGCAGCCGGTGGAGGAGATCGCCAAGCGCCACGGTGTGCGGGCCGTGCCGGTGGATCTCAACGACTTCCGTCACGAGCTCGACCTGCTCAAGGAACTGCGAGCGGGCAGTTGCGTGGGGCTGGTGAGCATCAGCCCGGGAATCCTGCGCGCCGCAGAAGTGATCCTGCACAGCCTGCGCGGCAACGAGCTGCTAGTGATGACCGCCAACCCGGACACGGGCAGCCGCCTGCTGGCCCTGCTGCGGGCCGCCAGCCATGTGCTGTGTGACAGGCCGAGCTTGCCGCTGGTGGAACAGAGTCTGCGCCAGAACCGGGCCCAGCTGATGCGTCTGCCGGTGGTGCATTGCGCCCAAAGCTATCTGGGCACAGCCACGATCGATCAGCTGCGCAAAGAAATCGGCCTGCAGGTGGCCTGACCATCTGAACTTAACAATCAAGCTCGTTAATCAAGCTCATTAATTAAGCTCATCGATTGAGCTGATTAATTGAGCTGATCTATTCAAGCGGATGAAGAGATTCGAACTCTCGACCCTCTCCTTGGCAAGGAGATGCTCTACCACTGAGCTACATCCGCATCACCCACACCGCACAGTTGGCGGACCGTTGGTGGTGGCCCTGACAACCGGGGCGGCCGGGGGCCTGAGCCGTCCGACCCTGAGATCATGCACGACGGGGGGCCCCTCGGTCAAACCTGGCCCAGCTCCGGCAGGATGCCTGCATGCTCAAGGCCATCCAGTCCGACCTGGCGATCATCCAGGAACGGGATCCGGCGGCTCGCGGACCGCTGGAGATCCTGCTCTGCTACCCCGGGCTGCATGCCCTGGTGCTGCACCGCATCAGCCATCGCCTCTGGGGGCTGCGCCTGCCGATCCTGCCGCGGCTCCTCAGCCAGCTGAGCCGGCTGCTCACCGGCATCGAGATCCACCCCGGGGCGCAGATCGGCCATGGGGTGTTCATCGACCACGGCATGGGGGTGGTGATCGGCGAGACGGCTGTGGTGGGCGACAACTGCCTGCTCTACCAGGGGGTGACCCTGGGGGGCACCGGCAAGGCCCACGGCAAGCGCCATCCCACCCTGGCCGAGAACGTGGTGGTGGGGGCCGGCGCCAAGGTGCTGGGGGCCATCACGGTGGGGGCCAACACGCGCATCGGCGCGGGGTCGGTGGTGCTGCGCGACGTGGAGCCCAACTGCACGGTGGTGGGGATCCCAGGACGGGTGGTGCACCAGAGCGGCGTGCGCGTCGATCCCCTCGCCCACTCCGCCCTGCCGGACACCGAAGCGCGGGTGATCCGCAACCTGATGGAGCGGATCGATGCCCTGGAAGGCGAACTGGCGCGCACCCAGGCCTGCCTGCAGGCACTGGCCGCCGGGAGGCCCCTGCAGGAACCTTGCCGCGGCCAGGCCCAGAGCCTGATGGACAGGGAGATCCTGGAATTTCTGGGCGACAGCCCTGGCTCCACCAGCTGATGGGCCAGTTGAGGGGCCCGCTCAGGCCGTGGCGCCCTGGGGTGCGGGCGCCGGCTGGAACATGAACATCGAATAGATCACGTTGCGGCGCATCTGGGTCATCATCTCCAGGAACATGTCATAGCCCTCGTTCTTGTATTCGATCAGGGGATCCTTCTGGCCGTAGCCCCGTAGACCCACCGATTCGCGCAGGGCATCCATCGCCTGCAGGTGTTCCCGCCAGAGGGTGTCAATCTGCTGAAGGATGAAGAAGCGTTCCGCCTGGCGCATGAGGCCAGGATTCTGGGCTTCGATCTGGCCCTCCTTGATGTCGTAGGCATTGCGCATCTGCTCCTGCAGAAACGCCTTGAGCTCCTCCATCGAGAGGCCCCGCACATGGTCGGGCTCCAGGTCGGCCAGCAGGTAGATGAATTCCTTGGTCTTGGCCACAAGCCGGTCGAGATCCCACTCCTCAGGTGGCAGGTCGGGATTCACATAGGCCTCCACGATGTCGTCGATGGTGCGCTCGCCATAGCCGATCACTTGGGCCTTGAGCTCCCGTCCCTCCAACACCCGACGCCGTTCCGCATACACCGCCTTGCGCTGGTTGTTCATCACCTCGTCGTACTCAAACACCTGCTTGCGGATGTCGTAGTAATAGGTTTCCACCTTCTTCTGAGCCCCCTCCAGGGAGCGGGTGAGCATGCCTGATTCGATCGGCATGTCCTCCTCAACCCGGAAGGCGTTCATCAGGCCGGCCACCCGATCGCCCCCGAAGATGCGCAGCAGGTTGTCTTCCAGCGACAGGAAGAAACGGGTGGAGCCGGGGTCGCCCTGGCGGCCGGCGCGGCCGCGCAGCTGGTTGTCCACCCGGCGGGATTCATGGCGCTCGGTGCCGATCACGTGCAGGCCACCGGCATCGCGCACCTGCTGTTCCTCCAGCTTGGTGACCTGCTCGTATTCGGCCTTGACGCCGGCGATCGCCTCGCGCAGGTGCTGGATCTGGGGGTCGTCGGTGGGGGCCTTCTCGGCCGCCTGGGCGATGCGATCCTCCAGCTCCAACACCGTGAGCTGGCGGTCGCCCCAGGCCTTCACCAGCCCCTGGGCCAGCTGGGCGAGGGTCTGGTCGGTGGCCTCGCTGAGGGCACAGGGGTAGAGGGCACCGATGGCCCGGGCCTCAGACGGGGGAGTGGCCGCAGAACCGCCAGCAGCGCCGAAACCACTGGCCTGAGCTGAGCGCTGCAGAGGCACAGGCGGCCGATGGCCCTCCTCAGGCCGCACCAGCCGCGGCAGCAGCACCTCCCGCAGCTTGAGGCGGGCCATGTAATCGCTGTTGCCCCCGAGGATGATGTCGGTGCCACGGCCAGCCATGTTGGTGGCAATCGTGACGGCGCCGGCACGGCCCGCCTGGGCCACGATCTCAGCCTCCCGCTCCACATTTTCCGGCTTGGCATTGAGCAGGTTGTGGGGAATCTGCTGCTCGGCCAGCAGGGCGGAGAGCAGCTCTGATTTCTCCACACTGGTGGTACCCACCAGCACCGGCCGCCCCTGGCCATGGATCTGGGCCGTCTCGGTGGCCACGGCCCGCCACTTGGCCGGCTCGGTCTTGTACACCTGATCGGTCCAGTCCTGCCGAGCCCGGGTGCGGTTGGTGGGCACGATGGTGACCTCGAGCTTGTAGGTCTTCTCGAACTCCACTTCTTCGGTCTTGGCGGTGCCGGTCATGCCGGCCAGGCGCGGGTAGAGCAGGAAGAAGTTCTGGTAGGTGATCGAGGCGAGGGTCTGGGTTTCGGGCTGGATCGGCAGGCCCTCCTTGGCTTCGATCGCCTGGTGCTGGCCGTCGCTCCAGCGCCGGCCGGGCATCACCCGGCCCGTGAACTCATCCACGATCACGGCATCTACATCACGCACGATGTAGTTCACATCCTTGATGAACAGCTCCTTAGCCTTGAGGGCATTGGTGATGTAGTGGGCCCAGGGGTCGGCGGGATCGAACAGATCGCTCACCTCGAGCAGCTGTTCGGCCTTGGCATAGCCCTCATCGGTGAGCGTGCAGCTGCGCTGCTTCTCATCCACCTCGTAATCCCCCTCGGGATCGATGCCGTCCTTGCCCATCTCGGCGGCTCGCACCAGGGCGGAGGCCACCTCAGCAGCCCGTTGATACTTCTCCTGGGGCCTCTCCACCTGGCCGGAGATGATCAGCGGCGTGCGGGCCTCGTCGATCAGGATCGAGTCCACCTCGTCGATCACGCAGTAGTGGAAGTCGCGCTGCACCACTTCGGCGATGTCGGTCGCCATGTTGTCGCGCAGGTAGTCGAAACCCAGCTCTGAGTTGGTGGCGTAGGTGATGTCGCAGCCGTAGTTCAGCCGGCGACTGGCCGGGTCCATGTCCTGCTGGATCAGCCCCACCGAGAGCCCCAGGAAGCGGTGGATCTGGCCCATCCACTCCGCATCGCGGCGGGCCAGGTAGTCGTTCACCGTCACCACATGCACGCCTCGGCCGGTGAGGGCGTTGAGGTAGGCGGGCAGGGTGGCCACCAGGGTCTTGCCTTCGCCGGTCTTCATCTCGGCGATCTGGCCGTCGTGCAGCACCATGCCGCCGATCAGCTGCACGTCGAAGTGGCGCATGCCGAGCACGCGCTTGCCGGCCTCACGCACCACGGCATAGGCCTGGGGCAGCAGGTCGTCGAGCAGCTGGCGCTCCCGCTCCAGGGTGGCCTCCCGGGACAGACCTCGGCCGCGGCAGTCCTCCTGCAGGCTGGCGAGCTTCTGGCGGAACTCGCCGGTGAGTCCCCGCAGTTCGTCGTCGGAGAGGGGGGAGATCTCCTCCTCCAGCAGGTTCACGTCCGAGACGATCGGCTGGTAGCGCTTCAGCTTGCGGGCATTGGGATCACCCAGCAGGAGCTTGAGCATGGTGAGATCGGCTACCAGAGCAGTGGGGGCAGCCTACTGAGGCCGGTCCTGCGCACTGGGAGGATGCAGCCATCTCACTGAGGCGATGGCCCCGATCCAGCTCGTCCAGCATGCCTGCGGCGCCCCCGGCCTGCGCTGGCTGGGCCTGGGCCCAGACCTGCGCCCCAGCCGTGGCCTGCTCAAGCTGCAGCGCCTGCTCGACAAGCACGCCTTCTGGGCCCGGGGCCGCAGCTTCCGGCAGTTGCGCGGCCTGCTGGCCGGCAGCGAGGCGGTGGTCACCCTCTGGCGCGGCAAGCGCCTGGTGGGGTTCGGCCGGGCCACCAGCGATGGCCTCTGCCGGGCCGTGCTCTGGGATGTGGTGGTGGCCGGCGACCTTCAGGGCCGGGGCCTGGGGCGCCAGGCGGTGGAGGCCCTGCTGGCCGCCCCGGCGCTGCAAGGGGTGGAGAGGGTGTATCTGATGACCACCAACAGCGCCGGCTTCTACCGGCAGCTGGGCTTCAGCGATGCCGCCCCCCAGGTGCTGCTGGTCAAGGCAGGGCAGCCATCAGCGAACCCATCTCAATCGCCTGCAGGCCGTAGCTCCAGCCGAGATTGCTCTTGATGCCCGCCCGCTCGAGGGCCTGCTGCATGGTGTCGGTGGTCAGCACCCCGAAGATCACCGGCACGCCGGTCTGACGGCTCACGGCGGCCACACCCTTGCTCACCTCGGCCACCACCACATCGAAGTGGGGGGTGTCGCCCCGGATCACGGCCCCGAGGGTGATCACCACCTGGTAGCGGCCGCTGGCTGCCAGCCGCTGGGCCACCAGCGGGATCTCAAAGCTGCCGGGCACCCAGGCGAGATCCAGCTGGCTGCTTGTGGGGCTGGTGTCGATGCCGTGGCGGCCGAGGCAGTCGAGGCAGCCGCTCAGCAACTTGCCGGTAACAAGATCGTTGAAGCGGGCCACCACGATCGCCACCCGCAGGCCGCTGGCACCGCTGAACTGTCCCTCAAAACTGGCCACGGGCATGCCGCCACAGCCGTGGCGTCGACTCAATGGAGCAGCCTAAAAGCAAGGGCCGCCCGCACTGCACGGACGGCCCTCAGGAGCCGGGAACCACTGGCCCGGGCAGAGCCCAGGCCAAGCCAGGCTCAGACCACCAGGTAGCTGATGCCCCAGTTCACCAGCACCAGGGCCACCCAGGCCAGGCCGCCGAGCAGGATCAACCGGTTGGAACGGCCGCTGTCCTCACTGCTGGCGTACAGCACGGGCACCGCCACGATCAGGGCGAAGGACATCACCACCAGGGCCAGAACGGAGAGGGTGTTGAGGATCTGCATGGCTCAGGGGCAGGCCGACCGGTCAGTGGGCGGATTCTCACACGGAGACCCCGGGTCTCCAGTGGCTTGCTTCACATCTCGATGCCGGGGCACAGGCCGGGTGGGGTCACAGCCGTGTTGGGGAGCTCCGGCCACCCGCCGTACGATCGCCGCCAGCACCTGGGGGATCCGTGGCCGCGGAAGCAGAGCAACAGCTTTCGCTGATCGCCGGGCTGGACATCCAGGGGGATCTGTTTGGAGCTGCCAGCGGTGGGGCCTGCAGTGGGGAGGGCCGTTCTGAAGCGGAGAACCCCGGGGCAGCGCTCGATGGGACGGCCCTGAGCGAAGCGGCCCAGCGCCCACGCCAGCGGCAGCAACGCCAGAGGCCTGGCCCGGCAGAAGGAGCAACCGAAACCTCTGCTTCCCCCTCAGCCGACCCCGCCGGCGAGGGGGAGAGCGATCTGCCCGCCTGGCACCACCACAGCCTGCTGGACCCCCAGCAGCTCACGCCGATGCTGCGTCACTACGTGGAGCTGAAGGCGGCCCACCCCGAACGGCTGCTGCTCTACCGCCTCGGCGACTTCTTCGAGTGCTTCTTCGAAGACGCGATCACCGCCTCACGCCTGCTGGAGCTCACCCTCACCGGCAAGGAAGGGGGCAAGGCGATCGGCCGGGTGCCGATGGCCGGCATCCCCCACCACGCCGCCGAGCGCTACTGCGCTGAGCTGGTGCGCCGCGGCCACAGCGTGGCCCTCTGCGACCAGGTGGAGACCACACCAGCCAAGGGGGAACTGCTCAAGCGCGAGATCACCCGCGTGCTCACCCCCGGCACGGTGCTGGAGGAGGGCATGCTCGCCGCCCGCCGCAACAACTGGCTCTGCGCGGTGGTGCTGGAGGGTCCTGCCGGCCATGGGGATCCGGATCTGGCCGGCCTGCGCTGGGGCCTGGCGGTCGCCGATGTGAGCACCGGCGAGTTTCGGGTCACCGAGCGCAGCGGCAGCGACGCCCTGCATCAGGAGCTGCTGCAGGTGGAGGCCGCCGAGGTGCTCTGGCCCGGGGGGCTGGCGGCTGGTGATCCCGGCAGTGCAGCGCCCGGCCCTGCCTGGTGCCCTGCCGGCCTGCTGCTCACGCCCCTGCCCCGCACCCCCTTTGAGGCGCCGGAAGCCAGCGCCACCCTCAAGGAGCGCTTCGGCCTGGCCAGCCTCGCTGGGCTGGGACTGGGCGAGCTGCCCCTGGCGATGCGGGCCGCCGGCGGCCTGGTGCACTACCTCGATGGCACCAACAACCGCCCCAGCGACGCCCCCGACGACCGCAGCCAGCCCCGGGTGCCCCTCGACCTACCCACCAGCTGGCACGCCGGCGATGCCCTGGTGCTCGATGCCGCCACCCGCCGCAACCTGGAGCTCACCCGCACCCAGCTGGGTGGCCAGCTGCAGGGCTCCCTGCTCTGGGCGCTCGATCGCACCCACACCGCCATGGGCGGCCGCTGCCTGCGCCGCTGGATCGAGGCGCCGCTGGTGGAGCTCACCGCGATCCTCAGGCGCCAGGGCGGCGTGAGCGAGCTGGTGGCCGGCCGTTCCCTGCGGCTGGCGATCCGCCGGCTGTTGCGGCCCATGGGCGACCTGGAGCGCCTGGCCGGCCGGGCCGGTGCCTGCACCGCCTCCGCCCGCGACCTGGTGGGCCTGGCCGATGGTCTGGAGCGGCTGCCCCTGCTGGCGGGCCAGCTGGGGAAAGCCACCAGCGCCCCCCTGCAGGCCCTGGTCCGCCCCTGGCCCGAGCTCGAGGCGCTGGCCGCCGAGCTGCGCCACACCCTGCTCGAGGCACCGCCCCTCTCCCTCAGCGAGGGCGGCCTGATCCACGACGGCGTCGATCCTCTGCTGGATGGCCTGCGCAACCAGCTCGACGACCAGGACGCCTGGCTGGCCCAGCAAGAGGCTGCCGAGCGGCGGGCCAGCGGCATCGCCACCCTCAAACTCCAGTACCACCGCACCTTCGGCTACTTCCTGGCGGTGAGCCGGGCCAAGGCGGCTGCCGTGCCCGATCACTGGATCCGCCGCCAGACCCTGGCCAACGAGGAGCGCTTCGTCACCCCCGAACTCAAGGCCCGCGAGGGCCAGATCCAGCAGCTCCGGGCCCGCGCCGCCCAACGGGAATACGAGCTGTTCTGCCAGCTGCGGGCGCGGGTGGGCGAGCAGGCCGCCGCCATCCGCAGCGCCGCCCGCCTGGTGGCCGAGCTCGACGCCATCGCCTCCCTGGCGGAGGTGGCCGCCACTGGCGGCTACTGCTGCCCCGAGATCACCGATCCAGCGGACCCCAACGCTCGCCTGCTGCAGATCGAAGCGGGCCGCCACCCGGTGGTGGAGCAGCTGCTGGTGGCAGAGCCCTTCACCCCCAACAGCGTGGCCCTGGGTGCCGGCGCCCTCCCCGACCTGCTGATCCTCACCGGCCCCAACGCCAGCGGCAAGAGCTGCTACCTGCGCCAGACCGGCCTGCTGCAGCTGATGGCCCAGATGGGCAGCTGGATCCCGGCCAAGGCCGCCCGGCTCGGCATCGCCGATCGCCTGTTCACCCGCGTGGGCGCCGGCGACGACCTGGCCGCCGGCCAATCCACCTTCATGGTGGAGATGGCCGAAACCGCCAACATCCTTCACCACGCCACGCCGCGCTCGCTGGTGCTGCTCGATGAGATCGGCCGGGGCACCGCCACCTTCGACGGCCTCTCGATCGCCTGGGCGGTGGCCGAGCACCTGGCCACCCCGCCCGAACTGGGCGGCATCGGCGCCCGCAGCATCTTCGCCACCCACTACCACGAGCTCAACGCCCTGGCGGCCCAGCGGCCCAACGTGGCCAACGCCCAGGTGCTGGTGGAGGAAACCGGCGACAGCCTGCGCTTCCTGCACCGGGTGGTGAGCGGCGGCGCCAGCCGCAGCTACGGCATCGAGGCCGCCCGCCTGGCCGGCGTGCCCGCCCCCGTGCTGCAGCGGGCCCGCCAGGTGCTGGCCCGCATCGAGGCCAACAGCCAGATCAGCCTGGAGCCCGCCCTGCCCCGCGGATCAGGCAAGCCAGCTCAGGCCGGCGGCGCGCTCGCCGCCTGAAGCCAGGCCCCCCGCAGCAAGGCGTTGCAGGCCGCGGCCACCAATCCGGCTCCGCCCTTGGAACCCTCCAGCCGCAGCTGGGCCAGGCCACTGGCAGCCAGGTGGCGCTTGCTCTCCGCCACCCCCACAAACCCCACCGGCATGCCGATCAGCAGGGCCGGTGCCGGCACGTCCCCTGCCGCCACCAGCTCCAGCAGCACCTCCAGCGCCGTGGGGGCACTGCCGATCAGCACCACCGCCGCCGGCTCGCCCGGGGCCGCCAGCTCCGCAAGGGCCGCCGCCATCCCGGCCGCCGTGCGCGTCGATCCCGCAGGCGCCAGCTCGGGCGCCCAATCGAGCACACAGGCCACCCGGTTGCCAAAGGTGCGGCGCGCCATCGGTGCCACGGCCGCGGCGGCCATGGCCGTGTCGGTGAGGATCGGCGCCCCTGCCGCCAGGGCTGCCGCGCCCACCCCGCAGGCTCCCCCGGGAGCAGAACCCGCTCCAGCCGGGCAGAAGCGCAGATCCCCGGCCAGCTCCGGATCGCCACTGCTGTGAATGCAGCGCTCCAGCACGTCGCGCTCCAGGCACGTCACCCCCGCCAGCTGGGCCGCCAGCAGCGGATCAACGGCCACCTGCTCACTCAACAGCAGGCGGATGCGCCGGATGCTCTCGCTGAAGATCGGATGGTCGAGCACCCGGGACATCCAGAGATCTGGCAGCAATGGTGGCAGTCAGCCGTGGTGGTGCCAACGCAATCCATCTGCCGGTCATGTCATGCCGGTCATGCCTTGCCTGTCTTGCCTTGCCGGTCATCACTGATCCAGCTGATCCAGAGGTCCCAGCGGCCTGAGAGGCTGGCATCACCAGCGCCCTGCTGATGCCCATCCACCTGCTCTGGGGTGACGACGAAGCGGCCCGCACCCGGGCGGTGGACGGGCTGATCGAGCGGCTGGTGGATCCGGCCTGGGCGACGATCAACCTCAGCCGCCTGGACGGCAACGATCCCAGCCAGGCGGCCCAGTCCCTGGAGGAGGCCCGCACCCCACCGTTCGGGGGTGGAGCGCGGCTGGTGCTGCTGCAACGCAGCCCGTTCTGCAACCAGTGCCCGGCCGAGCTGGCCGACCAGCTGGAGGCGAGCCTGGAGCTGATCCCCGAGAGCTGCCACCTGGTGCTGGTGAATTCGGGCAAACCCGACGGCCGCCTGCGCACCACCAAGGCCCTGCAGAAGCTGGCCAAGGCCACCGCCAACCAGCCTCCCGAGCAGGCCGGCGCCGGCGCTGTGTTCGAGCAGAGCTTCGCCCTGCCCGCCATCTGGGATGGGGCCGGCCAGATCGACCTGGTGGCCCAGACCGCCCGGGAGCTGGGGCTGCGGCTGGAACCCGCCGCTGCCGAGGCCCTCGCAGAGGCGATCGGCAGCGACAGCGCCCGACTCGCCAGTGAACTGGAGAAACTGGGCCTGTATGCGGCAGCGGCTCCGGGTGGAAACGGCCCGATCACCCTCGCCGCCGTGCAGGCCCTGGTGGGCGGCCAGAGCACCAGTGCCCTGGCGGTGGGGGATGCCCTGCTCGCCAACCGGCCCGCCGACGCCATTGCCCTGGTGGATGCCCTGCTGGCCGCCAACGAGCCGGCCCTGCGCATCGTGGCGTCGCTCACCAGCCAGATCCGCGGCTGGCTGTGGGTGGCCCTGCTCGACCACAAAGGCGAAAACGACGTGGCCGTGATCGCCAAGGCGGCCGGCATCGGCAACCCCAAGCGCATCTACGTGATGCGCAAGCAGATCCGCGGCAAACAACCCGCCCACTTCCTGCGCCTGCTGGGCCAGTTGCTGGAGGTGGAGGCCGCCCTCAAGCGCGGCCAAGACCCCGGCGATGCCTTCCGTGACGGCTTCCTGCTCACGGCCCCTGGCGGCGGATAATCAACAGCTCCGATCTGCCCGTTGCCACCCGCCCCGCCATGGCCCTGCTGGTTCAGAAGTTCGGCGGCACCTCGGTGGCCGATGTGGAGCGCATCCAGGCGGTGGCCGGGCGGATCGCCCGCAGCCGCGAGGAGGGCCACGACCTAGTGATCGTGGTGTCGGCGATGGGCCACACCACCGACGAGCTCACCGGCCTGGCCCGGGCGATCACCGGCAATCCACCCCAGCGGGAGATGGACATGCTGCTGGCCACAGGCGAGCAGGTGTCGATCGCCCTGCTGTCGATGGCCCTGCATGAACAGGGGGTGCCGGCCGTGTCGATGACGGGCACCCAGGCCGGGATCGTGACCGAATCGGCCCACGGCCGCGCCCGCATCCTCGAGATCCGCACTGAGCGGCTCCGCCACCTGCTGGCTGAAGGCCAGGTGGTGGTGGTGGCCGGCTTCCAGGGCACCAGCAACTCGGCAGCCGGTACCCCGGAGATCACCACCCTGGGCCGCGGCGGCTCCGACACGTCGGCGGTGGCCCTGGCAGCAGCTCTGGGCGCCGACGCCTGCGAGATCTACACCGATGTGCCGGGCGTGCTCACCACCGACCCGCGCAAGGTGGCCGACGCCCAGCTGATGGAGCAGGTGAGCTGCAACGAGATGCTGGAGCTGGCCAGCCTCGGTGCCGCGGTGCTGCACCCCCGGGCGGTAGAGATCGCCCGCAACTACGGCGTGCCCCTGGTGGTGCGCTCCAGCTGGAGTGATGCCCCCGGCACCCTGCTCACCAGTTGCTCGGCCCGGCCGATCGGCCATGGCGGCCTGGAGCTGGGCAAGCCAGTGGATGGCGCCGAGCTCGAGGAGCACCAGGCGGTGGTGGCCCTGGCCCATGTGCCGGATCGTCCGGGGGTGGCAGCCCAGCTGTTCGAGGCCCTGGGTGCCGCCGGACTCAACGTGGACCTGATCGTGCAGGCCACCCACGAGGGCAGCTCCAACGACATCGCCTTCACCCTGGCCGAGGCCGATCTGGATCGGGCCGAACTGGTGTGCCGCGAGGTGCTGGCGGGGCTGGGGGCGGCACCGGGCAGCGACGGGGGTGCCCAGCTGAGCGCCGAAGCCGGCCTGGCCAAGCTCAGCATCGCCGGCGCCGGCATCATGGGCCGCCCAGGAGTGGCGGCCCGCCTGTTCGACACCCTGGCCCGCACCGGCATCAACCTGCGCCTGATCGCCACAAGCGAGGTGAAGGTGAGCTGCCTGGTGGCCGGCGAGCAGGGGGCGAAGGCCCTGCGCGCCGCCAGCGAAGCCTTCGACTTGGGTGAGGGCCAGCTGCGCCACAACCCCGAACCCTGTCACCTCGGTGATCCGGCCGTGCGGGGGGTGGCCCTGGACCGCGACCAGGCCCAGGTCGCCGTGCGGCGGGTGCCCGATCGTCCTGGCACCGCTGCCGCCGTGTGCCGAGCCCTGGCCGATGCCGGCATCAGCGTCGACGCCATCGTGCAGTCGGAGCGCACCCACAACGGCAGCAAGGACATCAGCTTCACGCTCAAGCGCGACGACCGCCACCGGGCCGAACAGGCCCTCGCGGCCCTGCTGAACCAGTGGCCCGGGTCCCACTTTGAGGAGGGAGCCGCCATCGCCCGGGTGAGCGCCGTGGGCGCGGGGATGCCCTGCACCCCCGGCACGGCGGCCCGCATGTTCCGCAGCCTGGCGGATGCCAGCATCAACATCGAGTTGATCGCCACCAGCGAAATCCGCACCAGCTGCGTGGTGGCTGAAGCCGATGGCGTGCGCGCCCTGCAGGCGGTTCACGCCGCCTTCAACCTGGGCGGCAGCATCAGCCACCGCGCCGAGGGCAGCGAAGCACCCGTCTGATAGGGGCTGCCTGGGCCGGGTCAGGCCTTGCCCACCAGCTTCTGGCGCAGGCCCTTGATCCGGTCGCGCAGATTGGCTGCCTCCTCGAATTCCAGGTTCTTGGCGGCAGCCTTCATCTTGTCCTCGAGCTGCTGAATCAGCTCGGGCAGGGCATCCAGGGGCACTTCGTTGTGCTCGGCCTGCTCAGTGGCCTCCTCCAGCTGCTCGTCGTTGAGCCGGCGTGACACCTCCAGGAAAGCAAGGATCGAATTGCCGGCCCGCTTGCCCGCAGGGGTGGGAGTGATGCCGTGCTTCTGGTTGTAGGTGTGCTGGATGGCGCGGCGCCGCTCGGTTTCCGAGATGGCCTTGGCCATCGAGTCGGTGAGGTTGTCGGCGTAGAGCAGGGCCACACCTTCGATGTGGCGGGCGGCCCGGCCGATGGTCTGGATCAGGGAGCGCTCGGCGCGCAGGAAGCCCTCCTTGTCGGCATCGAGGATCGCCACCAGCGACACCTCCGGCAGGTCCAGGCCCTCGCGCAGCAGGTTCACGCCTACCAGCACGTCGTACTCGCCATTGCGCAGGTCCTGGATGATCTCGATCCGCTCGATCGAGTGGATCTCAGAGTGCAGGTAGCGCACCCGCACACCGTTTTCGGCCAGGTAGTCGGTGAGGTCTTCGGCCATGCGCTTGGTGAGCGTGGTCACCAGCACCCGCTCCTGCTTCTCGGCTCGGGTGCGGATCTCGCCCAGCAGGTCATCCACCTGGCCATCGGTGGGCCGCACCTCCACGATCGGATCGAGCACACCGGTGGGCCGGATCACCTGCTCCACCACCTGTCCCTTGCTCTCGGCCAACTCCCAGTTCCCCGGGGTGGCACTCACAAAGATCGTCTGGCGTGCCTTCTGCCAGAACTCCTCCCCCTTCAGCGGCCGGTTGTCGGCGGCGCTGGGCAGGCGGAAGCCGTGCTCGATCAGCACCTGCTTGCGCGACTGATCGCCGTTGTACATCGCCTGCAACTGACTGCAGGTCACGTGGGATTCGTCGACGACCAGCAGCCAGTCATCGGGGAAGTAGTCGATCAGGCATTCGGGCGGCGTGCCCGCTTCGCGGCCGGCCAGGTGACGGGCGTAGTTCTCCACGCCGTTGCAATAACCCACCTGCTCAAGCATCTCCAGGTCGTAGGTGGTGCGCTGCTCCAGCCGCTGGGCCTCCAGCAGCCGCCCCTGGCCGTTGAGCAGGTCGAGCCGCTCGCGCAGCTCGGCCCGGATCGCCTGGATCGCGCCAGCCAGCCGCTCCTTCGGCGTCACGAAGTGCTTGGCCGGGTAGATGTTGATGCTGTCGAGGCTCTGCAGGATCTCGCCGGTGGTGGGGTCCACGTAGCGGATCGCCTCCACCTCGTCGCCGAACAGCTCGATCCGCACCAGCCGGTCTTCGTAGGCCGGGCCGATCTCCAGCACATCGCCGCGGACCCGGAAGCGGCCGCGGGAAATCTCCACGTCATTGCGGGAGTACTGGTTGTTCACCAGGTCCCGCAGGGAGCCGCGCAGGTAGAGCGTGTCGCCCACCTGGAACTTCACCGCCGCCTTGAGGTATTCACTGGGAATGCCGAGGCCGTAGATGCAGCTGATCGAGGCCACCACGATCACATCGCGCCGTTCAAACAGCGAGCGAGTCGCTGAGTGGCGCAGCATGTCGATCTCCTCGTTGATCGACGCGGTCTTGGCGATGTAGGTGTCGGAGACGGGCACATACGCCTCCGGCTGGTAGTAGTCGTAGTAGGAGATGAAATATTCAACGGCGTTGTTCGGGAAGAACTCCCGCAGCTCGTTGCAGAGCTGGGCCGCCAGGGTCTTGTTGTGGGCCAGCACCAGGGTGGGGCGCCCGGTCTGGGCGATCACATTGGCGATGGTGAACGTCTTGCCGGTGCCGGTGGCGCCGAGCAGTGTCTGGTAGCGCTCGCCACCCTCCACGGCCGCCACCAGACCCTTGATCGCCTCGGGCTGGTCGCCCTTGGGCTCATAGGGGGCGTGGAGCTGAAAGGGGCCGGCCATGGATCCATTGTCTCTGGCCGATGGCGGGGGCGTGGCTCACGCTGAGCACAGGCAGGCGACAGGCCTAGCCACCAACCAGGGCCGCCACCCGGGTAAGGGGCACCTCGAGGCCGAAAAAGCGCAGCAAGGCCGTGGAGATCACCGCGTACACCACAGCCCCAAGAACGGCACTGAACAGACCGCGGCGCAGACTGAAGCCCTCAATCAGCCAGGCCGCCAGGGCGAACAGCACCACGGTGATCAGCCAGTTGAACAGCAGCGTCACCGGACTGATCAATCCGCCCAGGCTGGTCACCGCCCACACCGGGCCCAGCACCACCCTAATGGGCCAGATCAGCAGAGTACCCAGCAGGCCGATCACCACGGCGGAGAGCAGGGCCACGCCATAGCCTTCGATCTCCACCCCCAGGGGCAGAGCCGCCACGAGCAACAACACCGCTGCGCGCACCGGCCACTGCAGCAACCACAGCAGAGAACCCATCACCAGACCCCGACAGGCAGTCGCAACCTAGGCATGGGTTCCCCCTGCGGCAGCATCGGCGGCCTTCGTTCAGACAGTTGATTCAGACAGTTGATTCAGACAGTGGCGCAGAGGGAGCAGCCGAGGGCCTCGCGCAGCCCGCGCACCACCGCCACCATCGCCAGTTCATCGCTCAGCTTGTTCACCGCCGAACCCACACCCACGCCACTGGCGCCGGCTGCAACCGCCATCGGCACCGTGACAGCAGACAGACCGGAGGCACAGAGCACGGGAGCCTGCAGTTCAGCCGCAGCCAGGGCACGGCTGATGCTGTGGGCAGCGGCCAGGGTGGGGGCAGCCTTCTCGATCAGACCGAGACTGCCGGCGCTGAAGGGCTTGGCGCTGGTACCGCCCTCGGTCTGGATGATGTCGGCTCCGGCGGCCACCAGATCAACAGCCAGCTGCTCCTGCTGATCGAGGGGGAGCACGTGGGGCACGGTGACGCTGAGCACCACCTCGGGCAACAGCTCGCGGGTGCGGCGGGTGAGCTCCAGCACTTCCGCTGCATCAAAGATGCGGCCCAGGGGGTAGAAGGCGTCGTAGTTGCCGATCTCCACCATCGCCGCGCCGGCGGCCACGGCGGCTGGGAAGAGTTCGGGATCCACGGCGCTCACGCAGACAGGCAGGCCGCTGGCCTCAGCCGCCAGCCGCACCAGCTGGGGGTCGCAGGCGATATCCAGCAGATCTGCACCGCCCATCCCTGCGGCCCGGCTGATGCGCTCCACACGGGCGGCATCGAAGTTGGTGAGACCGGCGATCACCTTGAGCAGACGGCGCTGCATCAGGGCTGAGCGCAACGGAGCAGGCAGGCGATCGAAGCGCGACATACCGGGAGAAAGCACAGTGGGGTGATTCTCCCACCCGAGGCCCCTACGTCCTGGACCGGCGACCACCACCGCCTGCATCGCCTGCTGCGGCGCCTTCCCCAGCTGCTGCCGGCAGGGGAGCCTCTGCTGCTGGCCGTCTCCGGGGGCCAGGACTCGATGGCCCTGGTGGGGCTGCTGCTGGCGCTGCAGCCACAGCACCGCTGGCAGCTGCTGCTCTGGCATGGCGACCACCGCTGGCGCCCTGAATCCACGGCCCAGGCCCAGGGGCTCGAGGCCTGGGCCGCAGCCCGGGGGTTGCCCCTGCAGCTGGACAGCTGGGAACGCCCGGAAGCCCAGCGGCCCAGCGAAGCCTCCGCCCGCCAATGGCGCTACAGCTGTCTGGAACAGCGGGCCCGGCAGCTGGCCTGCCGGCGGGTGATCACGGGCCACACGGCCAGCGACCGGGCCGAGACCCTGCTGCTCAACCTCGCCCGGGGATGCCACCGCCGCGGCCTGGCCAGCCTGGGGCGCAGCCGCGTCCTGGGGCCAGGGATCGAACTGGTGCGGCCCCTGCTGGCGTTCAGCCGCCAGGACACCGGCCGCATCTGCCGCGAGCTGGAGCTGCCGCTGTGGCTCGATCCCAGCAATCAGGATTCCCGTTTCAGCCGCAACCGGGTGCGTCAGGAGGTGATCCCGGTGCTGGAAAGCCTCCACCCTGGTGCCGCCCGCCGCATGGCCCGGGCGGCCCAACAGCTGGCTGAAGTGGAACAGGCCCAGGGGGAACTGCTGGAGCTGGCTCTGGCGGCTCTGGAAATGCAGGCCCCGGCGGGAGGCCTCGATCCAGCCCTGAACCGCAAGGGCCTGGACGAGCTGACGCGGGCCAACCAGGGCCAGCTGATCCAGCGCTGGCTGGAGCGCCTGGGTCCTCAGCGCTGTTCAGACCACGCCCTGAGCAGCGTGCTGGATGGGCTGAGTGAGCCGGCCAGGGCAGGCGGGGCCGATCTGGGCGCTGGCTGGCGGCTGCACTGGCGCAGCAGCACACTGTGGCTGACTCGTGAGATCTAGGCGCGCCGCATGAGCCTTCCGCCGGAGATGCTGCAACAGCGCTACAGCGCCATCGAACTGGCCTACAGCGAACGGCGCTGGCCTGAAGTGGAAAGCCTCAGCCAGGCCTTGCTGGCGGAGCTCACACCCAACCCGGCCGATCCCCTGCAGCTGCGACTGGTGTTGCTGCTGGGGCACACCAGGCTTTACGGCCTGGCCGACCCGTCGGGGGCCCATCACTACTACGCGAGCGTGCTGGAGCATTGTGAGGAGCCCACGCTGCGGGACATCGCCCAGCAGGGCCTGGAGCAGTGCGCCCAGCAGACCGATCCACCCCCTAGCCAGGCAGCCCCTGCCCCTACTTCCGCCGAACCGGCAGCCCCCTGGCTGGTCGGCGACGAACAGGCCCAGCCCTCAGGCGCCAATCCAGAGGCAGCAGAGGCCAGCGCTACGCCCAGCGCCGATGCAACCCCCTGGCTGAGTGCTCAAGAGGATCCGGTATCTCTTCAACCGCAAGTCGGGCCCCATGATCCGCCGCCAGAGAATGGGGTGAATCCGGTTGAATCCAGAGCACCACTGGCCCCAGAACAGCCCGCCGACACCATTCTTGTGGCCATTGCAGAGCCGAGCTTCTCCAGCCCCAGTGAGCCTGCCGGCGTTCTGGTTCCGGAGATCGTGGACGAGCCCGAACAGATCGCCGTCGCCCAGGCCGATCCCCTGCTCCGGCAGGAGCTTGCCCTCGAAGAACTCACCCCACCCGAGCCCAGCAGCGCGTCGACGCTGCCGGACCCAGAGGAGTTGAGTGCCGAGCAGCTCGACGATCTCGCCCGGGGATTGCTGCGGATCAGAGTGAGCTGATCAGCCCGCGGCAGCGGAGCGGCGGCGGCGTGTCCTGCCGGCGATTTCGGGTTCCGGCGCTGCAACTGGAGCGGCGGTGACGGCAGCAGGAGCCGGCGCAGGGCTGGCAGCAACAGCGGCCAACTGGCGTTGGGGCTGGGGCTGAGGGCTGCGCTCCTGGCGCTCCGGCCGGGGCTGTCGGTCGCCTGAGGTGCGCCCCCCACGACCGCGGGGAGCGGGACGGCTGTCGGGCTCGGCATCGGCCCGGCCCTTGTAGGCCGGTGTACCGGCGGGAGCAGGCTGCACCAGACAGATGATCAGCGGTTCCACCTGCAACTCCCGCCGCAGACGGCGCTGCAGGCCGAGCTCCACCTCCCGCTGAACGCCAACCCAGTCCACATCGGGAGCCTGGCCGCCGCTGCTGCGGCACAGCTGCTTCCAGCGGTTCTCCAGCACCCAGGTGATCTCGCGCTCGGCCCAGAGGCTGAGCTTGCGGGCGTCGGCGGTGGTGACCACACCGCGCAGGTTCACCCGCGGTGGCGCCGCCATCACCCCATCGGTGCTGATCACGGCCAGCAGGGTGATCACGCCATCTTCCGCCAGCTGCTGGCGCTCCTTGAGCACGCGGGCATCGACGATGCCGTTGCGGGAGGCATCGAGCAGCTCGATGCCGGCCTTCACCGGATCCCCCTTACGGATGGAATCAGCGGTGAGCTCCACCACATCACCGTTGTCGATGATCAGGATGTTGTCGGCCGGCACGCCCATCGACTGGGCGGTTTTGCTGTGGCACTGGAGCATGCGGTGCTCGCCGTGCACCGGCACGAAGTATTTGGGCTTGGTGAGCGCCAGCATCAGCTTCTGGTCCTCCTGGCAGCCATGGCCGGACACGTGGATGCCCTCGCCCTTGCCGTACACCACCTTGGCGCCGAGCATCATCAGCCGGTCGACGGTATTGACCACCGAGATCGTGTTGCCCGGAATCGGGCTGGCCGAGAAGATGATCGTGTCGCTGGACTTCACCTGCACCTGGGGATGGTCGCCGCGGGAGATGCGGCTGAGGGCGGCCAAAGGCTCACCCTGACTACCGGTCATCAGCAACAGGGTCTCGCGATCGGGCAGATCACGGATCTGCTTGATCGGCACAAACAGCTCGTCGGGAGCGCGCATGTAGCCAAGCTCCCGCGACTTAGCGATCACGTTGAGCATGGAGCGGCCCAGCAGACCCACCTTGCGGCCGTTCTTGATGGCCAGTTCCAGAATCATCGCCACCCGGTGAATCGAGCTGGCGAAAGTGGTGATGATCACCCGGCCCTCAGCCTGGGCGATGTGGCGATCCAGGTTGGGGAACACCGCCCGCTCGCTGGGGGTGAACCCAGGCACCTCGGCATTGGTGGAATCACTGAACAGGCAGAGCACGCCTTGCTCGCCGTAGTGAGCGAGGCGGGCCATGTCGAAGTGCTCGCCATCCACCGGGGTGTGGTCGAACTTGAAGTCACCGGTGAAAATCACAGTGCCCACAGGAGTGGTGATGGCCAGCGAGAAGCTGTCGGCCATTGAGTGGGTGTTGCGGATGAATTCCACCGAGAAGTGCTGGCCCACCTTCACCACATCGCGGGGGGCAATGGTTTGCAGCACGGTGCGATCCATCACACCGGCCTCTTCCATCTTGCCGGTGAGCAGCGAGAGGGCTAGACGCGGCCCATGGATCACTGGAATGTTGAAGTTCTTGAGATGGTGGGCAATACCACCGATGTGATCCTCGTGACCGTGGGTCACGATCATGCCGCGGATGCGATTCTGATTTTCCTTCAGATAGCTCGTATCCGGCATCACCACGTTCACACCGTGCATGCCATCACTGGGGAAGGCCAGGCCGGCATCCACCATCATGATGTCGTCGCCGTATTCGAACACGCAGGTGTTCTTGCCGATCTCGTGGAGGCCGCCGAGGGGAATCACCCGCAGGGCAGGCTGTTTGGTGCCGTTTTGACTCTGATTGAAATTGGACATGTAAACGCTGAAAAAGAACTTGAAAATTTGAACCGGATCAGCCTTGGCGTCAGGTGGGACGCAGGGCAGCCAGGGTTTCAGAGAGGCGTTGTTTCACGGTGTCGCTTGCAGAGAAGAGGGGAAGACGGGGAGCACCGACCGGCCAGCCGCTGAGTTCAAGAGCAGCTTTCACTGGGATCGGATTGGTGGTGCAGAACAGGGTCTTGCAGAGGGGCAGCAGCTGCTCATGCAGCGCCAGCGCCGCTGGCAGGTCACCGCTCAGGAAGGCCTCAATCATGGCGCTGATCGAGGGTCCGGCGACGTGACTGGCCACGCTCACCACGCCGACGGCACCCACGGCCAGCATCGGCAGGGTGAGAGCATCGTCGCCTGAATAGATGGCCAGCCGCTCGCCGCAGGCGGCACGCAGGGCACTCACCTCCTCGGTGGTGCCGCTGGCCGCCTTGAAGCTCACCACGTTGGGGAGATCGAGCAGCCTGGCCGCGGTCTCCGGGGCCAGGCTGGTGCCGGTGCGTCCAGGAATGTTGTAAAGCATCAGGGGCAGCTCCGGTGCCGCCTGGGCGATGGTGCGGAAGTGGGCCTCCAGGCCGTCCTGGGGGGGCTTGTTGTAATAAGGCACCACCACCAGTGCACCGTCGGCACCGAGGGAGGCCGCCTCACGGGTGGCCTCCACGGCCTCGGCCGTGCAATTGCTGCCACTGCCGGCCACGAGCCGGGCCCTGCCAGCCACGGCCTCCTTCACCGCCGCAAACAGGCGATGCTGTTCATCCCAGCTGAGGGTGGGTGACTCGCCGGTGGTGCCACAGATCACCAGCCCATCGGAGCCGTTGGCCACCAGGTGTTCGGCCAGCCGGGCAGCCAGCTCCAGATTCACACTGCCATCGGCGCTGAAAGGCGTCACCATGGCGGTGACCACCCGGCCGAATGGGGCCTGGCTCCAGGGCTGGCGCGCGGCGCTGCTCAAGCGGTACCTCCTTGTGGTGTAGCCGGATCCTGGAGCAGCAGCTCGGCGATCTGCACCGCATTGAGGGCCGCCCCCTTGCGGATCTGGTCACCGCAGAGCCAGAGCTCGAGGGCGTTTGGGTCGCTGAGATCCTGGCGGATGCGACCCACCGCCACGGGATCACGGCCGGTTACATCCGTGGGCATCGGGAAGCGGTTGGTCTCGAAGTTCTCCAGCAGCTCCACCCCCGGGGCTTGCTGCAGGAGCTCACGGGCCTCGCCAACCGGAAAGGGCTCGAAAAACTCGATGTTGACCGCTTCCGAGTGGGCCCGCAGCACCGGCACCCGCACGCAGGTGGCCGAGAGACGCAAATCGGGCAATCCCATGATCTTGCGCGTTTCGTTGAGCATCTTGAGCTCCTCCTCGCAATAGCCGTTGGCCTGCAGGGGGGAGTTGTGCAGGAAGAGATTGAAGGCCAGCGAATGGGGCAACACCTCACTCACCGGCTCGCCGCCGTCGAGCACCGTGCGGCTCAGCTGACGCAGCTCCTCCATCGCCCGCGCACCGGCACCGCTGGCGCTCTGGTAGGTGCTCACCACCACCCGCTTGATCGGCCGGCGCGCCTGCAGCGGGGCCAGGGCCAGGGTGAGGAGGATCGTGGTGCAGTTGGGGTTGGCGATGATCCCCTGGTGGCCGAAGGCCGCTTTCGGATTCACCTCGGGCACCACCAGGGGCACCGCAGGATCCATGCGGAAGGCGCTGGAGTTGTCGATCACCACAGCCCCGGCGGCGGCGGCCACAGGGCCCCACTGCTTCGAGGCCGAGCCGCCGGCCGAGGCCAGCACCAGGTCAACCTCGGCGAAGGCAGAGGCCTCAACCGTCTGGATGGTCAGCTCACTGTCGCCCCAGGCCAGGGTCTTGCCAGCAGAGCGGGGCGAAGCCAGGGGAATCAAGTCCGCCACGGGAAAGTGACGTTCCTCCAGCAGGGCCAGGAGCTCCTGACCAACCGCTCCGGTGGCTCCGAGCACGGCCACCCGCAGGGGTCGCCGGGGCAGGGTTGCGGCGGCTGGAGTGGATGCGGGGATGCTGGCGTTCTGGACGGCGGTCAAGGAGAGGAGTTGGGTAATTGGAGGGGGCTGCTGGACAAGCCGAGGACTGGCAGAGCCAGAAAAGCGACGCAGATCAGCCAGGGGGGATGGGTGTGTGCTGCGCTTTCGAGCCGGTGGGGCCTAAGGGAGGCTCCAGAATCGGGGATCAATTGGGTTGGCCAGGCTTGCTCGGCTGACAACTGAGTGGCTTGCAGGAGATCAGAGCTGGGTTGAACCCTGCCTGTCATGCAGAGGCGGTGTCAGTGGATGAGCTTCAGTTCGAGGATCCGGAACTGGGGAGAGGAACAGGGGTTGGATCGGGTGTGGTGAGGAAGGCGGAATTAGGAACTGGATTGCACTGCTGGGCGACCTGGAACGCGAGCGGATTGGCTTGAACCCCTGTGGGATTCCCCCCGGCGACCGCACTCCGTAGTTCAAAGCACAATACTGCCGATCCAGGGCCGTTCAAGCGCTTTCTTAGGATGGGGGGCTGCAGAGTCTTCCCATGAGTCCAGCTGCCCAAGCCGCCCCGGCGGCCCAGTCCTCCTCGTCCGCATCGCTCCAGGTCAAGGCAAGCCCAAAACCAGGCAGCCGCGTCGCCCTGGAGGTGGCCATCCCGGGCAGCCGCAGCCAGGCCAGCTACGACTCGGCCCTGGAGAAGCTCAGCCGCACGGTGAAGCTGCCCGGCTTCCGCAAGGGACGGGTGCCCCGCCCTGTGCTGCTCCAGCAGATCGGCCCCCTGCGCATCCGCGCCACTGCCCTGGAGGATCTGGTGGACAGCGCTTGCCGCGACGCCCTGGAGATCGAGAAGGTGGCGGCGATCAGTCGACCTGAACTGAGTGAGGGCTTCGAGGCGGTGCTGGAGCGCTTCCAGCCCGGCAGCGACCTCACCATCACCCTGGAGCTCGACGTGGAGCCCAGCCCCAGCCTGAAGAAAACAAAAGGCCTCAAGGCCGAAGCCGAGGTGATCAGCTTCGACCCGGCTCGGGTGGATGAGCTGCTCGACCAGTCGCGCAAGCAGCTCGCCACTCTGGTGCCGGTCGAAGGCCGGACCGCCGCCAGTGGCGATGTGGCAGTGCTCAGCTTCAGCGGCGTGTATGCCGACACTGAGGAAGCCATCAGCGGCGGCAGCAGCGACGCCATGGAGGTGGAACTGGAGGAGGGGCGCATGATCCCCGGCTTCGTGGAAGGGGTGATCGGCATGGCCGTGGGCGACTCCAGAACCGTGGACTGCCAGTTCCCCGAGAGCTACCCGCAGGAGGACGCCGCCGGGCGCAAGGCGCGCTTTGAAATCGGCCTCAAGGAACTCAAGGCCCGCGAGCTGCCCGCCCTCGATGACGCCTTCGCCCAGCAGGCCAGCGACAAGCAGACCCTGGCCGAACTGCGCGAGGAGCTGGAGACCCGACTGAAGGAGGACGCCGAGCGCCGCGCCAAGGCAGCACGCCACGATGCCCTGCTCAACGCCCTGGTGGAGGAGCTGGAGGTGGAACTGCCCGAGACGCTGGTCCAGCAGGAGATCCGCAACCTGATCGAGCAGACCGCTGGTCAGATCGCCCAGCAGGGCATGGATGTGAAGAAACTGTTCACGCCTGATCTGGTGCGCTCACTGATGGACACCTCCCGTCCGGAAGCGGAGCAGCGCCTGCGCCGCAGCCTGGCCCTCCAGGCCCTGGCCAAGGCCGAAGCGATCGAGGTGGCCGAAGCCGAGCTGGACGCCAAGGTGAAGGAGGTGAGCCGGGGCATCAGCCAACAGGGCAACATCGACCCCCGGCGCCTGCGCCAGGTGGTGGGCGACGATCTGCTCCAGGACAAGCTGCTCGGCTGGCTGGAGAACAACAGCACGATCAGCGAGAAGCCTGCGGCAAAGGCCGACGACCAGGCCTGAGCCTGATCCCCATAGATTGGACCGACACCCTCGCAGCCGCGCGTGTCCAACGCCCTTCCGCTGATGCCCGAACCAATGGCCCTGCGCTCCCATCCGGTGCAGAGCCGTTGGCTGGGTTGTCGTCCTGAGGCAACGGCGGCCGGCTACCCCGTGGCTGCCCCCGGTGTCCTGCCCACCGTGGTGGAACAGTCCGGCAAGGGGGAACGGGCTTTTGACATCTACTCGCGCCTGCTGCGCGAACGGATCATCTTCCTGGGTACCGGCATCGACGACGCGGTCGCCGATGCCCTGGTGGCCCAGTTGCTGTTCCTCGAAGCGGAGGATCCCGAGAAGGACATTCAGATCTACATCAACTCGCCGGGGGGCTCGGTGACGGCCGGCCTGGCCATCTACGACACGATGCAGCAGGTGGCCCCAGATGTTGTCACCATCTGCTACGGGCTTGCTGCCTCCATGGGGGCCTTCCTGCTCTCCGGCGGCACCAAGGGCAAGCGCCTGGCCCTGCCCAACGCCCGGATCATGATCCACCAGCCCCTCGGGGGCGCCCAGGGCCAGGCGGTTGACATCGAGATCCAGGCCCGGGAGATCCTCTATCTGAAGGACACACTCAATGGCCTTCTGGCCGAGCACACCGGCCAGCCCCTGGAGAAGATCGCGGAAGATACCGACCGCGATCACTTCCTTTCCCCAGCGGAGGCGGTTGAATATGGCCTGATCGACCGGGTGGTCACCGAGACCGCCAACGCCGACGTCGCGGCCTGATCCCTAGACCTGACCATGATCGATTCCTTGTTTTGATCCTTAAGGTCGGCTGACGTTCCCCGGGTTCGGGGCAATGCTTCCTCTAGGCCCCCGCGGCCTCCCTGCTCTCCTGAACCGGATCTCCGCTCCGGCCCACTCCGCCGATGGCCAAGTTCGATGCCCACCTGAAATGTTCGTTCTGCGGCAAGTCCCAGGACCAGGTGCGCAAGCTGATCGCCGGACCTGGGGTCTACATCTGCGACGAGTGCATCGACCTCTGCAACGAGATTCTCGACGAGGAGCTCGTTGACGGCCAGGGCCATGCTGCCCGCCATGCACCAGAGCCCACTCGCGGCAAAGCTCCCGCCAAGAAGACGGCAAAACCTGCCCCAACTCTGGCCGAGGTGCCCAAGCCCCAGGCGATCAAGGCCTTCCTCGACCGCCAAGTGGTGGGTCAGGACGAAGCCAAGAAAACCCTCTCTGTCGCTGTTTACAACCACTACAAAAGGCTGGCCTGGCAGGGCGACGGCACTGGCGAATCGGCGGAGACAGCCACCCGGCTGCACAAGAGCAACATCCTGCTGATCGGCCCCACCGGTTGCGGCAAGACCCTGCTGGCCCAGACCCTGGCCGAGATGCTGGAGGTGCCCTTCGCCGTGGCGGACGCCACCACCCTCACCGAGGCGGGCTATGTGGGCGAGGACGTGGAGAACATCCTCCTGCGCCTGCTGCAGAAGGCCGACATGGATGTCGAACAGGCCCAAAGGGGCATCATCTACATCGATGAGATCGACAAGATCGCCCGCAAGAGCGAGAACCCCTCAATCACCAGAGACGTGTCAGGCGAGGGAGTCCAGCAGGCCCTGCTGAAGATGCTGGAAGGCACCGTGGCCAACGTGCCCCCCCAGGGCGGCCGCAAGCACCCTTACCAGGACTGCATTCAGATCGACACCAGCCAGATCCTGTTCATCTGCGGTGGGGCGTTTGTAGGCCTTGAGGAGGTGGTGCAGAAACGGATGGGTCGCAACGCCATCGGCTTCATCCACCCCGAAAGCAACGGCCGCACCCGCAGCAATAAGGAGCGCCAGGCCGCCGAGGTGCTGCGTCACCTGCAACCGGACGATCTGGTCAAGTACGGCCTGATTCCTGAATTCATCGGCCGACTGCCGGTGAGTGCGGTGCTGGAACCGCTGGACAGCCATGCGCTCCAGGCGATCCTCACCGAACCGCGCGACGCCCTGGTGAAGCAGTTCCAGACCCTGCTCAGCATGGACGAGGTAGCCCTGGAGTTCGAGCCGGATGCCATCGAGGCCATCGCCAAAGAGGCCCACCGCCGCAAGACCGGCGCCAGGGCCCTGCGCGGCATCGTGGAGGAGCTGATGCTGGACGTGATGTACGACCTGCCCTCCCGCAGTGACGTGAAGAGCTTCACAATCACCCGCGATCTGGTGGAACAGCGCACACGCGGCCAGGTGGTGCAGCTGGGCGGCAGCATGGATGGAGCCCAGCAGGCCAGCGCCTGATCCCGGGCCACCCACCCCCGAAACCCCGACCCTTGGCCGCTGCCGATCACCTGCAGGTCCCGCGCCAGCACGGCCTGTTCAACCACCACGGCATCGACCTGGGGGACGGCACCGTGGCCCATTACCTGGAGGGCCGTGAGATCCTGCGCAGCCCGCTGGAGGAGTTCAGCCGGGACCAGCCCTTGAGCGTGGTCGCCTACCCCGACGGCAGCTGCTCGCCCACCGGGGTGACGCTGCGGCGGGCCATGGGCCGGCTCGGCGAGCAGGACTACAACCTGCTGTTCAACAACTGCGAGCATTTCGCCCATTGGTGCAAGACGGGGCGTCACCGCAGCGCCCAGGTGGAGGACTGGCTGCACACCAGCAGTCTGGGGGCCCTGGCCTTCGGCCAGTGGTTACCAGCGGCCGTGCTGAGCGGAGCTCGGCTGTTGCTGCGCCAGGGGCTCCGCCTCGATGCCCTGCGCATCGACCGGGAGCAGCTGGATCAGGGCGTGGCCCTCGCCCGCCGCAGCCTGGCGCAGCTGGAGGGGCTGCGGCAGACTCTGCAGTCGAAGCTGGATGAGGAACTGGCCCGGGCCGAAGCCCGCTGGGGTGAGGGCCAGTTTGAAGCGCTGCGCCGGGCGGCCCAGAAGCTGGCCGATCAGCTGGCGGAGGTGGAAGACCTGGAGGCCGCCATGGACCAGCGCCTGCAGGGACTGCTTGGCGCTGCCGACGAGAGCAGCAATCGGCAGAGCGAGCACACAAGCGCACCCTGAAGGCCCGGTAGCCTCAGTGGTCAAGCCTCCTCCCCGAGGCAATCGTCCGCGCCGCGGCCCCGATGACCTCGGCCTACCAGCCTCTCCACCACAAATACCGGCCACAACGCTTCGACCAGCTGGTGGGTCAGGAGGCAATTGCGGCCACACTGAGCCATGCTCTGCGCTCCGGCCGCATCGCACCGGCCTACCTGTTCAGCGGCCCACGGGGCACGGGCAAGACCTCCAGCGCCCGCATCCTGGCCCGCTCGCTCAACTGCATCGGCAGTGAGGGGCCCACGCCCGAACCCTGTGGGGTGTGCGAGCTCTGCACGTCGATCGCCGCCGGCAACGCCCTCGATGTGATCGAGATCGACGCCGCCTCCAATACCGGCGTCGACAACATCCGCGAGCTGATCGAGCGCTCCCGCTTCGCCCCGGTGCAGGCCCGCTGGAAGGTGTATGTGGTGGACGAGTGCCACATGCTCTCCACCGCGGCCTTCAACGCCCTGCTGAAAACCCTGGAGGAGCCGCCGCCGCGGGTGGTGTTCGTGCTGGCAACCACCGACCCCCAGCGGGTACTGCCCACGATCCTCAGCCGCTGCCAGCGCTTCGATTTCCGCCGCATCCCGCTGATCGCGCTGGAGCAGCATCTGGCCTGGATTGCCGAGCAGGAAGCAATCGGCATCACCCCCGAGGCCCTGCACGTGGTGGCCCAGCGGGCCCAGGGCGGGCTGCGCGACGCCGAGAGCCTGCTCGATCAGCTCAGCCTGCTGCCGCCGCCTGTGGAAGCGGCAGCGGTGTGGGACCTGCTGGGGGCGGTGCCGGAACAGGAGCTGCTGGAGCTGGCCAAGGCCCTGGGCGACGCCGAGGCCCTGGGCCTGTTGGAAACCTGCCGGAGCCTGCTGGAGCGGGGCCGGGAACCGACCGCGCTACTGCAGGGTCTGGCCAGCCTGCTGCGGGATCTGGTGCTGGCGGGCGTCGCCCCCGATCGCTTGGAGCTCACCAGCGTGTCGCCCCAGTTGCGCGAGCACCTGCCCGCGCTGGCGCGAAGAATCGGCAAGGCCCGCCTGCTGCACTGGCAGGCCCAGCTGCGCGGCAGCGAGCAGCAGCTGCGCCACAGCGTGAATCCCCGGCTGTGGCTGGAGGTGCTGCTGCTGGGACTGCTGGACGCCGTTGCCGCCCCCGTTGCCAACACCACTCCAGCGGCTGCTCCAGCGCCAGTGGCAACTGGCGCCCCCCCTCCGGCCCAGCAGGAGGCCTTGCCTGCCGCAGCGGAAACCGTCAACCCCGCCCCAGCCAGCACCGCGGCTCCAGCCAACAGCCTGGCAGACCTCTGGGCCCAGATCCTCGCCAGCCTGGAACTGCCGTCCACCCGCATGCTGCTCTCCCAGCAGGCCCGGCTGGTGCGTCTCGACGACCACCGGGCAGTGGTGCAGGTGGCGGGCACCTGGATGGCGATGGTGCAGACCCGGCAGGCCCTGGTCGAACAGGCGATCAGCCGGGCCCTCGGCGGAGCCCGCCAGCTCACCCTGGAAGCCGCTGGAGACCCGCCACCCATCCCCAACCCACAGCCACCGCAACTGCCCCAGCTCGCACGCGAGCCCGCGCCTGCCAGGCCCGCCCCCGGCGCTTCGGCTTCAGCGTTGCCTGGGCCCGCCGCCACGACAGCAACAGCCACGACAGCAACAGTGGCCGCGCCAGCGGCAGCCATGCCGACCAACCCGTCGACACCACCGCAGGCAGCCCCTCCAAACGCACAGCCAAAGGACCTCTCGACAGCCCCGCAGACAGCCCCACCGGCCCCCTCCTCAGCCGCCGATCAAGCGCGGCAGCCACTCTCCCATTTGGATGAAAAAACCAGGCAGCTCGCCGACTTCTTCAATGGCGAAGTGGTGGAGATCGACGGGCCCATCGACGAGATCACCGGCGCCGACGCCGCCTGAATGGCTGGCGGGTCACGGCCATTCAGGCCGCGGCCGGATCCTCGCCGAGGTGCATGGTCTTGGCCCAGACCAAGCGCTTTGGCAGCAGGGCCATCCGCAGGGTGGTGAAGGGGATCACGATGAACCAGTGGCCCAGGTAGAGGATTCCCAGCAGCAGATTGGCGGGATGCATCCTGGGCAGCTGGGGGCCCTCACCGCCGCGGCGGCAGCCCTGCAGGATCGACATCCCCGACAGGCCGAAGGCCACGAATGACAGGGGCCAGATCGTGGGCAGGCTGCGGGTGATCAACGCCCCCAGCAGATCCGCCACGGCCACCACCGGCAGCACGTACTGGAGCACAAAGAAGCAGAGCAGATCCAACTTGCAGCCTGGGCTGAGCCGGTCGGACAGCAACCCAGGGGCATAGTCGAAGAAGCGCTGCAGCCCCCCTTCCGCCCAGCGCTGGCGCTGGCGCCACAGGGCTGGCAGGCCCAGCACAGCCTCTTCTGCCACCGGCGGATCCCAGACCACGGCCAGCGGTTGCTGGTGGAGCAACAGCCTGAAGCTGAGATCGAGGTCGTCGGTCACCGTGTCCTCGTTGAAGCCACCCACTCCCTCAAGGGCCGTGCGGCGCAGCAGCTGGCCATTGCCGCGCAGCTCCACCACACCGCCGCAGCTCAGGCGCCCTTCCTGCACCACGGTGTCCAGGGCCATCTCCATCGCCTGGGCACGGGTGAGCCAGTTGGCCTCGGGGTTGGCCACCGCCTTGCGCAGTTGCACCCCCGCCCAGCCGCCCTGCTCAGCCAGGGGAATCAGCCGCTCCAGGGTGTCGGGCTGGAGGTCGGCATCGGCGTCCAGCACCAGCACCCAGGGAGCGTCGACGTGCTGCAGAGCCAGATTCAGCGCGCCGGACTTGCCGCCACCAGCATCGGGCTCCCGGCGCAACACCCGTAAGAAGGGATGCTCAGCCTGCAGATCAGCCAACACCTGGGGGGTGCGGTCACTGCTGCCATCGTCAATCACCCACAACCTCAGGGCCTCCCTGGGGTAGCGCAGCCGGGCGATGCCCTCCACCAACCGGCCGATCACGGCCTGCTCGTCACGGGCTGCCACCACCACATCCACAGCGGGAGGGGGGTCGGCGCTGCCAGCTCCGTTGAGCTGGGTTGCAGAAGCTGGGGCAGCGGTCATCACGTCAGCTCCCCTCGTTCGGCTGAGGGCAGGCACCAGAACCGTTCGAATGCTGTACCCGCCCAACAGCAGGGCCAGGGCACTGGCGGGCAGCAGGCGCAGCCCGGGCTCCAGCCAGTGGGGTCCAAGCCCCGCCACCCCGCACACCGCCAGAAAGAGAGCCGACTTGCCCCGCCGTCGCTGGGTGGCACTCACCGCCTGGAAGCTGGTCGGGGGGTGATCGGTGGCTTGACCAATCCCGGCCATGGCAATCCCGGAAGCCCCCGGACTCTAAGGGGCTCCTCCGAGAGCGCTGCCGCCCAGGGCCGAGAGGGGCTGGAGCTTGGTACCTGGGTAGTAATGGTCAAGAACGGCCCGTAGGGTCCAGCCGCGCCGGGCCAGATCGATGGCCCCGGCTTGGGACAGGCCAGCACCATGGCCGAAGCCACCGCCGGTGAAGCTCCAACGTCCCGCCCCTTGGGGGTCAACCACGAACAGCGTGCTGGGCAACTGGGTGAGGTTGCGCCGGATCGCGTCGCGGCGCAGCACGACGGCTGCACCACCGCCATCGCGAATCTCCAGGGCAAGCACCCGGCCGCTGGTGCCCCGCTCGAGCACCTTCACTTGTTGGGGAGTGCCCAGCTGGGGCGCCACCCGCTGCAGAGCCTGGCGGATCTGGGCGGCGTCGAGGCTGCGGCTCCAGCGGAAGCGGGGATGATCGGCGCCATAGAACTCGCGACTGGCCAGCAGCGCCGGCAGCTGACCGCCTGGCAGGGGCAGTGGGAAGCGCGCCTGGACGGCCGAGGTGCCATCAACCCGCGGCTGCAGATAGGGCAGGGACGTGCCGCTCCACACCTCTTCGAATCCGGCGGATACCCCGCCATTGGTGGCGTGATACACCCCGTGGATCGGCGCCCCCTGCCAGGTGAGCACTTGGTTGCGGGTGCTGGCGATGGCATCCCCCACGGCGGCCCCGGCATGGCGCGGATCGGCATACACCTGGCACTGGGTGTCGGCACAGAGGTGGTAACCATCCACCGCGAAGCGCTGGATGTTGCGCAGCGCCCAGGTGCGGGCCAGCACCGCCTGGGCGGCCAGAGCCACCGGCGGCGAACCCGCGCCGATCTCGTGGGGCACCACCCCCTTCAGGTAGCGCTCCAGGGGCACCTGCTCCACCAGGGTCCAGCCGCCGTGGGCGTCGGGCTGGAGCGTGAATGGGCCGGCAAACACCCCGCCCTGCCAGCGCAGACCCTGGGGAGCCTCCAGGGTCACTGGACCCTCCAGCACCACCGCACCGCTGGCCCGGCGCAGTTCCAGCACCGAGCGCTCGCCGAGATCCTGCTCGAACCGGCGCGCCGGCCCCAGCCCGTCGGGCAGGGGGGCATCCACAGGCCCCCACACCTCCCAGTCCCTGGGATAGGCAATCACCGCCTGAACCCCGGCCTGGCGCCAGCGGGCTGCGGCCTCCTCGGCACTCTCGTAGCTGGCGAACGGGCCGAGCACCTGGCGACGCAGGCGCAGCGGCGACTCCAGCGGCTGCTGGCGCCAGTGCAGCTCCAGCTGCGGTGCCTGGTAGCGGGCGCCAGCGGCGGTGACCAGGGTCAGCATGCCCCCTGCGGACGTCAGCTGCACCGGAGTGGTGGGCCGCAGACGGGATGCCAACGCCACCCACAGCACCGGCTGGGCCGGATCCACCGGGGGCGCTGCGCTGACCGGCCAGTGCAGGGGATCCAGCGGGGCCAACCCTGGCACCAGGGGCGGAGTGGCTGCCTGACAGCCACCTGAGAGGAGCACGGGCAGCACCAGAGCCATCCGGGCAAACCCTGAACACGAAGACCGCCGGCTGAGCCGCTCAGGCAGCGGCAGCAAAGGGAGAAGGGGCAAGGCCAAGGGGCGGGACTGTCCCAATCCTGGAGGAGGAGTGAATGGCAGGGACGGTGGCGTCGTACTCTGTTTGTTTGTGCCAGCGCCGGAAGACATGCCGAAGCTCAAGACCCGCAGAGCAGCCGCCAAGCGGTTCAAGGCCACGGGCAGCGGCAAATTCCTGCGCCGCCGGGCTTTCCGCAGTCACCTGCTCGATCACAAGAGCCCCAAGCGCAAGCGCTACCTGGGCACCATGGCCGTCGTTGACGAGCGCGATGCCGACAACGTGAGCGCCATGCTCCCCTACGCCTGAGCCCCGGCCTTCGCGCCGAACAGATCCCTTCCCGAACACACCTGATTCCCTGCCATGGCCCGCGTCAAGAGGGGCAACGTTGCCCGCAAACGCCGTAACAAAATCCTGCGCCTGGCCCGCGGCTTCCGCGGCGGCAACGGCTCCCTCTTCCGCACCGCCAACCAGCGGGTGATGAAGGCGCTCTGCAACGCCTATCGCGATCGCCGCCGCCGCAAACGCGATTTCCGTCGTCTGTGGATCGCCCGGATCAACGCTGCTGCCCGCTTGAACGGCATGAGCTACAGCAGGCTGATGGGCGGGCTGAAGAAAGCCGACGTGCGCCTGAACCGCAAGATGCTGGCCCAGCTGGCGGTATTGGACCCCGGCAGCTTCTCGAATGTGGTGGGCGCCGCCCGCTCCTGAACGTTCCCCCCTAACCACCCGCACCCGCTACCCGCCAGGTCCCGTTGGACAAACTCCTGCCCCAGGCCTACCTGTTCGGGCTGGTCGCGATTCTGCTCGTGGTCGCCGTCGTGGTTGGCCGACAGATCTGGCGCGTACGGCGTGACGAGCTGGCCCTGGCCCGCCTCGACCAACCGGGTGACGGGTCGCCAGGCGATGCCGCCAGCCTCTATGAGCTGGCATCCGTCCAGCTGCGCAAGCGGCTGTATGGCCAGGCAGTCGACAATCTCAAGCGGGCCCTGAAACTGGCCCAGGCCAATCAGGACCCAAGCGAGGCCAAGGCTCTCATCGAGAATGCACTCGGCTTTGGCCTGGCTGCCCAGAACAACTACAAAGCCGCAGTTCGTCACTACCGCTCCGCCCTGGCAGCCAAGCCCGACTATCCGGTTGCCCTGAACAACCTGGCTTACGCCTTGGAAAAGCAGAGCAAACTCGAAGAGGCCCAGGAGGTTTACCGCCAGGCTCTGGCCCTCGACCAAAGCAACAAAACCGCCCGCAAGCGCCTGCAGCGACTCGAACGGACCCTCAGAGTGAGTCCAGGCCCTCAACAGCCCGTAGCTGAAGAGAAAGAGAAAGCCACCTGATTGGACTCCAGCTGATTGGATTCCAGATGGTCGTTACTCAGCTGATCAGACGCCAGCTGAGCGAACTCAGGATCGACGCCTCACACGCTCTCCCCAGGTCCCTGCTTCACCAGAGTCCCCGCACCGGGCTGCCCACAGAAGGCTGGCGACCATCGGCCTGGGCCGCCATCGGCAGGAGAGCCAGGCGGCCGCCCTGGTTGGTCAGCCGTGGAGCC
The DNA here is from genome assembly GCA_044238185.1 of Prochlorococcaceae cyanobacterium. GTDB lineage: Bacteria > Cyanobacteriota > Cyanobacteriia > PCC-6307 > Cyanobiaceae > NIES-981. The sequence goes on along the minus strand of JBIIDV010000001.1, from coordinate 106,898 downwards.
TGCCAGCCGGAGAGCTGGAAGCCCTGCAGACCGGAGAAGGATCCACCGATTTCCAGACCAGCCACGTCCTTGCACGCGCAGAGAACAAGCAAATCAAGCTGGTCTGATTCGGCGTTGAGATTGCCCTGCACCGGCACGGTGGTGCCGCCGATGCTCATCTCTCCGCGCAGATACACGATCTGGCCCATCGCCTCCAGGGAGGAGAGCTGCAACTGCACCGGCACGACGGATCCGGTATCAAAGGATTGATAGGTGCCGCTCCAGGTTCGGCTGATCTCCTGGGACAGCAACTGGGCACGGGCAACCGGATCAAAGGTCTCCACAGCATCCGCCCCGACAATGCCGTCACCGCTGAGCATTCCAGCCACCGGCGGATTGAACGGAATAAACCCGTCACTGCCTAAGGGCGTGGCAGCCAGGGCCCCGGTGGCGACCAGGGGCAGGCCGCAGAACAGCAGCGTGCGGGCAGCGATGCGGAACACGGCAGGAACGGAATGAAGGAATTGGTCTGGTGGGAGGCTAGAGCCGAACACTCCGTGATGCCGGTCACAGCCGTGGATGCCATCTCCCCAGACCCGAGCCTTGCTGGGACATCGAGCACCGATCCCCTGGTCATCGGCGGCCGCAGCTTCCGCAGCCGGCTGATGACGGGCACCGGCAAGTACCCAAGCCTGCAGACGATGCAGGCCAGCATCACGTCCAGCGCCTGCGACATCGTGACAGTGGCGGTGCGGCGGGTGCAGGGCCAAGCCACCGGCCATGAAGGTCTGATGGAGGCGATCGATTGGTCGCGGATCTGGATGCTGCCGAACACCGCCGGCTGTGCCACCGCCGAGGAGGCGGTGCGGGTGGCGCGGCTTGGCCGGGAGCTGGCGAAGCTGGCCGGCCAGGAGGACAACACCTTCATCAAGCTGGAGGTGATTCCGGACACCAGGCACCTGCTGCCCGATCCAATTGGCACCCTGGAGGCAGCCGAGCAGCTGGTAAAGGAGGGATTCACCGTGCTGCCCTACATCAACGCCGACCCCTTGCTGGCCAAGCGACTGGAGGAGGCTGGCTGCGCCACGGTGATGCCCCTCGGCTCACCAATCGGCTCAGGCCAGGGGATCCGCAACGCGGCCAACATCGCCCTGATCATTGAGAACGCCGGCGTACCCGTGGTGGTGGATGCGGGCATTGGCGTGCCCAGCGAAGCCGCGCAGGCCATGGAGATGGGAGCCGATGCCCTGCTGATCAACAGCGCCATCGCCCTGGCCGGTGATCCTGCCGCCATGGCTCAGGCCATGGCCATGGCCTGCCAGGCGGGTCGTACGGCCTTTCGGGCCGGTCGGCTGCCGATGAGGCTGCAGGCCAGTGCCAGCTCCCCCCTCCAGGGCCGGGTGGGCAGCCAGCCCACATGAAGTTCCGTACCGGCTCTGGCGCTCTTCCTGGCCGCCCATGGCCGGGGTCCATAGGGTGTGCGCCAACGGCGATACCTCCCCATGCAGGTCACCCAGGAAGATGGCGGCAAACTCAATGCCTTCGCCAGGGAGCCCCGGATGGTGGTGATGGAGGAGGGTGAACGGGCAAACCAGGGCAGCAGGGCGCTGCTGATCGGTGGCGCCCTGCTGGTTGCCGTGCTGATTGCAGTCTCGGCCGGAATCAGCCACTGAGCGGCGGCGAGGGTGACCTAATGCCTGTAGTAGCTTGCATCCTGCGAGCCTGAGTGCAACCAGCTGGGATCTCCAGCCGGCATTCAGGGTGATGGCCATGGGTTTGCAGCAATGAAGATCATCGTTCTGGGTGGCGACGGCTTCTGCGGCTGGCCCTGCGCCGTGAACCTGGCGGATGCAGGCCACGACGTGCTGATCGTGGACAACCTGAGCCGCCGCAAGATCGACATTGATCTGGGCGTGGAATCGCTCACGCCGATCGCCACCATCAGCGACCGTCTCAAGGCCTGGGAACAGGTGGGCGGCAAGCCGATGCGCTTTGAGCATCTGGACATCTCCCGGGAATACGAACGGCTCCTGGAGTTGCTGCGCAGCGAGCGACCCGAGGCGGTGGTGCACTTCGCCGAACAGCGGGCCGCGCCCTACTCGATGAAGAGCAGCGCCACCAAGCGCTACACCGTGGACAACAACGTCAACGGCACCCACAACCTGCTCGCCGCCATCGTGGAAAGCGGCCTGGATGTTCACATCGTGCACCTGGGCACGATGGGGGTGTACGGCTACGGCTCCCACCGCGGCGCCACCATCCCCGAGGGCTACCTCAAGGTGGAAGTGCCCCAACCGGATGGCAGCCGCTTCGAGGAGGAGATTCTTCACCCAGCCAGCCCAGGCAGCGTCTATCACATGACCAAGACGCTGGATCAGCTGCTCTTCCTCTACTACAACAAAAACGATCAGGTGCGCATCACCGATCTCCACCAGGGGATTGTGTGGGGCACCAACACCGAGGCCACGGAGCGCGACCCGCGACTCACCAACCGCTTCGACTACGACGGTGACTACGGCACGGTTCTCAACCGCTTCCTGATGCAAGCGGCAATCGGCTACCCGCTCACAGTTCACGGCACGGGTGGTCAGACCCGTGCCTTCATCCACATCCGCGACTCGGTGCGCTGCGTGCAGCTGGCCCTGGAAAACCCGCCCAACAAAGGCGAACGGGTGAAGATCTTCAACCAGATGACCGAGAGCCACCAGGTGGGCGAACTGGCGCGCAAGGTGGCCTCGCTCACCGGTGCCGAGATCAATTACCTGCCCAACCCCCGCAATGAGGCCGTGGAGAACGACCTGATCGTGGACAACCGCTGCTTCATCGAGCTCGGGCTCAACCCCACCACCCTCGATGACGGTCTGCTGGCGGAAGTGGTGGATGTGGCCCGACGCTGGGCCGACCGCTGTGATCGCAGCCGCATTCCCTGCGTGTCGGCCTGGACCACCAAGCAGGCCCAGGCCATCCAGGCCGTCTGACCCTGCGCCGCGGCCCTCCCCTTGAAGATCGCCTTCTTCACCGAGACCTTCCTGCCCAAGGTGGACGGGATCGTGACCCGCCTCACCAAGACCGTGCAGCACCTGGCGGCAGGGGGTGACGAGGTGGTGGTGTTCTGTCCCGAGGGGGCACCGGACACCTATATGGGAGCGCGGGTGGTAGGGGTGCCGGCCATGCCCTTGCCCCTCTACCCCGAACTAAAACTGGCCCTGCCGCGGCCCGCCGTGGCTGAGGCCCTGGAGCGTTTTCAGCCCGACCTGGTGCACGTGGTGAACCCGGCCGTGCTGGGCCTGGGCGGCATCTGGCTGGCCAAGACCCGGGGCTATCCGCTGGTGGCCAGCTACCACACCCATCTGCCCAAATACCTCGAGCACTACGGCATGGGCATGCTCGAGCCCCTGCTGTGGGAACTGCTCAAGGCCGCCCACAACCAGGCCCGGCTCAACCTCTGCACCTCCACCGCCATGGTGCAGGAACTGAGCGAGAAGGGCATCCAGCACACCGACCTCTGGCAGCGCGGGGTGGACACCGAGCTGTTCCGACCCGAGCTGCGCCAGCAGGCCACCCGCGAGAAGCTGCTGGGCGGCCACAGCGACACCGGCAAACTGCTGCTCTACATCGGCCGACTCTCTGCGGAAAAGCAGATCGAGCGGATCCGGCCGGTGCTGGAGGCCATCCCCGATGCGCGCCTGGCCCTGGTGGGAGATGGCCCCCATCGCCAACAGCTGGAGGCCCACTTCCGCGGCCTTCCCGTGACCTTCGTGGGCTATCTGGCCGGTGAGGAGCTGGCCAGTGCCTACGCCAGCGGTGATGCCTTTGTGTTTCCCTCCAGTACCGAAACCCTGGGGCTGGTGCTGCTGGAAGCGATGGCCGCCGGTTGCCCGGTGGTGGGCGCCAACCGGGGCGGTATCCCCGACATCGTGAGCGATGGCGTGAACGGCTGCCTCTACGAACCGGATGGCAAGGACGGTGGAGCCGCCAGCCTCACTGCAGCGGTGCGGCGGTTGCTTGGGGATCCCCAGGAACGGCAGGCGCTGCGCCAGGCGGCGCGGGCCGAAGCCGAACACTGGGGCTGGGCGGGGGCCACCGCCCAACTGCGACGCTTTTACACCGGCCTTCTCGACCAGGATCAGCCGGCCCTGGCCGCCTGATCACGACTGCGGGCGGAACCACGAGCTCATCAGCGCCTTGGCCATCGGTGCCGCCACGGTGCCGCCATAGCCGCCGGAATTCTCGCCAAAGGCAATCACCACCAGCTGGGCCTGGTCGGCTGGGGCATAGCCGCCAAACCAGGCATGAACGGGCCGCGGTGGATCCTCGGCCGTGCCCGTCTTACCGGCAGCCGGCGGCAGGCCCGGCTCGTTGAGGGCCTTGGCCGTGCCCTCCTGCACAGCCCGTCGCAGGCCCTGGCGCACGGTGGCAAGGGTTTGCGGCTTGAAGCCGATCCATTGGCGCTCCGGAGTGCGCTCCACCAGGTGTGGCGTCACCAGCCAGCCACCATTGGCCACCGCCGCGTACATGCGGGCCATCTGCAGAGGGGTGACGAGCACAGCCCCCTGGCCGATCGCCGCGGTGATCGTATCAACGGCCGTCCAGGGCTCCCCCAGCACGCTCTTCTTCCAGGCCTGATCGCCCAGCAGGCCGGCACTCTCCTCCTCCTCCAGCTCCAGGCCGGTGGGGCTGCCAAATCCCAGTTGCCGGGCCGCCTTGAACAGGGGATCGGGGCCCATTTTCAAGGCGGCCCGGTAATAAAAGCTGTTGCTGCTCAGGGCCAGGGCCAGAGGAAAACCGATGGAGCCCATGCTCACGTGGTCGCGATAGCAGAGACCCGCGTAGCAGAAACTGGCGGTGGTGAGTTCTTTCGAATCGGGCGCGTACTGCCCCGATTCCAGGGCGGCGATGCTGGTGACGATCTTGAAGGTGCTGGCGGGCGGGAAGCCCTGCAGGGAGCGGTTGAGCAGGGGAGCATCCGGCGCGTTCAGGTCCCGCCACTGGCTGAGGCTGGGGGCCGGCGAAAACAGATTCGGGTCGTAGGTGGGGCGGCTGGCCAGGGCCCGGATCGCGCCTGTCTGCGGGTCCATGGCCACGATCGCTCCCTTGCGCACGCCATCGAGGGCGCGCTCAGCGGCCTGCTGCAGGGGCAGATCGAGGGTGAGGCGCAGGTCTTTGCCCGCGCTGGCCGGCTTCTCGCCCAGAACCCGCTGCACCTCGCCGGCCGCGTTCACCTCCACCTGCTGGCCCCCCCACTCCCCGCGCAGATGGGCTTCAAAGGCCTTCTCCACGCCACTGCGCCCCACCCGGTCGCGGATGCGGTAACCACGCTCCCGCAGGCGCCCGTATTCCTCCTCAGTGATGCCGCTGGTGTACCCCAGCACGTGGGCACCCAGGCGACCATGGGGATAGTGGCGGAGCACATCCACGTCCACCTCCGCTCCCTGGAGACTGCCGGCCTGCTCCCGGAAGCGCAGCACCTGCTCTGGCTTGAGCCCCTCGGCCAACTGGATGCGGAAGCCTGCGCTGTCACCCGCTTCCCGGCGGTGCTGATCCAGTTGGCTGGGGGCGATGCCGAGCAGGGCAGCCAGGCGATCCCGCAGCGCCGGCCAGCTCTGATCGCTCACCTGGCGCGGCTGGATGTAGAGGTTGTAGGTGAGGCGACTGGTGGCCAGCACCCGACCCTGACGATCGAGCAGGCGGCCCCGGATCGGGTTGCGGGGCACCAGGCGGATCCGGTTCTCATCGGCCCGCTGGCGGTTCTCAGCACCTTGATGCAGTTGCAACCAGGCCAGCCGCACCACCATCGCCCCGCTGAACAGCAGCACCACAAACAGCAGCCAGGCAGGCTGGCGGCCCATGCCGCTGTGACGGACGCCCGGTGCCAGCCCCACGCTCAAGTGGGCTCCGTCGACTGAAGCAACCGCTGCTCCAGCAGCCGCAACCGCTGCTCGATGGTCTGCAGCCTGGCCTGAAGTTCCGTGGGATCAGGGGCCGCGGCGCCAGGCTCCGGCACGGGCTCCGCCGGGACATCCCGCACCTCCACCTTCATCACCGGATTGCCCAGACCAGGACTCACCTGATCCAATTGCTGCCGCACCTTGCTGGCGGCAGGCTCCCCCTCCTGGCGCAGGCGATCCAGGGGATCAGGCTCAGCTCCGTCAAAGGCTGCGATCAGTTCCTGTGGGCCGCCCCGGCGAACCCGCTCCAGCGCCGCCAGACCCACAGGCAGAACATCCTGCATCAGGGAAAGGCGCAGGGCATCAAGAGGATCAGGGGCCATGGCCGCAAGGCGGGACGCTTCAGTCTGAAGGGAGATCGCCGCGGTGACGTCAGGGGGCGCTGATCGACTGGCTGGGGATCGTGCCGCTGCTGAGTGGTGCCTTGCAGGCCTGCTGACTTCCCCACCACCAGCCGGCCGCCACTGCCAGCACCAGCAAGGTGGCCATGGGCACCAGGGCCTGGCGGGTCACCTCCAGACCACACCATTCGCGCCAGGCCATCAGGCTGCGCTGGCGATCAAAACGACGACGCTGCCGCTGTTCGTCCTGCTCCCGCCGCCGCAGGGAGCGGGCCACCCAGCGCTCGAAGGCCTGCTTCTTGGTCACCGCCATCTTGCGCTCCACCTCCAGCAACTGGCCGGCGGTGAGCTCGGGATTGAAGGTGCTGATCAGCTCAAGGCTCTTGAGGAACATCTCCACCGCGCCATCCTTGGCGGTGCGCTCCTCATCGCTGAGCAGGTCCCAGGCCACCTCTGGGTAGAAGCGGCCGCGGTTGGCCTCAATCTGTTCCTCCGGCAGCTGGCCCGGCTCCCGCAGCCAGCGATCGGTGTTGGCATCGAAGCGACGCCAATAAAGAAAGGGGTTGAGGAAGATCGTCTTACCGCCCAGCTGGATGCTGTCCTGCTGAAGCCGGCGCTGCAGATCAGAGTCGCTGGATGTCGCTGGGGCGGCAGTCACGGCGGGGCGAAACCGGGGACCCGACGGTAACGGAGACTCCTGGCCATCGCCACGGGCTGCCTGACAACTGGATCATTCCCACTCGATCGTGCCCGGGGGCTTGCTGGTGATGTCCAGCACCACCCGGTTCACGCCCTTCACCTCATTCACAATGCGATTGGAGATCGTCTCCAGCAGGTCGTAGGGCAGGCGCGACCAGTCGGCGGTCATGCCGTCTTCCGAGGACACGCAGCGCAGCACCACCGGGAAGGCATAGGTGCGCTTGTCGCCCATCACCCCGACGCTGCGCACCGGCAGCAGCACAGCGAAGGCCTGCCAGATCTCGTTGTAGAGGCCTGCGACCTTGATCTCCTCGCGCACGATCAGGTCGGCGTCGCGCAGGATATTGAGCTTCTCGTTGGTCACCTCACCGAGGATGCGGATCGCCAGGCCCGGCCCGGGGAAAGGATGGCGACCGACGATCTCCTCCGGCAGGCCGAGGGAGCGGCCCACCTTGCGCACCTCGTCCTTGAACAGCTTGCGCAGGGGCTCCACGAGCTTGAACTGCAGATCCTTGGGCAGGCCGCCCACGTTGTGGTGGCTCTTGATCTTCACCGCCACCCGCTCACCGGTTTTCGGATCCACATTGGTGCCGGCACTCTCGATCACATCGGGGTAAAGGGTGCCCTGGGCCAGGTAATCGAAGGGCCCAAGGCGCTTGCTCTCCTCCTCAAACACCCGGATGAACTCGGTGCCGATCAGCTTGCGCTTCTCCTCGGGATCGGTGACACCTTCGAGCTTGGTGATGAAGCGCTCGCGGGCATTGATGTATTCGACCCGGATGTGGAACTTCTTGTCGAAGAAGTCGGTGAGAAACTCGGGCTCGCCTTTGCGCATGAAGCCCTGGTCGATGAACATGCAGGTGAGCTGATCGCCGATCGCCTTGTGCAGCAGGAAGGCGAGCGTGGAAGAATCCACGCCGCCTGAGAGGGCCAGGAGCACCCGCTTGTCACCCACCTGGGCACGCACATCCGCGATCGCCTCCTCAATGAAGGCGGCGGTGGTCCAGTCGGCCTCGCAACCGCAGATGTGATAGACGAAATTGCGCAGCATCGCCATGCCGCCCTGGGAATGCACCACCTCCGGGTGAAACTGCACGCCGTACAGCCGGCGTTGGTGATCGGCCACCGCCGCCTCCGGCGTGTTGTCGGTGTGGGCCAGGCGCACGAAGCCGTCAGGCAGCCGCTCCACCGAATCGCCGTGGCTCATCCACATCGTGGAACCCGAGTCCACGTTGGTGAGCAGGTCGATCGGATCGTCCACGTGCAGGGGAGCCTTGCCGTATTCGGCCTTGCCAGCGGCCACCACCGCCCCGCCCAGCTGTTGCACCATCAGCTGCATGCCATAGCAAACCCCCAGCACAGGAATGCCCAGCTCCCAGATACCGGGGTCGCACACCGGCGCGCCGGGCTCGTACACCGAGCTGGGACCACCGCTGAGAATGATGCCCTTCGGGGCCAGGGCCCTGAGTTCTTCGGCCGTGGTGGTGTAGCCCATCACCAGCGAGAACACCTCGGTTTCTCGCACGCGCCGGGCGATCAGCTCGGAGTATTGGGAGCCAAAATCCAGGATCACAATCGCCGGATGGCGGGACGACTGCGAAGCGGCGTCAAGTACGGGCATGGAGCAGACCAGGCGGCCCAAGGGCATTCGAACAAGCCTAGGCGGCACCCCCTGGAGGAGCCGAACCAGCGCTGATCACGGGAGCGGCCAGGGTGGCCCAGAGCACGGCTCCCTCGGGGCCCCAGCCGCACAGTTGGCGACTCCGGTCGAACAGCACAGCCCCCACGGCCATCGCCTCCTGGCCGTAGCGCGCCAGGTAGGCGGCGCTGCGCTGCTCAATGGTGGTGGCGATGCGAGCCTGCAGCCGCTCGGCCAGCCCCGGATCACGGGCCTTGAGCTGGGCCAGGGCCTGCTCCACCGTGGGCGCCCCATGCAGCGCGGCCAGCTCAGGGCCGCCCAGCCCCTCCAGGGCCGCCAGGGCCGTGAGCACCTCAGCGCGGCCATCGGCCAGGTGATGGTGGGTGTGAAAGATGCCGCCGGCCAGCTTGATCAACTTGCCCTGGTAGCCGAACAGCAGCAGACGCCGCACGCCCGCCTCGGCCGCCGCCACCAGCAACGGGCCCAGCCAGTTGCCCGCCTTGAGCAGCAGCTCCACCGGCAGGCCCAGGCGCGGCGCCAGATCGAGGCCGTTCTCGCCGATCACCAGCACCAGATCACCACCGAACCCCGGCGCCGCCGCCCGCCGCCGCAGCTCGGCCAGGGCAGCGTCCAGTTGCTCGGGGGCGGCACTGCGCTGCACCGCCGCCTGGGTGCCGATCAGGGCCAACCCCTCCACCACGCCGAAGGCGGCGTTGCTGGTGCGGGCCGCCAGGCGTTCACCCTCCGGAATCACGATGCGCAGCCGCAGACGCCGGCCTGCAATCAGCAGGGGCTGGAGATTCCAGGCCAGCAGCTCGCGGGCATAGCCGGAGAGGCAGGGCTCACCGCTGGCCTCCAGCCGGCCCACTCCCGCTCCCGCCTCCAGCTCCAGCCACTCCCCTGGCCCCTCCAGCCAGCGCAACTGGACCCAGACCAGCAGGCCGCGGGTGAGATCGAGCACCCCTTCACCCGAATCGCAGCGCACCATCGCCAGCGCCCAGCCGTCCGCCAGCGGTGCGACCGCCTCGATCGGCACCGGCACAAGAGCGGGGTCAGGCTCAGGGCCCGGGGTCACCGTGGACAGATGGGGAGCCGCCAGCCGCAGGAGCTGCGGGCGCTGCACCGGTTCAGCCCGCAGCTGCTGCAGCGCCGCCCGGGCCGCCGCAGCCAGCCATACCGGCAGGGTGAAGCCGCCGCTGGAGGCGCCGGCAGCGGGAAGGGAGGTGGACACCAGGGCCGGACCTACAGGGGCCGTTTTTTATGTTGGTGGATTGCGCTGCCGTCGGGCTACACGCCAACCGCCCGCGCACCCGCTCGCCCACCGCCCCACCCCTCCCCATGCAGGACAAGCTCACGCTGATGATCCCCGGCCCCACGCCGGTGCCGGAAACCGTCCTGCAGGCGATGGGCCGTCACCCGATCGGCCACCGCAGCGCCGACTTTCAGAAGATCGTCAAGCGCACCACCGAGCAGCTGCAGTGGCTGCACCAGACCAGCAGCGACGTGCTGGTGATCACCGGCAGCGGCACAGCGGCGATGGAAGCCGGGATCATCAACGTGCTGAGCAAGGGCGACACGGTGATCTGCGGCGACAACGGCAAGTTCGGCGAGCGCTGGGTGAAGGTGGCCCAGGCCTATGGCCTGGAGGTGCAGGTGATCAAGGCGGAGTGGGGCCAGCCCCTGGATCCCGAGGCCTTCCGGGCCGCCCTGGAGGCCGACACGGCCAAGGCGATCAAAGCGGTGATCCTCACCCACTCGGAAACCTCCACGGGCGTGATCAACGACCTGGAAACGATCGCCAAGCACGTCAAGGCCCACGGCACAGCGCTCACGATTGCCGACTGCGTCACCAGCCTCGGCGCCTGCAACGTGCCGATGGATGCCTGGGGCCTCGACGTGATCGGCTCCGGCTCCCAGAAGGGCTACATGATGCCGCCGGGCCTGGCTTTCGTGGCCATGAGCGAGCGCGCCTGGGCCGCCTACGAGCGTTCCGACCTGCCCAAGTTCTATCTGGATCTGGGCAAGTACCGCAAATCGGCCAAGGCCGACAGCAACCCCTTCACGCCAGCCATCAACCTCTACTTCGCCCTGGAGGCGGCCCTGGAGATGATGCAGAAGGAAGGCCTCGAGGCGATCTTCGCCCGCCACAGCCGCCACCGCGCCGCCGCCCAGGCCGGCATGAAGGCCATCGGCCTGCCCCTCTATGCCGCCGAGGGCCACGGCAGCCCGGCGATCACCGCCGTTGCCCCGGAGGGCATCGATGCGGAGGCGTTGCGCAAGGCCGTGAAGGAGAAGTTCGACATCCTGCTGGCGGGCGGCCAGGACCACCTCAAGGGTCACGTGTTCCGCATCGGCCACCTGGGCTTTGTGTGCGACCGCGACGTGCTCACCGCCGTGGCCGCCATCGAAGCCACCCTCGCCGACCTGGGCCTGCACAAGGGCACCCCAGGGGCCGGCGTAGCGGCCTGCGCCGGCGCCCTGGCCCAGGGCTGAACAAGACGGCAACGCCCCGGGATTGACCTTTTGCCCCGGGGCTATGCTAACTTAATTTTATACACCTTGCGGGTGTAATTCAGTGGTAGAATGTCAGCTTCCCAAGCTGAACGTCGCCGGTTCGAGTCCGGTCACCCGCTTTCAAGATAACAAGCATGTTTGGCGCACAGCCAATCAGGCCAACCCCAGACATCCGACATACCAACAAGTCTGAAGGTACGTCATTTCAGCAGTCCTCTAAAACTTCTGTGCCTGAAACACATCTTCCAGTGTTGCTTCGTTCTGCAACCCTGTGATCAATCACTTGTCGGCGGGCTGTCTTGCCGTCGCCCCCTCCACAATGGCACCAACCCCAGAGCGTCCCAGTGCCGCCGCGACCACGAGCCGCGCAGCAAGCCAAACCCCTGCCACCGCATTCCCCCCCCTGGATCGCGACAGGACCGTCACCCTGCAGGTGAACCTGGGCTACCGCTGCAACCAGAGCTGCAGCCATTGCCATGTGAATGCCGGACCCAGCCGCACCGAAATGATGGCTGCGGACACCCTTGCCCTGATCCCAGCAGTGCTGGAGGCCCGACAGATCACCAGCCTGGATCTCACCGGTGGGGCCCCGGAACTGCATCCTGGCTTCCGGGCACTGGTGCGCCAGGCCCGACAGCTGGGGGTGAAGGTGATCGACCGCTGCAACCTCACGGTGCTCAGCGAGCCGGACCAGGAGGATCTGGCCCGGTTTCTGGCCGATCAGGAGGTGACGGTGGTGGCCTCACTGCCCTGCTACAGCGCCGCCAACGTTGACCGGCAAAGGGGCAGCGGGGTGTTTGAGCGCAGCATCGCCGGCTTGAGGCAGCTCAATGCCCTCGGCTATGGCGACGCGGGTTCTGGCCTGGAGCTGGACCTCGTGTACAACCCCCAGGGGCCCAGCCTGCCGCCGCCCCAGGCCAACCTGGAGGCCGACTACAAGCGGGAGCTGGCCGAGCACTTCGGCATCCGCTTCAACCGCCTCTACACCCTTGCCAACATGCCGATCCAGCGCTTCGCGGCCGTGTTGCACCAACAGGGTGAGCTGGAGGGCTACATGGCGCTGCTGCATGCCAACCACAACCCCGCCAACCTGGAGCAGGTGATGTGTCGCTCCACCATCAGCGTGGACTGGCGGGGTTTTCTCTTCGACTGCGACTTCAACCAGATGCTTGGCCTTCCGGCCGGTGGGGTCGACCCACAGCGCCATCTACGGACGCTGCTGGAACACGATCCCAGCGGCGAGCCGATCGCCGTGGCCGATCACTGCTTCGGCTGCACGGCCGGGGCCGGCTCCAGCTGCGGTGGGGCCCTGAGCTGAAGAGAATCCCCCAATCCATCCCCACGCCATGGCCAGCAGCAGCGAAACCGAAGCCACAGCCCGCAGCGTGCAGGAGTATTACGGCACCCCACCCTCGCCAGCAACGCCGACCTGCGCACCGACGCCTGCTGCGACGCCAGCAGCGTGCCCTCAGCGCTCCGGCCCCTGCTGGCCCGCATCCACCCCGAGGTGCTGTCGCGCTACTACGGCTGCGGGCTGGTGGTGCCACCGCTGCTGGAGGGCCTGCGGGTGCTGGACCTGGGCTGCGGCAGCGGCCGGGATGTGTATCTGCTGGCCCAGCTGGTGGGCGCCAGCGGCGCCGTGGTGGGGGTGGACATGACGCCGGAGCAGCTGGCGGTGGCCCGGCGGCACCAACAGCACCACGCCGAACGGTTCGGCTTCGCCAACGTGACGTTTCTCGAGGGCCGCATCGAGCAGCTGGAGCAGCTGCCCCTGGAGCCGGGCAGCTTCGATCTGGTGATCTCCAACTGCGTAGTGAACCTCTCGGCCGACAAACTGGCCGTGCTCAGCGGGGTACGGCGCCTGCTCAGGAGTGGGGGAGAGTTCTTCTTCGCCGACGTGTACGCCGACCGGCGGGTGCCCGAGGCCCTGCGCCACGACCCGGTGCTCTATGGCGAATGCCTCAGCGGCGCCCTCTACTGGAACGACTTCCTGCGCCTGGCCCGCCAGGCCGGCTTCGCCGACCCCCGCCTGGTGAGCGACCGGCCCCTGGCGATCACCGATGCAGAGCTCGCCGCGCGCACCGGGGAGATCCGCTTTTTCTCCGCCACCTACCGCCTGTTCTCCATCCCCGAGCTGGAGGACGCCTGCGAGGACCACGGCCAAGCGGTGATCTACCGCGGCACGATCGCCGAACATCCCCACGCCCTGCCCTTCGACAAGCACCACTGGATCGAGGCCGGCAAGGTGTTTCCCGTGTGCGGCAACACCTTCCGCATGCTGGCCGAGAGCCGGCTGGCGCCCCACTTCCACTTCATCGGCGATTTCAGCCGTCACTACGGCCTGTTTGAGGGCTGCGGTGCATTGCTGCCATTTAAAGAGTCACCCTCCACTGGCAGCAATGCCGAGGAGACGAACCCATGCTGTTAAAGGGGCTGCCAAAAGCCCAGACACCTAGCCCTGCAAGGTCAGTTGCGGGGCTTGATCAGCTGAAGCACCTGGGGACCAAAGCAAGCGAGTCGACGCTCACAATCAAGCGCATTGAGGATGGCCTTTGCAGCCTGGTCGAGATCACCGGCCTGCACTGCGCTGGTGGCCTGTTGCTCAAACAGGGCAAGTTCAGCCTGCAATCGGGGGCGCTGATCAACCGCAGCTGTCACTGGGGGAATGGACCTGGTTGATGAAGCAGGAAATGTCGCGATCATGGTTTAAGGGTAAAGAGAGGTTTCCAGTGAAATCGGGCGATCACCTTCAACATCGGTTTATTGGAGTGTCAGAGTGCTTGGCACAGCGGACATGCTGCGGCGTTACATCCTGAGGGTTGCAGATTGGAGTTGCAGGTCGGAGTTTGTGAACTTGTTTTGGCTGACGTTGGCCGATCAGAGTTGAGCCAGTCGGAACCGAGGGCATGGGCGATCCAGGCTCATGGTTCAAACTCGACCAGTGGGCATCAAAAGCCAAGCGAGAGCTTAGGCCTACAAGGAGGCGCAGCAATTATTAGAGAGTCTATACGAAGAACTATAGGCCTGCGCTGCTCTCAATCTGGCAAAAGCTAAAGATGATTCGCGGCCGATTGACCATCGCTTTCCAGGAGCTTGGCTGGTGCCGGTGGGGCCGTCACTCCAGCTAAAGCGGGACCAGACTGTTTAGGTGCCAGGCTCTTCACAGTTGCCCCCAAGAGCCGCAATCTGCTCTCGCAGCGATTGGACACGCATCGCATCACCGCGGGTCATGGCCACAGCGAGAGCAAATTCAAGCTTTTCGAGCTGATGATCGCTCTCGCTGCTGCGTGCTGGTGCTCGCCCTCCAGCCATCGGCACTGGAGGGGATGAGGCTTGGCGACGTAGGCCTGAATGCCCGGAGGGCGACGAGCCGTGGAGGGAGGCGGCTGTGGAGGAACCGGGATAAGCCATGGCTGACTTTCTTCCTATTCTGCCACCACTGACCAGAGGCTGAGGGACAGACCCTCAGGCTGCCAGAGGCTGGTCGCCGTCAACGAGAGCGGGGTCGTCGTCACTCATTGGGTCTGGTGATGCCTCCTCGATACCCAGCAGACAGCGACAGTCGTGCAATAGCCGCTCCACATTCTCAAGACTGTCGAGTTGCTCGGGTTGCTGGTCGTTCGTCTTCGCCGACCACTGGACCAACTGCATCTCCAGCGACTGAAGGCGCTGCTCAAGCTTGACGACCCTCTGAGACAGGGCATGGGTGGTCTGGGCCAGATCTTCTGTGTTGCGGGTGATCCGGAAAGAAACGGATTCGGCTGCCATGGCTGCAGGGGAATGATGCCGATGACAGCACAGTTTCCGTCCAAGGCCAAGCTGGGATCAGCAGTGTTTGATCAGCCTGTCCAGCGAGACCAGGGAGAATGGTCGGATGACTAACCCCTGGGTCTTGCCGATTGTGGTTCTGGCGGGGATCGGCGGCGGGCTGCTGGCATTGCGCACCGGCATTCCCGCAGCCCCCCTGGCAGGCGCCCTTCTCGCTGCCGGTGCAGTGAGCCTGAGTGGGCAACTGGAACCTGTCAGCTGGCCTCAGGGCACCCGCACGGTGCTGGAAATCGCCATCGGCACGGTGATCGGCACCAGCCTCAGCGCCTCCGCGCTCTTCGAACTGCGCCAACTCTGGCGACCAGCCCTACTGATCACCCTCTCCCTGGTGATTGCTGGGCTGCTGATTGCCCTGCTCTGCAGCCGACTACTGGGCATCGATCCCGTGGTTGCCCTGCTCGGTGCCGCCCCCGGTGGGATCAGCGGCATGAGCCTGGTCGGTGCAGAGTTCGGCGTGGGCGCGTCCGTGGCCGCCCTGCACGCCATTCGCCTGATCACAGTGCTGATCGTGCTACCCATCGTGGTTCGCCTTGTGGCACCCCAGGGGGGTCCCCCTCCAGGCTGACGGACCAGGGGCTCCCGGGGTCGACGCTACCCAGAACGATCGATAGGTTGGGCCCTTGCTTCCAGCCCCTGAAGCCATGGCCTCGAGCCCACATGCTCCCTTCAACCGTTCCGCAGCAGCCCCCACAGGAAACGGCCATGCCCGCAGAAGATCAGGATGGTTGCTGCTCCTGGCCCTGGTGAGCTGCCTGGGTGCTCCCTCCCATGCCCAGGCCCAGAACAGCAATGCCGAAACCGGCAAGAAAGGAGCGCAGATCTACTGCTTCATGCGCAGTAACGCCAACAGCCACCAGGTGAGCTGGGATGCTGCCTACGCCGTGATCAAGCGCCAGGGGGACCAGCTGTTTCGCACCTCTCCACAGCACGCGGCAGTCCTGATTACGGAATCGGTTGTGGAGAACCCCAGCGAATTCCCCGATTGCGGCCGCTATCTGGGCGATCTGTTCACCCAGCCGGAAGCCAGCACTGAAAAGACCTCGAAGGGAACCACGGGCACAACCCGCGATGAACGCTACGGCTACTGAGGCTCGTCTGATCCAGCAGCCGTGGGGAGGCAAGGCCGCGGCCAGGCGGTTGTGGCCTGTGTTGCTGGTCGTTGGGGTGGTGGTGGGCGGGTGTGCTGAAGAACCGCTGCCGAAACGGGCCATCAGCCGGGATGACTGCCTGCGGGAGCTGAGTCTGGCCACCCTGAAGGAACGCCTGGAAGAGTGCAATGCAGTGGTGGCAGCATTTCCTGGAGATCCGGCACCCCTGAACGACCGCTACCTGCTCCACAGCCTGGCCGGCAACGACCAGGCTGCCTGCACGGATCTGCGCAAGGCAATCGCCCTGGCCCGCGCGATACCCAAAGAGAAACTCGATGAGCAGCTGCGCATCGACCTCGAGGTGCGTGAACAGCTCTGCAAGAGCAGCGTGACTGGGCCCTTGCCAAAGCAACCCTGAGGCTCACCAGCGCTGCAACAGGTCGCGCACCATGGCCGGCAGAGACCGTCGCTGCATCAAGTGCTCACCGCGATGCAGGGCCAGGGCAATCCGCTCTGCTTTGCTGGCAATCAGCGCGTCCACCAGCTGATCAGCCACACCCAACTGGAGCCAATGGCTGGTGAGACCACTGGCCATGCCGATCCGGTGGCAGCGATCTTCTGCCTGCTCCGCATCGCCAGGCGTCCAGGGGCGCTCCAGCAGCAGCACGTGCCGCGCCCGGTGCAGGGTGAAACCCAAGCCCCCGGTGCCATAGGTCGCCACCAGCAGATCACTGCTGCCAGCCTGAAAGCGATCCACCAGCCGCTGCCGCTCCGCCACCGGCACGGCCCCATTCAGCAGGCAGCCCGTTCCCAGCCGCTCCACCAGCAACCGGGCACTGGCCAGAAAGGCCGTGAACACCACCACCGCCTGGCCTTCGGCCAGCAACGGCCGCAGCAGTGCTTCAGCGGCCGGCAGTTTGTAGCTGGAGCTGATCTGGCGCAGGGCGGTGAACACCGCCAACACCTCGGCATCCCGACGCACCTCCCCCAGGGCCGCCCGGCGGCGGTAGTCGAGCACCTTGCGCTCGAGATGATGCTCGAACCCCCTGGCCTGACTGGCATCGAGCACCACCGGATGAACCAGGCGCTGTTTGGGAGGCAGATCGAGACAATCCAGCTTGCGTCGATGCAGCACCAGGGGGCGGATCAAGCGTTGCAACTCGCCGAGCTGGCTAGCTCCGCTGGCCTGCCAGAGCCGGCGACCACCGCGCTCGCTCCAGTGGCCCTGGCAGAACAGCTCCTCGTAGCGGCGCTGGTCCTGGGCGAGGGGATGGCCAATGGCCGCCAGCAGCGGGAACAACTGCACCGGCCGGCCGTTCTTCATCGGCGTGCCGGTGAGCAGCCAGATCGCCCGCAGCCGGGGGTGACGGGACAGTCGCAGCAACCCCTGGGAGCGACGGGTGCGCAGGTTCTGGGCAAAGTGGGCTTCATCGGCAATCAACACCGTGCCGGCGAGGGGGAGCGCATCTGGCAACCGCGCCCAGCTGTGCAGGTCCAGCCGTAGCCCCAGGGCCAGGGCTTCGCTGTGCCAGTGAGCGTGGAGACCGGAGGGGGCCACCACCACGATGCGGCAGTCCGCCAGCCGCACCATCGAGCGGGCTGCCACCAGGGCGGAGAGGGTCTTGCCCAGGCCCATCTCATCCGCCAGCACCGCACCCCGGCGGGCCAGCAGCCAGCGGACCGCAGCCCGCTGGTGGGCAAACAGGCACCGGCCATCCGCCAGCGGCACCTCCAGCTGGGCTGCGTCCACGAGCTGCCGGTGGGGTGGCAATGGCGGCAGGGGCTGCTGCATCCAGGCCAACCATTGCTCCAACTCAGGATCCAGCGGGAACCGGCCGGCCAGCAGCCGCAGCAATGCCGGCGCCGCCTCCAGGGGAAAGTCCCAGTGGCGGGCCGGGCCGTTCCACTGGCCCCGCGGCCGCACGTTGCGCAGTTGGGCCTGGGTGACGGCGTCATAGGGACTGAGCACCTCGATGCGACCGGTGGGGCCCAGCCGCAACAGGCAGCGCATCGGCGAAACAGCAGCCGCCGACACATTGTCACGAGCGGAGATGCCGCCACACTGGCGCCAGCCGAGCAAGGCGTATGCAGGCCAGGGATGGACGAACCTCCGATGGGGTTTTCCTCGAAGATCTCTGTCCCAAATTCCGATTGCGCCGCTGGCGCCAATCCCTTCACCAGCTCACCAACCACTGCTGCATCTACTGCGGCCAGCGCTCCGAGTCGATCGACCACGTGCAGCCCAAATGCCAGGGCGGGCCCAGCGTGACCGAAAACTGTGTGCCGGCCTGCCTCGCCTGCAACGGACACAAGAGCGACTGCGACGCCTTCTTCTGGTATCGCCAGCAGAGCTTCTACGACCCGCGTCGCGCCATGGCCATCCGGGCCTGGACGGAGGGGGATCTGCGCCTGGCCCTCAAGCTGCTGGAACTCGTGAATCCGGCCAGCCAACCAGCTGACCCCCTGGTGGCCGAAGCCGCCGCTCACCACACCCGGCAGGCGGCCACACCATTGTGGCGCTGGCAGATGGCAGCCTGATCCTGGGGCGCTTCAGGGGCCATCCACAGCGCTGCCGCCAGCAGCATGCCGACCGCCAGGGCAGGGGCAAGGCCCCCTGCCCGCCGCAGTCGACGACCGGGGAGCCTCTGCAGCTCACCCAGACGGGTGGGCGGGCCGAGGGGGCAATCGCGCAGCGCGGGACCGGTGACCAGCAAGCCAGCTGCGAGCATCAGAACAGCCATGACAAACAACCGTGAGTGATACAGGTGTACTCATGGATGAACCCGCTGTCAACCCAGCCCGGCGCCTGCTGGTGCTGGGTGGCGGCTACACGGGCCAGCGCTTTGCCCGGGCGGCCGCCCAGCGGGGCTTTGAGCTGCTGCTCAGCAGCCGCCAGCCGCGTCCGGCGGAGCCGGGGCTGCGCTGGCTACTGCTCAACAGCGCCACCGGCACTGCAGGCGAGGCCGGCCAGCTGGAGGGGATCAGCCACGTGCTGGTCACGGCAGGGCCCGATGGCCCCAACGGCGACCCATTGCTGCCATTGCTGGCGACCATGCTGAGCCGCCAGCCCTTGCAATGGCTGGGCTACCTCTCCACCACCGGGGTGTACGGCTGCACTGGCGGCGGCTGGGTGGATGAGAGCGCGCCAGCCAACCCCCGCCCCGGCCGCAGCCAGCACCGCCTGGCGGCCGAGCAGGCCTGGCAGGCCACGGGGCTGCCCGTGCAGGTGTTTCGTCTGCCGGCGATCTACGGCCCAACCCGCTGCCCATTCGAGAGCCTGCGCCAGGGCACGACCCGGCTGGTGCACAAACCCGGCCAGGTGTTCTCCCGCGTGCACGTCGACGACATCGTGGGCAGCCTGCTGCACTGCATCGCCCTGCCCGAGCCGCAGCGCCCCCCCGTGGTCAACATCTGCGATGACTGCCCCTGCCCATCGAGCGAATCGCTGAGCTTTGCCGCCCATCTGCTCAACCTTCGCCTGCCGAATGTGGAGCGGTATCAGGACATTGAAGCCAAGCTGAGCCCGATGGCCCGCAGTTTCTGGCTCGAAAACCGCCGGGCCAGCAATCGCCTGCTCTGCGAGCAGCTGGGCTACCGCCTCCAGTACCCCAGCTACAGGGAAGGGTTCCGGGCTTCGCTGGCGGAGGAGGAACGCACCACCGAGCCAGGCTGATCGGGCGGGCACTCGGGCGAGCCAGGATCGGTCACAAAGGGAACGCCGAGATCCTGGAGAAGTTTTCCCCAGCGCACCTCAATCCAGCCATGGCGCAGACCCGTCGCCAGACCCAGCACCATCCCCACCAGCACCAACCAGCGCAGCATGGGACTCACCACAGGCAGTCAGGGTCCATCCAACACGATCAACCCGCGGCTGGCCATCAGCCTGGGGGATCCGGCCGGGATCGGAGCCGAGGTGGTGCTCAAGGCCCTGGCCCGACCCTGGCCCGCCGAACTGCAACCGGTGCTGGTGGGCTGTCGCCGCTGGCTGGAGGCGTGCTATTTCCAGCTGCGCCCCCACGCCACTTCAAGCCTGCGGGACCCGGCTGATCTGGAGGTTGTGGACCTTCCCCTGGAGGAACCCGTACTGCCCGGCCAGACGAACGCAATGGCCGGCGAAGCCAGCTTCCGCTGGCTGAGCGCCAGCGCCGAGCTCGTCCAACGCGGCGACTGCCGCGCCCTGGTCACCGCGCCGATCGCCAAGGCCAGCTGGCACCGCGCCGGCCATGGCTACCCGGGCCAGACAGAGCGACTGGCGGAACTGGCGGGGGTGCCCGAGGCGACGATGCTGTTCACCGCCCGGTCCCCCAGCGGCCACTGGCGGCTGAACACCCTGCTGGCCACCACCCACATCCCGCTGGCAGAGGTACCGCAGCAGCTGAGTCCGGAGCTGGTGCAACACAAACTGGAGCTGTTGCTGGCGTTCTGCAGACGCTTCAACCCCACACCGAGGCTGGTGGTGGCCGCCCTCAACCCCCACGCCGGCGAAGCCGGCAGTCTGGGCCGCGAGGAGCTGGACTGGCTGGGACCGGCCCTTGAAGCCTGGGGACGCAACCACCCGGACGTGGAGCTGGAGGGTCCCAGACCAGCCGACACCTGCTGGCTCGACGCCGGTGCCGCCTGGCATGGGGGGCCAGCTGGTGCGGACGGCTATCTGGCGCTGTATCACGACCAGGGGCTGATCCCGGTGAAGCTGCTGGCCTTCGATGCAGCCGTGAACACCACCTTGGGGCTGCCCTTTCTGCGCACCTCACCGGACCACGGCACCGGCTTCGACATCGCCGGCCAGGGGGTGGCCCGCTCCGAGAGCATGGCGGCTGCCATCGAAACGGCCTGGGAGCTGGGCTGATCAGATCAGACCGGCCGCACCCGCATCAGCACCTGGCCGAACTCCACGGGGGTGCCGTTCTCCACCAGGATCTCCACCACCTCGCCGCTCACCTCGGCCTCCAGCTCATTCATCAGCTTCATCGCCTCGAGAATGCACACGGTCTGCCCCACCGTGATGCGACTGCCCGGTTCCACAAAAACCGGATCACCGGGGGCCGGCGAGCGGTAGAAAGTGGCGACCATCGGCGCAGTGATCTCGACCAGATCACTGCGGCTGGCAGCGGCCACTGGGGGCGGCGCCGAAGGCACCTCGGCCAGTACTGCGGTCGCGGCGGCAGGGGCCGGCGGCGGAGCCGCCACGGGCAGGGAGGGTGGAAGACCCGGCACGGGCTGGGGAGCCGGCAGATTGCGGCGTATCTCAAGGCGGAAATCATCCCCCTCGAGCTTGAACTCCTGAATGTCACTCTCCCCAAGGAGAGCGAGCAGGTTCTGGAGCTGGTCGTGGTCGAGCTGCATGGCGATCAGTTCTCCCGACCCAGATAGCTGTCGGTGCGGGTGTCAATTTTGATCTTCTCGCCGATCGAGAGGAACAGGGGCACCATCACCTGGGCGCCGGTCTCCACAATCGCCGGCTTGGTGCCACCAGTGGCGGTGTCGCCCTTCACGCCCGGATCGGTCTGGGTGATCTCCAGCACCACGGAGTTGGGCAATTCCACCTCGAGGGGCTTGCCGTTCCAAGCCACCACATTCACCTCCATGCCCTCTTTGAGGTACTTGCGGCTGTCACCGATCTGCTTGGCGGTGAGGCGGGTTTCCTCGTACGTGGCCATGTCCATGAACACGTAGTCGTCGCCTTCCATGTAGGTGTGCTGCAGGGTGCTCTTCTCGAGCACGGCCTGGGGCACCATCTCGCCGGCTCGGAAGGTCTTCTCCACCACGTTGCCGCTCTGCACGGCCTTGAGCTTGGTGCGCACAAAGGCGGAGCCCTTGCCAGGCTTCACATGCAGGAATTCAACGACGCGCCAGACCTGGCCATCCAGCTCAATCGAGGTACCGGTACGAAAGTCGTTGCTGGAGATCATTCCGGCGTGTCGGATCCGGCGGATTGTAGAGCTGGCTACCGATCCCCCAACCTGGCTGGCGCACTCCAAAGACAGGCAGGAGCGTGGCAGCTGTGCCAAAGTCCGGCCAGAAAGGTGTCTTGGGCATGGCACAACGGGACTTCCGCGCTGCAATCGTCCGCCCGGGGAGCTGGCCTCAGGCAGCCGCCCTGTCCGTGCTCTGCGCCCTGCTCTGCCTGATCATGGCCACCCCGGCCTTGGCCGCCCTGCCCCAGGGCAATGCGGTGAAGGATCCCGCCGCCATCCTGCGCAATGCCCTGCCGGTGGAGGCCCCCCAGCTGCAGGACCTCCAGCATCGGCTGGAGTCCACCAGCGACGATCTGCGCGCCAAGCGCTGGTCGTCGCTGGTCAGCAATGTGAAGCGGAGCCAATCGCTGCTGGCCAGCCGCCGGGGCGAGATACTCAGCCAGTTCTCCGCGACCGACCAGCAACAGGCGGGCTCCCTGCTCGACCAGCTGCAGGAGCAACTGCAGGCGCTGGCAGCCGCTGCGGAGAGTCGCCAACGGGATCCTCTCCTGGATGCCCGGCGCCAGGCGCTGAGCAGCATCGGCGAGGCGGAAGCCCTGCTGGTGGGCGAGTTTCCCTACGCCATCCCCAGCGAATACGACCCCCTGCCGCGCTTGCTCGGCCGGGCCACCGTGAAGATCAGCACCACCAAGGGGGATCTCACAGCGGTGGTGGATGGCTTCAACGCGCCGCTCACCGCCGGAGCCTTTGTGGATCTGGTGCAGAAGGGCTTCTACGACGGCCTTCCCTTCACCAGGGCAGAAGATTTCTACGTGCTGCAGACCGGCGATCCCAAGGGCCCTGCCCAGGGCTACGTGGATCCCAAGACCAGCCAGGAACGCACCGTGCCCCTGGAGATCCGTATCCCCGGCGATCCGGCCCCGGTGTACAACCAGACCTTTGAGGATCTTGGCCGGTACAAGGCCGAGGCAATCCTGCCCTTCGCCACCTTCGGCACCCTGGGTTGGGCCCATTCCGACGAAGAGCTCGATGACGGGTCGTCGCAGTTCTTCTTCTTTCTCTACGAACCGGAACTCACACCAGCGGGGCTGAACCTGGTGGACGGTCGTTACGCCGCCTTCGGCTATGTGGTGGATGGCTTCGAGGTGCTCGAGGAGCTGGGGGTGGATGACGCGATCGTGAAGGCCACCGTGCTGGAAGGAGCGGAGAACCTGCGCGCCCATGGCTGATGGCTGCGCCGCCTGACGATCCCAGCCTGGCGGAGCTGGGGGAATGGCAGCTGATTGAGCGCCTGGCAGCCTTCGCCCCGGCGGATCAGTTTCTCGATGATGCCGCCCTGCTCAGGGCCACAGGCACGCTGGTGGTGAATACCGATGTGCTGGTGGACGGGGTTCACTTCAGCGATGCCACCACCAGCGCTTTCGACGTGGGCTGGAGGGCCGCAGCCGCCAACCTCTCCGACCTGGCCGCCATGGGCTGCTGGGAGGCCCAGGGGATCACGGTGGGGCTGGTGACACCAGCCATGACCCCCTGGTCGTGGGTGGAGGGGGTTTACAGCGGACTCCAGGCCTGTCTTGAGCGCCATGGTGGTGTGCTGTTAGGGGGGGACTGCAGCGCGGGACTGCAGCGTGTGCTGTCGGTCACGGCCCTGGGCAGCCTGCCGAGAGGCAGAGGCGGGGAGTCGTTGCCGATCCGGCGTCAGGACGGCCATCCCGGCGATCTGCTGGTGAGCAGCGGTGCCCATGGGCTCAGCGCCCTGGGGCTCGCCCTGCTGCAGGCCAGCGCCGAGGTGGATCGGTCGCTGCTGGCGGACCCGCTGATCGAGCGCGCCATCACCCGCCACCAGCGGCCCTGCCCCCGCTTCGATGCCGTGCGGCAGCTGCAGAACAGCCGCCCGATTGGCACCAGCTGGCGGGTGGCCGGCACCGACAGCAGTGACGGACTGGTGGCTGCCGCCACAGCGATCGCCCGCGCCAGCGGCTGCAGGGCCGTGCTGGACCAGCAGCACCTGCCCCTCGACCCAGCCATGGCCCACCTGCCGCAAGCGGAAGCGTGGTGCCTGAACGGCGGCGAAGACTTCGAGCTGGTACTGGCCCTGGAGGCCCGCTGGGCCTCGGCGCTGGTGGCGGAGTTGCCGGGCAGCAGCCTGATCGGCAGGCTGGAGATGGCTGATTCCGCAACGGAGGATCCCCTCGGCTGGCTCCATGCCGATCAGCCCATTGGCGCCGGCACTGGCGGCTTTCAGCATTTCAAGGCGGCCCCAAACAAAAACCGCCCCGAAGGGCGGCCGTTGCTTTAACAGAGCTTCAGGAATGGACGTTGATCACTTCCAGTTCTTGGCCACGATCTCGGCGAGATCCACCACGCGCTGGCTGTAGCCCCACTCGTTGTCGTACCAGGCGATCACCTTCACCATGTTGCCGCCCATCACCAGGGTGAGGTCGGAGTCGATGATCGTGGATTCGTCTGTGCCGGCGTGGTCGCTCGACACCAGCGGCAGATCGCAGTACTTGATGATGCCCTTCATGCCGTTTTCCGAAGCGGCCTTGAGCACCGCGTTCACCTCCTCCTTGGTGGTGTCGCGGCTGATATCGAGCACCATGTCCACCACCGACACGTTGGGGGTTGGAACCCGCATGGCGATACCACTCAGCTTGCCCTTCATCGGCGGGTAAACCAATGCCACAGCCTGGGCAGCGCCAGTGCTGGTGGGCACGATGTTCACGGCAGCGGCCCGGGCCCGGCGCAGATCGCGGTGGGCCGCGTCGAGAATGCGTTGGTCACCGGTGTAGCTGTGGGTGGTGGTCATCGTGCCCTTGACGATGCCGAACTCCTGATCCAGCACCTTGACGACCGGCGCCATGCAGTTGGTGGTGCAGCTGGCGTTGCTGAGGATGTCCCAGTCCTCGTGGCGGTACTGATCGGCATTCACGCCCACCACGAAGGTGCCCACCTTGGCGCCCTTGCCAGGAGCGGTGAGAATCACCTTCTTGGCTCCGGCCTCGAAGTGCTTGCTGGCACCCACGTCGTCGTTGAACACGCCGGTGGACTCAATCACCAGATCCACGCCCCACTCCTTCCAGGGAAGGTTGGCTGGGTTGCGGTCGTAGAAGGTCTTGATCGTCTTGCCGTTGACGATGATCGTGTCCGACGTGGTGGTCACCTCCGCATTGCGGAGGGGGCCGAGCATTGAGTCGTACTTGAGCAGGTGGGCGTTGGTGTTGGTATCGCCCGAACCGTTGATCCCCACCAGCTCGATGCCAGTGTTGGTCCCCCGGCTGAGCCAGCAGCGCATGAAGTTGCGGCCAATGCGACCAAAGCCATTGATGGCAACCTTCAGCGTCATGGCGTCAGGGCGGGTGGGGCCCGCCGGCGGGGGAGATTTGGGCGCCGATCATACAGAAATCGCAAGCCAGCACTCCCGCTGGTCCGATGGCGCAAGCGGAGCGTGACGGTCGGACTGGGGCCAGCGGCAACAGGCTCTGCAGTTCGTTGCAGGATTGTGTAGCAAAACGCGCCATAGGGTCTAATTTCCACAGTGTCAGCATTCCGGCCAGCTCCGCGCTGGCCCCCTCCTTCGGACCGGATTCGACCTTGATCCCCTCGCTCGATCGCCACCAGCCGCTTCACTTCATCGGGGTGGGGGGCATCGGCATGTCGGCGCTGGCCGGGATCCTGGCCCAGCGAGGCCACACCGTGACTGGTTCCGATCCCCGCGACGGCAAGGTTGTGGACCAGCTACGCCAACTGGGTGTGCGGGTATTCCGGGAACAGAACGCCGCCACGGTGGCGGCCATCCGCAGCGGCACCTCCCATACCCCCCTGGTGGTGATCAGCTCGGCCGTACCCGCCAGCAATCCGGAACTGATGGAGGCCCGTCGGCTCGGCCTGCCGATCTGCCACCGCTCTGATGTGCTGGCCGCCCTGATCAACGCTCAGGCCTCCATCGCCGTGGCCGGCAGCCACGGCAAGACCACCACCAGCACATTGGTGGCCACCCTGCTGGCGGCCACCGGCCAGGACCCCACCGCGGTGATCGGCGGCGTGGTGCCGGCTTTCGGCAGCAATGGGCGCCATGGCGACGGTGAGCTGCTGGTGGCCGAGGCCGATGAGAGCGATGGATCCCTGGTGAAGTTTCGCCCCCGGCTGGGGCTGATCACCAATCTGGAACTCGACCACACCGATCACTACAGCGATCTTGACGCCCTGATTGCCACCCTCAAGCGGTTTGCCAACGGCTCGACGCGGCTGCTGGCCAACCGCGACTGCCCGATCCTGCGGGAGCACTTCGAGGCCTCCCACTGGTGGTCGGTGGAATCGCCTGAGGGGGTGGACTTCGCTGCCATCGCCAGCGAGGAGCGCGGCGATGGCAGCACGGTGGAGTTTTACGAGGCTGGCTCTCTGATGGGCCGCCTGGAACTGCCCCTGCCAGGCCGCCACAACCTGAGCAACGCAGCCGCAGCCCTGGCTGCCTGCCGGTTGGAAGGGGTGCCCTTCGCAGCACTGCGGGACGCGGTGGCCAACCTGAAACCTCCCGGTCGCCGTTTTGATTTCCGCGGCGACTGGCATGGACGCCTGGTGGTGGATGACTATGCGCACCATCCCAGCGAGGTGGCGGCCACCCTCGGCATGGCAAGGCTGATGCTGGAGAGCGGTCGCAGCCCCCTGCCAAGCCTGCCCCGGCGCATCGTGGCGGTATTCCAACCCCACCGCTACAGCCGCACCGCCCAGTTCCTCGATGGCTTTGCCCAGGCCCTCAGCCAGGCCGATGCCGTGCTGATCGCCCCGCTTTACACCGCGGGCGAAGAACCCATTCAAGGGATCAGCAGCCAGGCGCTGGGCGAGGCGATCCAGACCCTGGCCCCGAATCTCCAGGTGCTGGTGACTGGCAGCCTGGAGGAACTGGCCGAGCAGGTGGCCGACACCAGCCAATCGGGCGATCTGGTGCTGGCCATGGGGGCAGGAGATGTAAATGGACTGTGGGATCGCCTGACGACATTGCCCCGCAGCAACCGGGAACTGGTGGCCTGAGGCGGCCTGGCATGACCCTTGATCTGTCTGCCAGTGATCTGTCTGCCAGCCTGAGACAGGCCATCGCCCTGCAGGATTTCACCACCTGGAAGGTGGGTGGTCCGGCTGAGTGGTTCGCCGAACCGGGCGAAAGCGACGAGCTGCTGGCCCTGCTCGACTGGGCCCAGCGGGAGGCGTTGGCGCTGCATTGCATTGGTGCAGGCTCGAACCTGCTGATCGCCGATGGCGGCCTGGAGGGGTTGAGCCTGTGCCTGCGGCGCCTGCAAGGCAGCCAGCTGGATTCCAGCGAAGGCTGGGTGGAGGCCGCAGCCGGCGAACCGATTCCCACCCTGGCCCGCAAAGCTGCCCGGGCTGGCCTGGCCGGCCTGGAGTGGGCCGTGGGCATCCCGGGCACAGCCGGCGGGGCTGCCGTGATGAACGCCGGTGCCCAGGGGGGCTGCACCGCGGACTGGCTCCATTCGGTGCAGGTTGTGGATCCAGCCCGCCCCCAGGTGCCCTTCGAGCTGCTGGCCGCCGAGCTGGATTTCGCCTATCGCCACAGCCGCCTTCAGGAGGAGCCCCTGGTGGTGCTTGCGGTGCGCTTCCGCCTGGAGCCCGGCCACGACCCCGCCGCGATCACGGCCCGCACCAGCGCCAACCTGCACAGCCGCACCAGCACCCAGCCTTACCAGCAACCAAGTTGCGGCAGCGTGTTTCGCAACCCCGAACCGCAAAAGGCCGGACGCCTGATCGAGGAGCTGGGGCTCAAGGGCTTGCGCATCGGCGGTGCCGAGGTGTCGCCGATGCACGCCAACTTCATCGTCAACACCGGTGATGCCACCGCCAGCGACATCGACGCCCTGATCAGGGCCGTTCAGCGCCAGGTGGCTGAACAGCGCGGCATCGACCTCCATCCGGAAGTGAAGCGGCTGGGTTTCTGAGGAGCACCGGCAAGCGCTTAGCCTGCCAACACACATCTCCTCAAGCATGGCTGGCTTCGGACTTCCCAACTTCGGTCAGCTCACCGAAGCCTTCAAAAAGGCCCAGGAGCTGCAGCAGAACGCCCAGAAGCTGCAGGAGGAGCTGGACAGCATGGAGCTGGAAGGCCGCAGCGGCGACGGCCGGGCCAGCGTGTGGCTGTCCGGCAACCAGCAACCCCTGCGCGTCCGCCTCGACCCCGGGCTGGTGAGCGAGGGGGCCGCAGCCTGTGAGAGCGCCGTGCTGGAGGCCCTGCAGGCGGCCTACGAGGCCTCGACCGGCACGATGAAAGGCCGGATGGAGGAACTCACCGGGGGTCTCAACCTCAACCTGCCGGGTCTGGGGGGCTGAGACCAGTCCCTGCCGCTTCGTCGCCACCATCCTCAAGAAGCAGTTGCTGGCGCCGGCGCCGCCTGGACAGCTGGCGCAGCTGCGGGGCCAGCCTGGGTTCGAGGCGGTCCCCCCGCTGGCGCAGACCCTGAACCTCACCACGCTGTTGACCCTCGCGCAGGAGGCGTTCCTGCTGCTCACGGAGGTCCTGCAGGCAGAGGCTGTACCAGGGATACCGTTCCCAGTCACTGCCCACCGCACAGCCTGGCTCCCCCTGGTGGAGGCAGTCGCGGAACTGGCAGCCAGCGCTGGCCAAGTGCTGGCGTACCTCCGGAAACAGGGCGGCCAGCTCGGCTGGATCCGCTGGCAGCTCCGGTCGGTTGAAACCAGGGGTATCGGCCACCAGGGCGCCGGGGGCCAGGGCGAACAGCTCCACATGGCGGGTCGTGTGCCGGCCCCGCCGCAGCCGACCCGACACGGCCCCCACCTGCAGCTCCAGTTCAGGGCGCAGACCATTGAGCAGGCTGCTCTTGCCCACCCCTGAAGGGCCGCAGACCACAGCCAGGCCGGGTTGACTGAGCCGCTGCCTCAGGGCGTCCAGCCCCCGGCCATCCCGGCAGGACACCGCCAGGGCCCCATAGCCCCAGGCGGCGGCGCGGCTGCACCACTGCTGCACCGCAGCCTCCGGCAGCAGATCCACCTTGGAGAACACCAGCAGCACGGGCTGGCCGGTGGTCTCAGCGGTGATCAGAAAGCGGGTGAGCTGGATTGGATCGAGCGCCGGCTCCGCCACGGCCACCACCACCACCACCAGCGACACGTTGGCCACAGCAGGCCGGCTCACCAGGCTGGTGCGCGGGGCCACGGCGCTGATGGCAGCCCGTCCCGAGGGCCAGTCAATGCCCTCCAACCGCACCCGATCACCCACACAGATCGTCTGTCCGCTCTTGGCCAGTCGGCTCCGGCGTGTGCAGAGCAGGCGTTGGCCTTGCCCACGTTCTGCCCAGGGGCTGTCGAGTTCCACCCAGCAGTAGTTGGCCTGCAGAGCCACAACCAGGCCGGAACGGTCGTGGGGGTCAGCCGGCATGGCGTTGCACCAGCAGCCCCACGGCCGCCGGAGCCTGGGGGTGGGGGCTGCTCAACACCCGGTGGCCTGCCTGCCGCAGGCCTTCCCGCACCGATTGCTCCGGTTCACCTGGATCCAGCTCAAGTTGCAGCCACTGACCAGGCTCCAGAGTCTCCAGGGTCAGCCGGGCCCGGATGAAGTTCACAGGGCAGGGTGTGCCCCTGAGATCAAGCCGGCTGGTGATCGGGGGCTGCTCAGGGATGGACACGACAGTTGTTGCTCAGTCCCGGTGGCCGAACAGGCCACCGAACAGGCCGCTCTTGTGCGGATGCTTCTGGTCTTTGCTGCTGTGGTGGCCGGCGAGTTGCTCCAGCAGTTGCCGCTCCTGGTCGCTGAGACGGGTGGGCAGCTGAACCTTGACGGTGAACAGATGGTTGCCGCGGGCCACCGGATTGCCCAGCCGGGGCACTCCCTTGCCCTGGAGGGTGAGCACGGCCCCGGGCTGGGTGCCACTGGGAATCTCCAGTTGCTCGTGGCCATCGACGGTCTCCACCTCGATGGTGTCGCCCAGGATCGCCTGCAGATAGTTGAGGGACACCTCGGAATTGATGTTGATCCCATCCCGGCGCAACTGGGGATGGGGCTGCACCGCGAGGAACACATACAGGTCGCCGGTGGGGCCACCGCGCATGCCGGCATTGCCCTCATTGGCCACCCGCAGCCTGGTTCCAGTGTCGACACCGGCAGGGATGTTGATCCGCAGTTTCTTGCGCACCTGCTGCAGGCCCTGACCGCCGCAGGCCCCGCAGGGATCGGCGATCACCTGGCCCGAGCCCTCACAGGCCGGGCACACCGCCAGCTGGGTGAAGCTGCCAAAGGGGGTGCGGGTGGCCCGACGCACCTGACCTGCACCGCCACAGGTGCCGCAGGTGGTGGGTCCGCTGCCGGCCTTGGCGCCGGACCCCTGGCAGGTGGAGCAGGTTTCCAGATGGCGAATCTGCACCTCCTTCTCCACGCCAAACACAGCCTCCTGAAAGCTGATCGTCAGATCGAGGCGCAGGTCATCGCCCTGGCGAGGTCCGCGGCGACGCTGTCCAGCCGGGCCACCACCCCCGCCGCCGAAGCCGGAGAAAAAAGTCTCGAACAGGTCGGCGAATCCGCCCATATCGCCCATGTCGGGCATGCCGCCGCCACCGCCCAGCCCTGCTTCACCGAACTGGTCGTAACGGGCCCGGGTCTGGGGATCGCTCAGCACCTCATAGGCGCGACCAATCTCCTTGAATTTCTCCTCGGCGCCGGGATCCTTGTTGATGTCCGGGTGGTACTGGCGTGCCAGACGGCGGTAGGCCCGCTTGAGGGTGTCGGCATCGACATCCCGGCTGACGCCCAGCAGGTCGTAGTAGTCGGCCATGGATCAGGCCTCGGGGGACGCTGGCGTGGACGGTTCGGAGGCATCGGCATCAGCGCCGCTCGGGCCAGGCCCCATCGACACCTTGACCAGGGCGTGCCGCAGCACGCGACCATTGAGGTGGTAGCCGCGCTGCAGCTCGGCCACGATCACATCCTCGGGGTGGTCGTGACTTTCTTCGCGCAGCACCGCCTCGTGCAGGTTTGGATCAAACGGCTCCCCCTCCACCCGCATCGGCGCAACCCCAAGCTGTTTGAACACGTCCACGAGCTGCTTGTAGAGGCCCTGGTAGCTGCGGTGCAGGTTCAGGGCTTCTTCATGCTGGGGATTGAGCTGCTGGCGCGCCCGCTCAAAGTTGTCCAGCACCGGCAAGATCTCGCTGAGGGTGCTGCAAGTGATCTGCAGTCGCAGATCGTCGTTGTCCCGGCTCTGGCGCTTGCGGAAGTTGTCGAAGTCGGCCGCCAGGCGGACGTACTGGCCATTGAGGTTCTCGCGCTCGGCGCGTAGAGCCGCCAGTTCCGCTTCGAGCTGGTCGACGCTCGGCGTGCTGGGTTCGGACTCAGGCCCCTGACCATGCTCGTGCTCGGCGACAGGCTGCTGAACATCAGCCTCTGGAACAACCGCCGGATCGCCGGCGTGCAGGTCTTCAGCAGGCTCGGGGGCTGGTTGCGTTGCCTGCAGATCCTCTCCGATACCGGCTTCGGGGCCCACCGCGGGATCTCCACTCATGGCTGACAGCTCGTCACTTTGGCTTTAGACATGTTGGATCTCCACGCCGACCTCCCACAAGCGGCGGAAGCCCGCACCTCCAGAACCTGCCTCTTCACTAGAGCTTGGCTCTCCTCCCCTGCCTCCCGAACGGCGAGCTGAACGGTCAGCTCAACGATGAGCAGACCAGATGAGGGATCACCACGCAGCAATCGGCCGCCACCATGACCCACAGCCCCTCCAGACCGGTTCCCCTGCCCAGCAGCACCGAGCAGCAGCGCCTGGAATTGGAACTGCTGCTGGGCCAACCTGTTCTGGGCTCAGCCCAACTCAAACCGGAATTGCTGGGTGAGCTGGGGCTGCCGCTGCAGCGGTGGCGGCAACTGGGGGCCTGTCCCACCGCATCACCCAAGCCCGGCGAACTGGCGGTGGCCATTCCCCACCACTGGAACGACGAGCAGAAACAACACTTGACGCTGGAGCTGGGGAACCATGACTTCAAGCCTCGGTTCCAGCTTGCCCTGGCTGAGGAGATTGAGGCTGCTGTGGAGCGGGCCCTCAGCCTGCCGGCTCCTGAACCATCGGTAGCGACCTCTCCAGCACCGGCCGCTTCGCCGCCACCAGTTGCAACCCGCCAGGCGAACGCCAGCTCGAACCAGGGCAACCCAACCACGAGGAACAGCCAACCGCGATCCCTCACCAAAGACCTGAGCCTGCCCAACACCGGCGCCGCGCTTCAGGAGGTCAACGACCTGGAGGATCTGGAGATCAGCGCCGCCGAGGCCAGCTCCAGCGCCAACGCCTCACCGATCGTGAGCCTGGTGGATCGGATCCTGATCGAGGCGCTGACCAGCGGAGCCAGCGACATCCACATCGAACCCCAGGAGCAGGCCCTGGAGATCCGCTTCCGGATCGACGGTGTGCTGCAGAAGCACTTCGAGGACCTGCCCCGGGGACTGACCCCAGCCGTGACCTCCAGGCTGAAGATCATGGCCGAGCTCGACATCGCCGAACGGCGCCTCCCGCAGGACGGCCGGATCCGGCGGATGTTCCGTGGCCGCAAGATGGACTTCCGGGTGAGCACCCTCCCCAGCCGCAACGGCGAAAAGGTGGTGATGCGCCTGCTGGACAGCGGCGCCACCCAGCTCGGCCTGGACACCCTGATCACGGACATCCCCGCCAGGCAGACCCTGCGCGAGCTGGGGTCCAAGCCCTACGGGATGGTGCTGGTGACCGGTCCCACGGGCTCGGGCAAGTCCACCACGCTCTATGCCCTGCTGGCGGAGAGGAACGACCCAGGCATCAACATCTCCACCGTTGAGGATCCGATCGAATACACCCTCAACGGCATCACCCAGACCCAGGTGAACCGCGACAAGGGTCTCGATTTCCCCACGGCCCTGCGGGCCTTCATGCGTCAGGACCCGGACGTGCTGCTGGTGGGCGAAACCCGCGACCTGGAAACGGCGAAAACGGCCATCGAGGCGGCGCTCACAGGCCACCTGGTGATGACCACCCTCCACTGCAATGACGCGGCCAGCGCCATTGCCCGTCTTGATGAGATGGGAGTGGAGCCCTTCATGGTGAGTGCCTCGCTGCTGGGCATCGTGTCGCAGCGCCTGATACGGCGGGTGTGCATCAACTGCCGGATCAGCTATCGCCCCAGCCAGGAGGAACTCAGCCGCTTTGGCCTGGTGGCCAGCCTGGAATCGGACGTGACCTTCTATCGGGCCAATATCACCGGCAATGCGGTCGATGACTGCTGTCCGGCCTGCAATGGAACGGGCTACAAGGGCCGTGTGGGCGTTTACGAGATCCTGCGAATGACCGATCCGATCGCGGCCGCCGTGGCCAAGCGCCAGACCACCGATGTGCTCCGCCGGATGGCCCTGGAAAATGGCATGAAGACCCTGCTGGGCTACGGCCTGCAACTGGTCCGCGAGGGCCACAGCACCCTGGCGGAGGTGGAACGCATGCTGCTCACGGATTCCAGTCTGGAAAGCGAACGCCGGTCCCGATCCCTGAGCACCCTCACCTGCTCCAACTGTGGTGCCGGCCTCAAGGAAGACTGGCTCGAATGCCCCTACTGCCTCACCAGCCGCTGACCGAGCTGCAGCGCCTCCCCTGACACCCCGCTCTCCGTAGACCCATGGATCTGATGATCGAGGACCTGATGAGCCAGCTCGTTGCCGATGGTGGCAGCGACCTCCACCTCAGCGCGGGGTTGCCGCCCTACGGACGCTTCAACGGTCAGTTGCGGCCGATCAACGAAGACCGACTCAACGAAGAAACCTGTAACAAGCTGATCTTCTCGATGCTCAACAACGCCCAGCGCAAACAGCTGGAGCAGACGTGGGAGCTGGATTGCTCCTACGGACTGAAGGGAGTGGCCCGATTCCGCGTGAATGTGTACCGACAACGGGGCACCTATGCCGCCTGTTTACGGGCGCTGGGCAATTCCATTCCAGATATGGAAACCCTTGGCCTGCCGCCGATAGTAGAGGAAATCAGCCGGTCGCCCAAGGGGCTGATTCTGGTGACGGGTCCGACCGGGTCGGGCAAGACCACGACACTGGCGGCGATTCTCGACCACATCAACATAAACCGTGCTGAGCACATTCTCACCATTGAAGATCCGATTGAGTTCACCTATCGATCGGTGAAGAGTGTGGTGCACCAGCGCCAGCTCAACGATGACACCCGCAGCTTTGCGAATGCCCTGCGGGCGGCCCTACGGGAAGATCCGGACGTGATTCTGGTGGGCGAAATGCGTGATCTGGAAACAATTCAGCTAGCGATTACCGCGGCCGAAACGGGCCACCTCGTGTTCGGAACCCTGCACACCAGTTCCGCCGCCCAGACCGTCGACCGGATGGTGGATGTGTTCCCGGCCAGCCAGCAGACCCAGATCAGGGTTCAACTCAGCACCAGTCTGGTGGCCGTGTTTGCCCAGACCCTCTGCAAACGCCACAATCCCTCCCCCGGTCAGTTCGGGCGGGTGATGGCCCAGGAAATCATGATCAACACACCAGCCATCGCCAACCTGATCCGGGAGGGGAAGACAGCCCAGCTGTACTCCCAGATCCAGACCGGTGGCCAGATGGCGATGCAGACCCTGGAGAAAGCCCTGGCCGAACTGGTGATGACCAAACAGATCACCCTGGAGGAGGCCCTCTCCAAAACCGGAAAAGCAGAGGAATTGAAACGGCTTGTGAGCCAGTTGAGTTAACGAAGCTAAGTAAATGAATTAAAAAACGACAGCGAGCATGCCGACATTCGTTGCCAGCTACACCAACAGCCGGGGGAAATCCGCCAGCATCAATGTAGAAGCGGCTGATGCCACCCAGGCCAAGCGCAAGCTGCGCCAACGCGGGATCCGCGTGATTGAGATCAAAACAAAAGCATCTCGATCCAATTCGGCTGGCAATGAAGGGAATCAAGCTGCAGGAGGAAACGGCTCAACCCTGCTTCGCAACCTTATGGAGGCGAAGCCAGGGGTCAAGCAAAAAGCCGTCTTCGCGAGCAAAATGGCTGCCCTGGTGAATGCCGGCGTACCGATCGTGCGCGGCATCGACCTGATGGCAAGTCAACAGAAGCTGCCGTTATTCAAACGAGCCCTGGAAGCTGTGAGCCTGGAAGTGAACCAGGGTGTGGGCCTGGGCACGGCACTTCGACGCTGGCCCCTGGTGTTCGATCGACTCACCATTGCCATGGTGGAAGCAGGGGAAACAGGCGGTGTACTGGATGAATCCCTCAGCCGTCTGGCCAAACTGCTGGAAGATAACGCCAAGCTTCAGAACCAAATCAAGGGTGCCATGGGATATCCCGTGGCGGTATTTGTGATTGCCATTGCCGTATTTCTAGGGATGACAATCTTCATCATTCCCACTTTTGCTGGAATTTTTGATGATCTCGGTGCTGAACTTCCCTGGTTCACCCAGATGATGGTGGACCTCAGTTCACTGCTGCGCTCACCCTTTGCTCTCCTGTTAGTGGCCACCCTGGCCACGGCCGCCTATCTCTTTCTTCGCTTCTACAAAACCCCGGTCGGAAAGCTGAAGGTCGATGGCATGACTTTAAAGATACCCCTGTTTGGTGACCTGATCCAGAAAACCACAACAGCCCAATTCTGTCGCACCTTCAGTTCACTCACCAGGGCTGGTGTACCAATCTTGTTATCGCTGGAAATCGTCAAAGAAATCACCGGCAATGCAGTCATGGCTTCTGCCATCAGCCAGAGTCGCGAGGAAGTGCTGCAAGGGATTCCATTGAGCCTGGCCCTGGGAAGGCTGAATGTGTTTCCCGAACTGGCCATCAGCATGCTCTCGATCGGCGAAGAAACAGGCGAGATGGATGCCATGCTTTCCAAAGTGGCTGACTTCTACGAAGACGAAGTTGAAACATCCGTCAAAGCACTGACATCAATGCTGGAACCAGCAATGATCGTGCTTGTGGGTGGAATTGTTGCCTCTATTTTGATCGCCATGTATCTGCCAATGTTCTCCGTATTTGAGCAGATTAGATAAGTTTTTGTCTAGCCACAATGACTTATCGAAGCAAACTTGCCTGACTGGAATGGTTGATTTGGAATGCCTGCTTTTCACAATAAAGATGTGGTGTCCTCTGCCGTTTCAATCTTCTGGCGATGAACGTCTGTCAGCCCCACTGCTGCCAGCCCAAGTGCTATTTGCCCAATCTGTCGCGAGCGCCTGACCAGCCAGCCAGCCGGAATTCCAACAATGCTGGAAGTTGAACCCGCCGGTGACGCCATCCACATCGAGCAGCTCCCCCACCAGGTGGAGACCTGGCTGGCAGCGGCTCTCCATGCGGGCCAGGTCCACCTCCCCCAGGGCCACACCGCCGGCCGTGACGAACTCTTCGCCAAAGGGGCCGCGGCCGCTCACCCGATGCTGGGAACCGCGCAGATCGGCGAGCAGACGCTGCTGCTGGCCCTTGGTGAGATCAGCCCAGCGCCGGCTTGGCTCCACTGTGGCCCGTTCAAGCAGGTGCTGCCAGAGGCGGCGGCTGAGTTCAGGCCAGGGTCGCCAGTTGGCGAGCAGCCGCCGGGCCTGCTCGCTGCGGGCGTACTGAAAGCACTGCTCCAGGTCGGCGGCACTGCGCCCGCCACTCCAGTCGATCTTGAGGCTGGCCTGATAGCGGCTGGCCTGGAGGTCCCGGGCGGCAAATGCCGTGAGCCTCAGGGTGGCCGGGCCACTGAGGCCCCAGTGGGTGATCAGCACCGGACCCTGCTGATCCAGGCGGCTACCGTCCGGGAGCTCCAGGCTGAGGCCCACCGCCTCCATGCTCACCCCGGCCAGGGCCAGCAAAGGATCGCCGGCCAAAGCCAGGGTGAACAGCGAGGGCGCCGACGGCACCAGCGAATGGCCCAGACCGGCGGCGAGCCGCCGACCGCTGGGATGGCTCCCCGTGGCCAACACCAGTCGCCCGGCACGGATCGCGGCGGGATCACGCCCACCAGCCTGGACCTTGCCTGCCTGCCCGCGCACCTGCAGCGAAAACCCACCCCCCGGCGCCGAGCTTGCCGCCTGCAGGGCGACGCCGGTGTGCACCTGCACGCCAGCGGCGGCTGCCGCCTTGCGCAGGCAGTCGATCACGGCAGTGGAGCGGTTGGCGCGCGGGAACAGGCGGCCATCGGCCTCCTCCACCAACTCCAGGCCATGGTCAGCGAACCAGGCCAGCGAATCCCCCGCCGCAAAGCGGGAGAAGGGACCGCGCAAGGCCCGGCTACCGCGGGGGTAGTGGCCCACCAACTCGCGCGGATCCCAGCAGGCATGGGTCACGTTGCAGCGTCCGCCGCCGCTGATGCGCACCTTGTGGAGCAGCTCGGGGGTGGCCTCCAGCAGGTGCACACCCTTCACCCCCGCCTCAGCAGCGCTGATCGCGGCCATGAAGCCCGCCGGGCCACCGCCCGCCACCAACACCGACAGCCGCTCGGGCAGGGCAGCTGGGCAGGATGGGGCCATGGAGGAACGGCGGCGGGAACAACAGGGCAGCGGGCAGGCTGAGCCCCCCAGCTATCGCTTCAGTGTGGCGCCGATGCTGGACTACACCGATCGGCACTTCCGGGTGCTGATGCGCCAGATCACCCGCCACAGCCTGCTCTACACCGAGATGGTGGTGGCCCAGGCGTTGCACCATGCCCGCCGGCAACCCGGGGCAGACCAACCGGGCGGGCGGCTGGAGCGGCTGATCGGCTTTGATCCCTGCGAGCGGCCCCTGGCCCTGCAGGTGGGCGGCGACGACCCGGCCTTGCTGGCCGATGCCGCCACGCTGGCCAGCGACTGGGGCTACGACGAGATCAACCTCAACGTGGGCTGCCCCAGCGAGAAAGTGCAGAAGGGGCGCTTCGGAGCCTGCCTGATGGCCGAGCCGGACCAGGTGGCCCGCTGCGTGGCAGCCATGGCCGCCGCCAGCCCCTTACCGGTCACGGTGAAGCACCGCATCGGCATCGACGATCGCGACTCCTACGCCGAGCTGCTGGCCTTTGTGGACACGCTGGCCAACGCGGGCTGCCAGCGCTTTGCCGTGCATGCCCGCAAGGCCTGGCTGCAGGGGCTCGACCCCAAGCAGAACCGCACCATTCCACCCCTGCGCTACGACCTGGTGCACCGGCTGAAGGCCGAGCGCCCCCGGCTCACGCTGGAACTCAACGGGGGCCTGCAGACACTCGACGACTGCCTCGACCAGCTGGAGCGGGTGGATGGGGTGATGGTGGGACGGGCGGTGTACGACCATCCGCTGCGCTGGGGGGCCGTGGACCGGATGATCCATGGCGACCACGCAGCCACCCGTGATCCTGACCATCGTGTGATGGCGGCGCAGGTGGTGCGTGGCCTAATGCCCTACGCGGATCGCTGGCTGGGGCGGGGTGACCGGCTCTGGCCGATCGCCCGCCACCTGGTGAAGTTGGTGGAGGGGGTACCCGGCGCCCGCTACTGGCGCCAGCAGCTCACCCTCGCCGCCGGCAATCGCCAGGCGGATGTGCAGGTGCTGGAGGCGGCGGCGATCCTGCTGGAGCAGGGTCAGCCCTCGGCTCCACCGTAGAGATCGGACCCGTCGCCGCCGCTGCCGCTGCGGCGGCGACGGGTGCGGCCCGCCTCAAAGGCTGATTCGCCGGCAGCGGAGGGGCCGCCATAGCTGCGGTCCTCCCAGCCACGGGAGCCCGGTGCCCGCTCACGGCCACCACCACCACCACCGCCGCCGCCTCCATAACCCCCACCACCGCCATAGGCAGCTCCCCCGTAACCCCCGCCGCTGCCGCGACGGGGGGCACTGCCACGGGGCTCGGCCTTGTTGATGCGCAGGGGACGACCCATCAACTCAGCGCCCTGCAACGCCTCGATCGCCCGATCCTCGGCCTCGGAATCCGCCATCTCCACGAAGGCGAAACCGCGCTTGCGGCCCGTATCGCGCTCCAAGGGAAGAGCGCAGTTCACAACTTCGCCGAAGGGCGAAAACAGCTCAGCCACATCTTCCTGCTCAGCGCGGAAGGGCAGATTGCCAACAAAGATGCTCACGAAGCGGATGCGGGCGGATCAGGCACAGGCCCTGGAACCGCCCCACCCTAAGTCCGCTTTCAGCCTCTGCTGAGGCGGCTGCGCTGCACCTGCAGCTGGGCCTGAACCTCGGCAAAACCCGTGCCCCCCTCACTGCGGCGGGCCGCCACCACCTGGCGGGGCGCAATCGCCCCATAGATGTCCCCGTCAAACGCAGGGTGCAACTGCTGCCAGCGCTCCAGCGGCAGATCGCGCAGCAGCACCCCCTCGGCCAGACAGCTCTTCACCAGACCACCCACCAACTGGTAGGCCTCGCGGAAGGGCACCCCCCTGGCCACGAGGTAATCAGCCACATCAGTGGCGTTGGAGAAGTCGGAAGCCACGGCCGCCTCGAGCCGTTCAGGCCGGAACTCCAGCCCCTCCTCAAACAGGATCGCCATCGCCTCCAGGCAGTCCCGCAGGGTGCGCACCCCGTCGAGCAGGGCCTCCTTGTCCTCCTGGAAGTCCTTGTTGTAGGCGAGCGGCAGGCCCTTGATCATCGTGAGCAGCCCCATCAGGTGGCCGAACACCCGGCCGCTCTTGCCCCGCACCAGCTCCGGCACATCGGGGTTCTTCTTCTGGGGCATCAGGCTGCTGCCGGTGGCGCAGCGATCAGTGAGGGCGACGAAGCCGAACTCCTCACTCGCCCAGAGGATCACCTCCTCACTCAGGCGGCTGAGGTGGGCCAGCACCAGCGAGCCCGCGGCCATGAATTCCACGGCGAAGTCGCGGTCACTCACCGCATCGAGGCTGTTGGCGTAGATGGCGTCGAAGCCCAGTTCAGCCGCCGTGGCGCGGCGATCAATCGGCACCGGCGTACCCGCCAGGGCGGCCGCCCCCAGCGGGCAGATGTTCACCCGCTTGCGCACATCGGCCAGGCGCTGGCGATCGCGCTCCGCCATCTCGATGTAGGCCAGCAGGTGGTGGGCCAGGCAGAGGGGCTGGGCCCGCTGCAGGTGGGTGTAACCGGGAATGAGGGTGTCGGCGTGGCGCTCGGCCTGATCCAGCAGGGCCCGTTGAAAGCGCAGCAGATCGCCATCAATGGCATCGATCTGGCGCCTCAGCCACAGGCGGATATCGGTGCCCACCTGGTCGTTGCGGGAGCGACCGGTGTGCAGCTTCTTGCCCAGGGGCCCGAGCAGCTCGATCAGCCGCCGCTCCACGGCGAAGTGCACATCCTCGGCCTCCAGGCCAGGGTTGAAGTGTCCGTCGGCCGCCTCGGCGCGCACCTGCTCGAGTCCCTCGATCAAACGGGCGGCCTCCAGCTCGCTGATCACACCCGTTGAACCGAGCATGCGGGCATGGGCCACCGAACCGTCGAGGTCCTCCTGGAGCAGGGCGATGTCGAAACCGATCGAGGCGTTGAACCGCTCGATCGCCGGGTGGAGGCCCTGCTCGAAACGCTGGCTCCAGGTGGAGGCGGTGGAATCGACGGCCATGGCTGGACGCGCGCGGGCGAGCTGGGGTTCAGCTTGCCACTCAGCTTCCGGCAGACCCGTTGGCCGAGTGGCCCAGGGGCAGCGGCGGCAGCATTACATCCTCGCGCAGCTTGAACACCACCATCGACGCGTCATCCTCCAGCTGGCGCTCCTCCCCCACGAAGCGATCCAGGCGCTCGAACAGCTGGTCGAGAATTCCCTGGGCATCGAGTCCGGCCCGGGAGGCGCTCTGCAGCGCCGCCATCAGGCGGGGCTCGTCGTAGCGGTCACCGCTGAAACCACTGGCCTCGGTCACCCCATCGGTGTAATACAGCACCACGTCACCGGGCTCCAGCACCACCGACTCGGTGCGGTAGTCGGCATCGCTCTGCAGGCCGATCAGGAGGCCAGGGGCATCCAGCCGCTCCACCCGGTTGCGCTGGCGCCGCCACAGCAGGGGGGGGTTGTGGGCGGCATTGGCAAAGCGCAGCTGGCGGGTGAGGGGATCGAAGTCGGAATAGAAGAGAGTCACGAACCGGTGCGAGTGGGCCAGGTCCTCCTGGGCCAGCTGGTTGAGGTCGTGCAGGATCCGATCGGGGGCATGGCCGCTGAGGGCCTCGGCCCGCAACATGCCACGGAGCAGGGTCATCAGCAGGCCGGCCGGCACCCCCTTGCCCATCACGTCCCCCACCACCAGGGCCCAGCGCCCCCGCTCGCGGCGGCGGCCGAGCTGGCGCGGGCGGGTGGGGATGAAGTCGTAGTAGTCACCGCCCACCTGGAAGGCCGGACGGCAGCGGGCGGCCAGGTCGACCCCTTCGATCACCGGGCAGTGGTCGGGCACCAGCTGGGCCTGGATCTCGGCACCGATGCTCAGCTGGCGGTCCACCCGCTCATGGCGCCGCCGATCCTCCTGCAGGCTGGCGGTTTCCAGGCCGACTCCCACCAGGTCGGCCACCAGCTGCACATGGCGCCGGTGCACCTCGCTCCAGCTCAAGCCGGAGCCGCCACTGAACACGTAGAGCCGGCCGCGCACCTGGCCGCGCGCCACCACGGAGGTGGCAAACAGATCGCTGGCACCGACCACACTGCGCACCCGCTGATCAAGCAGGGATGCCCGGGCCAGTTCGGCCTCACTGCCCGCCAGTCCCGGGCTGACCAGGGCGCTGTCAGGCAGGGCCGCCAGCTGGCGCAGGAGCTCCGCACAGTGATCAGGTGGTGTGGCCTGCAGCTGTTCCCGCCAGAGCCGGCCATCCGGCCGGAACACCACCAGCAGAGCCGACTCGGCAGCCACCAGGCGAGCCGCCACCATCGGCACCAGTTCCAGCAGGCGGCTGAGGTTGGTGAAGCTGCGCAGCACAAAGCCCAGCGAAGCCAACAGTTCCTGATTGCGACGCTGCTCACGGCTGAGGCTGTCGAGCAGCTGCCGCATCGAGGCGGTGGCCGTGAGGATCGGCTGGGGCGCAGGTGGCGGCGTCTGGCTCAAGGAGCTGCCGCAGGGAGCCCGAAAGATAGCCATCGGGCCGTGGGCTGACGAAAGATGTCAGCTGGCCAGAAGAGCTTCCACGAATTCGAAGCTGTTGAAGGGCCGCAGATCGCGGATCCCCTCGCCGGCTCCGATGAAGCGGATCGGCAGCCCGGCCTCCGAGGCCACCGCCAGGGCCACACCACCACGGGCGCTGCCATCGAGCTTGGTCACCACCACGCCGGTGAGACCAGCCGCACTGGCAAAGGCCATGGCCTGCCTGAGACCGTTCTGGCCCTGGCTGGCATCGAGCACCAGCAGGGATTCCACCGCCGCCGCGGGAGCCAGTTTGTCGACGATGCGCCGCACCTTGGCCAGCTCCTCCATCAGGTTGTGCTTGGTCTGCAGACGGCCAGCGGTGTCCACCAGCACCAGCTCGGTGCCATGGGCCTGGGCAGCGCCGATGGCGTCGTAGACCACGGCCGCTGGATCGGCGTTGGCGCTGGGGTTGGCGATCACGGGTACACCGCTGCGCTCGCCCC
The DNA here is from genome assembly GCA_044238185.1 of Prochlorococcaceae cyanobacterium. Lineage (GTDB taxonomy): Bacteria > Cyanobacteriota > Cyanobacteriia > PCC-6307 > Cyanobiaceae > NIES-981. The sequence goes on along the minus strand of JBIIDV010000001.1, from coordinate 64,469 downwards.
ACACCTGCACCTGCTGCACCGCTGCGGCCCGGAAGGTGTCGGCCGCGGCGATCAGACAGCTGTAGCCGCTGCGTACGGCCAGGTTGGCGAGCTTGCCGAGGGTGGTGGTCTTGCCCACCCCATTCACCCCCACCATCAGCCACACGTTGAGGCGACCCTTCTGCGGGGCCAGCAGGGGCACACCGCTGGTGTGGACCGGAGCATCGAGGATCCCGCGCAACTGCTCCTTGAGGAAGCGGATGCCCTCCGTGGGATCCACCACCTCCTGGTTGAGGCGCTGGCGCAGGGCATCGAGCACCTGGTCGGTGGCCGTCACGCCCACATCGGCCCGCAGCAGGGTGGTTTCGAGGTCGTCGAGCACCTCGGGGGTGAGCGGATCGTCGCCGAGGTTGTCGAGCAGCTGGGTGACGAAACCGCGGCGGGTCTTCTCCAGGCCCTGACGCAGGCGGCCCAACCAGTCGATTTCCTCAAGGGAAATCTGATCAGGGCGGCGACCCTGGGCCGCGAGCACCTCGGCCGACCAGGTGAAGCTGTCGTCGAAGGCCCCCAGCTGCGGTTCCTCGCCGGCTGGAGCAGGCGTTGTGGTGGAGTCGGCCATGGCGGGCCCGGGCCGCTCTGCTTCCGTCAGCTCCGATGGGGCGGTGAGGGCCTCCTGGCGTTCAGCCCGGCGGGCGGCCGCCTGCTCCAGCAACGAGGGAGCCGCTGGGACTGCGGGAGCGGAGCTGACCGCAAGAGACGCCACGGGCGCAGCCGGTGCCGGAGCTGAAACGTCAGCCGCTGGCTGGAGGCCGGAGGGCTGGGGCTCAACCTTCTGGGCCTGCTGCTGGGCCTTGAGCCGGGCGTAGGCCTGGCGCGCCCAGGCCAGGGCATCATCCGGATCCGGATCCGGTTCAACCGCTGGGGGCTGGGCCGGACTGGGCACCGGCAGCGGCGTGACCTCGGCCTGGGGAGCCGTGGAACTGGCGGATTCAGAGCCGGTCTCCGGCTCCCCGGACGCCTCCAGCACGCTGGCATCGGCTTGGGCCGAATCCACTTCAGCCGGCTGGGGCTGGAGATTGCGCTTGAACCAGTCGAACACCATCAGGCCCTGGACCCCTCAGCGGTGGTCAGTCGCCGCAGCACGCCATTGATCATGCGGCGTCCCTGCTCATCGCTGTAGCGATTGGCCAGTTCCACAGCTTCGTTGCAGGCCACGGCGGCGGGGGTGCCAAAGCGGCTGAGATCCACGGCAGCCAGCCGCAGGATGTCGCGATCAATGCGGGGCAGCCGTCCCAGTCTCCAGCCCTCCATCACCCCGTCGAGACGCTGGTCGATGGCTGGCCTGTCACTGAGCACGGCACTGGCCCGCTCGATAGCACCCCGGCGCACCTCCTCCTGGTCGGCAAGCAGCAGCAGACGGGGCAGTTCCAGGCTGGCTGAGAGCCGGTTGAGTGCCTGCTCGGCGGCCGTGAGGCCGGCCTGCAGGTGTTCGCGCACCCGGGGCAACCGGCTGCTGCCCTCGTCCTGCAACTCACTGTCCAGCAGCTCCTGCTGGGCGGTCTGCAGGTCGGCGGCGGACCGATCGAGGGCCTCGCGCACGTGCTGACTGAGGCTGGCCTGGGCTTGCTGCAGCAGGGTTTCCAGAGAGAGACCTGGCGCCGTCTGGTGGGATCCATCGGCACGGTCACTGGTCTGGCCCAGCATCAGCAGGGCCAGTTCACGGGAGAGGCTTCGGCTCTGCATTCAGGACATCTGGGGGGCCCGCAGCTGCGCCAGCAGGCTGGAGAAGCTGCGGTTGGACGGGGTTTCGCGCTCGTCGGGACTGACGATTCCGGCGGAGATGATCGTGCGGAAGGCATCTTCAACCGAGAGGTCGAGGTCCTTCACAGCCCGCTCGGGCACCACGGTGTACCAGCCGGTGGTGGGGTTGGGCGCCGTGGGGATGAAGACGCTCAGCATGGGTTCGTTGAAGCCAGCCTGCAGGGCCGTTCCCAGCACGCCGGTCACGAACCCCAGGGCGTAGAGCCCCTCGCGGGGGTATTCCACCAGAACCACCCGGCGGAAGCGAGTCGAATTGCCCTGAAGGAAGGTTTCCAACAGCTGCTTCAAGGTCTTGTAAACCGAGCCGGCCAGGGGGATGCGCAGCAGGGTTCCCTCGCCGAATTCCAGCAACCAGCGACCCACGATGTTGCGGGCCATCAGGCCGATCAACAGGATGCCCAGCAGGGGCACGAGCAGACCCACACCCAGATTGATCAACTCCTGCAACAACGGGTTGAGCGTGTTGAAGGGATTGAACTGTTTGGGAATCGAGGTGAGGAAGGCCAACACGAACCGGCTCACCGTGGTGGCGAGCCAGATGGTGGTGGCCAGCGGAATCACCACCAACAGACCGGCGATCAGGTCGTTCTTGAGGTCCTGCTGGAGCCTCTCGCCAATGGGTTGATCAGGTCTGGGACTGGATTGAACCAAGGCAAAACCCGGAAATCCGGCCGTCAGCTACCAAAGGCAACTTAGCCAGGCGCTGGAGCGTGGGGTGAACGGCTCAGACCAGGGCGACCAGCGCCACCAGAACAAAGGCCACGGTGAGCACCACGGCACGGCCAGTGCCCCCGAAGCGGCGCTGCTGAACGGCGAGGTCGCGGCCCAGCATGGCCTGGGCCACCTGCTTCTCAGCCTGCTCCAGCTGGGGACGGATCTGGGAGTCGATGAATTCCTTTGCCTTCTGTTGCTTCTCCTCCCGAGAAGCGGAGGCGGGAATCCGACCCTCTTTTTCGGCCTCGGCGATCAGCTGATCCACAAAGGCGGGATTGTCCACCTGCTGTCGCTGCATATCCAGCTGAGCGGATTGCTGAGCAATCGCCGCGTCCTGCTGCTGGGCCTGAGCCAGCAAGGCTCCCTCAGCCTGGATGGAAAGGGGCACGGACACCGCCATGGCGATCGCCAACAGGACGGCCAGCACCCCAGTGAGCACGTGCAACGGGGTACGGCCCTGGGGGCCCTCCAGCCGCTGGGCGGTGAGCATGAGCAATAGACCCACCAGCGCCATCGGCGCCTCTCCCACCAGGCGATCCAGGAACAGCTGGCGGAAGGGCTCCAGTTCCCAGTTCCAGCTGAGCAGGAGGGCAATGAGCTGCAGCCCCATCAGCACCACCAGGGTGAGGCCGAGCCAACGCAGCAGATGGGGGATACGGCCGGATGAGGTCTGGGTCACAGAGAGGGGAGACAAACTACGGACTTGGAACAACTGTACGGGTGATGGCGGTTGGGTCCGGGGAACTAGCGGAGGAGCTGAAACAGCAGGCCCGCCTCCTGGGATTCGATCCGGTGGGCGTGGCCTCTGTACCCGGCAGTTCCCGCCTGGCCCTGCGCAACGCCGCGCTGCAGCGCTGGCTGGGGGCGGGCTACCAGGCAGGCATGGGCTGGATGGCTGATCCCCGCCGGGCGGCAGTGGAGGAGCTGTTGCCAGGAGTGCGCAGCCTGCTGGCCGTTGGCCTGAGCTACCACGTGCTGGAACAGCCGTCAGCAGGCAGCCTGCGGGTGGCGCGTTACGGCTGGGGGCGGGACTACCACCGGGTGATCGATCAGCGCCTGCGCCAGCTGGGCCGCTGGCTGGAGACCCGCGTCAGCGGGGTGGCGTGGCGTGCCTGTGTGGACAGTGCACCGCTACTGGATAAGGCCTGGGCTGAGGAGGCTGGCCTCGGCTGGATCGGCAAACACGGCAACCTGATCAACCGCCAGCGGGGGTCCTGGCTGGTGCTGGGGCATCTGCTCACCACCCTCGACCTGCCGGCCGATGCCCCGGCAGAACCCCTCTGCGGCAGCTGCAGCCGCTGCCTCCCCGCCTGCCCCACCGGAGCGATCCCTGAACCCTTTGTGGTGGACAGCAACCGCTGCATCGCCTTTCACACCATCGAAAACCGCGATGCGCAGCTGCCCGAACCGATCGCCGCTGAACTGCGCGGCTGGGTAGCGGGCTGCGACCTCTGCCAGGAGGCCTGTCCCTGGAACAGCCAACCCCTGCCTGGTAGTAGCGATCCGGCCGTACAACCTCGATCCTGGTGGCTGAACCTGCAGCCTGAGGAGGCCCTGAGCTGGATTGAGGCCGACTGGGACGAGAAGCTCCAGGCCTCGGCCCTGCGGCGAATCAAGCCGTGGATGTGGCGGCGAAACATCCTCGCGGCGCAACAGAGCAGGGGACGTTGAGCGGAATCTCTAGGCTGAGGCCATTCATCGGATTGCCATGGCACCGCGCTGGCTGCGTGCCCTACCCCTGCTGGTCCTGGGCTCGAGCCTCATCGCCATGGCCCCGGCCCAGGCCCTCGTTCCCTACACCTACGTTCCGCGGCGCCAGGAACTGGAAGGCGCAGGCCTCGGCATTGCTCAGGCTGCTGCCCGGCTGCTGCAGCTCGGCCAGGCCCGGGATTCAGCCCGTCTGGCTGCCCTCACAGTGCAGATGTTGCCAGCCGATCCCCGTGCCTGGTTGCTGCTGGCTGAGGCCCAGCTACGCAGCAGGCAGCTGAAGGAGGCCGCCGTATCCCTTGCCAGGGCCAAGGAACTCGACCCTGGCAATGCCGGCATCTGGTTTGCCGAAGCCTCCCTGGCCCTGCGGGACAACCGGGCAGCCGAGGCGATCGACCTGCTCAACCAGGGGCTCAAGAGGGACCCGCGCAATGCCAGTGCCTACTTTGATCTGGGCAACGCCCACATCCTGCTGAACCAGCCCCGTCAGGCCCTGGCCGCGTTCGAGCGGGCCTCCCGTTTGCGCAAGGACTTCTGGGAGGCGATCAACAACCAGGCCCTGGTGCTCTACGAGAAGGGCGAGGCGGACCGGGCCATCGAGCGCTGGCGTCGGGTGCTGGAGATCAAACCGGACGCAGCGGAACCCAATCTCGCCCTGGCGGCAGCCCTGTTCCAGCGCGGTGGGGCCGCACGTCAGGAAGCTCTGCAACGGGCCAGCCAGGCCTTGGACAGCGAACCCGACTACGTGCTGGACAGCTATCAGAAGGAGCAGTTGTGGGGACCCAGACTGCGTCAGACAACCCAGCAGCTGCTGCAACAGGGCGAGCTGAAAACCGATGTGGACAGGGCCATGGCCAATGCCAACCCTGAGGAGGAAGACGGCAACGAGGAGTAGGAAGCGGAGCCCCCTTGGGGGCATCGGTAGGCTGAGCCCCAGATTTCGCCCTCAGTTCCCAGCACCGGATGGCCGAGGAGCGACGAGCAGAACAACCAGACAACCTGCGGGTGCAGCCGATCGCCCTGCATCAGGAGATGCAGCGCTCCTACCTCGAGTACGCGATGAGCGTGATCGTGGGCCGGGCCCTGCCGGATGTGCGGGACGGGCTCAAGCCGGTACAGCGGCGGATCCTCTACGCGATGCACGAGCTGGGGCTCACCCCTGATCGGCCCTACCGCAAGTGCGCCCGCGTGGTGGGCGACGTGCTCGGCAAGTACCACCCCCACGGCGATCAGGCCGTCTACGACGCCCTGGTGCGCCTGGTGCAGACCTTCGCCAGCCGCCACCCCCTGCTCGATGGGCACGGCAACTTCGGCTCGGTTGACGACGACCCGCCGGCGGCGATGCGGTACACGGAAACGCGTCTGGCCCCAATCGCCAACAGCGCGCTGCTGGAGGAGATCAGCGATGACACCGTTGATTTCGCCTCGAATTTCGATGGCTCCCAGCAGGAACCCACCGTGCTGCCGGCCCAGTTGCCCTTCCTGCTGCTGAACGGCTGCAGCGGCATTGCCGTGGGCATGGCCACCAGCATCCCGCCCCACAACCTCGGGGAGATCGTCGATGCCCTGATCGCCCTGATCCGCAAGCCCGACCTGGCCGACGAGAAACTGCTGGACCTGGTACCGGGACCGGACTTTCCCACCGGTGGCGAGGTGCTGGTGGGCAGTGGCGTGCGCGACACGTACCTCAGCGGCCGCGGCAGCATCCCGATGCGGGGCGTGGCCCATATCGAAGAGGTGCAACCCGGCAAGGGTCGGCACCGCCGCGGGGCGGTGGTGGTCACCGAGCTGCCCTATCAGCTGAGCAAGGCGGGCTGGATCGAGAAACTGGCCGAGCTGGTGAATGACGGAAAAATCGGCGGTATCGCCGACATCCGCGACGAATCCGACCGCGAGGGCATGCGGGTGGTGGTGGAACTGCGCCGGGATGCCGACCCCCAGAAGGTGCTGGCCGACCTGCAGCGCCGCACGGCCCTGCAGAACAACTTCGGCGCCATCCTGCTGGCGCTGGTGAACGGCCAGCCTCGCCAGCTGAGCCTGCGCCAGCTGCTGGAGGAATTCCTGGACTACCGGGAACACACCTTGATACGGCGCACGCGCCATGCCCTCAAGCGCTGTGAGGACCGTCTGGAGGTGGTGGACGGTCTACGCAAGGCCCTGGCCGACCTGCGACGGGTGATCACGATGATCCAGGAGGCCCGCGATGCCGCCAGCGCCCGGGCCAGCCTGCAGGTGCACCTCGACCTGAGCGAGCGCCAGGCCGACGCGGTGCTGGCGATGCCCCTGCGCCGGCTCACCGGCCTGGAGCAGGAAGGGCTGCGCCAGGAGGCCGAGGATCTGGCGCAGGAACGCACACGGCTGCGTCATCTGCTCGATCAGCGCAGCGTGCTGCTGGACGCCATGGTGGCGGAGCTGAAAACCCTGAAGAAACGCTTTGCCACCCCCCGGCGCACCCGCCTGGTGGAGGGTGGAGATGAGCTGGTGGCCCAGCGCACGGCGGCCCAGCGCCCCAATGCCGAACTGCAGCGCCAGCAGGCCCTGGCCGCCCTGCCAGCAGACAGCCGCCTCTTGATCCAGGCCGATGGCGCCGTGAAGGTGCTCGGCCCCCAGCTGTTGGGCCGCTTGCACCTGGATCAGCCGATCGGACAGGGCGAGCATCCCTCGCCGGCACGGCTGATCCTGCCCGTGCAGCAACAGCCCCAGGTGCTGGCGTTCACGGCGGACGGCCGGGTAGCCCTGTTGCGCTGGGAATTTGCTGGCCAGCAACCCGGCAACCTGGAGAAGTTCCTGCCTGACAGCCTGGACGGTGCCTCGGTGGTGCAGGTGCTGGCGCTGCCCGCCGACCAGACCAGTGGAACGCTGAGCCTGGGGCTGCTGAGCAGCGATGGTCGCTTCAAGCGGTTGCCGTTTGAAGACGTGCAGGAGCTCTCCGGCAGGGCAGCCACGGTGCTCAAACTCAAGGAGGGTGTATGCCTGCGGCAGGTGGTGCTCTGCCGGGAAGGCCACGAGCTAGTGGCCGCCAGCAGCGCGGGCCGGGTGCTGCGGCTGGCGGTGGACGGCACCAACCTGCCCCTGATGGGCCGGACCGCCCAGGGCACGATGCTGCTGCGGCTACTGCCAGGGGAAACGGTGGTGGGCGCCTGCAGCGTGACGGCCGACGGAGCAGTGCTGCTGGCCAGCCGCAGGGGCCAAGTGAAGCGATTGGCGGTGACCGAACTGCGCGCCTGCCAGCGCGGTGACATGGGCCAGATCGGCCTGCGCTTCAGCCAGCGGGACGACGCCCTCGTGGCCGTGAGCTCCGCCACGGGGCTGGTGGCCGTGAGCTTCGGCACCAACCGCAGCCTGAGGCTCCAGCCGGCCAGCCTGGAGCTGCAGGACTGCGGCGGCACCGGGCTTCAGCTGGAACTGGGCAGCAATCAGGACGTGCAGGACCTGGTGCCCCTCGACCAGGGCGAACAGCAGGTCGACTGAGCGCCCCTCAGCGGCCGCTGGCGGTGCTGAGCTGGGCGGCCAGGCCAGCGGGCTCGAGCATCAGCTTGCTGTTGCGCACCGACTCATCCATCTCAATCGGATAGGCACCGTCGAAGCAGGCGGTGCAGAAATGACCGGAATGGGCCTGGGCTGCCTCCACCATGCCCTCCTTGCTCAGGTAAGCCAGCGAGTTCACGCCCAGGTGGGCGCTGATCTCCTCCAGCGTCAAGCGCGCCGCAATCAACTGGTCCTGGGTGTCGGTGTCGATGCCGTAGAAGCAGGGGTGGGTGACGGGCGGTGAGCTGATGCGCATGTGCACCTCGGTGGCGCCGGCATCGCGCAGGGCCGCCACCAGTTTGCGGCTGGTGGTGCCGCGCACGATCGAGTCATCGATTACCACCACCCGCTTGCCCGCCAGCACATCAGGGAGGGGATTGAGCTTCACGCGGATGCCCGCCTCGCGCATCGCCTGGGTGGGCTGGATGAAGGTGCGGCCCACGTAGCGGTTCTTGATCAGACCGTCGCCGAAGGGGATGCCGCTCACCTGGGAGTAGCCAATCGCTGCTGGAATGCCGGAATCGGGCACGCCAATCACGATGTCAGCCGCCACCGGCGTCTCACGCGCCAGCACTTCACCGATCCGCACCCGGTAGCTGTACAGCGACTCACCGAAGAAGCGGCTATCCGGCCGGGCAAAGTAGATCATTTCGAACACGCACAGCTTGGCCGGCTGCTCGATCCAGCGGCTGCGCTGAGGGGTGGGATCACCCGGGCGGAAGTGGATGATCTCCCCGGGCTGCACGTCATCGTCAAAGCTGGCCCCGACGATGTCGAGGCCGCAGCTCTCGCTGCTCACCACCCACTGGGCCTGGGCGGTCTCGCCCAGGTGGCCGAACACCAGGGGCCGAATGCCGTGGCCGTCGCGCAGGGCGAACAGGCCATCGGGGGTGCCGATCACCAGGCTGAAGGCACCGGAGCAGCGGCCTGCCGCCTGCCGGATCGCCCCATCCCAGTTCAGGCCTCCATTCACCGCCTCCTGCACCGCAAAGGCAATCAGCTCGGAATCGGTGGTGGAGGTGAGCTCACTGGCGATGTGGGCCAGGTCGTGACGGAGTTCGGCAGCGTTGACAAGGTTGCCGTTATGGGCGAGGGCAAAGGGTCCGCGGCTGGTGTTGAGCAACACCGGCTGGGCATTGCACACCCGGCTGCTGCCAGTGGTGGAGTAGCGGTTGTGGCCGATGGCCAGGTGGCCGGGCAGACGCTCCAGCACGTCCTGGTCGAACACCTGGCTCACCAGGCCCATGTCCTTGTGCAGCCGCACCTGATCGCCCTCGTCGAACACGGCGATACCAGCCGACTCCTGGCCGCGGTGCTGGAGGGCGTAGAGCCCGAAATAGGCCAGGTTGGCTACCGGCTGCTGGGCTGCCATCACAGCGAACACCCCACAGGCCTCTTCGGGCTTGTCGGGCCGGTGCTCCGGCAGCAGCTGCTCGTTCAGCACAGGCCCGATCAGTTTTTCAGTTGCTTCATCATTGTGCATCAGTCGCCGATCAAGCTGTCGGCGGAAGATCCACACCCATGCGGCGGGGAATCGCCTGCTCGAAATGTTCCCGCAGCTGGAGCACGGCTTCCTCCAACAGGGTTGCAGCACCCTGAACGATGCGCAGGCTGGCCTGACTGCTCACCACCCCCAGGCGTTGACCCGGCACATCGGCAGCCCTGAGGGCCTGTTGCCAGACGTCAGCCTGCTCCACGGGCACACTCACCAGGATGCGGGCGCCGCCCTCGGCAAACAACAGGCGATCCTGCCGAACCGTGCTGGCCGGCAGCTCCAGCTGCGCGCCGAGGGGCTGTGCAGCAGCGGCGGTGGCGATGCAGCACTCGGCCGCGGCCACCCCCAGGCCGCCGTCGCTGAGGTCGTGGGCGGAGGCCACCAGGCCGCTGGCGATCGCCTGGCGCAGGAAGCCCTGCACCGCGCGCTCCAGCACCAGGTCGATCTCGGGCGGGCGCCCCGTGACGGCTCCATGCAGCCGCTCCAGATAGCTGCTGCCGGCCAGGGTCAGGCGGGGATCGGCGGGAGCCTCGCCCGTTTCCAGCGGCACCCCCAGCAGCCAGATCGCATCGCCGGCCGCGCGCCAGGCCTGGCCGCACACCTGGGCCAGATCGTGCACCAGCCCCACCATGCCCACCACCGGCGTGGGATGGATCGGTTGCATGGTGCCGTCGGGCAGGCGGGTCTCGTTGTAGAGGGACACGTTGCCGCCGGTGACGGGCGTATCGAGCGCCGAGCAGGCGGCCGAGAGGCCGCGGCAGGCCATCGCCAGCTGCCAGTAACCGGTGGGGGTTTCCGGCGAGGGGAAGTTGAGGTTGTCGGTGACGGCCAGGGGCTCGGCGCCCACGCAGCTGAGGTTGCGGGCGGCCTCGGCCACCGCCGCCATGCCACCGCGCTCGGGGTCGAGGGCCACCCAGCGGTTGGGGCAATCCACCACCGCCGCCACGCCCCGGGTGGCCGCCGCCATGGCGCCCTCGCCCTGCTGGGGCCGCAGCCGCACCACGGCCGCATCGGCGCCGCCAGGGGGCACCACCGTGTTGGCCTGCACCTGGTGGTCGTACTGGCGATACACCCAGCGCTTGGAGGCGATGGTGGGGTCGTCGAGCAGCTCCAGCAGCACCTGGTTCCAGGACGTGGCCAGGCCGGCGCACGGGCCGCTGGCGGGGGTGATCCCGTCAGCGCTGGCGGCGGGCAGCTGGTCTTCGCTCCAGCGCCAATGGGTCTGGATCTCAGCTGGCGGCGCGCTGATCAGCTCGTGGTGGTTGATCGGCGTGTCGTCGGCCAGGGCGCTGGCGGGCACCTCGGCGGCCACCTGCCCGTTCTGGAGCACCCGCACGATGTTGTCGTCCAGCACCCGACCCACCACGGCGGCCTGCAGGCCCCAGCGGGTGAAGCGCTCCATCAGCGCCTGCTCGCGGCCGGGCTTCACCACAAACAGCATGCGCTCCTGGGATTCGCTCAGCAGGAACTCGTAGGGGGTCATGCCGGCCTCACGGGCGGGCACGCGGTCGAGATCCAGCTCGATGCCCAGGCCCCCCTTGGCGGCCATCTCCGAGCAGCTGCAGGTGAGGCCGGCGGCGCCCATGTCCTGGGCGGCCACCACATCACCGCTCTGGAAGGCCTCCAGGCAGGCCTCGATCAGGCCCTTCTCCAGGAAGGGATCGCCCACCTGCACGGCAGGCCGGTCGTCGAGGGAGGCCTCGGTGAGCTCGGCGCTGGCGAAGCTGGCGCCGCCCATGCCATCGCGGCCGGTGGTGCTGCCCACGTACACCACCGGATAGCCCACCCCCTCGGCACCGGAGCAGACGATCTGCTCGGTTTCCATCAGCCCCAGGGCCATGGCGTTCACCAGGGGATTGCCGGAGTAGCTGGGATCGAAGGCCACCTCCCCACCCACGGTGGGCACACCCACGCAGTTGCCGTAGTGGGCGATGCCGGCCACCACGCCCTCCATCAGGCCCACGTTGCGCTCGTCCTCCAACGGCCCGAAGCGCAGGGCGTTGAGCAGGGCGATCGGCCGGGCACCCATGGTGAAGATGTCGCGCAGGATGCCGCCCACGCCCGTGGCCGCCCCCTGGAACGGCTCCACGGCCGAGGGGTGGTTGTGGCTCTCGATCTTGAAGGCCAGGCGCTGCCCTTCACCCAGATCCACCACGCCGGCGTTCTCGCCAGGGCCCACCAGGATGCGGGGGCCGGTGGTGGGGAAGCCCTGCAGCAGCGGCCGCGAGTTGCGGTAGCAGCAGTGCTCCGACCACATCACGCCGAACATGCCCAGCTCGGCCCGGTTGGGGGCGCGGCCGAGGCGGCGGCAGATCTCGTCGTAGTCGGCGTGGCTGAGGTTCTCCTTCTTCAGCGCCGCCGCCACGTCGTAGCCAGGGGCACTGTCGTGACTGGTGGTCTGGGACGCTGCAACCACGGCCGGACTTTCGGATCCCTCCAGTGTGGCTGAGCGCCTCAGACCCAGGGATCATCCTGGCGCTCCTGTCTGGGCTCGGGCTCAGGCCAGCTGCCCTCATCCCAGGGCTCGGACCCGGACCAGTCCTGCCGTGGTCTGGGGGGCTCGTCGTCAGGCAGCTCGGCCTGCCAGTCGACCGTTCGCGGCGGTGGTGCATCCCAGGGGGGCTCCTCCAGCCAGCCCTCCAGGCGGGATTCGAACCGTTCGCCCACCTGCTGCACCTGGTCCCGCCAGTGACGCGAACGGCGCAGAAACTCCTGGCGCACACTGGCCCGTGCCAGGGGGAGGTCGTCGAGCCCGGCCAGCGCCGTGAACACCCGGCCGGGCTGCTGGTCGACAATCCGCTCGGGGGTGAGGCGCCAGCGGCTGCTGCCAGGCAGGCGCGGATCACTGCGGCTCACCAGATAGTGACGAATGCGGCCGGTAGCCGGTTCCAGCGCCGCATCCACCACGGTGGCGATGGGCTGCTGCTCCCGGTCGAGCAGGGCCGCATCGATCAGGGTGGGGAGACGATCAATCGTGTCCTGATCGGTTTCAGCCGGATCTCCCTGCACCAGGGCTTCCAGTTCCAGCAGACCGCGAAGCTGGTTCAGCCGCCACACCAGGCGGCGATCGCCGAACATCGAGGGGCGGCTCACCCAGCCCAGCACCCGATGCACCGGCGGATGCATCCACACCAGCTGGCCCTGGCCATGCTCCAAGCCCTGCTCGCAGCGCACGCGGCGCCTAAGCAGATCACTGAGCAGCAGTTGCTCGGGAAGCGCCAAGGCGATCAGGCGCGGATCTGAACCGGCATCACCAGGTAGGTGAAGTCGGCTTCATCGAGCGGGCGCAGCACGGCCGGGGTGGTGGGGGCATTGCAGTGCAGCGTCACCTGGTCGGAGCCCATCGCCTTGAGCCCATCGAGCAGATACCGCACATTGAAGGCGATCTGAATCGGCTCCCCCTGAATCTCGGCGGCCAATGCCTCGGAACCCCGGCCCACGTCCTGGGCATCGGCCTGCACCTGCAACTGGGCGCTGCCGGCTTCCGTGCTGAGCTTCACCACGTTGTTGTGCTGGTCGGCCAGCACGGCCACCCGCTCCAGGGCGGAGATCAGGGCACGGCGATCCACGCAGATGCTGCGGTTGAAGCTCTCGGGGATCAACTGGCCGTAGTTGGGGTAGGTGCCATCGAGGCTGCGGCTGGTGAGCACCTGGTCAGCCCAGAGGAACACCACCTGGCCGCGGTCGCAGAACAGGCTGAGCGGCTCCTGGGACTGCCGGCCGGAGATCAGACGCTCCAGCTCCCGCAGGGACCGGGAGGGCACCGTGACTGCGAAGGGCTCGCCGCCGGGCTCGGCGTCCTGCCCTCCCTCACGCAGGCGCAGCACGGCGAGGCGATGGCCGTCGGTGGCGGCGCACTCCAGGCAGGCGTCGGTCAGGCTGAGGTGCACACCGGTGAGGAGCTGTTTGGCCTCGTCACCGCTGCTGGCAAACAGGGTGGCCCGCAGACCCTTCACCAGGGCATCGGCCGCCAGACGGATCGGCTGACCGCTCTGCACAAGCGGCAGATCGGGGAAGTCCTCCGCGGGCATGGCCCGCATCTGGTAGGAGCCCGAGAGGCTGGTGAGTTCCACCTGTTCGGCCCCTTCAGCGCACTGCAGGGTGATCGGGGAGTCGGCAGCCAGGCGAGCCACGATCTCGCCGAACAGGCGCGCCGGCAGGGTGATGGCACCACTGGCCTCCACCTCAGCCGGGATGCTGGTCTGGATGCCGAGGCTGAGATCAAAGCCGGTGAGGCTGAGCCGGCCGGTGCCGGCATCAGCGGTGAGCAGCACATTGGCCAGCACCGGATGGGTGGGGCGGGCGGCCACCGCCCGGCTCACCAGCTGGAGGCTGGCACTGAGTTCCGACTGGGAGCAGACCAGCTTCATGGTGGGTGCTGCAGGGCCTGGGAAGGTCCGTACGGGCACTCCACGCTTCCACAGAGCAGGGGATTGCGCAACGGCGGGTCTCCGATTCCCCCAACCCCTCGACGGATCAATGAATGGATTTTTAAGAAAGAAACCAAACCCGTAGTCGTAGGCCTTGGGGAAATCGCGGAAAACAGCCCAGAATTCCCTGCACGACTGATCTGATCTGGTTTTCGCCTGGGGAATGGCCCCCGGGAGATGGGGACAGCTTGAGCCTTTCCCCTCTTTCCCGTGTCTGGGGAAAACAGGTTCGGCCCAGGGATGTCCATGGCCTGCTGCCACTCCCCAGCCATGGGCTTGTTTTCCAGCCGCTTTCAGCAGACGGTTTCGCTACCGGTCAGCCGTTGGCGCCACAAAAAAACCGCCCATGGGCGGTTGGATGAGGCTTGGGGGACGAGTCAGGTCTTGTGGGGGTCGGCTTCAGAAACCCATCACCTGGGCCACCTTGGCCGTGTCCGCCTCCAGGCCGGTGTGGAAGCGGGCCTCGTTGTGTTCGATGGCCGTGGTGGGGTCCTTGAGGCCATTGCCGGTGAGCACACACACCACGGTGGCTCCCGCTGGCACACTCTCGGCGCACTGCAGCAGGCCGGCCACGGAGGCGGCGCTGGCGGGCTCACAGAACACCCCTTCCTGGCTGCCCAGGAGCTTGTAGGCCTCGATGATCTCGGCATCGCTCACGGCCTTGAACTCCCCGCCGCTCTCGCTGCGCACCCGCAGGGCGTTGTCGCGGTTCACGGGATTGCCGATGCGAATCGCAGTGGCGATCGTGTCGGGTTGCTCCACGGTGTGTCCCAGCACCAGCGGCGCCGACCCCGCCGCCTGAAAACCCATCATCCGCGGTAGGTGCCGGCAGTGGCCGGCTTCGCGGTATTCGTTGAAGCCCATCCAATAGGCGGAGATGTTGCCGGCATTGCCCACCGGGATGCAGAGCCAGTCCGGGGCTTCGCCGAGGGCGTCCACGACTTCGAAGGCGGCGGTCTTCTGACCCTGCAGCCGGTAGGGGTTCACCGAATTCACCAGGGTGACCGGGTACTGATCCGCCACCTCCCGCACGATCGCCAGGGCCCGGTCGAAGTTGCCCTGGATGGCGATCACTTCGGCGCCGTAGAGCAGGGCCTGGGCGAGCTTGCCCTGAGCCACGTAGCCATCGGGAATCAGCACGAAGGCCCGCATGCCGCCACGCCTGGCATAGGCGGCGGCGGCGGCGGAGGTGTTGCCAGTGCTGGCGCAGATCACCGCCTCCGAGCCCGCCTCCTTGGCCTTGGAGATGGCCATGGTCATGCCCCGGTCCTTGAAGGAGCCGGTGGGATTGAGGCCGTCGTATTTCAGGTACACCTTCACGCCGCGACCGATCCGCTCGGCAATGGCATGGGCTGGGATCAGGGGTGTGGCTCCCTCCCGCAGGCTGATCACCGGCGTGCGTTCACTCACCGGCAGCCAGGAGCGGTAGGCCTCGATCAGGCCTGGCCAGTCCTGCATGGTGGCTTTGACAGGGCCAGGCCCCAAGCCCAGGCGCCGCAGGGTTTGGAGCAATGGCAAGGGAAGGTTGACCGTGGCTGGGTCGAATCTACGGCTCGGCTTGGGAGGGCTGCTCGCCGTTGCCGTTGCGCAGGCCGTCGAGGGGAGACTCAGAGAAGAAGCGCACCAGTTCGCTCACGGAACTCGCCTTCTCGATCAGGGCCAGCAGGGCGGGGATGTCCACCTGCAGCTCCCGGGTGGGGTAAGCCCGAAGGAAGTTGATCGCCGAGAGCGAGCCGTCGCCTTTCACCGTTCCCATCACCAGTGCAGATCGCAGGGCTGGCAGGCCGGCATCAGCGGCCTTGAGCGGGAAGAACACCTGGGCCAGGCGGCTGAGCAGGGCCTCGCCGATGCGGGTGTTCAGCAGCCTGCTCATCAGGGTCACCGGCAGCGTGATCGACTGGTTGAGCAGGCCAGCCATCTTGGCGGGGTCCTGGTTGCTGAAGCGCAGCACATCCGCCATCAGGCCGCGGGCTTCACCTGTCTTGGCTAACCATTCCAGGTCGGCCACCTGAATGGAGCGACGGAAGGCGCCACTCACGAACACCAAACTCTCAGCGGCCTGGGCGGCGGGACTGCCCAGACCCACCGTCAGGGCAAGAGAGAGGGCGGCGAGGGATGTCCGCAGGCGCCGCTGAATGAAGCGTCGTGTCATGGCGCAAACCCTAGGGGCAATTCAGCCGGATGCCATCGCCTGATTGGCTCGTCCTGGCGAGGCGAGACTCGGGCTCACCAGCACGTCCCGCAGCAGCCGCACCACCCCCCGCTCAGCCAGGCCCCGGGCCAGATCCACGCCCATCCTGCGCAGCTCCGGTTCCCCCAGCAGCCTGGGCAGCCTGCGCAGCAGCAGCTGGGGCTCGAAACCGGGCAGTGAGCGCAGGATCACCAGCAGCTGGCGGATCGGTTCCAGTTCCAGCAGGGGATCGCCGGTTGTCTCCAGGCGCCGGTGGCGCAGCCCGGGGGGCTGCAGCCGTTCGGGCAGCTGCTTGCCGAGCCGCAGGGTGGTCTGCCAGGCCAGCGCATCCACCCGCTGCACCATGGAATCCACCAGCTGCTGGCGCAGCAGGCCGCCATTGGCTGAGAAGAGGAAATCGAGCACCTGATCCAGCAGGCTGTCGAGATTCAGCTGACTGCCCTGGGCGGCGCTGGCGATCAGGTTGTCGAGTCGCTGCCAGCGGAACACGTCGCCGTCGAACAGCATTTCCTTCAGGCTGTTGCGCAGGCTGGGGTCTGGATCCTCCATCAGCCGGCGGGCGAAGTAGGGGTAGGCGGCACCGAGGATCTTGAAGTCGGGATCCACGCTCAGGGCGATGCCCTCCAGCGTGACCAGGGAGCGGATGATCAGGGCGTAGTAAGGCGGCACCTGGAAGGGGAAGCGATACATCACCCCGGACAGGTCATCGGTGACGGCCTTGAAGTCCATCCGGCTGACGCCCATCTCCAGGGCCTGGCCGAACACGCTCTCGAAGGCCGGCACGATCGGCTCAAGGTTCACGTCCTCGGCCAGAAAGCCGAGGCTCACGAAGTCTTTGCTGAGCTTGCCGAAGTTGCGGTTCACCAGGTGCACCACCGCCTGGATCAGGCCGGTGCGGCTCTCTCGGCTCACCTCGCTCATCATGCCGAAATCGAGGTAGGCCAGGCGGCCATCGGGCAGGGCCAGCAGGTTGCCCGGGTGGGGATCGGCGTGGAAGAAGCCGTGCTCCAGCAATTGCTGCAGGCTGCAGTTCACCCCCACCTGCACGAGCTCATCGGGATCGATCCCCAGCTCGCGCACGGCCTCCAGGTTCGTGAGCTTCACGCCCTCGATCCACTCCATCGTGAGCACCCGCCGGCTGGTGGCCTCCCTGTAGATGCGGGGCACGGCGATGCGTGGATTGTGGGCGTGCAGCTGGGCGAAGGTCTCGGCGTTGCTGGCCTCATTGAAGTAGTCCATCTCCTCGAACACCCGCTTGCCCAGTTCATCGATCAGGGCCACCAGGTCGGAGCGGATCAGGCCCACGTTGCGGTTGAGCCAGGCGGCGATGTTGCGCACGATGTAGAGATCGAGCGTGATCTGCTCGCGCAGGCCCGGGCGTTGCACCTTCACGGCCACCTTGTCGCCGTTCTTGAGCACGCCTTTGTGCACCTGGCCCAGGGAGGCGGCTGAAATCGGTTCCCGGTCGAGCTGGGTGTAGACCGCGTCCACCGGTTGGCCCAGGTCCTCCTCGATGCAGGCCATCGCCAGCTCGGGGTCAAAGCCCGGCAGCTGGTCCTGCAGCTGGGCCAGCTCCTCCAGCAGCAGGGGCGGCACGATGTCGGGCCGGGTGGAGAGGGCCTGGCCGGCCTTGATGAAGGCCGGGCCGAGCGAGGCCACCAGGTCGGCCGCTTCCCTGGCGCGGACGCGGGCGTGCTCAGGATTGTTGAGGCGCTGGGTGAGCCAGTCGACCCCCACCGCCAGCAGGTAGAGGCCGATCGGCACCAGGGTCTGCCAGAGGCGGCGCAGCAGCCGTTGGGGATGGCCGGCATAGATGCGGGTGATGGCCGCCGGGTCGTACTCCAGCAGGCCGGCGGCCTCGATGAAATCGCTGGTGGTCTTGGGGCCGTTGTCCATGCTCTGGTCCATGCCAGCGGGCCGGGTGGCTCCTCAGCGTCACCCCCCTTCTAAAGGAAAGGCAGGGCCGCTACGGTCGGGGCGAACACCTGTTCCATGCTTTCGGCGACCGTGCTCACCGGACTGCGCCTGGAGAACATTGCCCTGATCGAGCAGTTGCAGCTCGATTTCAACGGGGGCTTCACGGTGCTCACCGGCGAAACCGGTGCGGGCAAGTCGATCCTGCTCGACGCCCTCGATGCCCTGCTGGGGGGCAACGGGCCGCGGCTGCTGCGCCAGGGCAGGGAGCGGGGTCTGATTGAGGCCAGCTTCAGCCTCACCCCGCCCCTGGCCGGCTGGCTGGAGCAGCAGGAGCTGGACTGCGATGAGACCGAGATCCTGCTCAGCCGTGAGTGGCGCCTCAGCGAGGGGCGGCTCTCCAGCCGCCACCGGCTCAACGGGGTGGCGGTGAACCGCGGCCAGATCCAGGAGCTGCGGCCGCTGCTGCTCGATCTCACCGTGCAGGGGCAGACCCAGCAACTGGCCCGCCCTGGTCAGCAGCGCCGCTGGCTCGATCGCTTTGCCGGCGAACCGATTCAGGGGCAGCTGCCCGTGGTGGCTGCGGCCTATCGCCGCTGGAAGCAGGCCGCCGCTGATCTGGAAGCCGCCCGGGCCAGCTGGCAGCAGCTGCAGCAGGAACGGGAGCGGCAGGAGCAGGTGCTGGCCGATCTGGAGGCCGCAGGCCTGGAGGATCCGGCCGAGCGGCAGCGGTTGCAGGCGGAGGAGAACCGGCTGGCCCATGGCGTGCGCCTGCAGGAAGGGGTGATGGTCCTGCTGGGCCGACTCCAGGAGGGTGCCGAGGAGGCGCCTTCGGCCCTCGACCACCTGGCCGCCTGCGAAGCGGAGTTGGCCCACATGCAGCAGCTGGATCCCTCCCTGGCTTGCCTGGCCGGCCGCTGCACGGATGGCCTGGCCCAGCTGCAGGATCTGGCCCGCGATCTCGATCGCTACGGCGCCGCCCTGGAGAGCGATCCTGAGCATCTGGCCCAGCTGCAGGACCGGATCGCCCAGCTCAAGGCCCTGGAGCGGCGCCACGGCAAGGATCTGGCCGAGCTGATCGCCTGGCGCGATCACCTGCGCGAGCAGCTGGCTCCCGGCGGCGGGACAGCCTCTCTGCAGGCTCTGGAGGCGGCAGAGAGCGCCGCGAGCCGCGAGCGCGATCTGGCCAATGGCCTGTTGAGCGAGGCCCGCCAGACCGCAGCCCGCCAGCTGGAGCAACAGCTGATGGAGGCACTGCGGCCCATGGGCCTGGCCAATGTGCGTTTTGCTGTGGCAATCGCGCCCGCAAGCCCCGGGGAGGAGGGGGCCGATGTGGTGCAGTTTCAGTTTTCCGCCAACCCGGGGCAGCCCCTGGCACCCCTCGCGGAGGTGGCCTCCGGTGGCGAGATGAGCCGCTTCCTCCTGGCCTTGAAAACCTGTCTGGCCGCGGCGGATCAGCACGTAACCCTGCTCTTTGATGAGATTGACACTGGCGTCAGCGGCAGGGTGAGCGGGGCCATGGCCGCCTTGCTGCGCCAGTTGGCCGCCCAGCGGCAGGTGTTCTGCGTGACCCACCAACCCCTGGTAGCCGCCGCCGCCGATCACCATTTCCTGGTGAGCAAGGAGGTGGTGGCTGGCCTCACTCATACGCGGGTGTCCCACCTGCGGGACACTCAGGCTCGCCAGGCGGAACTGGCTGAGTTGGCCGGCGGTGACCACCACGAGGCCCGCACCTATGCCGCCAGCCTGCTGGAGCAGCATGGTTGAATAAAAACTCTAACAATATCGATTGCTGAATAGTAAAATCATGATAAGAATTAAGGGCAATCGCCTATTCCTGTTCTTCTCGGCAGGGTAATCCTTTTTTATGCATGTCAATGGATGAAATGCACGGCTTTGGCGATAAATCCTTATTCCTTCTTGATGTTATGATTTCATGCTGAAGGTTTTACCCGGGGAGTCGGTGCACGAAATTAAGCACTTTTGGGACTTCTTTGGGCCCCAAAAATTTATTTATAGGTGATTTGAATGGGGTTGTAATTCATTTCCTATTGACCTTCATTCTAGCCGTTCGATCTGCTAACTTAAAAAAGTATTAACACGCTTAATTCCATCAGCCTTTTCTTTTGAATCCAACATAATGCCAAGCCAGACTTCAACACCCCAATTGCCTGCCATTGCTCAATTGTGCGGGAGATCGCTGATCTTTATTTTCCTGGTAACTCTGATCGCTGGATTTTTCCCGATCAGTATCAAGTCGCCGATCTGGGGAAGTCAGCTTTCCAACCGTATCCTTGATGGTGGGGTGCTGCCTCTTTTGGGAGTAGCTCTGTTACGTGTTGGCAGTTCCCTTCAGTTTTCAGGCGATTTAAAAGGAGATCGAGAAGCTTCGATAAAATTGTCCAAGCGCCGGAATTCGGTTCTTAGGCTGACTCAAATCGGTGTCATCAGTATGGTTCTTTTGGCCATCTGGCAAGTCATTCTTTTCGGTGGCAATATTGACCAGGTCGATCAACAGCGCACTGCACGCAGTCAGCAACTATCCCAGCGTCTCAGTGCTGCAGAGCAGTCTCTTCGAGAAGCTCCTCAATCAGCAGTTGATCAAGCCTGGCAAAGGTTGAGCTCGGCAGGTTTTCCTCAGCTGCCAGAAGGGACCAATCCCCAGGAGGGACAACGGGAGGCCCTGCTTGAGCGAATTCGCGCTGAGCAGCAAAAGGCGAGCATTGCCGTGAGTCAACAGGGCGCCCAGGCTCGTTTTGCTTTGATGCGCAATCTGGCACGAAACATTTTGCTCTGCGGGATCTACATCACGGCCTATCGAGGGTTGGGCAAGGGACTCGCCAAGCGCTAAGCGCCTCCCCTGATTGGCTTGAGCCGCTGCAACGAGCATCGCGACTGAGATCCGGAGCACCGTCCTTCTGGGGCGTGCCCCATAGAATCCACTGTTCCTGACCAGGCCGGATGCCCCGCGCCAAGAGCAGCAAGGCCACGCCAGAGACGGCCGTACCGAGTCCTGCCCGTCAATCCCCACCGGCCCTCACCCTGCATGAGAAGGCGGCCCAGCGCGAGGCCCAGCTGGACGGCAGCCGGATGCTCAGCGGCGGCTCGCTGGAGGACGTGATCCGGGTGCGGGGCGCCCGCCAGCACAACCTCAAGAACGTCGACCTCACCATCCCGCGCAACCGGATGGTGGTGTTCACCGGCGTGAGCGGCAGCGGCAAGAGCTCGCTGGCTTTTGACACCATCTTTGCTGAAGGTCAACGCCGCTACGTCGAGAGCCTCTCGGCCTATGCCCGCCAGTTCCTGGGCCAGGTCGACAAGCCCGATGTGGACGCGATCGAGGGGCTCTCACCCGCCATCTCAATCGACCAGAAATCCACCAGCCACAACCCCCGCTCCACCGTCGGCACCGTCACCGAGATCCAGGACTACCTGCGCCTGCTGTTCGGCCGGGCCGGCGAGCCCCACTGCCCGGCGTGCGACCGCTCGATCCGGCCCCAGTCGATCGATGAGATGGTCGATCAGATCCTCAAGTTGCCCGAGGGCACGCGCTACCAGCTGCTGGCGCCGGTGGTGCGCGGCAAGAAGGGCACCCACGTGAAGCTGCTGAGCGGTCTGGTGGCCGAGGGTTTCGCCCGGGTGCGCATCAACGGTGAGGTGCGCGAGCTGGCCGACAACATCGAGCTCGACAAGAACCACAGCCATCACATCGAGGTGGTGGTGGATCGCCTGGTGGCCCGTGAGGGCATCCAGGAGCGGCTCACCGATTCGCTGCGCACGGCCCTCAAGCGCGGCGACGGGCTGGCGCTGGTGGAGGTGGTGCCCAAGGCCGACGAGGAGCTTCCCGAGGGCGTGGAGCAGGAGCGCCTCTACTCCGAGAACTTCGCCTGCCCTGTGCACGGGGCGGTGATGGAGGAGCTCTCACCGCGCCTGTTCTCGTTCAACAGCCCCTATGGCGCCTGCGCCGACTGCCACGGCATCGGCCACCTGCGCAAGTTCACCGAGGAGCGGGTGATCCCCGATCCCTCCTTGCCGGTGTATGCCGCGGTTGCTCCCTGGGCGGAGAAGGACAACTCCTATTACTTCTCCCTGCTCTATTCGGTGGGCGAGGCCTTCGGCTTCGAGATCAAGACCCCCTGGAACCAGCTCACGCCTGAACAGCAGGACGTGCTGCTCCATGGTTCCCGGGAGCCGATCTCAATTCAGGCCGACAGCCGCTACCGCAAGGGGCAGACCTACGTACGGCCTTTTGAGGGGATCCTGCCGATCCTGGAGCGCCAGCTGCGTGACGCCAGCGGTGAATCGGTGCGTCAGAAGCTTGAGAAGTATCTGGAACTGGTGCCCTGTGCCAGTTGCCAGGGGCTGCGGCTTAAGCCTGAGGCCCTGGCGGTACGGGTCGGGCCTTACCGCATCCACGAACTCACCAGCAGCAGCGTGGGCGAGAGCCTGCGCCGCATCGAGCAGCTGATGGGTGTGGGCGAGAGCGAAGGGGCCGAACCCCTGCTCAGTGCCCGCCAGATCCAGATCGGTGAGCTGGTGCTGCGGGAGATCCGCATGCGTCTGAAGTTTCTGCTGGATGTGGGCCTCGATTACCTCAGCCTCGACCGACCGGCGATGACCCTCAGTGGCGGTGAGGCCCAGCGCATCCGCCTGGCCACCCAGATCGGCGCCGGTCTCACCGGCGTGCTCTATGTGCTCGATGAACCCAGCATCGGCCTGCACCAGCGCGACAACGACCGCCTGCTCAACACCCTGATCAAGCTGCGCGATCTGGGCAACACCCTGATTGTGGTGGAGCACGACGAGGACACCATCCGCGCCGCCGACCACATCGTGGACATCGGGCCTGGAGCTGGCGTGCACGGCGGCCACATCGTGGCGGAAGGCGATCTCAATGCCCTGCTGACGGCGGAAGACTCCCTCACGGGTGCCTATCTGAGCGGCCGCCGCACCATTCCCACCCCGGTCGAGCGGCGCACAAGTGGATCCCGCAAGCTCACTCTGGTGAATTGCCAGCGCAACAACCTCTCCGGCTTCAACGTGGAGATCCCTCTGGGCCGGCTGGTGTGTGTGACCGGCGTGAGCGGCAGCGGCAAGAGCACGATGGTGAATGAGCTGTTGCACCCGGCCCTGGAGCACCAACTGGGCCTGAAGGTGCCTTTCCCTGCCGGGCTGGAGGAGCTGCGCGGCATCAAGGCAATCGACAAGGTGATCGTGATCGACCAATCACCGATCGGCCGCACGCCTCGCTCCAACCCGGCCACCTACACCGGTGCCTTCGATCCGATCCGCCAGGTGTTCGCCGCCACCGTGGAGGCCAAGGCCCGCGGCTACCAGGTGGGCCAGTTCAGCTTCAACGTGAAGGGGGGTCGCTGTGAGGCCTGCAGCGGCCAGGGTGTGAATGTGATTGAGATGAACTTCCTGCCCGATGTGTATGTGCAGTGTGATGTCTGCAAGGGCGCCCGCTACAACCGTGAAACCCTGCAGGTTAAATACAAGGGCCACACGATTGCAGATGTGCTGGAGATGACGGTGGAGCAGGCGGCCGAGGTGTTTTCCGCTATCCCCCAGGCTGCCGATCGGCTGCGCACCCTGGTGGATGTGGGCCTGGGCTATGTGAAGTTGGGCCAGCCGGCGCCCACCCTCTCCGGCGGTGAAGCCCAGCGGGTGAAATTGGCGACTGAGCTATCCCGCCGTGCCACAGGGAAGACCCTCTATCTGATTGATGAGCCCACCACAGGCTTGAGCTTCTTTGATGTTCACAAGTTGATGGATGTGATGCAGCGTCTGGTGGATAAGGGTAATTCAATCCTGGTGATTGAGCATAATCTTGATGTCATTCGATGCTCCGACTGGATTATTGATCTCGGCCCGGAAGGTGGGGATAAAGGTGGGCAGATTGTGGCGTGTGGAACCCCGGAGGAGGTCGCCCAGCATCAGGGCAGTCATACCGGTCGTTATCTGGGTCAGGTGCTGGCCCAACATCCTCCGCAGAAGCTGGCAGCATGAACACCGCCCAGCCCTTCGCACACCAAGGGTGGTGGTGACGTTTCAACCGATACACCAGGCGTGGTGATCGAGCCCTATCCTGGATTTCCAGTGACTGGCTCCCTCCACGTCCATGCCGTCCATGCCCACTGCATCCTCGGACAGCGCTGCTGCACCGCACAACGCGGCTCTGCCGAACAGGGCTTCAATCCTGGCCTCTTCTGATGCCCCTTCCCAGGATCATCCTGAGGCTCCTGCAGAGGCCACAGATTCCCGTGTCGGGCTCAGTTCTCTGGTGCGCGCCCTGGCCAGCAGTCTGGTGCTTGAGCCGGTCAGCGAGCCGGAACTCGCTCCTTTCGTCTACACCGCGGCAATCCATACAACAGCTGACCTGGTGAGCTCCTTGGTTGGTATCACTGAACTGAGCCGAGAGTATGGTTTCAGTCGCGATCCGGAAACCAACTACGGCAATGGTGGCCGTAATGCCACTTATCATGTGGATCACCGGGAGTCGCCGGTGTCCCTGAGTGTGAACTGCAATCCCCTACGCCAGACCGTGGCTATTGCGGTGAGTGGTCTCGATGGCGAGGAAACCCATCGCTGTTTCCAGGAGCTGGAGCTGGCACTGTTCGGAGGCTGCTGAAGACAACCTCTGTTTTGGTCTTGATGTGGAAAAAGAAGGCTGGCCTCCATAGGCTTAGGCCAGTTTCTGAATCCTTTTCCATGCCGAGCCTTTGCACGATCAAAAAAAGTGTGAAGGGTTTTGTACGGCACGGTGCCGGCAAAACTTTCAAATCAACATTCGGTGCTCTTTTCATCACTCTGATCGGCGCTGGCCTGGAGGCTCGGGCTCAGGATCTGTTCATCTACCCCTCCGGTGGTCAGAGTGCTGAACAGCAGCGTCGCGACAGCCTGGAGTGTCGGCTCTGGGCCATCGACCAAACCGGCTTTGATCCCACGGCTCCAATCCAGGACAGCAGGCTCGAGCCAGCCCAGCCAGTCCAGCTGCCCAGCCAAGCACCGGGACTTGTCCGAAGCACAGCCAGGGGGGCGGTTGTGGGCACGGCGGCAGGTGCGATCGCCGGTAACACCGGTCGTGGTGCTCTCGCTGGAGCTGCCGGGGGCGCCATCCTCGGCACAGCCCGTCAGGGGGATCAACGCCGCGCTCAGCAACATGTTTCTGACGACTGGGCCCGGCAACAACAGATCCGTGAAGCGGAACAGCAGCAATTGGTCAACTATCGCCGTCAGGTGTTCAATCGGGCTGTCACTGCCTGCATGGAGGGCCGTGGGTACAGCGTGAGTTGAAGACCCTTCGGGTTAACTTCTCAGTCGCGTTGGACGATCTCCGAGCGAATCACCGTCCAAGTTCCGTCCTAGTTGACGTGTTTTGGCGGACAGGCGCGCCGACCAGAGAGCAGCAACCTCCCAGCGCGACAATTTCGTTTAGGGCGTGGTTTGTTTGGTTCGAGGCTGGCGAATCCTCGTGCCGATTT
This sequence comes from Prochlorococcaceae cyanobacterium, assembly GCA_044238185.1. Taxonomy (GTDB): domain Bacteria; phylum Cyanobacteriota; class Cyanobacteriia; order PCC-6307; family Cyanobiaceae; genus NIES-981. Next base: position 39,206 of record JBIIDV010000001.1, on the reverse strand, counting down.
GCGGATGATGCGTCATTCTGATCTGATCTGGCCCACGCCCTCCAATGTTGCGTCGCCTGTGCTCTGGCCTAGCTGCTCTGCCCCTGTTGCTTGGGCCTTTGCCTGCTCGCGCCATCGACCGGGTCGACCTCCAGCTTCCACTGCTGGAGGTCACCTTCACAGTGAGCCTGCGGGAGCTTGAGGATCCGGAGGCCCTCTGGCGGGGAGACAGCGACCTGGCGGAACTGAACCGCGCCAGCAGTGGTGCCCTGGGGCGCCAGTTGCAGCGGGTGTTTCATACCCCCCTGCCGGTTCAGACCCAGGCCGTTCTTGGCCAGGTGGTGGGCACGCCGCTGCTGGAGCAGGCCCTGTTGGCCGCCACCACCCTGGGCCGGGTGAACGGACTGCCCAAGGATCTCAGCGGCAGTGATCTCACCCTGGCCCTGGAGCGGGCCAATGCCGCCGGCGAGCTCACCCTGATCTCATTCCTGCGGGCGTTGCCCGGGGATTCGGTCACCGTGGACCTGCCCCATGCTGTCGGCGCTCTGCAGCGAATGGTGGCCCAGCGGCGTCAGGCGGAAGCTCTGCTGGCCCAGTTGCCCGCGGCCTCGATCACGCCAGGAGCCCTGAGGCCCGGTCCGCTGCCTGTTCGCCGCAGTGAGATTCAGGTGCCTGCTGCCCATCGTGAAGGCCCCCTGGATGTGGTGGTGATCGAGCCTGAGCGGGATGGCAACGGGCGGGTTGTGCTGATTTCCCACGGCCTTTGGGACAGCCCTGAGAGCTTTGAAGGGTGGGCCAGTCATCTGGCCAGCCATGGCTACAGGGCGGTGCTGCCCCGCCATCCAGGTAGTGACAGCAGCCAGCAGGAGGCCATGCTCACGGGCAAGGTGCCACCGCCCAGCCCCGATGAGCTGCGCTTTCGCCCCCTTGATGTATCGGCCACGATTGATGCCTTGGGCGCCTCCGACGTGGTGGTGATCGGTCATTCCTGGGGTGCCACCACGGCGTTGCAGGTGGCCGGCGTGGAGCCCAGTTCCAGCCTCCTGCAGCAGCGCTGCCGTGATCTCAACGATCCGGAACGCAACCTCAGCTGGGTGCTGCAATGCAGTTTTCTCGGCGCTGCTGATCGTGCTGGACTGGTGGATCGGCGCGTGCGCGCGGTGGTGGCTGTGAGCCCGCCGATGCGATTGCTGTTCGCTTACGGCTCCGCCAAGAACATGCGCGCCCGGGCCCTGCTGGTTACGGGTAGTCGTGACTGGGTGGTAAGCCCGGATCCGGAGGCCCTCGCACCTGGCCAGCAGGCGAAAGCGCTTGGCCACCAGCTGGTGCTGGCCAATGGCGGCGATCATTTCAACCTGCGGGCTCCCGCCGAGGGCGATGGCGGACCTCTGCGGGCGTTGCTCCTGGTCTGGACCAACGCGGCCTTTGTCGCAGGTCCGAAGGTGGTGCCCGGCCCCGAGGCCCAGCCTCTGTTGCCGGCGGCCGGTTGGGGGAACGACCAGATTCCCCTGGTGCTCGTGCCCTGAATGTGAGCATTCATGAACTCAAGGCGGGCGGAATGATCTCCGCTTTTTGCCGAAAAACCCCTTGACAACAGGCGGGGTGGTGTTGTGCCCCGGGTGCAGTTCGGGGATCTGGAAGCTCTGCTCGCTGCGCAGACACCGGATTGCCGCTATTGATGAACACAACTGCCTGCGCCGTTGACGTTCCGCGAACGATCCCCCCTGCCCCCCATGGCCGGTCTCTACGTTCTGCACCTGCACCTGCACGGGCTGTTCCGATCCCGTGACCTTGAACTGGGCCGTGACGCCGACACCGGCGGCCAGACCACCTACGTGTTGGAACTGGCCCGGGCCCTGGCGATGCGGCCCGAGGTGGAGCAGGTGGAGGTGGTCACCCGTCTGATCCGTGATCGGCGGGTGGCCACCGACTACGCCCGACCCACGGAGTCAATCTGTCCCGGCGCCACGATCCAGCGCATTCCTTTTGGTCCCGCCCGCTACCTGCGCAAGGAGTTGCTCTGGTCCCATCTCGATGAGCTGGCCGACGCGCTGTGTGAACGGTTGCTGGCCCAGCCGCGGTTGCCTGACTGGATCCACGCCCATTACGCCGACGCTGGCTACGTGGGGACCCTGTTGCGCCGTCGCCTTGGCATTCCGTTGGTGTTCACGGGTCACTCCCTGGGCCGAGAGAAGCGGCGCCGATTGATGGCCTCAGGCCTGGAGGCCGCCCAGATTGAGAGCCAGTACGCCATGGCCCAGCGGATCGATGCGGAGGAGCTAGCCCTAGCCCACGCCCATCTGGTGGTCACCAGCACGGCCCAGGAACGCGATTGCCAGTACGCCCGCTACGGTCGCTACCGGTCGGATCTCGCCCGCGTGATCCCCCCCGGCGTCGACGGCCGCCAGTTTTTCCCGCCCCAGCCTGGATTGCAGGAGCCTGCTGTGGAGGCCTTGATGGCCCCCTTCCTGCGGGATCCCCACAAGCCGCCCGTGCTCGCGATCTGCCGGGCGGACCACCGCAAGAACATCCCGGCTCTGGTGGACGTGTTCGGTTGCTCCGAGCACCTGCGCCAGCATCACAACCTTGTGTTGGTTCTGGGTTGCCGGGAGGATCCCCGCGAACTTGAGAAAACTCAGCGGGAGGTGTTCCAGCAGGTGTTCGATCTGGTGGATCGCTTCAATCTCTACGGGCAGATCGCCTATCCCAAGCAGCATCAGCGCGAGCAGATCCCGGCCATCTACCGCTGGGCGGCCCGGCTGGGCGGCGTGTTTGTGAATCCCGCCCTCACGGAGCCTTTCGGCCTCACCCTGCTGGAGGCGGCGGCCTGTGGATTGCCCGTGGTGGCAACCGACGATGGCGGGCCCCGGGACATCCTGGCCCGCTGCGGCAATGGTCTGCTGGTGGATGTGTCCGATCTCGATGCCCTGCAGACAGGGATCGAGGATGCGCTGGCCCAGCCCGATCGCTGGTGCCGCTGGCGCGACAACGGCATCGAGGCGGTGAGCCGCCATTTCAGCTGGGACGCCCACGTGAGCCATTACCTGGGCCAGGCGTTGGCTGCATGCCATCAGGCTGCCCGTCAACGTCCTGTCCTCTGGTTTCAGCGGCCGCAGCCTTGCCAGGTCGGAGCAGCTGAACCCGCGTTTAAGCAGCAGTCGCAGCGGCTGTTGGTGCTCAATCTCGATGCCAGCCTGGCTTCGCCTGATCCCGCGGCTCTCGCGGTGTTGCGGCGCCGCCTCTGGGCGGAACCAGATCTGGCCATCGGGGTGGTGTCCGGTCGGGGGTTCCGCGCCGCTCGTCATCGCTTTGGTGAGCTGCACTTCCCCGCACCCCTCCTCTGGATTACTGAGGCGGGCACCGAAATCCACTACAGCGACCCGAGCGGCGACTGGCTGGACGAGAACTGGCGGAGCCAGATCGCACGCCATTGGGATCGATCGGCGGTGGAGGCGGCGATGGCCGAACTGGAGCCCCGCCTCAAGCGCCAGCAGGAGGCCGATCAGGGGGACTTCAAGGTGAGTTACCTCCTCAACGAACCGGATCAGGGCATCCTGCCGGTGGTGCGTCAGACCTTGCGCAGCCACCAGCTGATGGCCAGGCCCCATCTGTTCCACCATTGGTTCCTGGATGTGCTGCCCCTCACCGCCTCCAAGACCGAAGCCCTGCGCTATTTGGCCCTGCGCTGGCAGATCCCCATCGGCGCGATCCTGGTGGAATCCAACCAGCAGGGGGATGGCGAGCTTTTGAGAGGGCTCTCGCTTGGGGTTGTCCCCCAAGACCACGACCCTGTGCTGGAGGGCTTGCGCCATCACCGGCGGGTGTTTTTCTCCAGCCGACCACAGGCCTGGGGCTTGCTTGACGGTCTTGATCACCACCGCTTTCTGCGCCGGCCCACAGGGGCCCAGCCCATGGCTGCTCAGTAATAGGTGCGAAGGTCTTCGCCCTTGTCCTCGTCCAGTTGTCCCCGTTCCCCAACGTGGCTCTCACCCAGGCTCTCCGCCACCGGCTCGCTGCCGTGGTCGGGATTGCTGTCAGGCATCCAGTAGCTGAGGTCGTCATGCCAGAACAGCCGGCCGGGCAGTTGGCTGGCGCTGAGATCGGTGCGGGTCATCGCCGCCAGCAGCTGGCCGAATTCCACCGGGGTGAGGTCGGTGTCGATGTCCTCGCCGGCGATCTGCAGCAACTCCGGGAGCCGGGGCAGGGTGGAGGGCTGGATGAGCTTGCTGAACAGCTTCTGGAACACGTCCCGCTGGCGCTCCATCCGCCCGATGTCTCCCATCTCGTCATTGCGGAAGCGGAGGTAGCCAATCAGATCCGGGCCCTGCAGCACCTGGCGTCCGGGGTAGAGATCGATGTAGAGGTCCTGGCTGTAATCCACGTAGTACATGCGCTTCGGCACATCCACCTCGATCCCACCAAGGGCGTCGGCGACCCGCTCCACAGCCCGCAGGTTCACCTTCAGGTGACGCTTGATCGGAGCGTTCAGAAGGCCGCCCAGTTCCTGTTTGGCTGCGTCCATCCCGCCGAAGGCATAGAGGGCATTGGCCTTGAGCACCCCGAAGCGCTCCGACTCGATGAAGGTGTCACGGGGCACCTGCAGCAGGGTGGTGGCTCCGTCCTTCACCGCCACGGTGAACATCACATCGGTGTTGTCGCCCACGTGATCGACGCCCATCACCAGGATCTGCTTGTTGCTGATGCCTGCCAGGGGTGAGGCGATCTGGCCGATCAGTCCTGGGCCTTGGCGCAGCACTGCCAACGTCCCATTGACCACGGTTGGGATGGGCCCAGTGAGGCCATAGCCCAGGCCCAGCCCCAGCAGAAAGGTGAGCAGGGGCCTGTGGCGCCGAGGCGCGGTTGCTGTGGATCGGGCCGGCGACTTGGCTACGGCTCCTGGCTCGCCGGCTCCCTCCCGGCTTGCCGTGCTGCCACCAATCACCCTTGGACGGCGGCGTGCCGTGCGGCCGCTTCGGCGGAGGGGAAAACGGGGCTGCGGTTGGGCCTGGCTCATGGCGAGTCCTGATGGCGGCACCATAAGGGCCCTGGCGAGGGAGCACCAGGGGTCAGTCAGCCAGTACCCGCACCTGGCCAGCTGCCCGGTCGGCCCTGGTCCGTGCTTCCTCCTCACTGCCGGCGCGAGCCAGGGCCACCCCCATGCGCCGCTGGGGCCGGGCCTCCGGTTTGCCGAACAGCAACACCTGGGTGTCCGGTTCCGCCAGGGCCTCGGCCACGCCGCTGTAGCGCACCGGTGCTCCGGCCCTCTCCGCCAGGATCACCCGACTGGCGGCGTGACCGAGGCTGCGGATCTCCGGGATCGGTAGTCCCAGCACCGCCCGCAGGTGCAGGTCGAATTCGCTCAGGTTCTGGCCGATCAGGGTCACCAGGCCGGTGTCGTGCGGCCTGGGCGAGAGCTCGGAGAACACCACCTCTTCCTGGCCGGGCTGGCCGCAGAGAAAGAACTCCACACCGAACAGGCCTGCGCCGCCCAGGTTGTCGGTGACGGCCCGGGCCATGGCCTGGGCGGCGGCGAGCTGGGTCGCGCCGATTCGGGCGGGTTGCCAGCTGCACTGGTAGTCGCCCCGCTCCTGCAGGTGGCCGATCGGTGGGCAGAAGAGGGTGGGCCCCTGCCACTGCTTCACGGTGAGCAGGGTGATCTCTAGTTGGAATTCCAGGAATTCCTCCACGATCACCCGGGCGCCGGCACCGCGGGCCCCGGCCATGGCCGCCTCCCAGGCGGCCTCGATGCCATCGGGCTTCCGCACCACGCTCTGGCCCTTGCCTGAGGAGCTCATCACGGGCTTCACCACCACCGGCCAGCCCAGGGGCGCGGCGGCGGCGGCCAACTCCTCGGCGCTTTCCGCATAGGCGAAGCGGGCGGTGCGCAGACCCAGCTCGCTGGCGGCCAGATCGCGGATGCGGTCGCGGTTCATGGTGACCGCCGTGGCCCGGGCGGTGGGAATCACCGTGATGCCCTCAGCCTCCAGCTCGGCCAGGGCATCCACCGCCAGAGCTTCGATTTCCGGAATCACCAGATCGGGCCGATGGCGCCGCACCACCGCCTTGAGGGCCTCGGGGTCGGTCATGGTGACCACGTCCGCTGCGTCCGCCACCTGCATGGCCGGCGCGCCCGGGTAGCGATCCACCGCGATCACCCGGCAGCCCAGCCGCTGGGCCGCGATCGCCACCTCCTTGCCCAGCTCGCCGCTGCCCAGCAGCATCAGGGTCGGGGGGAAGGACGAGATCATGGTGGGGCGAGTGGCTCTGCTGATCCTGCCCCAGGCCGGCGGAGCTGCTAGAGAGGGCGGCAGCAGCGGCTGGAGCGGATGGCAGGGCTTGGCATGGGGGGCCCACTGGCCCTGAGTACGGCCAGCGATGCCGCCGATGGCCTGTTATTCGGCTGGGATATTGCCACCCTGCAGAACGGCGCTCTGATCTACCTGGGCCTCTCTTCGCTGGCGTTTGTGCTGGTGTGGCTGGTGGGTTTTCTGCGCAGCCGCTGATCTGGGGCTGGCCCGCCGTCAGGGACTGGTTTCAACGTCCTGCAGCAGGGTGAGCTGGCGCACAGGTTGCTCCTCGCTCACAAAGCCATAGGCCTCAAACACGGCGGGATCCGGATGGGTGATTCGCTGGCCGTCGTTGCGGCGCTCCAGCCGGAAGCCCTCATCCGCCATCCGTCGCATCAGACCGGCCGCCTCCTCAAAGCGGGCCGCCATCGCTTCCAGACTGGCGCAGTCGGCGGTGAGACCGGTTTCCCTCCAGGTGAAGTAGGCCATCAATCGGCGCTCCGGTTGCGGGACAGGGATGGTTTCGAGGTTGCCAGGCTTCAGGGCAGCAGCACCAGACCGAGCAGCACCAGCGCCAGGCTGACGGCCCAGAAGCGCAGCACCACCTGCTGTTCGGGCAGGCCGCCCAGCTCGAAGTGATGGTGCAGGGGCGCCATGCGGAACAGGCGGCGGCCCTGGCCGGTGGTGGGGTTCTTGGTGGCCTTGAACACCCACACCTGGAGGATCACTGAGAGGGATTCGGCCAGGAACACCCCACCCATCAGCAGCAGCGGCCAGAGGCTGTTGGAGAGCAGGGCCACCGCGCTCAGGGCGGCCCCCATGGCCAGCGAACCCGTGTCGCCCATGAACAGGCGGGCGGGGTGGCGGTTGTGGGCCAGAAAGCCCAGCCAGCAGCCGGCCATCGCCACGCAGAAGGCTGCCAAAGCGGGGTCGCCGCCATTGCCGCGCAGCATCAGCTGCAGGCCCATGCCGGTGAACACCACGGCGCCGCAGCCGGCAGCCAGGCCATCGAGGCCATCGGTGAGGTTGGTAGCGTTGCTCTCGGCGAGAAAGACAAACAGGCCCAGGGGCCAGATCAGCAGGCCGAGGGGCAAGATCCACCCCAGGGGCAGTGCTAAGTCGCCGGGATTCCCACCAGGGAGCCACTGGCCCTGGGCGGCCCAGATCAGAAACAGCAGGGCGGCACCGGCCTGCAGCAGCAGTTTGCCCCGGGGGGTGAGCCCGGTGTTGGTGCGGCGGGTGAGGCTGCGCCAGTCGTCCACGGCACCCACCGCCATGTAGGCCAGGGTCACCGCCCCCACCGCCAGCAGGCGGGGATCCGCTGGGCTGATCAGTCCGCCCACAATCACCCCCACCGGCACCACCAGCAGGCCGCCCATGGTGGGAGTGCCAGCTTTGCTGTGGTGACCCTGGGGACCCTCCTCGCGGATCACCTGGCCGAGCTTGAGCTCGCGCAGGTGGGGAATGCCCCAGGCGGTCACGGCCCAGCTGATCGCGCCTGCCAGCAGCAGCGGCAGGGTGAGCATCGAATTGGCCACCCTCAGATCACTCAGCAGGCAGGCGGCGACAAGCACCACGCACAGCAGGTTGGCCGCGAGGCGAGGAGAAAACGAGGACGTGGTCACCAGCAGGGTTTGGGGCGAGCAGGGTGTGGAGCGCTACCAGTCTCCCCGATGCCGGTAATCACTTCTCCCGCTCTCAGTCCTCCCAGTCCTCCTCCTGGGGTTCGTCGGCCTGGGTGTATTCCTCCTTCTCGCCCATCAGTGCGGAGAGCTCTTCCTCCTCCACGGTGCTCACGTCGGTGGCGGCGTTCTCCTCGTCGGCCACGAGACGGCCACTGGATTCAAGCCAGCTGAGCAGGTCGGGCTCATCGCGCAGGGGCAGCACCGGCGCGGGCTCCTGGCGGTCGTAGCGGGTGAGGGAAGGATTCACCCCATCCAGGCGCGCGAGGCTGGTGGTGGAGAGGTTGCTCATGCGTTGCGGCGTCCGTCAGGCTGCAGGGGTGTAGCGATCAGCGTGGCTGCGATCAACCTTGCCAATCAACCAATCTAGCTCTCCCAGGTCGAAGCCCTCCGCCAGCGATTGGCTGAGGGACCTGCTGCCGGTCTGGGGCCTGGCCGTGGCGCTCAGTGCTGCCCTGGTGGCCGCTGGTGAGCGCTGGCCCCAGCCGCTGACACCTGATGGTCGCTGGGTGGGGCTCCTGGTGTTTGGGCTGCCGCTGATGATGGGGCTTGCCCTGGTCGCCGGCTGGCTGTTCTGTGCTCCGGTGGGCGACCCCGACAGGGGAGAATCAAGCGATTGAGCACAGGGGTTGCGTTGATGGGTCGGGCCAAGAAGGCTGTTCTCGCCTATTCCGGTGGGGTGGACACCAGCGTCTGCATCCCTTACCTGATGAAGGAGTGGGGCGTCGAGGAAGTGATCACCTTCGCCGCCGACCTGGGCCAGGGCGATGAGCTCGAGCCGATCCGCCAGAAGGCGCTGGATTCCGGCGCCAGCCAGTCGATCGTGGGCGACCTGATCGAGCCCTTCATCACTGAGTTCGCCTTCCCGGCGATCCGTGCCAATGCGCTCTACGAGGGCCGCTACCCACTCAGCACCGCTCTGGCGCGCCCGCTGATCGCCCGCCGGCTGGTGGAGATTGCCCGCGAGGTGGGCGCCGACGCGGTGGCCCACGGCTGCACCGGCAAGGGCAACGACCAGGTGCGCTTCGATGTGGCCATCGGCGCCCTGGCTCCCGATCTGAAGGTGCTCACCCCGGCGCGGGAGTGGGGCATGAGTCGCGAGGAAACCATTGCCTATGGCGAGCGCTGCGGCATTCCCTCGCCGGTGAGCAAAAAGTCGCCCTATTCGATCGACCTCAACTTGCTGGGCCGCTCGATCGAGGCCGGTCCGCTGGAGGATCCCAACGTGGAGCCGCCCGAGGAGATCTACGCCCTCACCGTGAGTGTGGAGGCCGCCCCCGATCAGGCCCAGGTGGTGGAGATTGGCTTTGAGCAGGGCAACCCGGTGAGCATCGACGGCGTGCGCCTCGATCCGGTGAGCCTGATCCGCCGCGCCAATGAACTGGCCGGCAGCCACGGCTTCGGCCGGCTCGACATGATCGAGAACCGGGTGGTGGGCATCAAGAGCCGGGAGATCTATGAAACACCGGGTCTGCTGCTACTGATCAGGGCCCACCAGGAGCTCGAGAGCCTCACCCTGGCGGCCGACGTGCTGCGCAGCAAGCGCCAGCTGGAGCAGCAGTGGGCCGACCTGGTGTACCAGGGCCTCTGGTTCGGCCCACTCAAGGACGCCATCGATGGCTTCATCGAGCGCACCCAGCGCACCGTGAACGGCACGGTGAAGGTGAAGCTGCACAAGGGCAATGCCACCGTGGTGGGCCGCAGCAGCGCCACCGACAGCCTCTACGTGCCTGATATGGCCACCTACGACGCAGGCGATCAGTTCGACCACCGCGCCGCCGAGGGCTTCATCTACGTGTGGGGTCTGCCCACACGGCTGTGGGCCAACCGCCAGCGCCAGGCCTAGGTTACCGGACCTAGGCAGCCGATCGGCGCAGCCCGAAGGCGTGCTGCAGAGCTCTCGCCAGGCGTGGCTGCTGCCTGTGCTTCGCCGGGGGCAGCACAGGCAGGCTGAGGGGGAGACGTTGGCCCTGAACTTGGAGCAGGTCGTGGCGCAGCTGTTCGCTTTCGCTCTGCAGCCGGTCACGGTGGGCTAGGAGCGGTTCCAGGCGCAGCGCAAAGCGGTGCTCAAAGATCTCGGGGAGCTCCTCGATCAGCTGTTTCATCGCCGCCAGCTCCTCCCGGGTGGCGGCCAGTTGCTGTTCCAGGGACTGCTTTCGCCAGCTCTCCTGATGGGCAGCGAAAACCCCCTCCTCCTCGGGGCTGTTGGGCAGCCAAGGGGAAGGGGGTTGACTGAAGGCTTCTGCCATCTGACCGCCTATCGGCGAGCCGACCGGTTGTGCGTGGTGGCAACCATAGGCTGAGTGGGTGCTGAGCGTCTGTTCAGACGCCTGCCGGTTCAGCTGCGGCGGATTCGGTGACGCCGGTGGAGACGGCACGGGGAGCGGGCAAAGGCCCGTCCTGCTTGACGGTGAGATAGCGGATCACATCCTCGGAGAGACGCATCGCCCGCTCCAGAGGAGCCACCTGCTGGCCATCGCCGTTGTGACTCAATTGCACGTAGATGCCTTCCCGGTGCTTGGCAATCGAATAGGCCAGCCGACGCTTGCCCCGCATCTGGCAGTCCAGCACTTCAGCACCGGCCTCGAGCACGATGTCGCGGTACTTGGCCACATGGGTTTCCACCTCTTCTTCCGGGATGTCCGGACGAAGGATGTACATGGTCTCGTAATAGGGCTGCGTCATGGTCGCCTGTCTGGAAAAGCCGCAGGGCGGCAGGAAAGGGGCGTTGGCCAATGGGCTGTGCAGCCCACCAGCGACGGATCAGCCAACCTATCGCAGCAGGGTGTCAGTAGAGCTGCATGCGCACAGCCTGGGAGAGGCTGGGAACCTCGGCCTCCTGGCCCCGCAGGCTCTGGATCATCCCGAAGGCCACCAGCAGCAGCGCCGCCAGGAACACCGTGTTGCTCAGTGTGCGCAGGGCGAAGCCGATGCCCAGGGGTGCCAGCAACACGCTGAAGGTCAGCGATACCAGAACCAGCAGGATGTCCACCAGGATCGCCTGCAGCACGTTGAAGCGGATCAGGTAAGGCACCTTGCTGTTGCGCACCACCGCTAAAAACAGCACCAGGAACAGCACAAAGCCGCCGAAGGGCACGGCCTGCTGCAGCAGCAACACCGGGAACGCGGGCAGGCTCAGCCACTGCAGGGCAGGGAACAGGCCGAACAGGCTCTGGCCGAAGGGCAGCGCATCGCTCCAGGGCAGCAGATAGGCGAGGGCGGCCAGCAGGCGCTGCCAGATCGGAGGGCCTTGCATTGGGGCAGAGCGATTTGGATCGGGCCCAGGCTAATGAGCCCACCCGCCGGTCCCCGAGCCCGGCCCTCAGCCCTCCAGGGCTCTCAGGGCGGCGTTGCGCATCGCCGCCACAGGCACGTCCGCCAGGCCGGTCCACAGCCGCAGGGCGGCGGCTCCCTGCTGCACCAGCATCTCCAGGCCGTCCACGGCCTGGCAGCCCTGTTCTGCCGCCGCCCGCAGCAGGGCGGTGGGTCTGGGGGTGTAAATCAGGTCGTACACCGTGCTGCCGGGCGTCAGGCGCTCCAGTTGCTCATGCTGGAGCGGGCAGCGCCGGTCGGCGTCAGGGTCGGAGCGGGACGCCATGCCCACCGGGGTGGTGTTCACCAGCAGATCCAGCTGATCGAGGTGGGCTGAGAGGGAGTCCCAGGCCAGCAGTTCCAGCTGGGGGGCCCAGCCGGCGCAGCTCCGGCCGAAAGCCTCCAGGGCGTCCTGGCGCCGGGCGGCGACGCCGATCCGGCCCACGCCCAGCTCCACCAGGGCGGCCACCACCGCCCGGGCACTGCCGCCGCAGCCCAGCACCACGGCCTGGCAGTTGGGCCAGACGGCCGGGTCACGCTGACGCAGCGGCGCCAGGAAGCCCTCCACGTCGGTGTTGGTGCCCAGCCAGCTGCCATCGCCGCGGGGCACGAGCGTGTTCACGGCCCCCAGCCGCTCCGCCAGTGCTGTGCGCTCCTGGCACAGGTTTGCCACCGCCTGCTTGTGGGGAATGGTCACGTTCAGGCCGCGGCAGTCCAGGGCCGCCAGGGCCTGCACCACGGTGTCGAGTTGCGGCGCCGGCGTCGGCAGGGCCAGATACACCCAGTCGAGCTCGAGGGCGGCCAGGGCGGCGTTGTGCATCGCTGGCGAGAGCGAATGGCGCACCGGATCGCCCAGCACACCCACCAGGGCGGTGTGGCCGGAGATGGGCAAAACCATGGCTCAGGGCGTGACGGCTGGGCTGAACCGTAGGCCCGGGTTCGGCCCGGTTCGGGAACCACACCTCGCCCGGAACCGGCCCCACTGTTGAGGATGCATCCACAGACATTTCATCCAGAGCAAGGAGTTCGGAACCCATGGGCAAGGTTGTCGGTATTGATCTCGGTACCACGAACAGCTGTGTGGCCGTGATGGAGGGTGGCAAGCCCACCGTGATCGCCAACGCTGAAGGGTTCCGCACCACCCCTTCGGTGGTGGCCTACACCAAGAACCAGGACCAGCTGGTGGGCCAGATCGCCAAGCGCCAGGCGGTGATGAACCCGGAGAACACCTTTTATTCGGTGAAGCGCTTCATCGGCCGCCGCGTCGACGAGGTGAACGAGGAATCGAAGGAAGTGAGCTACGGCGTGGAGAAGGCCGGCGCCAACGTCAAGGTGAAGTGCCCCGTGCTCAGCAAGCAGTTCGCCCCGGAGGAGGTGAGCGCCCAGGTGCTGCGCAAGCTGGCCGAAGACGCCGGCAAGTACCTCGGTGAAACGGTGACCCAGGCGGTGATCACCGTGCCCGCCTACTTCAACGACTCCCAGCGCCAGGCCACCAAGGACGCCGGCAAGATCGCCGGCCTCGAGGTGCTGCGGATCATCAACGAGCCCACCGCGGCCGCCCTGGCCTACGGCCTCGACAAGAAGAGCAATGAGCGCATCCTGGTGTTCGACCTGGGCGGCGGCACCTTCGACGTGTCGGTGCTGGAGGTGGGCGACGGGGTGTTCGAGGTGCTCTCCACCTCCGGTGACACCCACCTGGGCGGCGACGACTTCGACAAGGTGATCGTGGATCACCTGGCTGATAGCTTCAAGGCCAACGAAGGTATCGATCTGCGCCAGGACAAGCAGGCCCTGCAGCGCCTCACCGAGGCGGCTGAGAAGGCCAAGATCGAGCTCTCCAGCGCCACCCAGAGCGAGATCAACCTCCCCTTCATCACGGCCACCCCTGAGGGTCCCAAGCACCTCGACCTCACCCTCACCCGCGCCAAGTTCGAGGAGCTGGCTTCCAAGCTGATCGACCGCTGCCGCGTGCCCGTGGAGCAGGCCCTCAAGGACGCCAAGCTTTCCTCGTCCGAGCTCGATGAGATCGTGATGGTGGGCGGTTCCACCCGCATCCCGGCGGTGCTCGAGCTGGTGAAGCGCACCACTGGCAAGGATCCCAACCAGACCGTGAACCCCGACGAGGTGGTGGCCGTGGGTGCCGCCATCCAGGGCGGTGTGCTCGCCGGTGAGGTGAAGGACATCCTGCTGCTGGACGTCACGCCGCTGTCGCTCGGCGTGGAGACTCTGGGTGGCGTGATGACCAAGATGATCCCGCGCAACACCACCATCCCCACCAAGAAGTCGGAGACCTACTCCACGGCGGTGGACGGCCAGACCAACGTGGAGATCCACGTGCTCCAGGGCGAGCGCGAGATGGCCAGCGACAACAAGTCGCTGGGAACCTTCCGCCTCGATGGCATCCCCCCCGCTCCCCGCGGCGTGCCCCAGATCGAAGTGACCTTCGACATCGACGCCAACGGCATTCTCAGCGTGACCGCCAAGGACAAGGGCAGCGGCAAGGAGCAGAGCATCTCGATCACCGGCGCCTCCACCCTCAGTGACAACGAGGTGGACAAGATGGTGAAGGATGCCGAGGCCAATGCTGCCGCCGATAAGGAGAAGCGCGAGCGCATCGACCTCAAGAACCAGGCCGAAACCTTGATCTATCAGGCCGAGAAGCAGCTGGGCGAGCTCGGCGACAAGGTGGGTGCCGAGGACAAGGCCAAGGTGGAGGCCTCCGCTGCCAAGCTCAAGGAGGCGATGGCCAAGGACGACTTCGACACGATGAAGTCGGAGCTGGAAACCCTGCAGCAGGCGCTCTACGCCGCCGGTGCCGCCGTGTATCAGCAGGCCGCTGGTGCTGAAGCGGCCGCCGGTGCCGCTCCGGGTGGCAACGGTGCCGGTGCCGCCGGCTCCAGCAGCGATGACGTGATCGACGCTGAGTTCACCGAGAGCAAGTGATCACCTGATCGCCCTCAAGCCCCCCATCAGGGGGGCTTTTTTGTGACCCGCTGGCGGGCGGGCTGGGCTGCTGTGGTCCCACGCGGCTGGGAAGGGCCAGGTTTCAGCGGCCAGCCTGGATCTGGTCGCAGGCCCAGACAGCGCTCGCCGGGGCCAGCAGCACACCATTGCGGTAGTGACCGCTCACCACCAGTAGCCCGGGTTCGAGTTGCTCCAGCACCGGCGCAGGCCGGCCCACCGGCCGGCAGCGCAACCCCTGCCACTGGCGCACCACCTGGGCCCGATCCAGCCAGGGCAGCTCTGCAGCTCCCCAGCTGCGCAGCTCAGCCAGGGCGGTGGCGCTGCAGCGATCCCCCGGCTCCAGGGTGGCTCCCAGCCAGAAGCGACGCCCCCCCGGCAGGTCGGGCCGCGGCACCAGGTTGATGCCGCGCCACACCACCGCTCCCGGCCAGGGCCGTTCCCCCTGGTCCCATGGCGGGCTTTCGGCCAGCTCCAGTTCCAGGGCCTGGCCCAGCACGGGCTCCATCGCCAGCTGGTGGCCGAGGCCGGCCAGCAGGCCAGCACTGGCCACGCCCGCACAGATCACCAGCCAGCTGGCCCTGGGGCGGGCACCGCTTTGGCAGTGCACCTGCCAGTCGCTGCCGCAGCGCTCCAGGGCCGTGACCACATCGCGGCTGGCCCGCAGGCCAGCGGTGCGGGCTTCGCTCCAGATGGCCTGGAGCAACCCCCGGGGATCGATCTGGCCGTCGCCGGCTGAATACAGACCTCCGTGGGCGGCGGGCAGGGCCGGCCCCAGCTGCCCCAGGCAGGCACGGTCCCAGGGCTGCAGCGTGATGCCCAGCCGCTGGCGCTGGGCCACCAAGCGCTGCTGGCGTTCCAGTTCCTCAGGACTGGAGGCCAACAACAGCAGGCCATCGCGCCGCTTCATCTGATGGCCCCGCTGCTGGAGGGTGGTCAACCACTGCTGCCAGAGCTGATGGCTCTGCTGCCGCAGGCGCCAGCCCCGGCCGCTGGAGCGGTGAAACACCTGGGCCATCAACACACCGAGGGCAGCCACGCTGCCGCTTTCAGCGGAGGTGGCCCTCTCGAGTTCAGGATCGATCAGCTCAACGGTGAGGCCGCGGTCCAGCAGCAGCCAGGCCACGGCCAGCCCCACAAGGCCCCCACCCACCACCAGCACCTGCTGGCTGGCAGGCGGTGGGGCATGGTCCGATTCAGATCTGTTTGAGATTTTCCTGCACCTGCTGGGGCAGGATCTGGGCGTACTTGCCGAAGCCGCTGGCCACGGCGATGTAGCCCTTGCGTAACTTCTCGCCATCCTGAAGGCGGGCCGCCTCATCCAGGTCGGCCAGGGCCGTCTTCAGCTGGCTGGCCAGCTTTTTGGCCTCGGGCTGGTCGGCGGGCAGCAGCCGCTGGTTGATGTAGAGCATCTGGCGGCCCACTTCCTGCATGGGCCCGTGAATCAGGTTGCGGGTATAAGTCCAGTCCTGCTGTTTCACCAGGGCGGCCAGCTCGGGCAGACGGTTCCGCGCCGCCAGGAAGCCTTCGGCCTGACGTTCGATCACGGCAATGTCCTCGCTGCTGAGGCTGGGGGGCTTGGCCTGGGCCCCGCTGCAGGCGGTGAGGCCGAAGCAGAGAACGGCGGCCACGGCGAGCAGCAGCAGTCGACGCAGCGACTGCATCAGACTATGGAGAGGGTTGGAGGAGGCCGGCAGGAGCTTGGCCATCGGGATCGGCGGCGGGTCGTGGCCGTGACTTTATCGACGCTGCCGGCCCTGCACCGGGGGCTTGTCGCCGCTTGCAACCATGGGGACGGGCAATGGCCCAAGCCGGGTATGCCATGGGGCGCTAAAACGGAATGAGTATGAGTTAGTTCCGTGCGCGAAGCCGTGCTGCCCCTGGCCTCGATCCGCCGCCCCCTGGAGCGGGCCCTCGATGAGGCGAAGGTGGCCCTGTTGATGGAGTCGATCGCCGCCGAGGGTCAGCGGGAACCGATCGACGTGCTGGAGGTGGACGGCCAGCTCTGGGGATTCAACGGCTGCCATCGGGTGGCCGCCCACGAGCGGCTGGGCAAGCCCACGATCCGGGCCCGGGTGCGCCGCGCCAACCGCGAGGTGCTACGCATGCATCTGATGTAGCCCCGACGGGCACCCTGCCAATGCCGCCCTCCCCGTCGACCAGTGCCACGGCGATCCTGCAGGTGATCTGTCCAGACCGACCCGCCCTGGTGAGCGAACTCTCCGGCTGGGTGGCGGCCAATGGTGGCAACATCCGCCACGCCGACCACCACACCGACCTGGGGGCCGGCCTGTTCCTCAGTCGCATCGAGTGGGCCCTCGAAGGGTTCGGCCTCCCCCGGGAGGCGATCGTGCCGGCGGTGTCGGCCCTGGCCGAGCGGCTGGGGGGCGTGGGTCAGGTGCATTTCTCCGATCAGCTGCCGCGGGTGGCGATCTTTGTGAGCAAGCAGGACCACTGCCTGGTGGATCTGCTCTGGCGCACCCGGGCCGGCGAGCTGCCCATGACCGTGCCCCTGGTGGTGTCCAACCACCCGGATCTGCGCGACCTGGCCGAGGGCTTCGGTGCCACCTTTGTGCATGTACCGGTGAGTGCTGCCAGCAAGGAAGAAGCGGAGCAGGCCCAGCTGCAGCTCCTGGCCGACCACCAGATCGAGCTGGTGGTGCTGGCCAAATACATGCAGGTGCTCAGCCCCGCTTTCCTCACCCGCTTCCGCGGTGAGGGCATGCAGGGGCACCAGGTGATCAACATCCACCACTCCTTCCTGCCGGCCTTCAAGGGCGCCCAGCCCTACCACCGGGCCTGGGAGCGGGGCGTGAAGCTGATCGGCGCCACCGCCCACTACGTGACTGAGGAGCTCGACGGTGGCCCGATTATCGAGCAGGCCACCGTGCACGTGGGCCACCGCGACGAGGTGGAGGATCTGATCCGCAAGGGCCGCGACTGCGAGCGCCTGGCTCTGGCCAGGGCCCTGCGCCTGCATCTGCGCCGCCAGGTGATGGTGTACCGGGGGCGCACGGCGGTGTTTGATTGAGGGTGCCCGCCAGCTGCGCCTGTTTGAGTCGGCTCAGACGAGGGAGATCCAGCTCTGGTTTCCCACCACCCAGACGCCGCTGCCTGGCGCCAGGGCGGTGTTCTCCAGGCGGGCAATCAGTTCATCGGCCGTATTGAAGCTGCTATCGCCGTTGCCGAGAAAGATCTCGGTGGTGGCCAGGGTGTTGATGGTGACGTTGCGGAAGAGGATCTGGGTGCCGGCTCGCAGCTGCAGTCTGTCGCCCTCGGCGACGCTGAAGTCCTTGATCAGCGCATGGTCGGTCGCGCCCTGGCTGCGGCTGCTGCCATCGTTGTAGAAGGTGCCGCGGCTGTCGGCGAGCAGGAAGCGGTCAGCGCCGGCCCCGCCTGTGAGGGTGTCGATCTGCCCCTTGCCCGTGGAGCCCCCCTTGGTGCCGGTGGCGGGAACGCCTGCGACCTGATCGTTGTTGGTGCCTCCAACGATCACATCGCTGCCGGTGGTGCCCCAGAGCACCCGGGGTGGGTCCAGCACCGGAGGGGCCTGGGAGGTGTCGTTCACTGTGACGGTGGCGGAGCTGAGCGCGGTGACGCTGCCGGCGTCGGCGAACAGGCTCGCGACCAGGGTCTCAGCACCTTCGGTGAGGGCATCGTTGGTCAGGGTCACGCTGAATCCGGCCTTGCCATTGGCGTCCACCGTCACGCTGCCCTGCAGGGTCCCCCCCTCCACATCAGCGGTGGTGATGCCGGTGCCGCTCAGCTTCCACACCAGGGTGGTGTTTGCGGCCACATGGGTGGTGGACAGGTTGAACCTGAGGCTGCCGCCCTCGTTCACTGCGCTGTCGGCGGCCACCAGGGTGTAAGTGGGCTGGGGGGTGCCGATCGCGTCGCTGAGCAGCTGAAGCGAGCGATTCACGTCCAGGCGTCCGCCGGTCGCGGTTCTGCCTGTCAGGCTGCTGGTGGGG
Source organism: Prochlorococcaceae cyanobacterium (assembly GCA_044238185.1). GTDB lineage: Bacteria > Cyanobacteriota > Cyanobacteriia > PCC-6307 > Cyanobiaceae > NIES-981. The sequence continues at coordinate 21,014 of JBIIDV010000001.1, read as the reverse complement.
GCGGTGCCGGCGTACAGAGCCTGCAGGCGCTGCTGCGGGGTCGACTGGGGTAAGGCGGCAGCCAGCAATGCCAGGGCGCCGCTGACATGGGGGGTGGCCATGGATGTGCCGCTGTAGTTGGCGTAGCCGTCGCCGGAAACCGTGGAGTTGATCGATGAACCCGGAGCCGCCAGATCCACGGTGCTGGAGCCGTAACTGGAGAAGCTGGAGAGGGCCCCGGAGTTCGTGATCGAGGCCACGGCCACCACCGCATCCCAGCCCAGGGCAGACGCCGTGCTGTAGTTGGCGGGATAGCTGGCGGTGCTGTCGTTGTTGGAGGCGCTGTTGCCGGCAGCCGCCACAAACAGGTTGCCCACCCTGCCGCCGTTGATGATGGCGTTCTGGAGGGTGCTGCTGGAGCCGCCTCCTCCCCAGGAATTGTTGGTGCCGATGTATTGGGCGCTGCTGCCATGAACAGACGTCATGTTGGCGTAGTAGTTAACCGCTGCTACGGCGCCTGATGTGTACCCACCATTGGGTCCAAGAAACTTCAGCGGCATCAGCTGCACATCCCAGTTGACACCGACCACGCCGAGACCATTGCCTCCAATTGCACCGATTGTGCCGGCCACGTGGGTGCCGTGATTATCGCCTTCTGCGGCTCGGTAGGGATTATTGGTGTTGTAGAAGAAGTCCCAGCCCACCAGGTCGTCGATATAGCCGTTGGCATCTGTATCTCTTCCATCTGCCCAGCGCAGATCGCTCAGCAGGTCGCCGGCATCGATCCGGCCATTGGCATTGATGTCGGTCACGAAACCGGCATTGCTGCTGTTGTTCAGATCCCGGAAGGTGATGAGGCCGTCACCATTGCTATCTGTGAGTTCATTGAAGAAGCTGAGGCCCTTGATCTCTCCCTGATTGAGCCAGATGTTGAGATAGAGATCGGGATGGGTGTAGTCGATGCCTTCGTCGATCACCCCCACCACCACTGCGCTGCTGCCGGTGTACCCCGCCGCCCAGGCCTGCTCAGCCTGGCTGCCAAACAGATTGGTGGTGCCTGCGCCACCGGCGACCGTGGGACTGTCGCTGGAGTACATGCCCCAGAGGCTGCCATTGTTGGCGTAGAGGGGGTCGTTGGACAGGGCCTGGGTGCCCACCACCCAGTCCACCTCTGCCAGCTCCACCCCGGCCCGATTGGTGTAGGCGCGGATCGCCTGCTCCGCCGGCATGCCGGCCTTCAGCCGGATGACCTCCACAGGACCCTGCCCCAGACGGCGCATCAGGGGGGAGTGGATCACCTCGACCAGATTCGCGCCGATGTTCGAGAGGGCCGAACGCCGCTGGGCCGCGGTGCTGTTCGCGCTCCATTGCACCAGGATCCGATTGGAGATCAGCCTGGCAGTGGGAGACGCACCATCGGGGTTTCCGGCTGGCCGGTCGGAGCCGTTAACGGCAAAGGCTGCAGTGCCGTTGCCCGCTGCGGTGGTCAGGACGTCCGGTCGCCGGCTGAGATCGGCAAGCCTGCCGGTGCCGCGCTTCCTGCTGCGGTCCGGAGACGTCAGATCCAGCGGCAGCCTCAGGAAACGGCGCCTGATCGGGGTGTCGCCGCGGGCCCCTTGGTCATGGGCGATCAATGGCAGTGAGGGATCTGGGCGCCTGTCGGGGCCGACCGGCTGGTCGAAGAGGAACCGGGTGATGGCGTTGTTCATGGTTCATGGGTGGGGATGGCCGTGGGGTCCGCCTCGTGCAGAGACCGGGACGCAACCGTTCGGGAGCTGCTCAGCAGGTCGATGCCCAGGACGGCAGTGGCCCACTGGAGCGGGCGCAATGCTCTAGAGCCGTCGGCCTGGGTCGAAAATGGTGATGAGCCTGGATCGACTCAGCTGCCTGGCTCTAGGGGCAGCGAATCAATGGAGCTCGGGCGCAGGCATCGAAGCCGCTGCGCATCCGGAAATGGAATCATGGTGTTTAACCTCAGGAGAGGGGGCGTTCCCAAGGCGGATTCGCCGAGTCGTAGCGGGAAGCCGGGACTTCACTCAAAGACTCTTCGACACCTCTTCGACATGGACGAGTCGGAGGTGATGACCCTTGGGCTCATTGGTGATGATAGCTACCTTGCGGCGCTGGGGCAGCAAACTGGCGCGTTCTGCAGCAACCGCCGATCACCCGGGCTGGCCGGCGTGAGGGGGGGGATGGGCCAGGGCGGACGCCGCATGGTGCTGCAGGGTCCGCACCGGCAGCGGGCCTTCGAGGTGGTGCCAAGGCAGCACCCGATCCGGACTCCAGGTGGAGTGGATGATCTCCTCCCATGCCGGCGGTGCCTGCGCCAACGATGGAGCCTCCTCCCCCACGGCGCGGTACGCCTGTTTCCAGCCCCCCAGGCTCTCGTGGCGGCCGCGGGCGGCGGCGATCACCGGCGCGAGGCGCCGATCGCTGCGGGAGAGCAGGGCCTGGATCACACTCCAGCCATAGCTCTCCGGGCGCAGCTCGATTCCCTTGGGCTTGAGCCGCTTGGCGAGCAGCTTCAGCCGCTTGTCGGCTTCCGGGCGCACCCCCTGCCACTGAAAGGGGGTGTGGGCCTTGGGCACGAAGGTGCTGACGCCCAGGCTCAGGCGCAGGCCGGGCGTGGCTTTCTTGAGGGCCAGCAGCAGTGCGGCGGTGGCCTCCACATCGCTTTCTTCTTCCGTGGGCAGGCCCACCATGCCGTAGAGCTTCAGGCCGCTGAGACCACCTTCTTTGGCGTAGCGGGCCGCGGCGTAGATCTCCTCGGTGGCCAGTTTCTTGTTCACCACCTGGCGCATGCGTTCGCTGCCGCTTTCGATGGCGATCGTGAGCGATTTGCTGCCCCGTTTGGCCAGGATCCGGCCCAGCTCCTGCGTCACGGTGGCGGCCCGCACGGAGCTCACGCTCACGCGGATGCCCTCAAAACGATCCTGATCCAGCCACTGCAGCAGGTCGGCGAACTGGGGGTGTTGGGTCACTGATGCCCCCAGCAGCCCCAGGCGCTGGGTGGCGGCCAGGCCCTTCTCCACCGCCGGGATCAGGCCGTCGTCGAGGCTGGGGGTGCGGAAGGGCAACGTGAGGTAGCTGGCCAGGCAGAAGCGGCACAGCTCCGGGCAGCTGCGCACCACTTCCACCATGTGGATCGAGGGCCAGGCCGCCTCCGGGGTGATCACCGTGGAGTGGCTGAGAGTGTTGCCGCGCCAGGTCTGTTTGGTCACCGTCGGCGGGATGCCGGGCTCGGTGGGCTCGACGGCCAGCAGCTCACCAGCCGCGCTGTAGCGGGGCGCGTAGAGGCTGGGCACATAGACGCCGGGCACCGCCGCCAGTCGGCGCAGGCGCTCGGGTCTCGGGGCGCCTCGGCACTCCTGCAGGGCATCGAGAAAGGCGGGCAGGAGCAGTTCGCCGTCGCCCAGCAGCACCACGTCGAAGAACGGCGCCAGGGGCTCGGGGTTGGCGGTGAGGACGGGTCCACCGCCGAACACGATCGGATCAGAGTCGCCGCGCTCGGCAGCCCAGATCGGGATGCGTTGCTGCTCCAGCAGGTCGAGCAGCACCGGCCCATCGAGCTCCCAGCTCAGGGACAGACCGAACAGGTCGAGCTGGCGGTGCTGGGGATCACCCCGGTCGGTGAACAGGCGGCGCACATCCACGTCCGGCCGCTGAGCCAGGGTGGCCCACACCACCTGATAGCCCAGGCTGGTGATCCCCACTGAGTAGGTGCTGGGAAAGGCCAGCACGGCGCGCAGTGCCCCGGGCTGGGCTACGGCGGGCTGGAACAGCAGGGTTTCCTGTTTCAGGGGGTCTCATCGGATCCGGGCTGCCCCCAGCCTGTCAGGAGCAGGGCACCCCCACACTGGATTCAGAGGATCAGAAACCCGGCCTGGAGGCTGCGCACTCCGCTCAACATGATTTCAACCTCGGCCCTTGAGCTGGTGTCGATGTTTAACTGCAGCAGTCCAGCGGTGAAGCGTGCTTCGCCGGGTCGGCCGGAGAACGGTTTGGAACCGATGAAACGGAAAGCCTGATTGCCCCCCTGGAGTGAATTCGCATCGATCTCGGCCAGATTGATGCGATCCCCTTCGCGGCCTTTGAAGTCGGTGATGGTGTCGCGCCTGGAGGGGCCGCGGCGGAATCCGTTGGCTGGCTGTAGATGAACTGATCGGGACCCGCACCGCCACTGAGTTGATCTGCGCCGCCACCGCCGCTGATCTGATCGCTGCCCTTTCCTCCATGGAGGGCGTTGGCGAGGTTGTTGCCCGTGATCTGATCATTGCCATCTCCACCATCCACATTCTCGATAGACACCAGGCTGTCGAAGCCCTCGCCTGTCTGCTGCGGGCCGGTGATGGCAAGTGTCACGCGGTGTTGTTCGCGATCCCGAATGCGGCGGTATCCGTTCCAACTCCGCCATCGAGAATGTCGTTTCCTTCACCGCCTGCCAGCCGATCGTTGCCATCGCCGCCCAGCAGCAGGTCGTCTCCGTTCAGGCCGCTGATCTTGTCATTGCCGCCCAGTCCGACCAATCCATCGCTGATGGCGCTGCCCACCAGCTCATCGGCCAGATCAAGGCCGAATGCGAAGGTGTAGGCGTCGAGATCAGCCGTGATCGCCGCCGCTGACCTGAGATCAATACCGAGTTGGTCAAAGGTGGGGAAGGTGAACTGGCCCGGATTGCCGGTGGCAAGCAGCTCAACCGTGAAGCGCAGATCGGCATCGGCAGGGATCGTTGGCGGCGCACCGGCGGCTCCATAGGCCAGCTGGCTGGGGATGGTGAGTTCCAGCACTTCGCCCAGTCGGCGTCCCGGCAGGGCCAGATCCCAACCCCTGATCACCTGGCCGATGCCCAGGACGAACGGAAATGCTCCCCGGGCCGGTTCAACCTTGAAGGACGTGAAGTTGAAATTCGCGTCGAAGGGGCTGCTGCCGTCCAGCAGCTCCCCGGAATACCAGACCCAGACCCGGTCACCGGTGTTGATCCGGGGGCCCGAGGACCTTCGCAGGACGCGGGTCTGAACGGAACCTGGGGAGGACATCCCGGCCTGGGCTGATCGTGACCGCAGACTCGGGGTGTCCTCCAGGTCGCCCGGGGTTTCTGACCCTCGGATCCCTGACGGGATTACTTGCCGATCAGGCTGCTGAGGGGACCGATCAGACCGGTGATGGCCGAGAGGGCTGTGCCCGCATCGGGCGTACCGCCGCCCCCGAAGGTGCTCAGCACCAGGTTGGCTGCCGTTTCGATCATCGGCCACTTGTCGCCGGCCAGGGGGCGGATCACCGGAGCAGCCTTGTCCCAGACGGCCTTGAAGCCGCCCAGGGTTGCCACAGCGGCGCCGACGTTGCCGGCATTCACTTCGCTTTCGCCCTTCCTGAGCAGGTCGAGCACGGGGGTTACAGCCGGTGCCAGGGCCGCCTGGCCGGTGGCCGTGGCCGCATCCTTGGCCGCTTCACCCACGCCGGTGGCGGCGTCCTTGGTGGCGGAGCAACCGGCCAGGGCCAGGCTGCCGGCGGCCGTGAGGGCCAGGCCGGCGCTGATCAAACGGGAAAGGCGCATGTTTGCTGTAGCAAAGCGAACCAAAAATAGGGGCGCTGCCCCGTTCGTCCAGTGCGGGGATGGCTGGCGCACTGGAATGACACAAACAGCTCAGGTGGATGGCGGGGTTGGGTCTGGTCTCCTGCAGGACATGGCGATGAGCGACCTGGCCCTGTTCAACCCCTGCCAGCTCAGACCTCCGCCAGCACCTTGGCCTCCTCGGCGGTACTCACAACCCGGCCCTGGTCCTGGAAGCCCTCGATCTGGTCGAAGTTGAGGTAGCGGTAGAGCTCGGCGCCATAGGGATCGATCTTCTCGGCAGCAATGGCCAGATACTCCTCCTTGCTGGGGATCCGGCCCAGCTGGGCGCACACGGCGGCCAGTTCGGCGCTGCCCAGGTACACCTGGGCGCCGTTGCCGAGGCGGTTGTTGAAGTTGCGGGTGCTGGTGGAGAACACGGTGGTGTTGTCCTCCACCCGGGCCTGGTTGCCCATGCACAGGGAGCAACCGGGCATTTCCATGCGCGAGCCGGCCGCTTCGAAGATGGCGTAGTAGCCCTCCTCCTTCAGCTTTTCCTCGTCCATGCGGGTGGGCGGGCACACCCACAGGCGGGCGGCGTTCTCGCCCTGGCCGTTGAGCACGTTGGCGGCGGCGCGGTAGTGGCCGATGTTGGTCATGCAGGAGCCGATGAACACCTCATCGATCGGCTTGCCGGCTTCCTCGCTCAGCAGCTTCACGTTGTCGGGATCGTTGGGGCAGGCCAGGATCGGCTCGGTGATCTGATCCAGGTCGATCTCGATCACGGCGGCGTACTCGGCATCGGCGTCGGCCTCGAGCAGCACCGGGTTGGCCAGCCAGGCCTCCATCGCCTTGATGCGGCGGGCCAGGGTGCGGGCATCGCCGTAGCCGCGGGCGATCATGTTTTTCAGCAGCGCCACGTTGCTGCGCAGGTATTCGCTCACCGTGTCCACCGAGAGCTTGATCGTGCTGCCGGCGCAGGAGCGCTCTGCCGTGGCATCGGTGAGTTCAAAGGCCTGCTCGAGCTTGAGATCGGGCAACCCCTCGATCTCCATGATCCGGCCGTTGAACACGTTCTGCTTGCCCTCCTTGGCCACGGTGAGCAGCCCCTGCTGGATCGCCACATAGGGGATCGCGTTCACCACATCGCGCAGGGTCACGCCCGGCTGCAGGGAGCCGGTGAACTTCACCAGCACCGATTCGGGCATGTCGAGCGGCATGGCGCCGATGGCGGCGGCGAAGGCCACCAGGCCCGAGCCGGCCGGGAAGGAGATGCCCAGGGGGAAGCGGGTGTGGCTGTCGCCGCCCGTGCCCACGGTGTCGGGCAGGAGCATGCGGTTGAGCCAGCTGTGGATGATGCCGTCGCCGGGGCGCAGGGCGACGCCGCCGCGCGAGGCCATGAAGTCGGGCAGCTCGGCGTGGGTCTTGAGATCCACCGGCTTGGGGTAGGCGGCGGTGTGGCAGAAGCTCTGCATCACCAGGTCGGCGGAGAAGCCCAGGCAGGCCAGCTCCTTCATCTCGTCGCGGGTCATCGGCCCGGTGGTGTCCTGGGAGCCCACGGTGGTCATCAGCGGCTCGCAGCTGGTGCCGGGGCGCACGCCCGGCAGGCCGCAGGCCTTGCCCACCATCTTCTGGGCCAGGGTGTAGCCCTTGCCGGTGTCGGCCGGGGCGGTGGGGCGGATGAACAGCTCGGAGGGGGGCAGGCCCAGCTGGGCGCGCACTTTGTCGGTGAGCGAGCGGCCGATCAGCAGGGGGATGCGGCCGCCGGCGCGCACCTCATCGGTGATCGTGCTGGGCTTGAGCGCGAAGCGGGCCACAATCTCGCCGGCATTGGGCTCACCCGCGGCGGGCTCGATTGTGCCGGCGTAGGGGCGGATCGTGATCACATCGCCGCTGTTGAGGGCGGTCACGTCGCATTCGATCGGCAGGGCGCCGGAGTCTTCGGCGGTGTTGAAGAAGATTGGGGCGATCTTGCCGCCCAGGATCACGCCACCGCTGCGCTTGTTGGGCACGTGCGGGATGTCGGTGCCGGTGTGCCAGAGCACCGAGTTGATCGCGGATTTGCGCGAGCTGCCGGTGCCCACCACATCGCCCACGTAGGCCACGGGATGGCCCTTTTTCTTGAGCTCGGCGATCAGCTCCAGGCCGCCCGGCATGCGGGTTTCGAGCATCGCCTGGGCGTGCAGGGGGATGTCGGGCCGGGTGGTGGCGTGGGTGGCCGGCGACAGATCGTCGGTGTTGGTTTCGCCCTCCACCTTGAACACCGTGACCGTGATCTCGGCGGGCAGTTCCGGCTTGGCGGTGAACCACTCGCCACTGGCCCAGCTGTCGGTCACCTGCTTGGCGTAAGCGTTGCTGGCGGCCAGCTCCAGCACGTCGTTGTAGGCGTCGTAGACGAGCAGGGTGCGGCTGAGGCCCTCCGCGGCGGCCGAGGCGATGGCCGCATCGCCGCTGGAGAGCAGCTCGATCAGGGCGCCCACGTTGTAGCCGCCGATCATCGTGGCCAGCAGGCGCACCGCCTCCACCGGGCTCACCAGGGGCGAGTTGGTTTCACCCTTGGCCACCGCCAGCAGCCAGCTGGCCTTCACATAGGCGGCCTCATCCACGCCGGGGGGGATGCGCTCGCTCAGCAGCTCCAGCAGAAACGCTTCCTCGCCGCTGGGTGGGTTGGCCAGCAGCTCGGTGAGGGCAGCCGTCTGCTCGGCGCTCAGGGGCAGGGCCGGCACCCCCAGCGCCTTGCGTTCGGCGGCGGCGGCGCGGTAGTCGGCAAGGAAGGTGCTGGCGGCCATCGCAATCCATACAGGCTGCCCCCCATTGTTCTTGGCAGGGGGACCCGCTGGTGGTGGCAACGGCTGCCGTTGGGCCGCTCACTAGGCTGGACCTCCTCGACGCGGCACCCCAGGCAGCCCGAATTCCCATGCACGCCACCACCAGTGACCTCCATGTGGTGGAAACCAGGCCGCTGGTGCCGCCAGCGGCGCTGCACCGGGACCTGCCCCTCAGTGACCGGGCCGCCAGCACGGTGCAGCAGGCCCGCCAGGCGATTCAGGCGATCCTGCACGGCCGCGACCAGCGGCTGCTGGTGATCGTGGGTCCCTGTTCGGTGCACGACGTGGCCGCGGCCCACGAGTACGCCGCCTTCATCGCCGAGGCCCGCCATCACCACCGCCACGAGCTGGAGGTGGTGATGCGGGTGTATTTCGAAAAACCGCGCACCACCGTGGGCTGGAAGGGGCTGATCAACGACCCCCACCTCGACGGCAGCTACGACATCAACACCGGCCTGCGCCGGGCCCGGGCGCTGCTGCTGCACGTGGCGGAGATGGGCCTGCCGTCTGCCAGTGAGCTGCTCGACCCGGTGGTGCCCCAGTACATCGCTGACCTGATCAGTTGGACGGCCATCGGCGCCCGCACCACCGAGAGCCAGACCCACCGGGAGATGGCCTCAGGTCTGTCGATGCCGATCGGCTTCAAGAACGGCACCGACGGCAGCATCGCCACCGCCATCAACGCCGTGGAGGCGGCCTCCCGCCCCCACCATTTCCTGGGCATCAACCAGGAGGGTTACGCCTCGATCATCACCACCACCGGCAATCCCGACGGCCATCTGGTGCTGCGGGGCGGCAAGCAGGGCAGCAACTACCATCCGGGGGCCATCGAACAGGCGGCCACCGACCTGGCGGCCGCCGGCCTGCCCAGCCGACTGATGGTGGACTGCAGCCACGGTAACTCCAACAAGGACTACCGGCGCCAGGCCGAGGTGGCGGCCCAGGTGGCTGAGCAGGTGGCCGCCGGCTCGCGCCATGTGATGGGGGTGATGCTGGAAAGCCACCTGGTGGCTGGCAACCAGAAGATCCAGGCGGATCTCAGCCAGCTCACCTACGGCCAGAGCGTCACCGATGCCTGCATCGACACGGCCACCACGGCCGAGGTGCTCAACGGCCTGGCTGCGGCCGTGCGCAGCAGCCGATCCGCTCCCGTGCCTGCCTGAAGCCGCAGCGGACTCTTTTGGCATCAATGATTAGCACTCCATTGGCCCGAGTGCTAATCAATCAAGGGCCAAAATCTGGTTGCAATCTCCTGCTTTTGGCTACAAACTGTTCCTGTTGAACAGTCTTTATTGGTGGCCTGCATAGGGTTAACTCGGTTCAACGGGAGCTGGGAAATGACCTATCTGCTGCAATTCTGCGGACTCTCTGATCCGCTGGAGTTGTTTTATCTGGAGCAGGCCCAAGGTCCTGCCTTCGCTGGCTTCAGGCCGTTCCAGCTGGATGATCTGCTGGGTTGGGGCCAGAGCATTGGCCATCAGCGGCACTGGGATCTGGAGGCCATTCACCGGGCCGTGATGCAGGCCTGGATCGAGCGGGCCGATCTGATCCGCCAGTGGCAGCTGCGGCTGCGTGAGGAGCCTGCGGATCGGTTGCTGGTGGCCGGCTTGGGCACCACCCAAGACTGGGAGCAACGCTGCGAAAGCTTGCTGAGGGCCTGACTGGCGCTCTGCTTCAGCTTAGTCCCGCGCACTGCTGCCACAACCAGGCCACCCCCAGCGGCACAGTGAGGTTGTCGATCCCCGCCACGGCCAGCTGCTCCAGCAGGGTGGCCGCGATCGTGATCAGCAGCAGCTGCGGCCAGGCAGGGCCCCCCACGGCCAGGCTCAGGCCGCTCAGCACCACCAGGCTGGCACTGGCCATGGTGCTGGTACCGAGCACGGATCGTTTCTGGCCCAGCACCTGCCAGCTTGGCGAGGGCCAGAGCGGGCCCACAAGCCCTGCCAGGCCATCACCCAGGGCCATCACCAGCACCCCAGCGGCCACCGTGGCGGGCTGGCTGGGCCAGAACTGCCACAGCAGCAGGGTGATCGAGGCGCCGTAGGCCACGGTGCCGTAGCTGGCGCGGCCCACGTCCTCCACGGCGGGCAGCACCCGCAGCCGGTGGTTGAGGGCTGCCAGCAGGGTGATGGTGGCGGCTGCCGGGATGGCGATCCGGCGGTCGATGGCGAAGGCCCAGGCAATCAGCACCACGGCGCCGCTGCCGATGTGCACCAGCTTGCGGCTCCACTCCCGTTGGCCGCTTGCCCCTTCACCGTTCCAGCGCCGCCGCACAGCCATGGCCGCCCCTGCCAGCAGGGCCAGCCAGGCGGCCACAGCTGCGACGCCAACCAATTGCCGTGGCCAGTGGAAGGCTTCGTTCAGAGGCCCGGCTCAGGCGGCTTGGTGCAGGTTACTGAGCAGACGCAGGCGCATGATCGCCTTGGCTTCCAGCTGGCGCACCCGCTCGCGGGACACGTTGATCAGCCGGCCGATTTCCGCCAGGGTGAGGGGTTCGTGGCCTTCGAGCCCGAAGCGCAGCTTGAGGATCGTCTGTTCCCGCTCATTCAGCTGGGAGAGCCAGGAGCCGAGATGTTCCTTCTGCAGCAGCCGGTCCATACTGTCGAAGTGCTCACCGCTCGCGGGGTCGGCGATCAGTTCCCCCAGGGTGCTGCGGTCTTCGTCGCCGCGGGCATGGGCATCCAGGGAGGCGCAGGGGGCGCTCTGGGTCATCAGTTCCTCCAGCTCCTCGGGCCGCATGTCCAGGGCGTGGGCCAGTTCCAGCCGGTTGGGCTGGCGGCCGAGGCGGTGGGAGAGTTCGCGGGTGACGCGCCTGATCTTGGAGAGCTTCTCGCTCACGTGAATCGGCAGGCGGATGGTGCGGGCGCTGTTGTCGATGGCCCGGGTCATGCCCTGACGAATCCACCAGTAGGCATAGGTGGAGAACTTGTAGCCCATGGCCGGGTCGAACTTGTCGACGGCGCGCTCTAGGCCGATGGCGCCTTCCTGCACCAGATCGAGCAGCTCCAGGCCCTGGTTCTGGTACTTCTTCGCCACGCTCACCACCAGGCGCAGGTTGGCGGCCATCATCCGGTCGCGGGCTCGCTGGGCCATGCGCAGCCTGCGCCGCTGCTGGGGTGTGTGGCTTTCAGCCGGGAGTTCCTGCAGTCGTTTGCCCGCCTGCACGTGATGGGCCAGCTCAATCTCCTCGGCGGGGGTGAGCAATGGCACCCGACCAATGGTGCTGAGATACCAGCCGATGGAGTCGCTGCTCAGGCGTGTTGAGCCGCGGCTGGCGGAGGAACCAGCGCCGGAAGGGGCTGCAGAACGGCTTCGGGAATTGGTTGAATGCTGGCGCGTTGAATGACTACGCTGAGAGGTGTCGATAGGATCGACGCCTTCAGCGGATTGCTTAGGCGTCCCCACACCCAGGCCTCCGAATTTGATTTGAGCGGAATTTAGCACCGCTATAAATTTTGTGTGTGCGCAATCCAAGAGATTTTCGGGATTGCGCACAACTGCGGAGTTTGTCTAATCGCGAATACGGCCCTTATACCGTTTTTTGTGATCGTTGATGCCGTTGGGCTGTCATTGGGCCGGATCAGCTGTTGGGTGCCACCAGTCCGCCGCGCCAACGCTTCATGAACACATCCTGGGCGAGCTGCTCCTCGCCCTCCTGCTGTCGTTGGTGGAACTGACCCTCGCTATCCATGTGCCAGGCACCAGTGTCGTTCAGGTACAGATCGAGAACCTGTTCCAGCTGCTGGCGCAACTGGGGGTCCTCCACGGGAGCCACGGCCTCAACCCGGCGATTGAGGTTGCGGGGCATCCAGTCGGCGCTGCCGATGAAGGCCTCCGGCTCTCCTCCATTGGCAAACCAGAAGAGACGGGAGTGCTCCAGGAAGCGGCCAATCACGCTCACCACGCTGATCTGATCACTGATGCCAGGCAGGCCCGGCCTCAGGCTGCACATGCCTCGCACCACCAGTTCGATGCGCACGCCGGCCTGGGAGGCCTGGTAGAGCAAGGCGATGATCGCCGGGTCGACCAGGGCATTCATCTTGGCCCGGATGTGGCCGCCGCGGCCGGCCAGGGCATGGCTGATCTCGCGGCAGATCAGTTCTTCCATGCCGCGCCGGAGCGTCACCGGGGCCACGAGCAAACGGCGGAAGCTCTGTTGTTTGGAGAAGCCTGTGAGGTAGTTGAACAACTCCACCAGATCGGCGGCATACTCCGGCCGGGCGGTGAGCAGGCCAAGGTCGCTGTAGAGATTGGAGGTCTTGGAGTTGTAGTTGCCCGTGCCCACGTGCACGTAGCTGCGCAGCTGCTGCTTCTCGCGCCGCACCACCAGGGTGATCTTGGTGTGGGTCTTGAGGCCGATCACTCCGTACACCACATGCACGCCTGAACGCTCCAGTTGGCGCGCCCACTGGATGTTGTTGTCCTCGTCGAAGCGGGCTTTCAGCTCCACCAGGGCCATCACCTGCTTGCCGTTCTCGGCGGCGCGGATCAGGGCCGCCACCACCGCGGAGTCCCTGGAGGTGCGGTAGAGGGTCATCTTGATGGCCAGCACCGCGGGGTCGTCGGCGGCCTGGTTGAGGAATTCCTCCACCGAGGTGGAGAACAGATCAAAGGGGTGATGGAGGAGCACATCGGTGCGACGCAGCACCGAGAAGATGCTCTCGAACTCCTCTGCCTTGAGGGAGCCGTCCTCCAGATTGGTCTTCTGGGCCCGCATGAGGGCGGGGGCCGTGCGGCCCTTGAACGGTTTGTCCTTGAGCTGGGGCAGGGGAATGGCCAGCAGGCCCATCAGGTCGTCCAGACCGAGGGGTCCGTTGATGCGGTAGACGTCCTCCGGCTCCACTGCCATGCCGTCCATCAGCAGCTGCACCACCGATTCGGGCATCTCATCGGTGACCTCCAGCCGCACCACCTCCCCGCCGCGCCGCCGCTTGCGCAGGCCTTCCTCGATCGCCTCCATCAGGTCGTCGGCTTCCAGATCGCGCAACTCAAGGTCCGCATCCCGGGTGATCCGGAAGAAGTAGTGGCCCTCCACCACCATGCCGGGGAACAGCAGGCCGAGGTTGAAGGCCACCACCTGCTCCAGGGGCACGGCGGTGAACACGGGCCTGGGCTCCTTGCCGCTGAGGCTGGGTGGCACCTCCAGAAAGCGAGGCAGGATCTTCTGCGGCACCTTCACCCGGGCGAATTGCTGCTGGCCCGTGGTTGGGTCGCGCACCAGCACGGCCACGTTCAGGCTGAGGTTGCTGATGAAGGGGAAGGGGTGGGAGGGATCCACCGCCAGGGGGGTAAGCACCGGGAAGATCGCACTGCGGAAGGTGTCGTCCACCCACTGCCGCTGCTGGGCGTTGAGGTTGGCGTAATCGATCAGCAGTGCGCCGTATTCGGCCAGGTGGTTCTTGAGGGAATGGCGGTAGTGCTGTTGTTGGAGATCGAGCAGGGGCCGCAGCTTGGCCTGGATGGCCTCCAGCTGCTCCAGGGCCGTGCGGCCGTCGTCGCTGAGGGTTGCCACGCCGGCTTCCTGCTGGCTCTTCAGGGAGGCGACCCTCACCATGAAGAACTCATCGAGGTTGTTGCTGAAAATGGCGCTGAACTTGGCCTGCTCCAGCAGCGGCGTGTGTTCGTTGAGGGCCTGGGCCAGCACCCGATAGTTGAATTGGATCCAACTCAGTTCCCGGTTGATGTAGAGATCGGGGGGAACCTGCAGGGATTTTTCGCCACTCAGAACATCGTCGCGGAAACTGTCGGCCATGGCTGTTGTAATGAGTGACGTGTCAGCAACGATCGTTTCAGTGATTCTTGTTTGGCTGATCGTCGCCTCTGGGGCTGCAGAGTTCCCCAGGCTGAAACCGTAGCAATCATGCTGGCTTTCTTTCGTGTCACGCCTGCTTGACGGGCTCAGGGATTGGGCCTGCGCAGACCGCCAGCGACCAGCGCCATCACCCCCATCAGCAACGTGGTGGCCAGCCAGAAGGGGCTGGTGCGGCCGATGGTTTCGTAGGCCAGACCGGCCAGGGGCGGGCCGATGAAGCTGCCCAGGCTCTGCAGCCCTTGGAGGCTGCCCAGGGCGGCACCCTGGCCGGCGTCGTCCAGGCGCCGCGACACCAGGGCCCGCAGGCAGGGGGTGACCAGTCCCGTGCCCAGGGCGAGGCAGGCCACGGCTGGAAACACAACGGCACCCGCCCGCTCGGCCGGGGCCAGGGGCACCAGGGCGCAGCCGGCGATCACGAAGCCGAGGCCCACCAGGGTGAGCCGCCACTCGCCGAAGCGCTTCACTAGCGGGCCGATCAGGCCGCCCTGCACCACCGTGGCCACCACGCCCACCACCAGGAAGGCGGCACCGGCCAGCCCTGGTCCCCAGCCGAAGCGTTGCTTGAAGTAGAGCACCAGCACGCCGGTGAAGCCGCTGAAGGCCAGGAAGAAGAGGAAGAAGGCGCTGCAGAGCCGGCGCACGCGGGGGTTGGCGAACACCCGCGACAGCTGGGTGAAGGGCTGCAGCTCCCGCTTGCGGGGCAGGGCGATGCGGGCCGAGAGCGGGTGGGTCTCCGGCAGCAGCGCCAGCACCAGCACCAGGTTGAGCACGGCGATCAGCACGGCGATCAGCAGCGGCAGATTCACGTTCAGCCGGCCCAGCAGGCCCCCCAGGGCCGGGCCGAGGATGAAGCCCAGCCCGAAGGCCACGCCGATCAGGCCGAAGGCCTTGGCCCGCTTCTCCGGTGGCGACACGTCGGCCAGCACGGCGGCGGCCGTGGCGGCGGTGCCGCCGCTCGCCCCATCCAGCAGCCGGCCGGCGAACAGCAGCGCCAGGGGCAGGCTGGTGCCGGCGGCCCAGGGGATGGCGCTCCAGTTTGTGGCGATCGTGCCGGCGAACACCGCCAGGCCCAGCACCGTGCCCGCCACGCACACGGCCATCACCGGCCGGCGGCCGTAGCGGTCGCTGAGGGCACCGATCAGCGGCGTGGCCAGGAACTGGGCCACGGCGTAACTGCCGGTGAGCAGCCCCAGGGTGCGGCCGTCATTGGTGAAGCCCGCCAGCAGAAAGGGCAGCAGCGGAAAGATCAGGGTTTCGCTCAGCCGGTCGTTGAGCAGGGTGAGGAAGGCGCAGAGATAGACAGATGGACCTGAGGTGGGGCGCGACAGGCGCACGGCAGCAGCCCGGGGGTGCAGCCAGTCCAGCAAACAGCGCGACAGCTTTTAGGTTCTCTGTGCAGGACGCGCCACACCATGGACCCAGCTCTGAGCCATCTCAACTCAGCTCTGAGCCATCTCAACAGCCATGGCGAGGTGCACATGGTGGATGTGGGCGCCAAGGCGGCCACGGCCCGCGAGGCGGAGGCCGAGGGCTTTCTGGCCCTGAGGCCCGAGGCCCTGGCCCTGGTGCGCGAAGGCCGGGCGGGCAAGGGCGACGTGCTGGCGGTGGCGCGGGTGGCGGCGATCCAGGCGGCCAAGCGCACCGCCGAGCTGATCCCCCTCTGCCATCCCCTGCCCCTGAGCGCCCTGGAGGTGGAGATCGCCGAGGCGCCCCTGCCGGATGGTGCGGGCGTGGGCCTGCGCTGTGCGGTGCGGGCGGCCACCACTGGCCCCACGGGGGTGGAGATGGAGGCGCTCACCGCCGTGCAGGTGGGGCTGCTCACCCTCTACGACATGCTCAAGAGCGCCGACCGGGCGATGACGATCGGGCCGGTGCGCCTGCTGCGCAAGAGCGGCGGGCGCAGCGGCGACTGGCGCCATCCGGGAGCGGCGGCCTCTGATCCCGCCAGTGATGGCTGAGCCGTTTCCGCCCGAGGGCCTGCCGCTGGAGGAGGCGCGCCGGCGGGTGCTGGCGGCGCTCACTCCCCTGGGCGGCAGCGAGCGCCTGCCCCTGGCCGCCTGTCTGGGCAGGGTGAGCGCCTTGGCCTGCCGCGCCCTGGAGGCGGTGCCCGGGTTCCGGGCCTCGATCATGGATGGCTACGCCATCGCCGACGCCACGCCCCCACCCGCGGGCACGGCCTGGCGGCTGCTGGGCCGCTCCGCTCCCGGGGCCCCCTTCCCCGGGGTGCTGGCCGCCGGCGAGGCGGTGCGCATCCTCACTGGGGCGCCGCTGCCGGAGGGGGCGGCGCGGGTGCTGCCCCAGGAGCTGGTGCAGGTGGAGGACGAGAGGCTGCGGCTGGCGGGCGAGGCCGGCGCCAACCCCTGGATCCGGGCCGCCGATGAGGAGGCGGCGCCCGGCCAGGAGCTGCTGGCGGCGGGGGTGCGCCTGGGCCCGGCCGACCTGGGCCGGCTGGCGAGCTGCGGTGTGGCCGACCTGGCGGTGCGGCCCCGGCCGCGCATCGGGCTGCTGGTGAGCGGCGATGAGCTGGTGGCCGCCGGCGAGCCGCGGGGCCCCGGCGCCATCTGGGAGAGCAACGGCACCCTGCTGGCGGCGCTGCTGGCAAGGCTGGGCTACGGCCTGGCCGAGCGCCTGGTGGTGGCCGACCAGCCCGAGGCGCTGGCGGCGGCCCTGGAGCAGCTGGCGGCCGGCTGTGATGTGGTGGTGAGCACCGGCGGGGTGTCGGCCGGCGATGCCGACTGGATCCGGCCGCTGCTGGCGGAGCGCGGCACGGTGGCGTTCTGGAAGCTGTTCCTCAAGCCCGGCCGGCCCTTCGCCTTCGGCCAGCTGGCGGGTAAGCCGTTCTTCGGGCTGCCGGGCAACCCGGTGGCGGCGGCGATCACCGCCCTGCAGCTGCTCTGGCCGGCGTTGCAGGTGTTGGAGGGGGCCGAACCGCAGCTGCTGCCCCGCCTGCCGGTGCGCCTGGCGGCCCCGCTGAAACGCGGCGCCGGCCGGCCGGAGCTGGCCCGGGCGCGGCTGCAGGTGGGCGAGGACGGTGCGCTGCTGGCGGTGGTGGACGGCAGCCAGGCCTCGTCGCGGATCGGCTCGCTGCAGGGGGCCGACCTGCTGCTGGAGATCCCGGCGGAGCTGGGCCAGCTGGAGGCGGGCACTGAGTTGTGGGCGCAGCTGCTGCGGTTGGCGGTGTTCTGACGATTGCTCAAGCTGTCGGTGTCTCCGTGAGCGGCGTGTTCCCCAGCACCCACTCGCCCACGCCGCTGCTCCACTCCCGCTTCCAGAACGGGGTGTCGTGCTTCAGGGCCTCCAGCAGCTCCTGGCAGCAGCGCTGGGCCGGGCCGCGACGGTCGGCCAGCACCGCCACCACCACGATCGCGTCGCCGCAGAGCACCAGGCCCACCCGGTGCCGCACCAGCACCGCCGCCACCGGATGGCGGCGGGCACAGGCGGCGGCCAGGCGCTGCAGCTGGGCCTCGGTCATGCCCGGGTAGTGCTCCAGCTCCAGGGCATCGAGCGGTGCGCCCGTGGCCGTGGTGCCCCGCACCCGGCCGATGAACAGGCTGGTGGCCGCCGGCGTCGCGCCGGGGGTGGCGGCCAGCTGGGCCTGCCACTGGTCCACCTGCTGGAAGGGGTCGATCGGGTCGGCGTGCAGGCTCACGCTCACGCCGGCGGCGCTGCTGGTGGTGCTGGTGGGCATGGCGGGGGCGGCGCAGGAGGCAGACGAGGTGCGGGTGCGGGTTCAGCCGCCGCTGATCGGCGGCAGGAAGGCCAGCTCGTCGCCGTCCGCCAGGGGGGTATCGGCGCTGGCGAACTGCTGGTTGATCGCTACCCGCACCCCGTCGGGCAGGTCGGCGCTGTGCTCTGGCTGGGCCGCGCTGCCGCAGGCGGCCTGCCAGGCGCTGGCCAGATCCAGCTGGTGCCAGAGATCCAGCGGGGTGGCAGGGTCTGCGCTGGCGGCCACCTGTTGCTCACTCCAGCCCATGGCCTCCCGCAGGCAGGCGAACAGGCGCACCCGCACGCTGGTGGGTGCGGCTGGGGGGTCGGCGGAGTCGCGATCGGACGCAGACATCGGCAGCTGCGGCTGTGCCCCAGTCTGCAGCCCCCGCGATGCCCAGAATGGCCGCCACGCCTCCGCCCGCCCCCGCTTGAGCCTCGCCATCGCCCTGCTCACGGTGTCGGACACCCGCACCCTGGCGGATGACGCCAGCGGCGACGCCCTGCAGCAGCGGCTTCAGGCTGCCGGCCACCGGCTGGTGGAGCGGGCGATCGTGCCGGACGACCGCTTCCGGATCCGGGCGGTGATCAGCCAGTGGATCGCCGATCCGGCGGTGCAGGTGGTGATCAGCAGCGGCGGCACCGGGCTCACCGGCCGCGACGGCACCCCCGAGGCGGTGGCCCCCCTGCTCGACAAGACGATCGAGGGCTTCGGCGAGTTGTTCCGGGTGCTGTCGTTCGAGACGATCGGCACCAGCTCCCTGCAGAGCCGAGCCCTGGCGGGGGTGGCCAACGGCACGGTGATCTTCGTGCTGCCGGGCTCACTTGATGCGGTGGAAACCGCCTGGGATCGGCTGATCGCCGCCCAGCTCGACGCCGGCACCCGCCCCTGCAACCTGGTGCAAGTGCTGCCGCGATTGCGGGAAGCACCGGATCAGCCGGTTGGGCCGGGCTGAGCTGGCCTCAGCGCCGGTCGAACAGGCAGAGGCTGAGGCCCTCCTGCCCGGCCATGGGGGCCTGGGGATAGCGGCCAGCAGAACGGGGGTTGGCGGGATGGGGCGATGCATCGGTTGCGCTGGGGCAGCAGCTGAATCGTCCCGCCAAAGCTCCCATCGTCCGTTCCCAGCAACAGCTGCCTGCCGTTGTCGGGTCAGGTCACCTCCTCACCATTCGCGTGGGGAAGGCCGACCCGGGGGTGATCAGCAGGCAAGGGTGTGCTCGACGACCGTTCATGGCGCCAGCCCTCTAGGGCCCGGGGTGTCGCTTAGGCACGAGCCTGGTTCTAGAGGTTGTTGATGATGCGGAGGCCGAGCATCAGGGCGGGCGGAACGGCCAAGAAGATGGCGGAACACCAGAGGCCGAGGCTGGATCCCCGCCGTCCGCTGATGGCCAGTCCCACCCCTCCGATGGCTAGCCATACACCTGCGATCAGCAGAAACACCAGCGCATAGGCGATTTCACCATCTCGGCTACTGGCCGTCAGTGCCCAGCCCAGGAGGGCGAGCAGGCCCACCGCATCGATGCCGAAGGCGATCCAGCCGAGCGTTTGCAGGGTGAGCCTCACCTCGGTGTGCCTGCTCCTGATCCTTCGGATCGTAGGGGCGGGCTATGGCCAGGCCCCCCAATTCCAGCTCCTTTTTTCCTTTACTGGAGAGGATCCCGGCAGCAGCTGCGATGGCGCCCTCCGAGCCCGATCCGTCGCCCGGCACGGTGCCCCCTGCCCAGCCGCCCGCTCCGGAAGACGCCAGCAGCGGCGGCGGTTGGCCCCTGATCGACGGCTGGGCCCGCGCCACCGTCTCGCCCACCGGGCCGAAGCTCTGGCAGACGCTCACCCACCAGAGCGCCTGCCTGAGCTGCGCCTGGGGCACCGGCGGCCAGAACGGCGGCTTCCGCGATGAGCTGGGCGAGCCGCTGCAGCGCTGCCTCAAGAGTGTGGAGGCGATCCAGGCCGAGCTACAGCCGGCGGTGCCCCGGCAGGTGTTCTCCGGGCGCACCCTGGCCCAGTTGCAGCAGCTCAGCTCCGCCGAGTGCGACCGCCTGGGCCGGCTGGATCGGCCCCTGATTCACCGTGCCGGCCATGATCATTACGAGCCGATCAGCTGGGAGGAGGTGCATGCGCTGGTTGCCGAGGCGTTCCGCACGCCGGCGCCGGAGCGGGTGGCCTCCTACAGCTCCGGCCGCTCCTCCAACGAGGCCGCCTACCTGCTGCAGCTGCTGCTGCGCGCCCTCGGCTGCAACAACCTGGCCGACTGCTCCGACCTCTGTCACGCCCCCTCCAGCATCGGCCTTACCAGGGTGTTCGGCAGTGGCACCTCGATGGTGAACCTGGAGAGCCTCCAGCACGCTGATGGCGTGGTGCTGGTGGGCTCCAACGCGCCGGCCAACCATCCGCGCCTGATGAACGAGCTGATCCGCCTGCGCGAGCGCGGCGGCACGGTGATCGTCATCAATCCGGTGCTGGAGGCCGGGCTGCTGAAGTTCGGCTCGCCCGCCTTCCCGATCCGCTCGATGCTCGGCGGAGGCAGTGAGATCGCCTCGCTGTTTCTGCAGCCGATCCCCGGCTCCGACACGGCGGTATTCCTCGGCCTGCAGAAGGCGCTGCTGGAGCTCGGCGCAATCGATCTTGGGTTTGTGAAGGCCCACGCCGACGGCTGGCAGCAGCTGATCGCCCAGATCGAAGCCACCGGCTGGGAGGCGATCACCGCCTGCTGCGGCCTCAGCCGCGAGGAGCTGGAGCACACCGCCGCCCGCCTGGCCGCCTGCCGCGCCGTGGTGTTCGCCTGGGCGATGGGCATCACCCACCACGCCAATGGCACCACCAATGTGCAGGCGATCGCCAACACCGCCGTGCTCAGCGGCAACGTGGGCCGGCCCGGGGCGGGCACGATGCCGATCCGCGGTCACTCCAACGTGCAGGGCTTCGGCTCGATGGGGGTGTCGGTGCACCTGCGTGAACCGATGCGGCTCGCCCTCGAGCAGCTGCTCGGCCGGCCGCTCAGCCGCACCCCCGGGTACGACACCCGTGCCCTGATCGAGGCGGCCGATGCCGGCGCCGTGGACACCCTGCTGTGCCTGGGCGGCAACCTGTTCGGCGCCAATCCCCACAGCGCCCAGGCCCGCCGCGCCCTCGGCCGCATCG